>NZ_JAPZSU010000001.1 GCF_027531905.1 Flavobacterium sp. | reverse complement strand
ACAATATACGATGAAGAGTTTGATCCTGGCTCAGGATGAACGCTAGCGGCAGGCTTAACACATGCAAGTCGAGGGGTATAGGAAGCTTGCTTCCTAGAGACCGGCGCACGGGTGCGTAACGCGTATGCAATCTACCTTTTGCAGAGGGATAGCCCAGAGAAATTTGGATTAATACCTCATAGTATAGCAGTTTCGCATGAGACCACTATTAAAGTCACAACGGCAAAAGATGAGCATGCGTCCCATTAGCTAGTTGGTAAGGTAACGGCTTACCAAGGCTACGATGGGTAGGGGTCCTGAGAGGGAGATCCCCCACACTGGTACTGAGACACGGACCAGACTCCTACGGGAGGCAGCAGTGAGGAATATTGGACAATGGGCGCAAGCCTGATCCAGCCATGCCGCGTGCAGGATGACGGTCCTATGGATTGTAAACTGCTTTTGTACAGGAAGAAACACTCCCTCGTGAGGGAGCTTGACGGTACTGTAAGAATAAGGATCGGCTAACTCCGTGCCAGCAGCCGCGGTAATACGGAGGATCCAAGCGTTATCCGGAATCATTGGGTTTAAAGGGTCCGTAGGCGGTTTAGTAAGTCAGTGGTGAAAGCCCATCGCTCAACGGTGGAACGGCCATTGATACTGCTAGACTTGAATTATTAGGAAGTAACTAGAATATGTAGTGTAGCGGTGAAATGCTTAGAGATTACATGGAATACCAATTGCGAAGGCAGGTTACTACTAATGGATTGACGCTGATGGACGAAAGCGTGGGTAGCGAACAGGATTAGATACCCTGGTAGTCCACGCCGTAAACGATGGATACTAGCTGTTGGGCGCAAGTTCAGTGGCTAAGCGAAAGTGATAAGTATCCCACCTGGGGAGTACGTTCGCAAGAATGAAACTCAAAGGAATTGACGGGGGCCCGCACAAGCGGTGGAGCATGTGGTTTAATTCGATGATACGCGAGGAACCTTACCAAGGCTTAAATGTAGATTGACCGGTTTGGAAACAGACTTTTCGCAAGACAATTTACAAGGTGCTGCATGGTTGTCGTCAGCTCGTGCCGTGAGGTGTCAGGTTAAGTCCTATAACGAGCGCAACCCCTGTTGTTAGTTGCCATCGAGTCATGTCGGGAACTCTAACGAGACTGCCAGTGCAAACTGTGAGGAAGGTGGGGATGACGTCAAATCATCACGGCCCTTACGCCTTGGGCTACACACGTGCTACAATGGCCGGTACAGAGAGCAGCCACTGGGTGACCAGGAGCGAATCTATAAAGCCGGTCACAGTTCGGATCGGAGTCTGCAACTCGACTCCGTGAAGCTGGAATCGCTAGTAATCGGATATCAGCCATGATCCGGTGAATACGTTCCCGGGCCTTGTACACACCGCCCGTCAAGCCATGGAAGCTGGGGGTGCCTGAAGTCGGTGACCGCAAGGAGCTGCCTAGGGTAAAACTGGTAACTAGGGCTAAGTCGTAACAAGGTAGCCGTACCGGAAGGTGCGGCTGGAACACCTCCTTTCTAGAGCCTTAGTGTTAGCTATATGCACGCTAAGGAAAAAGAAGAAGATTTTATGGGTGCTATGACACCGATTATATTACTCTTGCTGTTAATTTAAAGAAATTGAATAAAGAATTAAGTAAAAAACAGAGTCTCGTAGCTCAGCTGGTTAGAGTACTACACTGATAATGTAGGGGTCGGCAGTTCGAGTCTGCCCGGGACTACTATTTTAACTTGATTAGGAAATTCTAGAGGTTGAAATCCTTATTTTTTTGGAATTTGGAATTTAAAAATTTGGAATTTTAAAAGAAAGGGGGATTAGCTCAGCTGGCTAGAGCGCCTGCCTTGCACGCAGGAGGTCATCGGTTCGACTCCGATATTCTCCACAAAATCCCCTCCTAGCCTCCCTGAAAGGGAGGAATACAGAGCAATCGGCTCTCCCCCTTCGGGGGAGTTGGAGGGGGATTAAAGTTCATTGACATATTGAGATAAGAAATAATAAAAAGTAGAAAGAACATGATAGTATCAAGAGGGTAGTATCGAGTATTAAGAGTGATCTTGATACTTAATACTTAAATCTTTATACTGCGTAAGTACAATAAGCAAAATAAGGGCGTATGGGGGATGCCTAGGCTCTCAGAGGCGAAGAAGGACGTGATAAGCTGCGAAAAGCTACGGGGATCGGCACACACGAATTGATCCGTAGATATCCGAATGGGGCAACCCACTATGTTGAAGACATAGTACACCGATAGGTGGGCAAACCCGCTGAACTGAAACATCTAAGTAGGCGGAGGAGAAGAAAACAAAAGTGATTCCGTAAGTAGTGGCGAGCGAACGCGGATTAGCCCAAACCAACCATGTTACGGCATGATTGGGGTTGTAGGACCACGACATTTCTTGCATAAAGAATTAGAATCTACTGGAAAGTAGGGCCATAGAGAGTGATAGCCTCGTATAAGTAATGAATGTAAAGGATAGTGGTATCCTGAGTAGGGCGGGGCACGTGAAACCCTGTCTGAATTTGGCGGGACCATCCGCTAAGGCTAAATACTCCTGAGAGACCGATAGTGAACCAGTACCGTGAGGGAAAGGTGAAAAGAACCGTGAATAACGGAGTGAAATAGATCCTGAAACCATACGCTTACAAGCGGTCGGAGCCCTTTAGTGGGGTGACGGCGTGCCTTTTGCATAATGAGCCTACGAGTTAACGTTGCTGGCAAGGATAAGTGCTTAAGGCATGGATCCGTAGCGAAAGCGAGTCTGAATAGGGCGCTTTAGTCAGTAGTGTTAGACGCGAAACCGTGTGATCTACCCATGGGCAGGATGAAGCGCTGGTAACACAGTGTGGAGGTCCGAACCGGTTGACGTTGAAAAGTCTTCGGATGACCTGTGGGTAGGGGTGAAAGGCCAATCAAACTCGGAAATAGCTCGTACTCCCCGAAATGCATTTAGGTGCAGCGCACGGCTCAAAGTTATATAGAGGTAGAGCTACTGATTGGATGCGGGGGCTTCACCGCCTACCAATTCCTGACAAACTCCGAATGCTATATAATGTTTCCGTGCAGTGAGGGCTTGGGTGCTAAGGTCCAAGTCCGAGAGGGAAAGAACCCAGACCATCAGCTAAGGTCCCCAAATATATGTTAAGTTGAAAGAACGAGGTTTGTCTGCCCAGACAGCTAGGATGTTGGCTTGGAAGCAGCCATTCATTTAAAGAGTGCGTAACAGCTCACTAGTCGAGCGGACGAGCATGGATAATAATCGGGCATAAACATATTACCGAAGCTATGGATTTGTAATTTATTACAAGTGGTAGGGGAGCATTCTAACAGGGTTGAAGGTGTGTCGTAAGGCATGCTGGACTGGTTAGAAAAGAAAATGTAGGCATAAGTAACGATAATGCGGGCGAGAAACCCGCACACCGAAAGACTAAGGTTTCCACAGCTATGCTAATCAGCTGTGGGTTAGTCGGGACCTAAGGCGAACCCGAAAGGGACAGTCGATGGCCAACGGGTTAATATTCCCGTACTACTGATTACTGTGATGGGGTGACGGAGTGATGAAAGCGCCGCGAACTGACGGAATAGTTCGTTGAAGTACCTACCTATAAGCTGCGCAGGCAAATCCACGCGGCTTGGGGAAATACGATAGTACTCGGAGTCTTCGGACAAAGAGATAGTGCGCCTAAGGGCTTCCAAGAAAAACCTCTAAACTTCAGGTAATTAGTACCCGTACCGTAAACCGACACAGGTAGTCGAGGAGAGAATCCTAAGGTGCTCGAGAGATTCATGGCTAAGGAATTAGGCAAAATAGACCCGTAACTTCGGGAGAAGGGTCGCCCCGAGTAATCGGGGCCGCAGTGAAGAGGTCCAGGCGACTGTTTATCAAAAACACAGGGCTCTGCAAAATCGTAAGATGAAGTATAGGGCCTGACACCTGCCCGGTGCTGGAAGGTTAAGAGGAGATGTTATCTTCGGAGAAGCATTGAATTGAAGCCCCAGTAAACGGCGGCCGTAACTATAACGGTCCTAAGGTAGCGAAATTCCTTGTCGGGTAAGTTCCGACCTGCACGAATGGTGTAACGATCTGGACACTGTCTCAGCCATGAGCTCGGTGAAATTGTAGTAACGGTGAAGATGCCGTTTACCCGCAGTGGGACGAAAAGACCCTGTGCACCTTTACTATAGCTTAGTATTGACCTTGGATAAATGATGTGTAGGATAGGTTGGAGACTGTGAAGTGGCGTCGCTAGGCGTTGTGGAGTCATTGTTGAAATACAACCCTTTGTTTATCTGAGGCCTAACCCCGCGTTGTGGGGGACATTGCTTGGTGGGTAGTTTGACTGGGGTGGTCGCCTCCAAAAGAGTAACGGAGGCTTCTAAAGGTTCCCTCAGTACGCTTGGTAACCGTGCGAAGAGTGCAATGGCATAAGGGAGCTTGACTGAGAGACATACAGGTCGATCAGGTACGAAAGTAGAGCATAGTGATCCGGTGGTTCCGCATGGAAGGGCCATCGCTCAAAGGATAAAAGGTACGCCGGGGATAACAGGCTGATCTCCCCCAAGAGCTCATATCGACGGGGGGGTTTGGCACCTCGATGTCGGCTCGTCACATCCTGGGGCTGGAGAAGGTCCCAAGGGTTGGGCTGTTCGCCCATTAAAGTGGCACGCGAGCTGGGTTCAGAACGTCGTGAGACAGTTCGGTCTCTATCTACTGTGGGCGTTAGAAATTTGAGTGGATCTGATTCTAGTACGAGAGGACCGAATTGGACAAACCTCTAGTGTATCTGTTGTCCCGCCAGGGGCACCGCAGAGTAGCTACGTTTGGAAGGGATAAGCGCTGAAAGCATATAAGCGCGAAACCCACCACAAGATGAGATTTCTTTTAAGGGTCGTGGGAGATGACCACGTTGATAGGCTATAGATGTAAAGGCAGTAATGTCATAGTCGAGTAGTACTAATAACCCGTAAGCTTATGTACAATCCTCCCCCCAACCCCCTCCTAAGGAGGGGGAGATAAAAGGGGGGAAGAAACTTTCTCCTTTCGACTTCGCTCAAGGCAAGTCGAAGCTTTTTATATTCTTTATCTCAGTATGTTAAGATATTATGTAATGTTAATCAGTTGAAACTGGTTACCCATTGCAAAACGACCTTAAGGTGGTTATTGCGGCGGGGCTCACCTCTTCCCATTCCGAACAGAGAAGTTAAGCCCGCCTGCGCAGATGGTACTGCAATTTGTGGGAGAGTATGTCGCCGCCTTTCTTTTAAAAAACCCCTTCATCTTATGATGAAGGGGTTTTTTTATGCTCTTTTTTTATAGTAGTAAGCTATTGATTAATAAATAGAGGATGTAAAGGATTTTAATTTATCTTACTAATGTTTTTTATCATTGACTTAAAGAATGTGTTTATGGATTTATTTGACGATCGTAATTGGTCTATTATTTTAGAACCATTGGTTTTTAGTTGTAAAGGGAAACCACATCCTTTGCATTATAAGAATAGCTATCAACTTATTGTTATGGTTATTCTTGCGGCTCAAGATTCTGATGAAAACGTTAATCGATTGGCTATCCCTTTTTTCGAAAAGTATCCTGATTGGTTCTCTTTAATGTCGATTACTGCAGCTAATTTATTCCCTCTATTGGATTCCATTGCTAACTTTAAGAATAAAGCAAATTGGATTATTGATTTAGCAAAAGAATTTCATAATAAAAATTTGCCAACAACACTATCGGGTTTTACAAGATATAGAGGAATTGGAAGAAAATCAGCTCATGTAATTCTAAAGGAATTAGGCTATAATCCTAATGGTATTATGGTTGATTTGCATGTTTTGAGGGTTGCGCCAAGATTGGGTATTGTTCCTGATTTTAGAGATGCGGATAAAATGGAACAACAGTTACTTTCAAAATTAGATTCATCAATTTGGTTAGAAATAGGAATGGCTATTTCTTTTCATGGAAGATTAATTTGTAGACCCATTCCGAATTGTAAGTCTTGTCAAATGAATACAATTTGCGATTATTTTATAAATGAGGGGAAAGTGTAAATGTCTTATTGGAGAATCCCATAAAATACAAAAGCCAATAGTATTAGTACTATTGGCTTTTATTTTTAATTGTTTATTCAGTTTCCTTATCTTCAGTTTCTTCTAAATCTTGGGTTTCTCTTCCGACTTTAATTTTTGGATTATCTTTATTGCCAGTAACGGTTATTGGTATTCCAAATATTCCCAATGGAGGAAGTCCTAATCTCATTTTTAGATTTAGTCTACCATCCAAACTTGTGGTTCCTTCTATTCTTGGTCTAAAGCCAGCGAATTTGAATTTGAAACGTTCGATGGTCATTATGTTATTTTTAATCGAACTTTTAATATCAACTTTAGAAAGTTTAGGATTCTTCATTTTATCGTGATTGGTTTGGCTTCCAATTACATTAAACATCTTCATCCCATAGAGTTTAATGTCTTTTACAGATAAAACTCCGTTCCCTACTAAGGATGGGAATACAGGCTCCATTTTTGCGTTTAAACGGCCTTTAAGTTTGTAATCTAAAGAAACTATTCCTTCTGCTTTTTCTGCGGCACTTGCCATCTCACGGAAAATTTTAACTTCTTTATAGGCTCTTTTAATATCAAAGTCTGTGGCTTTAATTTGATACTCAAATAATGCTTTTTTAGCAGTTAAGCTTTCGTATAGAGCATTCATTCCTACTTGGCATCCAATAAGGTTGAAATTGGTATTTTGAAGGTATAATTTACCATTTTTCATTTTCAAATTTCCATTGGCTTTAGTAAGATGTAATTCTTGAAAATCGACTTTTTGAGCAATCGCTTTGAATTGCAAATCAAGATTTTTAGGTATAATTATGACTCCAGTACTAGTTGTTGACTTAGTAGGGTTCTCTTTAGTTGAGTTTGCAGTAGCTGTGTTAGTTGCTCCAGAACTCATAAATTCATCCGCATTAATGTACTTTGATTGCAAAGTAAAAGCACCTTTTAGTGTTCCTTTTCTTGGGCTTAGAAAGTTAAATACATTTTTTAAATAACCATTCAATTTAAAATCAGATTGACTGTAACTAGCCAAAAAAGTGTTGAAAGACATTTTGTCTTGATTGAATTTGAAAATACCTTCTTTGATTAAAAGCTTTTTTGGAAGATATGATGATGCTATCGCAATATTTCTAACTTCGAGTGTTCCTTGGTTATTCAATTTGTTATAGTTGCCTTTTTCAGCATCACTTTGTTTTCCTTTAAGAGCCAAGTCCGTTTTAATGTAGCCATCAACATCCAATCCTTTTTGAGAAAAGACTTTATATATTTTGCTAATATTTAAAACGCCTTTTGCTTTTATATCGTAAGTCAAATCTTTAAAATTTTCTAAATTGGCCTCAACTGTAAAGGGTTCTTGTTCAAAAGTAAAACTTCCTGGTTGAAGTTGTACTTTTAAATCATCAAAAGACCCTTTTTGATTTTTTATAGTAGCATTACAATTGATGTTGGTTATTGGATTGGGATAATATTCCGTTTGAATAAAACCATTTTTAAGGTCTAAAGCAATATCTGCTACTGGGAAACTATTATTTTTTGCATTGTATGTTCCGTTCATTTTACCTTTTCCGCTTAAAATTCCTTTTAAGGTTAGATTAGGAATCCCTAGTGCATTATTTAGTTTTTCTAAATCGATGAAGCTGTAGAATTCGGTACTTAGGTCTATATTTTCAACCCCTTTCGAGTGCCATTTTGCTTTTACATATTCTTTTTTAATATTTAAAGAAATGCTATTTATATCTAACAATAATTGTTTTGGGTCAAGAGATTGTAATTTTGCGTTAAAATCTAAATTTAGGTTAGAGACAGGAAATTTACTTTTATTGTAATTGACAAAACCATCTTTTATTTTTAAATCCAAATGTAAGTCTGGTGCTATTTTTTGAGAAGCAATGTATTTTCCTTTTAGGGTTAAAAGCAGGTCGGTTTTTCCTTTAATTTCTGTTTTTTCTAACCAAATGATGAATTTAGGAGGAAAAGCATTAATCAAATCATAAAGTTCGCTATCATTTGATTTAATGTTAAAATCAATATTGTATCCGTCTTTTAGGAAATCAAATTTGCCTTTGAAATCCACTAACAATTTATTTATGTTGAGATTGTTTTCCTCAAAAACAAAAGACAAAGAGTTAATGTTGACCTTCGTGATTAAATCACCTTCTATTTTTTTATTCATCAAATACGGTTCGTTTTCGTAGATGAAATTCATTTTAGAAATGTCAACTTTAGAATACAAATCGAATAAGTTGGAACTTAAATCTCCTTTTCCCGTATAATTAAAATTAAAAAAATCAAGATGAATTGCTGCAGATTGATCGTCGAAGACTACTTTGCTATTAATGATTTCAATTTTTTCAAGCTGTAAAGATGCACTGCTTTGCTTGTCCTTTTCCTTAGAGGTTTGTTCTTTTCCTTTGTACACATTGTAATTCGGTTGACCATTCTTGTCAACTTTCACATTAATGTTTCCTTCGGTTACAATAATTTGGTCAATGTCTACTGCTTTCCCAAAAAGTAAACTTGTTACATCGATACCAAAAGCGATTTCTTTGGCAGATACAAATTTTTCCTTTTCAAAAGGAATGGAACCATTTAAATTGACATCGTTTAAAGTCAACGTCAATGATGGAAAATGTTTAAAAAACGATAGATTAGCGTCTCCGTAATTAAGTTCACCTTCTAGTTTGGTATTCGCATATTTTTTTACTTCTTCTTTTATTGTATCAGAAAAAATAATTGGTGTAAGAAATAGTGCAACCAAAATACTACCGAATGCTATTCCTAAATATTTTACTGATTTTAAGAAGATGTTTTTTTTATCTATCGCCATTTTAAGTAAAGTGTGTGTTATTTATCCGTGTACCGTTTCTGATTTTCCATAATTTCCAATGATGGAGCTTTCAAAATCTATCCATTCTTGCCAACGTTTATCAACATCTGTTTTTTCTGTATATTGTCTGGCAAATTTTAAGAAAGTTGTATAATGCCCTGCTTCACTTACCATTAAATCGTGATAGAATTTTGCTAGTTCTGGGTCTTTTATGTTTTGTGATAGTACTCTAAAGCGTTCACAGCTGCGTGCTTCGATCATAGCAGCAAAAAGTAATCTTTCTACCAATGCATCGTTACGGCTACCGTCTTTTTTTGCAAATTTGACTAAATCATTAACATAATTGTCTTTTCTTTCTCTGCCTAAGGTTAATCCTTTTTCTTTAATGATGTTATGAACCATTTGGAAATGTTCCATTTCTTCTAGAGCAATTCTGGTCATTTCGGTCACTAATTCTTCTTTTTCTGAATTATTAATGATAATATATATGGCATTAGAAGCCGCTTTTTGTTCGCACCAAGCATGATCGGTAAGAATCTCTTCAATATTTGATTCTACGATAGTAACCCATCGTGGGTCAGTAGCTAATTTTAATCCTAACATGATATTATTCAATTTATTGACTACAAATTTAGCTTTTTAGTTTTGATTTTTCTTTCAAAAAGCTAGAATCAGAATGAAATAGTATTATTTTGTACCCACAATTAATTTGACATGAAAAAACTATTGGTAATTGGTTTTGTTTGGCCTGAGCCTAATTCTTCGGCTGCGGGAAGTAGAATGATGGAACTCGTTGCTTTGTTTCAAAAGCAAGGATATGAAGTTACTTTTGCCAGTGCTGCACAGGATAGCGATTTTATGGTTGATTTATCAGAGTTTGGTATTCATAAAGTTGCTATTGAGTTAAATCATTCTAGTTTTGATGAGTTTGTCAAAGCAATGCAGCCCAATGTAGTTTTGTTTGATCGATTTATGATTGAAGAACAGTTTGGGTGGCGAGTTATTGAAAATTGTCCTAATGCGGTTAGAATTTTAGATACTGAAGATTTGCATTGTTTACGATTGGCCAGACAAAAAGCTTTTAAACAAAACAGACCGTTTTCTCTGGAAGATTTATTGGTTGAAGAAGTAGCAAAGCGAGAGATTGCAAGCATTTTAAGATGTGATTTGACTTTAATGGTGTCCGAATTTGAAATGGATGTTCTGCAGAATGTTTTTAAAATAGATGCTTCTTTATTGTTTTATTTACCCATTCTTTCGGATGCATTCGACGCTTCTTTTGTAAATGAATTGCCTCCGTTTGAAGAACGAGATGGTTTCGTTTTTATTGGTAATTTTCTTCATGAGCCTAATTGGAATTGCGTTCAATATTTGAAAGAGACGATTTGGCCTAAAATTCTTCGAAAATTACCAAACGCAACTTTAAAAATTTACGGAGCATATCCTTCTCGAAAAGTGCTACAATTGCATCATCCTAAAACGAATTTTTTTATTTTGGGACGTGCGGAAGACGCTCAGGAAGTAGTTCAGCAATCAAAAGTAGTTTTGGCTCCTTTGCGTTTTGGAGCGGGTATAAAAGGGAAATTATTAGAAGCGATGCAAACAGGTACGCCTAGTGTAACCACTACTATTGGTGCAGAATCTATGCAGGGTGATTTGCCGTGGAATGGTTTTGTTAATGATGCTGTAGAGGATTTTGTCGATGCATCAGTTCAATTGTATGAGGATAAATCCAGCTGGCTTACATCACAGCAAAATGGGTTTGCTATCCTGAATCAAAGATATCAAAAAGGGCTTTTTGAAAGTATTTTTGTAGAGCGATTGCAGTATTTGTTTTCTACCATTGAGGAGCATCGGTTGAATAATTTTTACGGTGCTCTTTTGCAACATCATACGCTCGCCAGCACAAAATATATGTCCAAGTGGATAGAAGCGAAGAATAAGTAAAAAAAATCCCGTTTTGAAAGTTCAAAACGGGATTTTATGATAAAGAAAACTTTTGTTATGCTAACATAGTTACTGGGTTTTCTATGTATTGTTTTAATGTTTGTAAAAACTGAGCGCCTGTCGCTCCATCAATAGTTCTATGGTCACATGCTAACGATAACATCATAGTGTTACCAACTACAATTTGTCCATTTTTCACTACAGGTTTTTCAACGATTGCTCCTACAGAAAGAATAGCTGAATTTGGTTGATTGATGATAGAGTTGAATTCAGTAATTCCAAACATACCTAAGTTAGAAATGGTAAAAGTACTTCCTTCCATTTCAGTAGGTAATAATTTTTTATTTTTTGCTCTTCCTGCTAAATCTCTTACACTTGCACCAATTTGTGATAAACTCATACCGTCAGTAAATGGTAATACAGGAACAACTAAACCATCTTCAACAGCTACTGCTACACCAATATTTACGTGATAGTTGATAGTGATAGCATCCTCTTTCCACTGTGAATTGATTTTTGGATGTTTTTTTAATGCCAAAGCACTTGCTTTAATCACCATATCGTTGAAAGAAACTTTGGTATCTGGCACAGTATTGATTACGGCTCTTGACTTCATAGCTTCGTCCATACTTACTTCAATTACCAAATTGTAATGAGGTGCTGTGAACAAAGATTCTGATAAACGTTTTGCAATAATCTTGCGCATTTGCGAATTCTTAATTTCTTCTGTTGCTACTTGTCCAGCAGGAACGTAAGGTTTTGGAGCTGCTACAGTTTCTGTCTTAGCGGCAGGAGCTTGTTGCGGAGCTGCTTGAGTAGTAGCACTTGCTTGTGGTGTAAAGTTTTCGATATCGCTTTTTGTGATACGACCATTTTCACCACTACCTTTTACTTGTGATAATTGTATTCCTTTTTCCGAAGCTAATTTTTTAGCTAAAGGGGAAGCCAATATCCTTTGTCCGTCTGCACTTGGCTCTTGAACGGTTTCAACACTTTTTTCTGTTGTTGCTGGTGCAGCTGCTGTTTCTGTTGCTACAGGTGCAGCAGTAGTTCCGCCAGCAGTAAAGCCAGCTGCTACTCCAGTAATATCAGTTCCTGCAGGTCCAATAATAGCTAAAAGACTGTCAACAGGTGCTGTATTTCCTTCTTGAATTCCTATGTAAAGTAAAGTTCCAGCATTGAAAGACTCAAACTCCATTGTAGCTTTGTCTGTTTCTATTTCAGCTAGGATATCACCTTCGGCAATAGTATCTCCGACTTTTTTTAACCAAGTAGCTACTGTACCTTCGGTCATAGTATCACTTAATCGAGGCATAGTTACTACGATTACTCCTTTTGGAAGTTCTGTAGTGGTAGTTGTTGCTGGAGTAACAGTTGCCTCTTTAGGTGCTTCTGTTGTTGCTGGTGCAGGAGGAGTAGCTCCTCCAGCAATTAATGCAGTTACATCTTCGCCTTCTGTTCCAATAATAGCAAGTAACGAGTCTACAGGTGCAGTTTCTCCTTCTGGTATTCCAATATATAAAAGTGTTCCTTCATTAAAGGATTCGAATTCCATTGTAGCTTTGTCGGTTTCGATTTCAGCTAGAATATCTCCTTCATTTATTTTGTCACCTACTTTTTTAAGCCAAGTTGCTACCGTTCCTTCCGTCATGGTGTCGCTCAAACGAGGCATTGTAATAATTGTTGCCATAATGGATTATAATTTGTGAGGGATGAATGGATAGTTTTCTTCTTCGTATACCATATCGTATAACTGTTGTAGTTCTGGGTATGGAGATTCTTCTGAGAATTTTACACACTCTTCTACTAAATCTTTTACACGTTGGTCAATCACTTCGATTTCTTCCTCTGTTGCGTATTTTTGATCCATAATTACATCTAAAACTTGAGTAATTGGATCTATTTTTTTGTATTCTTCAATTTCTTCTTTAGAACGATACAATTGAGCATCAGACATAGAATGTCCTCTGTAACGGTATGTTTTCATTTCTAAGAATGTTGGTCCGTCACCACGTCTTGCTCTTTCGATAGCTTCTGTCATAGCTTCAGCTACTTTCACTGGGTTCATTCCGTCAACAGGTCCGCAAGGCATTTCGTAACCTAAACCTAGTTTCCAAATGTCAGAGTGATTGGCCGTTCTTTCTACAGATGTTCCCATCGCATAACCGTTGTTTTCTACGATAAAAACTACTGGCAATTTCCAAAGCATAGCCATATTGAATGCCTCGTGAAGTGAACCTTGGCGGGCAGCACCGTCTCCAAAGTAAGTAAGAGTAACGCCTCCTGTATTGTTGTATTTGTCTCCAAAAGCTAAACCAGCTCCCAATGGGATTTGTCCTCCTACAATTCCATGTCCTCCGTAGAAACGGTGTTCTTTTGAGAAAATGTGCATGGATCCTCCCATACCTTTTGAAGTACCTGTAACTTTACCCATTAGTTCAGCCATTACTCTTCTTGGGTCTACACCCATTCCGATTGGTTGTACGTGGTTTCTATAGGCGGTAATCATTTTGTCTTTTGTCAAATCCATAGCATGGAGAGCTCCAGCTAAAACGGCTTCTTGACCATTGTACAAATGAAGAAAACCTCTTATTTTTTGTTGTATGTATAGAGCAGCTAGTTTGTCTTCAAACTTTCTCCAAAGAAGCATGTCTTCATACCACTTTAAATATACTTCTTTCGTAACTTCTTTCATCTGAAATAATTCTTTTGTAAGTGTTAATACTATTCGAAATGGTGTAAAATTTATTTTATTGAAGTGAGGTTTTTGAAAACCAAACTTCTAATCCAACACAAATTTGCGAAATGCAAAAATAACACATTCCGAGTAAGCAATAAAATTTAACAACCAGTTTTTATTCTGATTAGAGGAATTTTTTATTAAACATAAAAGGGAGTAGGTTTTTAAGTGAATCTGACTGGTAGATTACACCTGTTTCTCCCATGAAATAAATTTCAATAGGTTGTTCTTGTTTGATTTCATATTCGGCTATGGATTGTCTGCAAGCGCCGCATGGAGGAATAGGTTCAGTAGTAGGGTTGGTGTCCGAAGCTGCTGTAATGGCCATTTTATTTATTCTCACTCCAGGATAATTCGCTCCCGCATAAAAAATAGCTACCCGTTCTGCACAAAGACCAGATGGATAGGCGGCGTTTTCTTGATTGGATCCACAAACTATTTTGTTGTTTTCCAATAGTAAAGCGGCTCCAACCCTAAAATTAGAGTATGGTGCATAGGCATTCTTGCGAATAGTGATGGCTTCTTGCATTAAGTCTTGAATTTCTATAGGTAATTCAGTTATAGAGTCAAATTGCTTGAAGGAAGTAGTGATAGAGATTTCTTTCATTATAATGAATTTTATTGAGTAGCTATTTTTTCTTCTTCAAGAAGTTTTAGCTGTATCTTGTTTTATTATTAAGGAAAAAAAATCCAAATTTCAAGGCTGCTGCTTTTGAAATTTGGATTTTTTATCGGATCAATGCGTGTTCTAGTAATTTTCGTATTTGTCACCAAAATTAAAGGTTAAAGAAAAACGTAACGTATTTTCTAAAGGGTTTTTAACTTTTGAAGCTGAAAACAAATAGGATACATCTACTTTAACCACGTTGTATTTGAAGCCTGCTCCTAGAGAGAAGAACTTTCTTGCTCCTTTTTGGTCGCTTTCATGGAAATATCCTGTACGTAAAGAGAAAGAATCTTGGTATTCGTATTCTGCTCCTAATGCGTAAGTAACTTCTTGCAGTTCTTCGCTAAAGCCTCCAGGCGCATCACCAAAGGACTTGAATAAGCCAGAAACCCATCCTATTTTACTGTAATCGTCTGTTTTTTTTGCTGTCTCAGCTGCAGTGTCAGTACTTTCATATTGAGGGGTAGGTACCAATAACTTATTAAATTCAACATTGACACCTATTTTGTTGTATTCATCTAGAATGAAATCGAAACCACCTCCAATTTTTAAGTTAGCTGGTAGGAAATTGTTATTGAACTCATCGTTGTCATAGCTGATTTTTGGCCCCAAATTTTGAATATTAAATCCACCTCTCCATCTTCCATTGAAGTCGGAATAAGCAATTTCTTCGGATTGATAATATCCAGCAATATCTACACTAAATGTACTTGCGGCTGAAGCGTCAACATTGTCTGAGGCAACTTTTAAATTGGAACGGATATATCTACCTCCTACGGCCATTGAGAAATGATCGCTCAATTGTAGGGCGTAAGATCCATCTAAAGCAAATTCGTTAGGGGAAACTAATCTTGGGACATCATTGGCATTTTCTCGTAGTTCGATTTCTCCAAGACCAAAGTACCTGATACTCCCTGCAAATGCACTTCTTTCATTGAAGCGGTTGTAATAAGTTACCTGTCCTAGTGAAATATCATTTACGATATCAGTAAGGTAGGGTGTGTAACTTACAGAAAATCCTTGTTTGTCTGTAGCAAATGCGTATTTTGCTGGATTCCATTGTTGTGAGTAGGTGTCTGGAGAAGTCGCCACTCCAATGTCTCCCATGCCAGCTGCTCTTGCATCGGCAGCAATTTGTAAAAAAGGAACTCCTGTTGTAATCGTTCTTTCTTGAGCAAATGTATTGGAGGTCACAAAGCCGATAAAAAGTAGAATAAATTTCTTCATTATTTTATTAAAATCATTAAACAAATATAGTATTAAATTAAAGGATAACCAATTTTTCTATTTTTTCAGCTTTTTTATTATTTAAAGATGATTTGACAGTTAATCGGTAGACGTACACCCCTTTTCCTAGTCGGTCACCAAAATCATCTCTTCCATCCCATTTAATTTCTCTCGACAAAAAACCTTCTGTAGTTATGATTTGGTTTTTAGTCCAAACCAATTTTCCTGTAATTGTCATGACTTGCACTTGTACTTCTAAGGGTTCAAACGGTCTGTTGTGAGTGAACCAAAATTCGGTATAGTTTACAAATGGGTTAGGATAATTCAAAACGTTTGTTAGCGTTATGGATTCATTTCCTACTACCAAAAACTGTATTTCACTAATTACGGGGTTATTATAAACATCCCAAGCTTTAATGGTTATCGTATGAAGGCCTATTGAGAGATTTCTAAAAGGGAATTTAATAGTTCCGGAGGTGAAATCATCTAGTTGGGTTTCATAATAATCATTTAAGATAAATGGATTGCTTTCGTCTCCGTCTAAAATAGCAACAATATCATGTCCAATTCCGCTGGCGGTATTAATTCCGTTTTCGTCTTCTAATTTTGCTATTAATATAGGAGACTGATTGGTTGTTCCGCCTGAGACAAAATTTTCATCGTTCATATATAACTTCACTTTCGGACTAATATTGTCTGCAATTGCATTTTCATTAATTCCTCCTATTTTAATAGATGTGTTTTGTCCGGTTTGATTTTCAAGAGCATTGTCTTTTTTTGCATAAAAACTAATTCTTCCATTTCCAATAGGAATACGAATGTCTCTTGGTACCACAAAACTAAATTCAAACTGACCATTTTTTACGGTAGCGTTTCCTCTAAAGATGGTTTCTCCTAAAACTTTAAACGAAATGCTGGGACTGTTTCCGTCATTGTTAATCGTATTTCTGGTAACTGATTTGTCAGTAATTAGAGTTGCTATTGTTCCATTGTAGTTAGGTAATAAATTGTTGTTTTCATCTGTTACTTCACCAGAGAGCTTGATTTTTGCTAGTGACTTAAAATCATCAATTGGTTGTGAAATCGAAACATCATTCACTTTGGTTAGGTTGATTTTGGGTTTGGCAATGGCGAGTTGTAATGCAGGGTCACCAATAAAAATTACAACGTTTGTAGAGGAATTGGGATTTGTGTTTTTTGAAATTCGTAATGCTTCTGCCATCGAAACGTAGGTGTTAGTGCCAAATGATAATAAATTTTTGGTTAATAATGGATTGAAATTCTCGGCACTAAATTGTCCTATAGAACGAATTGTAGTTATCATGGCTATAGCGCCTCCTTTTGGATTCCAATACGTGTATTCGCCTGCTGTAGGACGCAATGGGTTGTCGAATCTGGAAAACTCACAAGTAATGGTTACAAAAAGTGGATATTTGAATGGATTGTTTAAGTTTTGGCTATCTGATTTTTCCCAAATACGTTCAACAGCTAGTCCGTCTTCGCCACCATGCCCTAAGTAATTGAAAACCAAAGCGCCTTTTTCGAAAGCATTAAATAAATCAGTTCTAGCTTTTGGATAACGAAATCCTCCAGCCGATGCTTCTTGTATATAGGAGTCAAGTAAAATTTTGGACACATTAAGGAATGGTTTTTCGTTTGAGATTAAATCCCCTAAATTGTTTTGTTTTTCCTGTAATGACGCGTCTGAGGTAACATCTGAGTCATCTGCAACAAGCACAAAGTTGTTTCTCCAGTTGCCGAAAGATTTTGAATCGTGGTAGTCAATTACTTTTTGAACCATTTCCTCCGCTTGTTTGGTATCGTTCACAATCATTCGGCCTACAGCGATATCAACGCCCCCAAAGGTATTGGCGATATTACCTTCATTAGGATCCATTAATCCAAAAAAATCATCTGAGGCAAAAGAAGATTCTCCGGTAGTATTACTTCTTAAGGAGTGATAAATAGGAACGATATTGCTATTATTGTTGATTCTGTTTTTGTAATCGTAGGAAGCATCTCCAAAAAGGTTGACATATTTTACTCTTTTTTCTGGAGCAGAAGCATTGTCGTAAATGTACTTGATGCAATTTCGGATGGCTCCAATATCTTGTTTTCCGGAGGCAAATTCGTGATAAATTAATTCGATAGGAATCACTTTTACATTCAAATTGGAATAATTTCTGTGGAAAGTAGCCAGTTTTTCGGCTTGATTACTCAAAAAACTAGGAGCAATAATTACATAGTCAATGTCTTCAAATTGTCCTTGATTGTTTTTGAAAATGGTTCCTTTTATATTTTGGTTAGCGACTTTTGCTTTTTTAGAAACTGTTGGAGTCAGAAAATCATTAGCATCTAGAGCGATATATTTTTTGATTTCACCCAAATTGGCTTTAAAACTAAATTTTGGTTGGTTGCTATTTTCAATTTTCTGAATAGCATTGAGTTGCGTGACATCCCATACTTGAGTTATTGTTGTCGCATTAGCTATTGAGTATTCTACAATGCCATTCGTTGAAAAAGCAGCGTCATATTGAAAATGAAATTGTTTGCCATAACCAACTAGTTTTCTTTTGGCAATCACTTTTATATAATCTAAATAGCCAATGGCATTTGGAACGCCTCCGTTGTTGTAAGTGTATTTTATTTTATTTTTTTCTAAGCCAATGAATGAAGCGGTGTTGGAAAGATTGCCCGTGTAAAAAGAGATTCCAGAATTATTGCTAAGCGGAGGAAAGTTTATGGTTCCGATAGGTGAATTGTTTGCCGAAACAATGAATGAACTTGCGGTAAAGGCAGCAGAAGCGGTTTCGGTACTGATTTTTACAGGTATTGTTGCATCAATATTAGGAAATTCAAAATCAAATTCTTGTTCGTTGTTGATGTCAAATTTTTCTCCAAACCATTGGCGTCCTAATTGCCCGATATTGATTTGGTCCAATTCATGAAATTGAGTATCGTCAAAAGTTGATAAGTTTAGGGTTGGACTGCCTGAAGGTTGGTTAGCAGTTTGAATTCTTTTTCCTGCGCCTCCATCAGTGGTGATGTAATAATAGGATTGATCTTCGTATAGGTTGTTAAAAGTTTTACTTTCGGTATTCCAAGTGTCAGTGCCTTCTCCATAAAAAAGGATGTAATCCTCATTGTTAAAGGTTCCATCGTTTTCACCAATTATTTGGATAGGTGTTTCTTCAAGGTCTAGTGGATATGAATTAGTGTTGGTTAGCGGTATCATTTTTCCGCCATTGCCAAATATTTTAATGTTTCTTGGGTTTAATGAATTTGCGGGTAGTCCTAATTGTTGTAAAAAACTTCTAGATATTTTGTAAACTCCCGATTTTTGTATTTGAAATTGATACCAATTGCCAGAAGCTAAGACTGAATTGCTTAAGGATTTGACTATCGTAGTCTTGTTTTGATTGGTTGTTCGATTCGAGTTTGATGGGATTGAATATGAAAATGAAGTTATTTTTTTAAAGCCAAAGCCATCTTTTATAATTGGAGAAAGGGTTAAAAATGTAACGGTTAAGTCTCTTGATGTGCTTAAATGGATAGTTTCATTTGGAGTTGTCGGAATGTTTGATGCAGATAAATCACCAAGCTCTTTATTGTTTATATTTTCATAAGTAATATTCGTTAAGCTAATCTTGTCATTGGCTAAATAACCATTGATTAATGTACTAAAAAGAACGACTTTATTTATAGGGTCATACTGAAAATTTGTGCTATTGAATGAAGGTATACGAACGCTATACTCTCCCATATTCATTGGTTTTGTTGGATTCCAATTAATTACAATGGTGCCATTATGCTGCGCTAAGACCAAAAAAGGCGATAGTAGTAACAGCCAAGTAACTATTTTTTTTTTCATTGGGTTTGTATCGAACTTAATTTAGTACATATTTTAATGGGTAAAAATAATTTAATTACTTTAGGTTTTAACAATAAAAAATATATTTTTGCGTTGGTATACAGGGGTCGGATAAAATTAATTTAGCCCCTTTAAAATTATTAAATTTTGGTGTTGTAGGTAAAAGGTTAATTGTTATATTGCGCCACCAAATTATGACCTATTAATAGTATGAAAGTAAAGAAAATTTTGAACTTAAAATTGATTGTTTCAATTTTATTGATTGCAGGATTAGCTAGTTGTAGTAAGAAGTCTAGCTCTAGTAATGCTTCAAGAGCAACTGGATGGAACTTAGATCGTCAGAAAAATGTTGCTGCAAAAAATAAAAATCAAGCTGGCCCTGGTTTGGTTTTCGTAGAAGGAGGAACTTTTACTATGGGTAGAGTCCAAGATGATGTAATGCATGATTGGAACAACTCTCCAACGCAACAACACGTTCAATCCTTTTATATGGATGAAACCGAGGTGACTAATTCTATGTACTTAGAGTATCTAGAATGGTTGAAAAAAGTTTTTCCACCAACAGAAGAAAATTACAAAAACATTTACGAAGGAGCTTCTCCTGATACTTTAGTTTGGAGAAATCGATTAGGATATAATGAAACGATGACTAATAATTATTTGAGACATCCTTCTTATGCTGAATATCCTGTTGTAGGCGTAAATTGGATTCAAGCCAATGAGTTCGCAAAATGGAGAACAGAACGTGTTAACGAAAGTATGCTTGAAAAAGCTGGATTTTTAAAGAAAAATGCTAAAACAAATGATGTTTCTGCTGAAAATACATTCAGTTCTGAGACGTATTTAGCTTCACCAACTTCAGTTTATGGAGGAAATGAAGAAATTGTTCTTAAAGAAAGATCCAAAAGAAAACCAGCCAAAGCTGGAAAAGACGGTAAAGTGGCAGAGCAAAAAAATGTTTATGCACAACGTTCTTCGGGTATTTTATTGCCTGAGTACCGTTTGCCTACCGAAGCGGAATGGGAGTATGCTGCTGCTGCCGATGTAGGACAAAGAGAATACAATATTTATAAAGGTCAAAAGAAATACCCTTGGTCTGGTAGTTATACTCGTTCTGGTAAACGTGTTGGTAGAGGTGATCAATTAGCCAATTTCAAACAAGGAAATGGTGATTATGGTGGAATAGCAGGTTGGTCTGATGACGGAGCTGACATTACTAATCAAGTAAAAAAATATCCAGCCAATGATTTTGGTTTATATGATATGGCAGGAAACGTTGCTGAATGGGTTGCTGATGTGTATCGCCCTATTATTGATAACGAATGGAATGACTTCAACTATTTTAGAGGAAATTTGTATACCAAAAACAAAATTGGTAAAGATGGTAAAATTGAGATTGTTACCACTAAAACTATTGAATACGATACGTTAAGTAATGGTAAAATTGTTGCAAGAGCTTATCCAGGCCAAATTGCACAGGTACCTGTTGATGAAAATGAAACTTATTTAAGACAAAACTTTGATAAGAGTAATAACATCAACTACAGAGACGGTGACAAACAATCTACTCGTTTTTATGATTTTGGTAACTCAGGTGACGAAACTAAGAAAGATAAAGATGCGCACAAAATGTACAACTCACCTAAGCACAATGTAGCTGTAGATAGTTTAGGGAAAATGTCTAGAAAATATGATTCTTCAAGTAAAAGAACAACTTTGATTAATGATGAAGTTCGTGTTTTCAAAGGAGGATCTTGGAGAGATAGAGCGTATTGGTTAGATCCAGCTCAAAGAAGATATTTGCCACAAGATATGGCAACAGATTATATTGGTTTTAGATGTGCAATGTCTAGTGTTGGACCAAAAGCACAAAAAAGAAAATCACCAAGAAATTAATTTACTTTAGTATACTTATAATAAAAGCCCTTTGATTAGGGCTTTTATTGTTTTAATTCTATTTATTATGGATATAGCTAGCATTCATAACCTATTTTTACAATGTGATTCTGTTTCTATTGACACACGTAAAATTTTACCTAACTCATTATTTGTAGCTATTAAAGGCGAAAATTTTGATGCCAATACATTTGCAGAGGAGGCTCTCTCTAAAGGAGCTAAATACGTTATAATTGACAATTCTGATTATTACATTGATGAGAGAACGATTTTGGTAAAAGATAGTTTGTCGGCACTACAACAATTGGCGCAATATCATAGAAATTATCTCAAAATTCCTATTATTGCTTTGACAGGGAGCAATGGCAAAACAACTACCAAAGAACTAATTCACGCCGTTCTTTCCAAAAAATTCAATACAAAGGCAACAGTTGGTAATTTAAACAATCATATTGGCGTGCCTTTGACTTTACTTTCGTTTACTAAAGAAACAGAAATAGGAGTAGTTGAAATGGGAGCAAATCACCAAAAAGAAATCGAATTTCTTTGTCAACTAGCCACTCCTGATTATGGTTACATTACTAATTTTGGGAAGGCTCATTTAGAAGGTTTTGGCGGCGTTGAAGGAGTAATAAAAGGAAAGAGTGAGATGTATACTTATTTGTCTCTTGGAAATAAAACCACTTTTATAAATCTTGAGGATCCCATCCAAGTAGAAAAATCAAAAGAGCTTTCTTCTTATACTTTTGGAGTGAACAAGTCAGAAGCTGATAGTAATATTACTTCTGTTGAAGCAAATCCTTTTGTAGCTATTACTTATCAAGGTCTTTCAATTGTTACTCATTTGATAGGTTTGTATAATGCCAATAACATCAACGCGGCACTCGCTATTGGAACTTTTTTTAAAGTACCTTTTGCATTGATTAAAGAGGCTTTAGAACAATATATTCCTGAGAACAATCGCTCGCAAATGGTTGTCAAAGGTTCTAATTCTATAGTATTAGATGCTTATAACGCGAATCCGAGTAGTATGGCTGTTGCTATTGATAACTTTATTCAATTGGAAAAACCTAACAAAATAATGGTTTTAGGGGATATGTTTGAACTAGGAGAAGAAAGTTTGTTCGAACACCAACAGTTGGTTCAACGTCTATCTGGAGTTCCTGACGTACGTTGTTTTTTTATTGGAAATGCTTTTTTTGATTGTGCGGTTGTCCAGGATAATTTTCATTTTTATGCAACATTTGATGCATTTTCGGATTATTTGATTCATCATCCTTTTTTCGATGCTACCTTATTGATAAAAGGCTCTAGAGGCATGGCTTTAGAACGAACTTTACATTTTTTATAACAAAAACGCAACTGTAAAAAGTTGCGTTTTTTGTGGGGTTAAATTTTCATTAGAAAGCCAATTAGATTTTCTTTTTTGTTCAATTCTAGTTTTTTGCGTAGTCGGTATCTCGCTAATTCTACGCCACCGTTAGATATGTTCATGATTTCTGCTATTTCTTTGGTAGACATATTCATTAAGAGATAAGTGGCTAAATCTAATTCTCTTGGAGTGATTGTTGGATATTGATCTTTTAATCTCTTTAAGAAATCAAAATGTACATTTTTGATATGTTTTTCTAAATCCTTCCAGCTTTTATCCGAATGTACCTCTTTTACGATACTCTTTTGGAGTTTGGTAAATTGTGTTTTCAAGGTGTCATCCAAGTTATCATGATTGATTTCTTTTAGTTTATGGATTATACCATTGAGTGTTTTGTTCTTTTTTACTACTTGGAGCGAGTTGTTAACCAGCTCTTTGTCTTTGGCTAAGATTTTTATTTTTAGTTGGTCATTTTTTAATTTTTCTATTTCTTTCTCTAATAAATATTGTTCTTGTCGAATTTTTGATTCTTTTTCTAAATACAATCGTCTCTGTTCAATGGTCTCGTAATATTTATTTTTTCTGATTTTTGCTTTTACGGTTTTTTGAACGTAAAGTATCGCTGCAATTGCTGCAATTAAATATAGCAGGTAAGCAAAAAAGTGACGGTACCAAGGCGGCATCACGATAAACCTTATCGTGGCTTCTTTTGATTGCACGCCATAACTGTTTCTGACTTTTACTTTCATCACATAACTTCCTTCACTTAAATTGGTGTATTCTTTGGTAAACATTCTAGACCAAGGACTCCATTTTTCGTCAAAACCATCAAGTTGATAGGAGAATTCTACATTGTCTAAGTTTTCATACGTAGGTGACGAAAAGGAGAATTGCACATGATTTGAGGAATAGGGGAGTGTGTATTTTGTGGTAGTTTCTTGTCCGTTTCCTAAAAGCAATGTGTCTTTTTGGAAGGAAAAATTTCTAATAAAAGCTTTTGGGATTGTTACAAAACTATTCGCCTGTTCGGGGTTGTAATGTGCTAATCCATCGGTTAATCCGATGAAAACATTTTTTTTATCAATTGCATTGATAGAAAGATAGTCGCTCACGAGCTCGCCAGTAAGATTAGAGAATGGTGCTACACAATTGTGATAGCGATTGTTCTGTTTTTGTAACATGCCCAAACCTTGTCCGTAAGTGTACCAAATGTTACCTAATTGATCTTCATAAACTAAATTCACCAAGGGGATTTTTTGAAAAAGCTTGCTTAAGGTTTTGTCTTCATAAAACTGTTCCTGCTCGTTTGAATATTTAAAGAAATGATTTTTGGTTTGAAAATAAACTTTGTTGTTTATTCGCTGAATACTTCCAATTCCTGAATATCGTTGCATAATTACCTTATGAATTTTAATTTTCGCATAGCTTTTTAAGTCTTGTGATAAAGTCATTTGATACAAAAGGCCATCCTTTTTTAGCCATATTGTTTCTGGGTCTATTTCAAAAAAGATCGATGAATGATCAAAGCCCGATATTTGATGGCGATACATCCAATTACTTCCTTTTTTTTCAAACAAAGCAAAGCCATTATAATTAGATCCAATCATAAAATTGCCTTTTCCTGGGATTTTTTTGAAACCAAAATATCCTTTAGTATCCAAAATTTGGTGCACGCGATCTCCTTGAATTACCATAGCACCATTATTGTTTCCGCATAATAATTGATTATCTATGACTTGAATGTTCCAAGACTGTCCCGTTGTTCCTTCTACTAATTTGAAGACATCTTCTTTGAAGTTTTGATTCCAACTGTGATAAAAGACACCTCTATTCGTAGCAACATAGAGATTTTGATTATAAACGATAGAAGCATACACCGTACTGATGTCATAACTAAATCCAAAATAAGTAAATGGTGAGTTCTCGTTAACAAAAGCAATTCCGTTGTCTAGTCCTAGCCAAATATTGTTTTTGTTGTCTATAAAGGAGGTTAAAACGGTGTTGTTTTGTAATCCTTTCTTATGGTTGATATGTTGAATGATTTTTCCATTGGTGTCGCAAACGATTATTCCATTTAAAACCGTGTTAATTACTATGAATTTGTTTTTAATCGCAATTCCCCCTAAAGAGCTATTTTTTTTGACAAAAGCATTGGTTTCGGTATTCCAAGGTTGTAATAAGCCATTGGAATAGGTAAACAAACCTTTATTCAAGGTGCAAATTAGAAGTTTTTGATTTGGCAAAGGAATAATGCTCCAAACTTCGGTTGTATTAAGTTGTTTGGTTCCAGGTAAAGTATAGAGCGTATTGTTTTTGTATTCCAATAAGCCATTGGCGATATCTTGTAGGTACAATCTTCCGTTGACTAAAAATGAGAATTGGAAACGTTTGGGGGCATTTATTGTTTGAACGGTATTATTTTTTAAATAAAAAGCTTTAGAAAAGCCTTGAAAAACGACACCTTTGTTAAACAAATGTATTTTCCAAACAAAATCAATGGTTTTGATTTTTGTTTTGGGCACTAAATAGGTTAGGGAACGATAGACTAATTTTCCTTTTTCATTGGGTTCAAAATAACCAAATTCGTTATATCCTCCAACATAAATTTTTCCACTGGGATCTATTTTTAAACAGCGAATGGCATCTGCATTGCTCATTTTATAGTTGCGCCAAGTCGTTCCATCAAATTGAAATAAGCCATTGTTGTTGGCAAAATAAAGATTTCCATTTTTATCTTGATCGATGTTCCAATTTTGAGTGCCCCCTTTGTAGTCGGCTCGGGTGTAATTTTTAATATCAGGAAGCCCTATATTTTTTACTTGAGCAAAAAGCATTGAAATGAAGAAGAGAAGAACAAATGAATAGGTTTTTTTTTGGAAGTTGTTCATCATAAAACAAAGGGACTGAAAATTTGATAATTAAACGAAAACGTTTTCTTTTTGTTTGAAAAATGTCTTAAAATAAAGGCTTTTATTGTTTAAATTTTGTTAAAGCCTCAAAAACATTCTTGTTTACACAAATGTAGTGTTTCTTTTAGTTTTTGTAATTTTTTAAAACAATACTAATTGCAATTTAAAATACTGAAAATGAATATTTTGTATTTTTTTTGATAAGTTTTTGTAAAGTTTATTTTTACTCATTGATGTGTTTTTGTATGGATTTTTAAATATGAATTTAAAGAAATAACCTGTAGTATTGCGAGAAAATACAAATTAATTAACCAAAATTTTTAGAAAAATGAAATTTACAAAAACACTTATTTTTTGTTTTTCGTCACTCTTGTTTTCCTTATTCGGCTTTGCTCAAGATGCCATAGTAAAAGGAAAAGTAGTAGACGAAAATGGGCTTTTGGTTCCTGGAGCAACTGTTGCTGTAAAGGGATCAAAAGTGGCAACTACTACAGATTATGATGGTAGCTTTACAGTTAAAGCTCCATCGAACGGTACGCTAGTTGTTAGTTTTATTGGTTACAACACAATTCAAGAATTGATTAACGGTAGAACCGAAATTGATTTTAAATTAAAAACACAATCACAGGATCTACATGAAGTAGTTGTTGTGGGGTATGGAACACAAAAGAAAAGTGTTGTTACTGGAGCTATCTCAAGTATCAAAGCTAAAGATTTGGAGAGTTTGCCATTAACTCGTGTGGAGCAAGCTTTGCAAGGAAGAAGTTCAGGTTTGACTATTGCGGCCAATTCTGGACAACCCGGTTCATCAGCTACTATTCGAGTTAGGGGTATTACCACTTTTGGAAACAACGAACCGCTTTGGGTTGTTGATGGAGTAGTGGTCGATGCAGGAGGAATTGGTTATTTGAATCAATCTGATATCGCATCTATAGAGGTGCTAAAAGATGCTGCTTCTCAGGCAATTTATGGAGCTAGAGCTGCAACTGGGGTAATTTTGGTGACTACCAAAAAAGGAAAATCAGGCAAAATGAGTGTGAGCTACACAGGTTATACGGGAGTTTCGTCACCAGCTAGAAAATTAGGCTTATTAAATGCTACACAATATGCTACATTGAATAACGAAGCACATGCAGCAGCGAATCAGTCTATTTTGTTCCCTAATCCTAATGCACTAGGAAAAGGAACCGATTGGCAAGATGCAATCTTTAATGATAATGCTCAAAGAGTGGGTCATGAAATTAGCTTAACAGGAGGTAATGATGTGTCGACTTATTTTGTTTCGTTCGGTCTATTAGATCAAGAAGGAATTGTAGCCACAGATATCTCAAATTATATCCGTAAAAACATTCGTTTGAACTCTACCCACAAAATTGCAAAAGGCATCACTTTTGGACAAACTTTAGGCTATTCAAGAGAGAAAAATGTTGGGATTGGAAACACCAATAGCGAATTTGGAGGGCCTTTAAGTTCAGCTATCAATTTAGATCCAATTACTCCCTTAGTGGTTACAGATCCTCTTGTTGCAGGTGCTGCACCTTATACTAATAATGGAATCTTTAGAGACAAAAATGGAAATCCTTATGGCATTTCAAATTATGTTGGACAAGAAATGACCAATCCATTGGCTTATATTCAAACTAGATTAGGCAATTATAGTTGGTCAGATAATTTTGTTGGGAACGCTTATCTTGAAATTGAGCCTATCAAAGGTTTAAAAGTAAGAAGTACACTTGGAGGTAAATTGGCTTATTGGGGTGATGAGAGTTTTACACCGGTTTCTTATTTGAATTCATCAACTATCAATTTGAAAAACAATATTTTCAGAAGTACCAATAAGGGTTTTGGATGGAATATCGAAAACACCGCTTCTTACAGTACTAAAATTAACAAACACAGTTTTAGCGTTTTGTTGGGACAAGGTGCGTATGTGGATAACATTACCAGCGGACATGGTGTAACATATTTCAACATTCCGGTAACTAGTTACAAAGATGCTTCTTTCAATTTTAGTATACCACAAGATCAGATTGATGCTTATGCTTACACTGGCAATAATCATGTGGTGACATCTATTTTTTCTAGATTGAATTATGATTACAACGAAAAATACTTGGTAACGGGTATTATTAGAAGAGACGGATCATCACGTTTTGGATCTAATAACAAATATGGAACTTTCCCTTCATTTTCATTAGGATGGGTAGTCTCTAAAGAAGAGTTCTGGAAAGAAAATGACATCGTGAACTTACTTAAGTTTAGAGGGGGTTATGGTGTTACAGGTAATGATGCAATTGGCGATTTTAGATATTTAGCCACTATTGGCGGAGGAAGAAATTACACCTTCGGAAATGCTGGTTCAGTAACTGTAGGTAATAGTCCAAACGCACCTTCTAATCCAGATTTGAAATGGGAAGAAACAAGTCAGTTGAACGTTGGTTTTGAAACGCGTTTGTTTAATGATTTCAATTTAGGATTTGATTTGTATACTAAAAAGACAACAGGAATTCTTCAAGACGTGACCCTTCCAGGTTATGTAGGATCAACTGGAAGTCCAGTAGGTAACGTGGCTGATATGACCAACAAAGGTTTTGATGTAGAGTTAGGTTACAAAAAACAAATAGGTGAGTTATCTATTTCTGCAAACGCCAATGTATCATATGTGAAAAATGAAGTGACTTATTTAGGAAACGGAATTAATTTCTTATCAGGTGGAGTAGGGTTCCAATCTAGCACTTATCCTATCACAAGAACACAAGTAGGCCAAGCTGTAAATTCATTCTTTGGATTCCAAACGGATGGTATTTTTCAAAATCAAGCCGAAGTTAATGCCTATACCAACAGTTCAGGACAATTAATTCAACCAGGAGCAGTTCCAGGAGATTTTCGTTGGAAAGATGTTAACGGTGATGGAACAATCACTGCTGATGACCGAACTTTCATTGGAAATCCATTACCAGATTTTACTTTTGGTTTTACCCTTAATTTAGAATACAAAAACTTCGACTTATTAGTTTTTGGACAAGGTGTAGCTGGAAATCAAATTTTCCAAGGATTGCGCAGATTAGATATTGCTAATGCCAATTATCAAACCGAAGCTTTGGGGCGTTGGACAGGAGAAGGTTCATCAAATACTTTCCCAAGATTAACAACAAACGATACGAATAAAAACTTCAATAATCCTTCTGATTTTTATTTAGAAGATGGTGATTATTTTCGATTCAAAACCATACAATTTGGGTATTCTTTACCAAGCAACATACTCGAAAAAGTTAGCATTGCTAAAGCTAGAGTGTATTTGACAGGTGAAAACTTATTCACTTTTACTAAATATTCTGGATACGATCCTGAGATTGGTGGTGGTGTAATGGGAATTGACAGAGGTTTTTATCCTCAGGCCAAAACATTTATGTTGGGAGTTAATTTACAATTTTAATAAAACGTAAAATCATGAAACTAAGAAATTTAAAATATACTATCCATGCGTTTGCCCTACTATTTGTGGCCGCGTCATGTAGTGATGAGTTTTTAGAAGTAGAACCAAAAGGAACTGCTTTAGAAGAAAACTATTATGTAAACGAAGCCGAAGCCTATTCTGGACTTGTAGCTGTTTATGATGTACTAGGCAAACAATCTGGAGGTTTTGAAAATATGGTATGTATGATGAATGCAGGTTCTGATGATCATTATGCTGGTGGAGGTGGAGCTACGGACGGAAACGGTATGCAATCTTTTTCAGATTATTCTATTAGTCAAGTAACCATTCCAGGAAGTTTTTGGAATAATTTTTATCAAGGAATATTTAGAGCCAATACGTTATTAATAAAATTGCCAAATGTTCCTATGCCCGATGCTCAAAAAGCAAGATTTACTGCTGAAACGAAAGCCTTGCGTGCCTACTACTATTTTGAGTTAGTGCGTTTATTCAAAAACATTCCATTGATTACGGCCCCAATCCCTACCAGTGAAGTTTATAACGTAGTACAAGCAAAACCTGAAGATGTGTACGCACAAATCGAAAAAGATTTGAAAGAAGCCATTCCTAATTTGCCTAATACCATTATTAACCCTACTACAGAATCTGGACGTTTTACTAAAGGTGCTATTAAAGCATTACTTGGAAAAGTGTATTTGTACCAAGGCAAAAATGCTTTGGCGGCTGCTGAATTGGCTGAAGTAAATGGAACACCTGGAGGAACAAGTCCTTTTGGGTATAAATTATTGACTAAATATTCTGATTTATGGGTAATTAGTAACAAATTCAATTCAGAGGCAATTATCGAAGTGTCTCATACCAACAAAAGTAATTCTGGTTGGGGTAACTGGGGCTCAGGTTCTGATGAAGGAAATTCTATTAACGTAATGGTTGGACCTAGAGGATATTCTAGACCAGCTAACTCTACAGCACCCGATTATGCTGCGGGTTGGAGTTTCAATCCAATCACTGTTGATTTGTATAATGCCTTAAAAAACGACCCTCGTTTTAGTGCAACCATTGTTGATATGAAAGATTTGAAAGCTCAAGGTCTTGCCGACTATTCTCCAGGATATAAAGACACAGGGTACTTTATCAAAAAGTTCATGCCTACTACTGCCGATGTAACTACTGGTGGTGGGGATGCAGTTTTGAACTACAAACAAAACGTTTATGTAATGCGTTTGGCTGACACTTACTTGATGGAAGCTGAAGCTTTGGGCGGAACAGGAACTAGAGCTCAAGCGCTTCTTGATGCCGTTCGTGCTAGAGTTGGTTTACAATCTGTCCCAGTTTCAATAAATGCAATTATGGCTGAAAGAAGATTAGAATTGGCTTGCGAAGGGCACCGTTGGTTCGACTTAGTTCGTACAGGAAGAGCAGCAGCTGTTTTAGCAAGTAGAGGTTTTGTTGCTGGTAAAAACGAAATCTGGCCTATTCCGTTGAAGGAATTAGAGAACACCAAACTGGTTCAAAATCCAAATTATTAATCGTAAATCAAAAAATATGTTTGTAAATATAATTTCAAAAAGAGCCATTTACTTATTCTTTGCTTTTGCATCAGTAAGTACTTTGCTAAGCTGTCAACCTGATGACGCAATTGATGGAAACGGATTGACCGATGCTAATGTAGACGCTTCATTTACCATTACACCAGTAGAGGGTGCAGTCAATACTTATAAGCTAGAAGCACAAACCCAAAATGTTATCGCCTCAAAATGGAATATTGGCGATGGAGTGTATTCTGGAAAAATGACTGAGAAAATTTCGCTTCCAGATGCAGGAACCTACAAGATCACACATATTGCTGTAGGAAGAGGTGGAGCCGAAAATGCCATGACCAAAGAAATTGTAGTAACCACTTCAGACCCACTAAAAGGGAATTTGGTAAAAGGGGGCAATTTCGCCACTGCTGCCGATCACGCACAATGGAGCAGTTCTAATTTGAGTCCTTCTGGCGCTGCCAAATGGAACTTCAAACCCGGAAGCGCTACCATCAACTCTAATGGTGGTTGGGCTCAAGAAGCCATTTATCAAGCTATCGATGTGGTAAAAGATAAAGAATACACCATAGATATGCTAGTTTCTTCAAACAATGGTTCGAACGAAACTTGGTTCGAAGTGTATGCTGGAACTACAGTACCAGCTTCAGGTGTAGAATACAAAGACAACAAAGTGATGGGATTAAGTACTTGGGACGGTTGTGCAAAAGCCGCTTTCTCTGGGAAACTATCAGTTGTGGGCTGTGTAAAAAATGCCGCTGGAGTTATTTCGAACACTGTAAAATTTAGTCAAACCGGAAAAATATATCTAGTGATTCGCTGCGGCGGAAACACATTTACTCCAAGTGGAATTACCATTTCCAAAGTGGAGTTTAGAGGAAAATAAGATTGTTTAAGTTAGTTGAGTTAAGTTTTGAGTTTTGTTGTTAATAGCCCATTCTCATCTTGATTATGGGCTATTTTTTAAAAAAGTACGTAACTTACATAATTAATTATCAGTCATTTAAAATAAAATTGAATAAAATGAAAAAATCGGCTATATCTCTATTCTGTTTGCTTCTTATGGGAACCCTTTTTGCACAACAAAAGGAAAGCAAAGGAAAACAAGCGTTTACAACAGCTGGAAAAAAAGTAACCGTTTACACCACAGTAGCCAATACCGACTTGCGATTAAGCCCGACAGCTCATTTGGTTTTTGCAAAAGCAGCGCAACCGCTAGAAACAGAAATATCTATTTTTGTTGAGCCCCAAAGAAAATTCCAATCCTTGATTGGAATTGGTGGTGCCATAACGGATGCTAGTGCCGAAGTGTTTGCCAAGTTGTCAAAAGAAAAACAACAAGAATTTTTAACTGCTTACTACGATACACAAAAAGGCATAGGCTATTCATTGCTAAGAACAACAATTCATAGCTCTGATTTTAGCAGTGGAAGCTATACTTATATCGAAGAAGGCGATAAGGATTTGAAAACATTTTCTATTGACCACGACAAACAATTCCGAATCCCAATGATTAAGCAAGCCACTCAAGCTGCAGGCGGAAAAATAGTAACCTACGTTTCTCCTTGGAGCCCACCAGCCTTTATGAAAAGCAACAAACAAATGCTAAAAGGCGGAACACTCTTGCCAGACTATTACCAAGCTTGGGCGAATTATTACGCCAAGTTTATCAAAGCCTACGAAAAAGAAGGAATGCCTATTTGGGGATTGACCATTCAAAACGAACCTATGGCAGTACAAACTTGGGAATCTTGTGTTTTCTCTGCCGAAGACGAAAGAGACTTCTTGAAAAACTACCTAGGACCTTCTCTAAAAAAAGAAGGACTAGGCAACAAAAAAATCATTGTTTGGGACCACAACCGCGATTTGATGAACCAAAGAGCCAATGTGATTTTTACCGACCCCGAAGCCTCTAAGTACGCTTGGGGAATGGGATTTCACTGGTACGAAACTTGGGCAGGAGGCGCGCCAATGTATGACAATGTAGCCAAAGTGCACGAAGCTTTTCCAGACAAAAACCTCATTTTTACCGAGGGTTGTATCGAAAAATTCGACGCCCAAAAATACCAGTTTTGGCCAAATGCCGAACGATATGGAGCTTCAATGATACATGATTTTAACAACGGAACCGTAGCTTGGACCGATTGGAATATTCTCCTCGACGAAAAAGGAGGGCCTAATCACGTGGGGAATTTTTGCTTCGCGCCCATCCATGCCGACTCTCAATCGGGAGCCTTAATCTACACGCCGTCTTATTATTACATTGGTCATTTTGCCAAATTCATTCGCCCTCAAGCGCGCAGAGTGGCCACCGCTTCTAGTCGCAGTAATCTACTCAGCACCTCTTTTCAAAATGCAGATGGCTCCATGGTCACCGTCGTCATGAACCAAAGCGACAAAGAAGTCACCTACAATTTGATGATTGCTTCCGAGAAAACCGTAGCTACAATACCGCCACATAGCATTCAGACCTTGCTGTATTAATATCAGCAAAAACAGGAATAGGAAAAAAAGGAGCGAAACCAATGTCATTAAGTTAAGGGTTAAATGATAAAATGATTGCTGATTTTTGATTAACGATTTTTGATTGCTGATGTATAAGATACTGAAAATCATTTAATTTTTATTCACTTGTTCCAAAATCTAAATTCGTTAATCTTCAATCTAAAATCTCTTAACTTAATGACATTGGGAGCGAAACATCAGGCAGTACCAGTAGGCAACGTTCCCGCCATCCTTCCTAAGCAGCTGAGCCGAACCCCGGCTCAGCTGCTTATCCCTCCTGTCGGGGCTAGGCAGCCATCAATTGTGAATTTTTGGAAGCATTCACTAGCAAGCAACCTATAAAAAGAACCATCTTAATAGTATAAAACAAGGTACTACCCTAAATTGTGTGGGCAAAAACACAAGCAAAAAAAAACATATAAGGTGTGTAAGGCCATATAAGAATCATTGGCTATTTATAAATGTAGGTATATTAATTCGTTGTAGTAGAGATAGTAAGAATTGTGTAAGAAATAAGAACGGTATGTTTGTCAAACTTATATGACCTTAAATGCCTTAAATGGTTCAAAAAATGAAGTTGCTTGTGTTAGCAAAACACTACTTAAAATAGTAAAACCCACACAAATCAGGGTAGAACCAAAAACAATCATAACTATGAAATTTTATATAAAAAAAATTATACGACACTTGCTTTTTAGTTTGGCTATTGCCATGCAAATCAGTTGTTCATCCTCAAACGAAGGAGGAGATCCCACGCCAACGCCCACACCTACACCCAATCCGCCCGTTGCCAAAAACGAAGTCGATTTCTGGCTCACCAAAGGCGATCAATCCGTACGATTGGCCAAACAAAATACCGTCCTTGCTTTTGGAACCTTGCCTAATGCTTATGCTTCTATCGAAGTAAACGATGCCCAAACTTTTCAAACCATCGACGGATTTGGATATACCCTAACAGGCGGAAGTGCCGATGTCATTAACCAGCTGACTGCTAACAAGAAAAAAGAATTGTTACAAGAACTTTTTGGTACTTCAACAACTAGTATCGGCGTAAGCTACATTCGTATCAGTATTGGCGCTTCAGATTTGAATGCGGCTCCTTTCACTTACAATGACCTTCCTGCTGGCGATACCGATTTGACTTTGTCAAAATTCAGTTTGGCTCCAGATAAAAATGGCGTGATTGCAATTTTAAAAGAAATTTTAGCCATCAATCCAAACATTAAAGTTCTTGCAACACCATGGTCTGCGCCCCTTTGGATGAAAGACAAAGCCAGTTTCGTTGGAGGAAGTTTGCAAACAAAATACTATGGAGTATACGCAAACTATTTTGTAAAATACATCCAACTTATGAAAGCCGAGGGCATCACCATCGATGCGATTACGCCACAAAACGAACCTTTGCACGGTGGGAATAATCCAAGTATGGTTATGACAGCCTTAGAACAAGCCAATTTTATCAAAAACAATTTGGGCCCTGCTTTTAAAACCGCTGGAATTACCACCAAGATTATTGCTTACGACCACAATTGCGACAACATTCAATATGCCACTACCATTTTTAGTGATGCTGCTGCATCGCCATTTGTAGACGGTTCTGCGTATCATTTGTATGGTGGTGATATCAGTGCACTTTCTTCAATCTACAATGCTTATCCTACCAAGAATGTTTATTTCACAGAGCAATACACTTCTTCAGAGGGTAATTTTGGTGGGGATTTAAAATGGCATGTAAAAAATGTAATCATTGGCTCGATGCGCAATTGGAGTAAAAATGCATTAGAATGGAATTTGGCCAATGACGGTGCTTTCGGACCACATACAAATGGTGGTTGTTCAACTTGCAAAGGTGCTTTGACAATAAATTCTAGTGAATCTTTCGATCGCAATGTAGCCTATTATATCATTGCTCATGCTTCTAAATTTATTCCTGCGGGTTCCGTTCGAATTGGAAGTAACGTAGTAGGAAACTTAAACAATGTGGCGTTCAAAACACCAGCAGGTAAAAAAGTTCTGATTGTAGAAAACGATGGCAATTCCAACGAAATATTTAATATTAAAAACAACGGAAAATGGGTAACCATCACGCTTGATGCGGGTGCAGTAGCCACATTTGTTTGGTAGGCTATACATTCATTGATTTGCAAGATGCTGCGATAACGCTTTTACAAATCTTTTTTTAAATTAAAAAAAAATGAACTAACGATGAAAACACATCTTTTTAATACCAAAATAGGCTTTGTTTTAGGCTTGTTTTTATTGGTTTTTCTTTCTTGTAGTGGCTCGGGTAGCGGTTCTGAGGAACCTGTTATTCCTACGCCTTTCAATCTTTCGGTTACCGCAACTATTGTGGGTGCCGATGCGCAAAACCCTGCTGGTGACGGAAGCGGAAAAGTTAATTTTAAAATTAATGCCACCAATGCTACTTCATACAAACTATTGATAGAAGGCAAAGTGATTGATGTAACCACTACCGACTATGCTTATGTTTTTAAAACTGTAGGCACGAATAGTTATACCATTTTAGCTTCGGCTTATAATGGTGCGCAGTACATCAATACGACTATTTCGGTAACGGTAAAAGTTGAATCAAAATTAGTTTGGTCTGATGAGTTCAACGTAAACGGAGCTCCTGATCCTTCAAAATGGAACACTCAAGTTTGGGATCCAGGGCACGTAAACAATGAGTTGCAATCGTATACGAATCGTTCTAAAAATCTAATCGTTGAAAATGGCGTTTTAAAAGTTACGGCTTATAGAGAAGATTATGGTAAAGGTAAGTTTACTTCAGGCAGAATCGAGAGCAATGGCAAGTTTGAATTTACCTATGGAACGATTGTCATTAGAGCAAAAGTACCAGTTGGAGTGGGAACTTGGCCAGCAGTTTGGATGCTTGGCGCCAATATTGGAACAGTAGGATGGCCAGCTTGTGGCGAAATAGACATTCTAGAATCGGTTGGAAAGAATTTGGATCAAAATCATTCGTCACTGCATTCGCCTGGACGTTCTGGAGCGACTCCTGATACTGGAATCATAAAAGTTCCAAACAGCAGTACCGAGTTTCATATTTACAAAGCCAATTGGTCTGCTTCCGAAATCAAATTTTATGTAGATGATGTGTTGTTTTATACGTTTCAAAATTCAGATAAATTTCCATTCAATAAAAATTTCTACTTGATTGTCAATCTGGCAATGGGAGGTGTTTGGGGTGGAGATGTAGATCCTAATTTTACTTCCTCTACTTTCGAAATTGACTATATTAGAGTTTACAATTAATTTGATAGAGAGATTAAAATAAAATGAACCACACTTCGATACCTCAGTGCAGGCTAGAATCATAGAGTAAGATAAATCGACATATAAAAAAAAGGAATAGAGTACTATTCCTGACATAGATAAACTATGTGAATAGTAAAACGTCTATTTATTTCTTTTAAAAAAAGCTACAAATTCTATGTGTCTCCTATGTGGTAAAAAAGTTTTATCCAACGAATTATAATGAATACAAACAAATTCTTTTATCTGATGAAAAGCAAAGCAAACATTATCCTAGGACTTTTAGTACTGCTGATTGGAACAACAGTTTCGGCACAATCTTTAAAAGTGATGACTTACAATATCCGTTTGGATATAGCCAGTGATGGGCTCAATGATTGGTCGCATCGAAAGGACTTTTGGATTGCGCAAATGCAGTTTTATGCCCCAGATGTTTTTGGGGTACAAGAAGCAACACCTAATCAGGTAACGGATTTGACGCAAGCTTTTGCTAATTATGTCAAGGTAGGAATTGGTAGAGAATTGGAAGGAAAAGGAGAAGCCTCTTGTGTGTTTTTTAAAAAAGACCGATTTGATCTCCTACAATCCAATACCTTCTGGTTGTCCGAAACGCCTAATCAGGTTTCTATGGGATGGGATGCTGCGTGCAACCGAGTATGTACTTATGTTTTATTGAAAGACAAAAAAAGTAAGCAATTCCTTTGGGTATTCAACACGCATTTGGATCATATGGGTCAGGAAGCCCGTACCAAAGGAATTCAGCTTATTTCAAAAACCATAGCCGAACTAAATACTAAAAATTACCCCGTTATTTTTATGGGCGATTTCAATACGACTCCCAACGAGAGTAGAATTTTGGAATTGAAAAAAGTGATGGAAGATGCCAGAGATCTATCCCAAGAAAAACCTTTTGGACCCGAGGGAACTTTTAATGGATTTCGTTATGATGTGGCGGTGAAAGACCGAATTGATTATATCTTTTTGTCAAAAAATAGCGGGTTGACCGTTCAAAAATATGCGGTTTTGACTGATGCTAAAGACTTGCGCTATCCTTCAGATCATTTTCCAGTTTATGTAGAATTGGTACCAAAAAAATAATGAAATTATCATCAATGAATGACGGAAGCTTATAGTGTTGAAAGACAGTGTATAGGAAGTTCGTTGTTGCATTTGATAGAAAAAACTGATATGAAAAATAAGATTATACTAGCTTTTTTGATGTTCACGGGTTTTGCTTTTGCACAATCCAAGAATATTGATCAAAAAGTCGAGGCGTTATTGCGACAAATGACTTTGGAAGAAAAAATAGGGCAACTCAATCAATATACTGGTGATAATGCTGCTACTGGTCCTATCACCATTAATCCCAACAAACAAACCGAAATCAAACAAGGACTAATTGGTTCTATGTTGAATATTTTGGGTACCAAATATACGCGTCAATACCAAGAATTGGCCATGCAATCGCGTTTGAAAATTCCGTTGTTATTTGGTCAAGACGTCATTCACGGATACAAAACCACTTTTCCAATTCCTTTGGCGGAAGCCGCTTCCTGGGATTTGGAGGCGATGGAACTTACGGCAAGAATTGCAGCTACAGAGGCTGCGGCTGCCGGAATTCACTGGACGTTTGCGCCTATGGTCGATATTTCTAGAGATCCAAGATGGGGTCGTGTGATGGAAGGTGCTGGAGAAGATACCTACTTGGGTTCTAAAATTGCTTATGCAAGAGTCAAAGGTTTTCAAGGAAATTTAGGAGACGTTACTTCGGTGATGGCTTGTGTCAAACACTTTGCGGCCTATGGTGCTGCGGTGGGCGGACGCGACTATAATTCGGTAGATATGAGTAATCGAATGTTGTGGGAGACTTATTTACCTCCTTTCAAAGCGGCTTTAGATGCGGGTGCGGCAACATTTATGAATGCTTTCAATGACTTGAACGGAATTCCAGCCACTGGCAATGCCTATTTGCAACGCGATATTCTTAAAGGTAAGTGGAATTTTAAAGGTTTCGTAGTTTCAGACTGGGGCTCTATTGGCGAAATGGTCAATCACGGTTATGCAAAAGATAACAAAGAAGCAGCATTGGCAGCGATTACAGCGGGTAGCGATATGGATATGGAAAGCAATGCCTATCGTTATTATTTAGCACAATTGGTAAAAGAGAAAAAAGTGCCAATGGCTTTGATTGATGATGCGGTAAAACGGATACTGCGCAAGAAATTTGAGTTGGGATTGTTCGATGATCCGTTCAAATTCAATAATGAAGAACGCGAACAAAAAGCTTTAAACAATCCAGAACATCGAAAAGTGGCTAGAGCAATGGCGGCCAAAAGTATTGTTTTGTTGAAAAACGAAAAAGGAATTTTACCACTTTCAAAATCGACCAAAACCATTGCATTCATTGGTCCTTTGGTAAAAGAATACAAACAAAATATGGGCTTCTGGTCGGTAGAATTACCAGAATTGGATTATACCAAAGAGATTGTTTCGCAGTGGGACGGATTGCAAAATAAAGTAGGGAAGAATACACAACTTTTGTATGCCAAAGGTTGCGACATCGAAGGTGACAATACAGAAGGTTTTGCAGAAGCTGTTGCCGTTGCCAATCAAGCAGATGTAGTGATTTTGAGCATTGGCGAACGAAGAGATCAAAGTGGCGAGGCCAAAAGCCGTAGCAATTTGCGTTTGCCAGGAGTACAAGAAGAATTAGTAAAAGCCATTCAAGCTACGGGCAAACCAGTAGTCGTGTTGATCAATGCGGGTAGACCACTTATTTTTAATTGGACAGCAGATCAAGTGCCTGCCATTTTATATACTTGGTGGTTGGGTTCTGAAGCGGGGAATGCCATTGCCGATGTGTTGTTTCGGGATTACAATCCTTCAGGAAAATTGCCAATGTCTTTTCCAAGAGAAGAAGGACAAATACCAATTTATTACAATCACTTCAATACCGGAAGACCAGCGTCGAACGAAACGGCTACGAATTATGTTTCGGCTTATATCGACTTAAAGAACAGCCCTAAGTTTCCTTTTGGTTACGGATTGAGTTATACTACTTTCAACTACTCCGATTTACAATTGTCTAAAAAAGTAATGAAAAAAAATGAAACCATTACAGTTTCTTTTACCCTTACCAACACTGGAAAATTCGATGGAGAAGAAGTGGTGCAATTGTATCTAAAAGATCAAGTGGGTAGTGTAGTGCGTCCGGTAAAAGAGTTGCGTGATTTTCAAAAAGTGTTTTTAAAAGCAGGAGCTTCGCAAAAGATTACGTTTACTGTAGATAAAGAAAAACTAGCTTTTTATAATGCCAAATTGGAATGGGCGGCTGAACCGGGTGCATTCGAAGTGCAGTTAGGAGCTTCATCCGCAGATATTCGCTTGAAAGACAGTTTTGAATTAGTATTTTAATCTTTGAAAAAATGAAATTGAAAAATTTGACCTTTTTCCTTTTAATGCCTTTTATGCTTTTCGCTCAAACAAAAAAAGATACTATCAGAGTATATTATTTGGGAGGGCAATCTAATATGGAAGGCTTTGGCTATGTGAAAGAATTGCCTGATGCCTTACACAAAAAAAACAACAAAGCATTTATTTATCAAGGCAACCCAGTTGGGGATAATGATGCCAATGGCGGTTTAGGAAAGTGGGGCGTTTTGCAGCCTGGTCACGGAACAGGTTTTGTTTCGGATGGCAAAAACAACACGCTTTCTGACCGATTTGGGGTTGAGCTTTCGTTTGTTCAAAAATTGCAAGAGGCATATCCCAATCAAAAGATTGCCATTATAAAATATGCCCGAAACGGTTCAGCTATTGATAGCAGTGGCACTAAATTATATGGTTCTTGGGAACCTGATTTTAGAAGAGTAAAAAATCAATACGATTATTTTTTAAAAACAGTACAAGCTGCGATGGCTGTAAAGGATATCAATGGCGATGGTGTTGAAGACGTGTTGGTGCCTAGCGGAATTCTTTGGATGCAAGGCGAAAGCGATGCCGACAAAACAGAACAAATTGCGAACGACTATTATGACAATTTGAAACGATTGATGCAACTCATACGTGCCGCTTTTAGAAACAATGATTTGCCAATTGTCATTGGAAAAATATCCGATTCAGGTGATAATGAGTTGGGGAAAATTTGGCGTTTTGGAGAATTAGTCCAATACGGACAAGAAAAATTTGCCCTTACGGAACCCAACGTAAGTATTGTGCGAAGCACCTCCAAGTATCTTTATTCGGATAAATACCATTATAAAAGCGAGGGATATATAGATTTGGGAAAAGAATTTGCCAAAGCCATGTTGTTTTTGAACCACCAAAAACCAAAAAACTACTAATATGGTTGTTCCAAAACTAAACTGAAATATGTTTGTTACAATTCAAAAGCGGTACTTTCGGTTAGAAAGTATCGTTTTTTTTACTGGGTTCAATTGACTTTAGCAAAGAAAAAAATCAGTTAGATTTTCAATTGAAAGAGGTTGAAATTTGTAGCGTTTATTTGATTCTCTTGTTAGCCAATGGTCGATATGCCGTTGGGGTGTTCCTTTTGTTTTTTAGGAATGTATCTTCTGATATACGCAATTTTCCCTTTGATGGTTTTATGGGTTTCTAACTTTTTAATTTTAAGCTACTTTTAAATAACCAATTATTCATTGTGTAAAATGCTTTTTACCTCATAGAAGCATAGAATTTATAGCTTTTTAATAGAAATAAAAGACGTTTTACTATTCACATAACTCAGCTATGTGAAAAATAGTACTATTTCTATCATTTTCTTCTACAAAATTTTATCTATGATTCTAGCTTGCGCTGAGGTATCGAAGTGTGGTTATTTTTTTATTTTGTTTCACTTTCACCCAACAGTTATGAATTAGCGTTCATTCGTGTAATTTGTGGCGGAAATTTTAAAAGCGAATACTTGGCTTGAATAAAAATTTACGGTTTTGTTTCTCAAAAAAAACTAAATTGCGCTCACAATAGCGGCGTATTAATTTAAAGAAGATGCAGATGTTAATGAAAATACTCGAGAATAAAGACCAATTCCAACCTGGATTATCCATAGATTGTGTCATTTTTGGTTTTCATAACAACCAACTCAAAGTGCTCTTGAACAAGACCAAATACAGCGACCAATGGGCGTTGCCTGGCGGTTTTGTTCCCGTTGACGAAGATTTGGACCAAGCTGCAGTCTCTATTTTGTACGGACGAACGGGAGTCAAAGGCATCTTCCTGCGCCAGTTTGCCACCTTCGGAAAAGTGAAACGCAACCAGTCCGATTTTAGTCAAAAAGTCGTCCAATTTTATGGCCTTACCCCCGAAGCCGCACAATGGTATTTGAACCGATTTGTCACCGTGGGTTATTACGCCTTGATCGATTTCTCGCAAACCGTGCCCCAATCCGAGGGCAACAAAGAAGTGGTAGAATGGATTGACCACAGCGCCGTACCCGAACTCATTTTGGACCACCGCGAAATCCTAGACACCGCCTTGGCCACACTCCGCACCGAGCTCAATTTGATGCCCGTAGGCTACAACCTGCTGCCCGAAAAATTCACCATACCCGAGTTGCAAAAACTATACGAAACCATATTAGGACGCCAGCTCGACCGCCGCAATTTCCTCCGAAAAATCACGGCCATAGGCATCCTCATCAAACTCGACGAAAAGAAAAGCAACGTCGCACACAAGGCGCCCAACTTGTACCGTTTTGACAAAGAACGCTACGAAGAAGTCGTAAAAAACGGCCTCACCCAAGGCTGGTAATTTTACTAGTGCCAAAATCTAAAATCTCTATGATTGCTGATTCTTGATTAACGATTTTTTGATTGTGGAATTTAGATTTGAATTTTGAATTTTGAATTTTGAATTTGAGGTTTTGCAGATTGCATTCTTACAGAAAATTTTTATATTTTTTTGAAGAAAAAGAAATATATTTGGGAGACGATTTTGCGAAACCAACCTTCGACTATCTGCTCAATAATGGAAGTATAGTAGCTAATTTGTAGCAACTATGCACTGGTTACCAGCAAGGCTAAAACAACACTGCAACCAGAAACTAAAAAAAGACAAATTGAAATATGATAAATAAAGTAGAAAGACTTGTTTCCATTGGAAAATACCGAAATTACAATGCAGTTGGACAAGTTAACTTTAAAAAGCTCACCCTAATTTATGGAGACAACGGAGGAGGGAAAACTACTTTGACTTCTGTTTTTCGTTCATTGACAACGAACAATCCTGAAATAATTAAAAGTAGAATTTCTACAAATCATACGACAGCACAAGCTGCACAAATTACTCAAATAGCAACGCCACAGAATGTCTTCTATACTTTCGGTTCTGGAGGTTGGTCAGCTCAATTACCTGATATCGAAATTTTTGACATTCATTTTGTCAATGACAATATTTATTCTGGTTTTGATTTTAGTGATGACCACAGAAAACAGCTGCATCAGTTTGTTGTCGGAGCTCAGGGAGTTGCAATTCAAAATCAAATTGAGCAAAACAAAAATGCTAAAACAGCGTCAAAACAAAAACAAGCAACAATTGAAGCTCAATTAATTAAACAGGTGGGAAATAATCTAACCTCTGATTTAATCACATCTTTTCTTGCTATACCTACAACACAAGCAACCAATATCGACCAGTTGGTTACTGCTGCTGAGGCAGCATTAGCCAATGCAAGTGCAAATGCAATAATACAAACCTTGCAACCCCTTTCTAATCTTGTAAGGATTACGACAGGTATAGACTTTACCTCTCTTATTGCAGACTTACAAGCTACATCTCAAACTATTCAAAATACAGCTTTAGAATCTTTGTTTTCACAACATTGTCAAGACTTGTCGGATAATACACTAATTGAACCTGAAAATTGGTTGCAAAAAGGTTTTGCATATGTAGAAAGTAAACAAGCAGCTAACGAACCAAATATTTCCTGCCCGTTTTGCAAACAATCAATAGATTCGAACTCTGATATACTAAATGCATATGCAAGTAAATTCAATGCTGACTTCAATGCCTTAATTCAAAGACTTCAAACTCATTTACTATCGCTTCAAAACTTTAATTTAGAAGCAGCTATACAAGCGTTAAATAACATCAATCAAACAAACACAGAAAGAATTACTTCTTGGGCAACACATTTACCCAATACTGTTCAATCGCCAGTTTTTAATATCATTGCCAACGAAGTAGATTTAAGAACAGAGTTTCAAAATTTAATTGCATCGGTTCAACAAAAAATACAAAACCCAACAGCTGCTGTGGCTACCACCACAGTAACTACTTTTCAAAATTCAGGTCAAACGATTAATTGCAATATTGATAGTTACAATCAAAATGTTTTAACCTATAATGCAGCAATAACAGTATTCCGTTTTAGTATTCAAACTGTTGCAACTGCACAGCTTCAGGTAGATAGATTAAAAAGAATTAAAAAGAGATTTGAAACACCTATTGACACGCTTTGTAATCAACTCACAACTGAAAGGCAAACACTAAGGGGATTAGAAACAAAATATACACAGTTATCTCAACAGCAACAAGCGGCAGCTACTGCATTTTTCAACACCTATCAAACACAAATAAATCACTATTTAGGAAATGTTTTCAAAACGCATTTCAGAATAGAAAATGTTGTTCACGTTGCACCGCGAGGAAGGGCAACACAAAGTCAAATAGGCTATAAACTGACAATTGATGGAAAAGATATTTCGTTTGTACCCAACCAACCGTTCAACGCTAAAGAATGTTTAAGTGAAGGCGACAAGAGCACAATTGCTTTAGCTTTCTTTTTATCAAAACTTGATGTAGACCCAAATAAACAAGACAAAATATTAATTTTTGACGACCCTTTATCAAGTTTAGACACAAACAGACGAACTTACACAATTGGAATTATTAAATCATTGTTTTCGCAATTAAAACAAGTAGTTGTCTTAAGCCATAATGAATTTTTTCTTCACGAAGTCGGAAAAGACATTGGTATAAATCAAAAATGCACACTTCGGATAACGGAAAACTTTGTAGCAAAAGCCTCTAAAATTGAAGTTTGCGATTTAGACGAATTAGTTAAAATAGACTACTTTAAACACATTGAAAGATTAGAAGCCTTTAGAACTAGTCCAGACATTAATTTGAAAGATTCGGTTTTAGGTTGGTTGAGAAATGTATTAGAAGCACATCTGAGGTTCAAATTTTACAAAGAAATTCGTTCAATGACTGGACAACAAACCTTTGGCAGATTAATTTCTTTTTTGAACGCTTTTCCAGCTACGTTTAGAGACAATACAAATAGAGACGACATAATTTCAAAGCTAAATTTAATTAATGGTGTCTCTTGGAAATCGCATCACGGAGACCCAAATCCTGACTATACAACATTGGGTATGAATCCAAATACTATTACTGTTAGTGAATTGGACAATTTAATTCAAGACACTCTAAATTTAATTGAAATGCGATTATGACAATAGATGTGAATAGACAAAAAAGACATAAGCCCGCTCTGCAAAGTGTTCTTATAAATAGATGAATTTTATCGTTAAGGCTGCGTGAATGTCTCTAACTTCGTGCCATTTTAAATCGTTTTGTAAACCGATAAAGTGTTAAAAGTCTCCTGACTTTTTACGTAAATATCTTTAGAATGTTTTATGTGTCAAATCATTATATAAAACCCCGCTGTAGTACCCGAACGTTGTAAACAATGCTAAAAAACTAACGAAAAATGAAATACGCTGAATTTAATATTGAAAATAATAAAATAGAATTTCTGAATTCTGTATTCGGAATTGAAAGTGTTTTATTAAACGGAAAAACGGTTTCTAAAAAATTCTCATTCTCTGGAGTTAAACACAATCTAAACTTGCATTCTGAAAATTTTATTTTGAAATCAAAATACAAACAATTCGATAAAAGAGAAATCGAACTGGAATTAGTTAAAAACGGTAAGACAATTGAAAGACAAATTGTTCAAGCAGACAAAAGACAAAGACTTTGCTGGGTCTTGATTGGAGCTGGATTAGGAATTGGAGCATATAAACTCTTAAATCTTATAATTTAGAATCCGCTCCACAAAGCGTTCTAAATAGCAGATAAATTTGTTGTGTATGATGCCTCGTTCTTCGAGAAGATAAATGTGTAAAGATGAAGATTATGTTCTTCCAAATGAAGATTTGCAACAGTTCTTGTATTTTCCTAACTTTAAAATTCGAGAATAACGAATTTATTAGTGTCAAACTACACTAGTGACATGAAAAGTACTATTAGAAAGTAAAAAGTAATTTTTGATAGGTAAGCCACAGTGTTTTATTCACTTATGTGGCTTCTTTTTTGAATTTGTCAAGTCTTTTTATTTTTTCAATTTATTGGCAATCAATTTGATGTCTTGCTCTTTGCTTTTAGGGTAAATCAACAAAACATCTTCTTTATCTACAATAATAAAATCATGTAATCCATCAATCACCACTAGTTTTTTGGCAGCGGTACGGATGATATTGTTAGAAGCATTTTCTAAAATTACGGTGGCATTGACCACGGCATTATCTTGGTTGTCTTTGGGCAATTTGTCATAAAGTGACCCCCAAGTGCCTAGATCATTCCAATCGAAAGTAGCGGATAAAACAAAAGTGTTTTTTGCTTTTTCCATGATGGCATAATCTATGGAAATATTTTCGGCTAATGGATAATTTTCTTTTATAAAATCATGCTCAGAGGCGGTATTATAACTACTATATCCCTTCATAAAATGAGCCAACATGGCTGATTGAAATGCTTCGAAAGCTTTTAGAATAGAAGGAATACTCCAAATAAAAATCCCTGCATTCCATAAAAAATTCCGACTCTGAATAAATTTTCTGGCGGTAGGATAATCAGGTTTTTCACGAAACTGAACGACTTTTTTTATAGGTCTGCTATCTAATTTATCATACTCGATGTAGCCGTAACCTGTATTCGGAAAAGTAGGTAAAATACCCAAAGTCATTAGGGTGTCTTCTCTTTCGCACAAATCAAAAGAGAGTTGCAAATTAGCAATAAACTGCACTTCATCTTCAATCCAGTGATCACTTGGAGCTACCACGACTACAGCGTTTGGATTCAGTTTTTTGATCTTTAGCGAAGCAAATAAAATACAAGGAGCCGTATTTCGCATGGCGGGTTCCAAAACGATTTGATCCTGACTCACCATAGGCAATTGCTCTAGGACAATGGAATTATAAGCATCATTGGTAAGGATTAGTATGTTTTCTTTAGGAATTAGCTGCGATAATCTACTGAATGTTTTTTGTATCAGCGTTTCTCCCGTTCCTAACATATCGTGAAATTGTTTTGGGAAATCTGTTGTGCTCACTGGCCAAAATCGTGACCCTACTCCTCCAGCCATCAAGATGGCATAATAATTTTTATTCATGGTATTTAGTATCATTTAGCACTTTTGCCATATAAGATGGAAGTGCATTTAATGTGGTAAGAGTTCAACTTCTGCATTAGGATTAAACAAATACATCCGATTGGAACTCAACTCTACACATTCGTATCTTTTGGTTCTTAAGGCTCCTTTCCTGAAAATTTTTCCGTTATGGATTCTAAAAACACTCCCATACGGAAGTTCAAAGATATAGTTTTTATCGCTTTGTTGGTCAAACTGTTTTAAGGCCAAAGCCAAAGTAGCATCGGTATCGCTACTTGCTGCTGGATTTTTAAAATGCCTTGCTAATAAAGGCAGTAACTGGTTCGGGAAAATTTCGGGTCTTATAAACGGAACCATCAAACGTTGAAAAGTATATTTCCATTCGGAGCCGTGTGGTTTAATGTTGCGGCCAAACTTTTCAAAAGCCACCAAATGGGCGATTTCGTGAATTAAAGTGATTAAAAAACGGTATTTGTTTAAGTTTGAATTTACCGTGATTTCGTGTTTTCCAGTACTTCCTCTTCGATAATCCCCATGACGAGTCACCCGTTCATTGACAATTTTCAAATGCACCTGATTCGAAACAATCAGTTCAAAAACTGGCTTTACGGCGTGTTCGGGCAAATATTTTAAAAGGGTATCGCTCATATTAATTCCCCCTTTTGGGGGCTAGGGGGCTAAGGATTACTGGTAGTGACTTGCAACACTTTTCCGTTATAGTATTTGTTTCCGGTAAGTGTGAAGTCGAAAATATATTGAGCCATTTCAGCAGCCGATAATGGAGCTTGGTACCCAGGAAAAGCTTCTTCAAGCATTTCGGTTTGAACGGCTCCCAACGCTAATACATTGAACGCAATACCTTGTTCTTTGTATTCTTCGGCTAGCAATTCTGAAAGGGTAATTACCGCTCCTTTACTAGAACTGTAAGCGGCCAAACCAGCAAATTTTAAACTTCCTTGTACACCACCCATCGAACTAATGGTAACCACATGACTTCCTTTTTGCAAATAAGGTAATACAACTCGCGTCAAATTGGCCACTCCAAAAACATTAACTTTATAAATGGCTTCAAAATCCGCTTGCGTAATGGTAGCAAAAGGTTTATTCAATAAAGCGCCTGCATTGTGGATAATGGCATCTACATTTTTCCAGCTGTTATCGAGAAAATCAGTTACTTGATACAAATCGTCTTCTGAAGACAAATCGACAGACAAGCAAGTAATGTTTTTATTTTCGATTAACGCTTGAGGTGTTTTTCTTGAAAGGGCCAACACTTGATGACCTGCATTGGCGAATTGCAAAGCCAGTTCAAATCCGATGCCTCTACTGGTGCCAGTAATGATAATTTTTTTCATAAAGCAAAAATAACAAAACCGAAACAATTTGGCTTTGAAAAATGCAAATGCTTATCATGCAAGGCTAATTTTAGCTTCAATTTTGTATTTTTAAAACTAATTTCCGAAATCATGCCATCAAACATCAAAATTACAATAGCTACTGAAAAAGATATTCCAGGAATCGTAGCCTTGCACCAAACCAATTTGGTAGTCAACTTAACCGAAGTAGAGAAACAAGGAGGATTTGTAACCACTGCTTTGACCGTTGCCCAAATTCAAACTGTAATCCAGCAACAAGGCGTCTTTATTGCAAAAGATGATAATTCCATCATTGGATTTATTATTGCAGCCGACTGGGAATTTTTTAAACAATGGCCTATTTTTGAATACATGATACAATTGTTTCCGAGTTTTTCTTTTAAAAATTTCGAAATAACTACTACTAATAGCTTTCAATATGGACCTATTTGCATCGACAAAAACTACCGAGGGCAAGGCATCATCACGGAGCTCTTTGACTATATGAGAATTCAAATGATGGAGAAATATCCTTTGTCTTTAACTTTTATCAACAAAATCAATATTCCTTCATATAAGGCGCATGCCGAGAAACTTTGCTGGGAAGTAATCGATGAATTCCATTATAACAGCAATGTCTATTATGTTTTGGCTTACGAAATGAGTAAACCTAATAAATTAGTTTAGCTGTTTTTAATTTTCACTAGGATTACATACTATTGGACTTATGTTGTAATTTCCATAAGAATGCTTTATAAATTAACAATTTCGTCTACCGAAACAATTTTGATATTTCCCTTTTTGAGCAAAAAAACGCTTGGCAATTCAGAATAAGAAAAGTAAATAATCTTACCTTTTTTGGCTTTTTTAAAACCTGTAATTATGCATAATTGTTTCAATTGGTTTTCGTTTAAGGTTCGAAACAACTTGTGATTACTTAGATACCAACATTTTAATTCTTCAAACATGAAAAAAATGTATTTTTTATAAATAAAAAAACCATCAAAAAAATAAGATGGGGCAAATAGGAACTTACCGTCTTACTTTTTTAATGGTTTGAAAATATATTTAGCTTAATTACGAAACCAAACCTCTAGAAATCACGATACGTTGGATTTCTGAAGTTCCCTCATAAATTTGAGTAATTTTAGAATCACGCATCATACGTTCTACGTGGTATTCCGCTACGTAACCGTTTCCACCGTGAATTTGAACCGCTTCGTTGGCTACTTCAAGTGCAATTTCAGAAGCATACAATTTGGCCATTGCACCAGAATGTGCAATATCTTGTCCAGCATCTTTTTCGCAAGCTGCTTTCATTACCAGCAATTTCGCCGCTGTAATTTTAACATACATATCGGCTAATTTAAAAGCAATGGCTTGGTGTTTGAAAATTTCTTTTCCAAAGGCTTTGCGCTCTTGCGAATATTTCAAGGCTAGTTCATAAGCGCCTGTTGCAATTCCTAAGGCTTGAGAAGCAATCCCGATTCTTCCACCGTTCAAAACATTCATGGCAAAAGCAAATCCAAAACCATCGGCACCGATTCTGTTTTCTTTAGGTACTTTTACATCAGTAAATAATAAGGAGTGGGTATCACTACCGCGAATGCCCATTTTCTTTTCTTTTGGACCAATTTCAAAACCTGCCCAACCTTTTTCTACGATAAAAGCATTGATTCCTTTGTGTCCTTTTTCGATATCGGTTTGCGCAATTACGATATAGGTAGAAGCCGTACCGCCATTTGTAATCCAGTTTTTGGTTCCATTTAAAATGTAATGATCTCCCTTGTCTATCGCTGTAGTTTTTTGAGAAGTAGCATCCGAACCTGCTTCTGGCTCTGATAAGCAAAACGCACCAATCACTTCGCCTTTAGCCAAGGGTACAAGGTATTTCATTTTTTGCTCCTCGTTACAGTATTTTTCTAATCCTGCACAAACCAATGAATTGTTCACAGACATAATTACTGCTGCAGAAGCATCTACTTTGGCAATTTCGGTCATGGCCAAAACATAAGAAACACTATCCAAACCAGCGCCACCATATTTGGGATCTACCATCATCCCTAGAAAACCAAGGTTACCCATCATTTTCACTTGCTCGGTTGGAAACTTAGAATGTTCGTCTCTTTCAATAACTCCAGGTTGCAATTCCGTTTGAGCAAAATCTCTTGCTGCCTGCTGAATCATCAAATGCTCTTCAGTAAGGTTAAAATCCATGTTGTATTTAGTTTATATTAAGTAAGTATTCAAATTTTGAATCCAAAAGTAGAATTTATATATTAAAAACTCAAACGATTTCGTCAATTTAGCTTTTGTTTAAAATAATTGACATTTTTTTTTGTACATCGCTAAAAATATGGCTTAGAATCTTCTGTTTTTGCACAAAATAAGATTTTCTTAAAACAGAAAGATCATCCGTTTTTGGAATAAGGAATACAACTTTTAATCTTTTATTACTATGAGAAAATTACCTTATTGATCAAAAGTATCATTTTATCGTTTTTTAGACTCATAATAATTTAACACAATAATGATGTAAATGTTATTTTTTAAATTAATATTTTGACTTGCCAAATGATACTGATTTAAATTAAAACAAAATATTTAATACTTGTCAGCTAGGCAAAAATCTATATTGAATAACCTTTGGCTTACTATAAATTTGCACTCTATTTTTAATTCAGTACATTTTATGAGAAAAGCGATTACTTTATTTGTGGTATTCTTTTTAACACTTTCATTTTCAAAAGGAATTGCCCAAGAAAAATTTAAGATCAATGGGGTTACAGTTCCTAGAACCATCGATTTTGAAAATCAAAAATTACAATTGAACGGGTTCGGATCTCGAACAAAATTTTGGACAGATGTTTATGTACAAGCTTTGTATTTGACACAACTATCAGAAGATGCTAAAGATATATTAGATAGTGATACTAATATGGGGATTCGTTTGCAAATCACTTCGTCTTTGGTGAGTTCAGAGAAGCTTTCGAAATCTTTGCACAAAGGGATAGTAAAGTCGATTGGCGAAGAAAACCTACCGCAAATCAAAATGCAATTGGATATGTTAGAAGAACTATTAAACCGAGAAGCAACAGTAGAAAATGATGCTTTTAATTTGATTTATTCTTCTACCGAAAAAGCAATCTTGGTATACAAAAACAGTAAATTGGAAGGAAGAATTCCAGGGTTTGATTTCAAAAAAGCCTTTTTCGGAATTTGGTTGTCGAACAATCCTGTAGATACTGAACTTAAAAACGCGCTTTTAGGTAAAGTAAAATAAAAGTATCGTACAAAATCCCCCTTTTTGCCAAAAAAAAGAATTGCCGTTACTGATTATCAATCAGGAGCGGCTTTTTTTATATGCATGTTAATGGACAAAATTGACAACCCTTTGAATTACTTCTTTACTTTTTAAATCGTGACCTAATCCTTCGGTCAAGACCAATTGGCTGTTTTTCCAATGTTTGTTTAATCGAATAGAATAATGATGATGCGTTGCTTCATCTCCTTTATCGTGAATGATTAAAGCTGGAATAGTAAGAGGCTCAGCAAATTTTGCAGTAGAGAAATAGGTAGGCGATTGCCCCAATTGTAACTCAAACTCTTTGATTATTATCTCTAAAGCTTTTGAACTCAAACCTAGGGTTTTCTTATAGAAGTCAAAAAAATCAGTAGCTTCACCTGGAGCTCCCATGATGACAACCTTTTCTATGTTATTGGTCTTGTATTGATTTAAATAATAAGTCGTTGCAAACCCACCAATAGAATGACTAATAATTGCGTTAACTTCTGGTTTTCTTTGCAAAAACAGTGCAATTACTTGCGCATACAAAACCACATGAATCATTTTACCAGTAGACAATCCGTGGGCAGGAGCATCTAGCGCATAAACGGTGAAGTCATTATTTACCAAATGCTCTACATACTTTTTCCATCTAAAGGAATGACTTGCCCAACCGTGTACTAATAGTATTTTTTTGGAACCGTTGCCCCATTTATAAGTTTGGATTTTATAGTTTTCATACTCCAATACCTCAGCAATGCCTTTTTCCAAAAATTGCATTTGATGTGGTTTCACTTTATGAGCAAATGGGTTGCAAAAAAGTGCAAAACCTTTTCGCTGTAGCATTTTTGGGTGAACACAGGCCAAAATATTAAAGTAAAATCCTATGTTTTTTTGAATCACTTTCTTTAATTTCATCTTGTTTTTGATTTTTTGATACCAATCGGTATCGTTTTGGGTAAATTTTTTTATAACAATACATCAGCAACAATCCAATTTTTTAGATGCTTTACTACCGTTTCTATATCATTATTAGAATCCTGTAATTTACTCATCATAATACCGCCTTCAAGCGAGGATATCATAACAATGGCAACCAATTTTTCGTTGACAATTGCATTCACTTCTTTATGCGTTTTACCATTGATAACAATCGTTTCTATAGAATTTCTAAAGACCGTTAAGGCTTGTAAAGCCTTGTCTTTTAGTATCATTGTGGTGTCGTCAACTTCTGTTGAAACATTTAACAGAGGACAACCTCCACTAAAAAAAGGCTCATTGATGTAGTCTTGAAATAGTTCTAAAACACAAAATAATTTATCTCTTGTATTCCTTTCGGCTTTGATTCTTTTTTGCAAAGTCTCAAAAATCGAATGCATCATCTTTTGAAATGCTTCGATTTCCAGCTGCTCTTTATTTTCAAAATGGCGATAAATGGCGCCTTTTGTCAATCCAGTCGCATTCGTAATGTCGCTCAATGAAGTAGCCCGATACCCTTTTGTGTTAAAAAGAGTAATCGCTTCTTGCAGCACCTTGCTTTTTGTAATTTCTGACGACTTCATACGCAAAGATACCGATTGGTATCAAATATTTCAAAAAATGTGAAATTTTTTTTTTCATATACTGAAAAAAGTAAATTTGCTTAACAAAATAACACCCATTTTTAATGAAAGATTTATTAAAGAAATTCGAAAATAAACAGCCTGAAATCATCTTCAATTGGAAAGATTCTGAAACCGAGGCCGAAGGATGGACCGTAATTAATTCCTTACGTGGAGGTGCTGCTGGTGGCGGTACAAGAATGAGAAAAGGATTGGATATGAACGAAGTTTTGTCTCTAGCCAAAACGATGGAAGTAAAATTCTCTGTTTCTGGACCTGCGATTGGTGGTGCCAAATCAGGCATCAACTTTGACCCTAACGACCCAAGAAAAAAAGGCGTTTTACAACGTTGGTACAAAGCAGTTTCTCCTTTATTAAAAAGTTATTATGGAACCGGTGGCGATTTGAATGTAGACGAAATCCACGAAGTTATCCCAATGACCGAAGAATGTGGCGTTTGGCATCCACAAGAAGGAGTTTTTAACGGACACTTCAAACCTACCGAAGCAGACAAAATCAATCGCATCGGGCAATTACGCCAAGGTGTAATCAAAGTAATAGAAAACCCAAAATTCTCTCCCGATGTAACCAAGAAATACACCGTTGCCGATATGATTACCGGTTATGGCGTGGCTCAAGCTGTTGGACACTATTACAGTATTTACGGTGGCGATATCAAAGGCAAAAAAGCGATTGTTCAAGGTTTTGGAAACGTAGGTTCGGCCGCAGCTTTTTATCTAGCCGAAATGGGCGCTAAAATCGTTGGAATCATTGATAGAGACGGAGGATTAATCAACGAAAATGGTTTTTCTTTCGAAGAAATCAGAACCTTATTTTTGAACAAAGACGGTAACAAATTGGTTTCCGAAGATATGATTCCATTTGAAGAAATCAACCAAAAAATATGGACTATTGGCGCAGAAATATTCACGCCTTGTGCTGCCTCACGTTTGGTAACCCAATCCCAAATCGACAGTTTAATTGCCAACGGATTGGAAGTTATTTCTTGTGGCGCGAACGTTCCTTTTGCCGACAAAGAAATCTTCTTTGGCCCAATTATGGAAGACGTAGACCACAAAGTAAGCTTGATTCCAGACTTTATTTCCAACTGTGGAATGGCAAGAGTTTTCGCCTATTTTATGGAGAAAAAAGTACAAATGACTGACGAAGCCATCTTTCAAGACACGTCCGAAACCATCAAAAATGCTATCGTAAAAGCACACGCTTTAAGCGCTGCAAAAAACAACATTAGCGCGACGGCTTTCGAAATCGCTTTGAAACAATTGGTATAAAATCAACATACAAATTTCCCAAAGGTGCGGCTCATCAACCGCACCTTTTTTTATACTTTCCCATTTCATTTTTAGGAGCAGCAACAAAAGGCTTTCTGGGCAGCATCGTCCCGCTGTCCGTTATATCTTTGCCTTTTTAAAGAAAAAAGGCAAAGGATGCCACTGCCATCCTACCGTCTGGACACAAATATTTTTATGTTAAAATGGCACGCAGATTAGGCAGATTATCACTGATTTTTGGTTGTATTTTAAAATATTATTTATAAAACTTATGTTTTTTCTACACATTTTTTTAAAAGACAA
>NZ_JAPZSU010000040.1 GCF_027531905.1 Flavobacterium sp. | reverse complement strand
TTTTTGGTTGTATTTTAAAATATTATTTATAAAACTTATGTTTTTTCTACACATTTTTTTAAAAGACAACAAATTTATTGGTTTAAATCCGTTCAATCCGTGTCATCTGTGGCCTATCAAAAGATGTGTCCAGACGGTAGGACAGCAGCGGCATACTTTGCTTTTTTCCTTTAAAAAAGCAAAGATACAGCGGATGGCGGGACCTATGTTGGCAAAAGAGCCTGTTTTTCCTGCTCCTTAGAATGCAACTATTGTAAAGGTTTGTCTACCACGATGCGTTCGGGTCTGTTGGCCAATTCCCAAGCCATAGCAAAGGCCAATTGGGTTCTTTTGGCTAGGGCATCAAACTCGATTTTGCTGACTTCATCGGTTTTTTTATGGTAGTCTTCGTGTACGCCATTGAACAAAAATACTGACGGGATGCCATTTTTGGCAAAGTTGTAGTGGTCGGAGCGCTCATAAAAACGATTGGGATCATTCTTGTCGTTGTATTTGAAATCCAACTCCATTTTGGTGTATTTTTCGTTAGCGGCCACGGTGATTTCATGTAGCTGACTAGACAAGCGATCGGCACCAATGACATACACATAATTGTTGGTGTTGGGATGGTCAAAATCGCGACGCCCAATCATATCAATATTGATGTCGGCAATGGTGTTTTTTAAGGGAAATAATGGGTTTTTGGCATAAAAACGAGAACCGTGCAAGCCGTGTTCTTCACCTGTTACATGCAAAATTAAGATGGAACGTTTTGGCCCGTGACCATGTTTTTTTGCTAGTTGAAAGGCTTGTGCTATTTCTAAAAGTGCCACGGTTCCTGAGCCATCGTCGTCGGCGCCGTTGTATACGTCACCATTTTCAACGCCCACGTGGTCATAATGGGCGGAAATGACCAAGATTTCGTCTGGTTTTTCAGTTCCTTTGATGAAGGCCCAAATGTTCTCGGAGTCATTGAGTTTTGGACCATAATTGGACTTCATGAACTCGGCGGGTACTTTTTGGTAATAGTCGGTAGCACCATCAGGAAACGAAATACCATTTTTCTTGTATTGTTCGATGAGGTAACGACCGGCTTTTTTTTGGCCTTCGGTTCCTGTGTCGCGTCCTTCCATTTCGTCGGAAGCAACGATTGTGAGGTGTTTTTTCAAGTCGTTTTGGGTAATGGTGGCCAGGTATTTTTGTATAGGCGCTGCTTTGGATTTGTTTTGTGCCGTACATGAAAGGCTAATAAGTACAGCACATACTAGTGCTTTTTGGATCATTTTTTAAGGATTTTATTTAACGCAAATTCAAATTATTTTAGGGGGAAGTAGTGGGTTATAATGGCCACTAATGCATTAATTTAATTAACCGCAAATTCGCAAATTATTTTTTCGTTGGTATAGTTTCAATTTGCGAATTTGCGGTTGTTTTTCTTTGGCTTGAGAGTGAATTATTTTTGCTTTGAATTTCTATCAATTTGCGAATCTGCGGTCAAAATTTTTATTTTTTTAAAATTTCGTTTAAGAAAAGTTGCATGTGTTCGAAGGAACGTTTTGCAGCTTTTTCATTGTAAGCGGCTCCTTTGGAGTTGTCGTTTCCTGCGTTTGGATCGGTAAAGGAGTGCACGGCATTGGCATAATAAATCATTTCCCAATCGGCTTTGGCATCGCGCATTTCTTGTTGAAAGGCTGCAATTTCTTCTTTGGGAACAAAAGGATCATCGGCACCGTGACATGCCAAAACTTTAGCTTGGATTGGAGTAGTAGTGCGGGATGCATCTTTACCTAAACCGCCGTGAAACGAAACTACTCCTTTGATGTTCATATTGCCTCGTGCGGCTTCTAAAGCGCCTGTTCCACCAAAGCAAAAACCAATCACTGCAATATTTTCGGGATTGGCGCCAGATTGAATGAGTTGTGCTAAGGCAAGGCTAATTCTTTTCTGGTACAAGTCGGTGTTTTTTTTGTAATAACCTGCATTTTTTCCGGCTTCGGCATTGTCTTTTGGATAATTTCCTTCTCCATAAATATCGGCAATAAAGGCGTGATATCCTAGATCTGATAGTTCGATAGCGGTTTGTTTAGAATGGTCATCGATACCTTTCCACGCGGGAAGAATCAGAATTCCTGGTTTTTGGCTGTTTTTTTTCTTGGGTTGAATGGCAAAGCCGTTTAGTTTTTGATTGCCATCTTGATAGGAAATGGCTTTTAGTTGAGCATTACTTGATAGACTACAAAGTAGTAGTGTCAAAAATAGGGCTGTAATATTTCTCATAGGGTTAGTTTTTAACAAATATCAGTAATATTACTCAAAAAAAATACCCTCGTGAAAAATTTACGAGGGCATTTGAAGTATCGATTGGGATTACTCACCAGGATAATAGGTTTTTTCAGCATTTTTTTGCACGTCTTCTTTGTAGAATAAAACGTCTTTGAATTGTGCGTTTTGATACATTTTGGCTTGGTCAAAAAAGTGTCTGGAGTTTGGGTCTCCTGAATTTCCTCCTGCCAATAAAGATCTTGCTTTTATCTTTGGGCCAAATTCAACCGCACAAATAAAGCTGTTACCGTTGTAACCATATCGTTTTTTGCTGTTGTTTTGGTATGCACTTTTGAAAGCAGGTAAACTTCCCCACAATACAGAAGCAGTACCCATTGCTAAACTTTCTTGGTTGTCGTCATAAGTTAAGTCTATGTCTCCAGAAGGACGTTGAAAACGGTTGATTTCGCCCCACGGAATTTCCCATTTCCCAAATTTAGTTTGCAATTCTTGAATGACTTCTCGCAATTGTGGTAGCATATCATCAATGCCAGCAGTTTTGGCAAACTCGGTCATATTTTCTACTTGGTCTTTTTCACCTTCGTCGATGTAGACTTTTTGCAAAATTGGATTTAATTTGAATGCCCATTCATTAGCCAAAGTAGTCGCCACAGAATTTACATTCGAATAATAATTCCAATTTTTCAACACTTGAATAGGAGCTTCCAAATCTTTGAATTTGGGTTCTTGAGCTCGAGCGTCTTTTTGAAAATTGGCAATCAAAGCAGGGAGTAACACTTCAAAAGCTGACAATTTGGTGTCGTAACCATCCGTAATCAAATTGTCTAAGGTGTATTTTTTGTCTTGGCTAAAAATACGAACGGCATTGATTCCTCTAAAGTTTTCCCCATCAGGAGCCATATATGGCAAATAGTTAGATTCTTTTGGACTATTATTGCCTGCTACAGAATAGGGTGTAGAGTTGCAATTTTGTAACCAACCGTTACTTGGATTGTACAAATGCACGGTTTCAGACACTGGATGCAAACCTTTCCATTGGGTTTTGGAGGTGGTGCCATCGACTACTTTTGCCCAATTGAGACTTTTGTCGCGCATCGGAATAAAGTTCCCGTGCCAATAGGCAATGTTTCCTTTGTTGTCGGCATAGACTGTATTGTTAGAGGTATTGGCTTTTAAATCCATTGCTTTTTGGTAGTCCTCAAAGCTCTTTGATTTGGTTCTCACCCAACTTTGTACCAAACTTTCCATATTGCGGTTTTTGGATTTCAAACTAATCCATTTTCCGTCTCGCTTAGCCATAATCGGACCGTGAATCGTAAAATACGTCTTGATGGTTTTGGAAGCCATTTGTCCTTTATTCAAATACTTAAGAACGATATTTTTCTCTTTTACTGGCAATAATTTTCCATCGTATTCATAAAAAAATTTTCCTTTTTGGTCGACTATTTTTTCTGCATATAGATCGGCCACGTCTACATTTGAAGAAGTATGCATCCAGCCACAGTTTTCATTAAAACCTTGGTAAATAAAAAACTGTCCCCAAGTCACCGCTCCGTAAGCGTTCAATCCCTCTTGGCTACTGATTTGGATTTCGGGTCTAAAATAAAAAGTAGTGTGTGGATTGATGTATAAAAGTGCATTACCCGTCACCGATTTTGAAGGAGCAATAGCAAATCCATTAGAGCCTGTTTGCACATTTACATCTCTTTCAATGTAAGCAACTTTGTCGTTGTTGCCAGAGTAAAAAGCTTTCAGTTCGCCCGTGCTTAAATCGGCGGTACTAATTGCGCCAATACTGCCATCCGTCCAAAGTAAAGGAAACCAAGGTTCAAAACGAGTTAGCAATAATGGTTTTACTTCAGGATGTTTGTACAAGTAATAGTTGATGGCATCCGCATAACTGTTTAGTAGTTTTTTGAGCCAAGGTGCCGCTTTTTTGTAATCGGCTTTGGCTTCTTCGGCGTCAATAAGCAAGCGGGTTTCCAAATCGTTGTACAAAACACCAACACCTTTTATTTCTGCCAAGCGACCTAACTTATCGATATAGTTCATCTCGACACGCTTAAAGTCGTCTTCGCATTGTGCATACAACATCCCAAAAACAGCATCAGCATCGGTCTTTCCGTACACGTGGGCAATGCCCCAATTGTCTCTGATGATGGTGACTTGTTTGGCCTGTTGCTCCATTCGTTTTACTTCTGAAGCCGTTAATTGTTGTGCCCAAATCGAAGGCATTGGACTCAATAGTAGCATCCAAACAATCGCCCAATAATGTTGTGTTTTCATTTTATTGAATATTAAATTTTTGACCTTCAATCAAAACGCTCATTTCTAAAGATTTGATACTAACGAGATGATTCTTTGGCGCTTTTTTGATTTCTTTAGGATTTTTGACCACGATGACTTCGCTTTCGCCCACGACTTCTATGTTTTTGTCTCTCACGACAATGGCAGTACTTTCGTCAATTCCTATTCCAATGTGATTTGGGAAATCGACTAAGCCTGTCAGTAAGCGATTGTATCGACTTCTTTTTAGAAAATGTTGGTCAATAATGACGTTTTTTACTAAGCCCAAACCTGAGTTAATTTCAAGATTATCATAACGGATGTTGTCAAAGGTTTCGGTGTATTTGGTTTCTAATTTTTGGTTGCCAGTAATCATATTTTCGCACATCACTGCTGCACCAGCGCTAGTTCCTGCAATCGTACTGCCGTTTTGATGCGCTTTGTGAATCGCATCATAAATAGGAGTTCCGCGAACGACTCCCATAAAACGGGTTTGATCGCCACCGCTTATGAAGATGAGTTTGGCTTTTTGAAGCGAATCGGTAAGGACTTTATTTTGACTGCTGGTTTTGTCAAAATTGAGCATCACGATAGGGTGAGGAGTAAGTTTACTTAACTGTTTTTTGAAATAAATATAGGCACTATCAGGTTCTTCGCTAGACATTGGAAGCACTACAATAAAGTCTTTGGTTTTTAAATCAGCTACTTTTAGCATCTGATTCATCAATACATCAGAGCGTTTTCCGCCCCCGATGATGAATAATTTCCCTTTGTTTTTTTGAGCATGCGTTACACAGCTAATGGTCAAAAAAAGAATCACAAAAGCGGAAAATTTTGATATGGTAGTTTTTGAAAACGGCATAATAGGGCTTGTTTTAACAGTTAGTAATGGTTTATTCATGGTTTTTTTTATGAATAGAATGTATATCATCTTTACATTGTAGTCAATACTATACAAAACAAGTTAGAAATTGTATTGGAGTGGTGGTTGGTTAGAAAATCAGGGAACATATTTAGTGGTTTAAAAAGTGACATTTCTTTTGAAAGCACACCCTAATTCGATAATAGAATCGGTTTTGGCTATGCCTGGAATATTATCTATTTTTTCGTATAATAATTTCCTCATATGTTCATGATCTTTTGCAATCATTTTGATGTATAAGGTAAATGAGCCCGTAATAAAATAGCATTCCGTTATTTCTGGTATTTCCTTTAATTCATCAATTACTCTTTTAGAATCGGCATCTTTATTTAAAGTGATACCAGTAAAGGCTCCCCAATCATAACCAATTTTTTTCTCGTTAATTACAGGTTTAATTCCAGTAATTACACCTTGGTCAATTAATCGGTTGATTCGTTGATGCACCATGGTATTCGAAATTTTGAGACTAGTAGCAATAGCAGAAAAAGCCATTCTTCCATCTTTCTCCAATTCCTTAATAATGTTGATGTCATATTCGTCTAATACTTCCATTTTTAAATGTATTTTTAAGTTAAAATCACTTTTTATTTCATTTATAAAAGTAATTATTTTTATTTCATTTCAAAATGAAAGCTTTGATTCAGTTTTAAAAATGACAAAATGACTTAAAAAAGTGGAAATAAAGCTTAAAAATATTTTTTTAAATAAAAATTAGAGTCAAAATTTACTTTTTTTAATAAATTTTGATTTAATTATGCTACTTTTGTTTTTAAAGTATAAATTAAATGCATTAAAATGATACATTCAGAACAAATTCTCTCTTCAAAATCCGAAGTTTTGATTGCAAAAGAAGACCAATACGGTGCCCATAATTATCATCCGTTACCTGTAGTTTTAGAACGAGGGGAAGGGGTTTATGTTTGGGATGTTGATGGGAAAAAATACTTTGATTTTCTTTCGGCTTATTCAGCCGTGAATCAAGGACACTGTCATCCAAAAATTGTTGGTGCTATGGTGGAACAAGCCCAAAAGTTGACTTTAACTTCTCGTGCTTTTCATAATGATAAATTAGGCGTTTTCGAAGAATATATTACGGATTATTTCGGCTTCGATAAAGTATTACCAATGAATACTGGGGCAGAAGCGGTAGAAACTGCTTTGAAATTATGCCGTAAATGGGCGTATGAAGTGAAAGGTATTCCAGAAAATCAAGCACAAGTAATTGTTTGCGAAAACAATTTTCATGGAAGAACGACTACAATAATCTCCTTTTCTAATGATGAAGGAGCGCGTAAAAGTTTTGGTCCTTTCACCGAAGGTTTTATCCGAATTCCTTATGATGATATCGAAGCTTTAGAAAAAGCATTGCAATCATCTCCTAATATTGCTGGGTTTTTAGTAGAACCTATTCAAGGTGAAGCTGGAGTGTATGTGCTTTCCGAAGGGTATTTGGCCAAAGCTAAAGCACTTTGTGAAGCGCATAATGCTCTTTTTATAGCCGATGAAGTACAAACAGGAATCGCTCGTACAGGACGTTTATTAGCTACTTGTGGGAATTGTTCTTGTGAAAAAGGTTGTGAAAAAACACCTGAAGTAAAACCAGATATCCTTATTCTTGGAAAAGCCATTTCTGGTGGAGTATATCCAGTTTCGGCAGTTTTGGCCAATAATGAGATTATGAATGTGATTAAACCAGGGCAACACGGTTCTACTTTTGGTGGAAATCCTGTTGCAGCAGCTGTGGCTATTGCAGCTTTGGAAGTGGTGAAAGATGAAAATTTAGCCGCTAACGCAGATCGTTTAGGAAACATACTACGACAAGGATTAAATGATATTGCAGCGAAAAATCCTTTGATAACTTTGGTAAGAGGAAAAGGATTGCTGAATGCAATAGTGATTAATAGTGATGAAAATTCTGATTTGGCTTGGGATATTTGTTTGCGCTTTAGAGATTATGGTTTGTTGGCGAAACCCACTCACGGAAACAAAATTCGTTTTGCACCACCATTAATAATTACTGAAGGACAAATTCAAGAATGTTTAGCGATTATTGAAAAAGCGTTAAATGATTTTATCTAGAAAGTTGTATGAAGCCTATTAAATTAATTAAAAATAGATCCGATATCGGAGCTGGTACCCGTGGTTCAGATATGGGTATTGATGCTATAGAAATTGCCGCGATCAATCAAGGAAGTGATTATTTTAATCAATTCCCTTTTGAGGATATCAAAACGCATAATGAATCGATTTACGATAAAAATAGGAGCACCGTTGCCAAGCGAATTGAACATGTGGTAGAGCAATGTGTCCGTGTCAGTAATGCAGTTCAGAAAAATGTAAATGATTATTTTCCTATCGTACTTTCTGGAGATCATTCCTCGGCTTTAGGAACTATTAGCGGAATAAAAGCGGCATTTCCGGAACAGAATGTGGGAGTGATTTGGATTGATGCGCATGCAGATTTGCATTCACCTTATACCTCACCCTCAGGAAATATTCATGGCATGCCTTTGGCTGCCGCATTGGCTAATGATAATTTAGAAGCCAAAACAAATGCTGTGGATTTAGATACTCAAAAGTATTGGGAAGAAATGAAGCAAATTGGTTATAAAGGACCCAAAATAAAGCCAGAGAATTTAGTGTATTTCGGGGTTCGTGATACCGAAGAAGCTGAAGATCAGCAAATGGAACGTTTGTCTATTCGTAATTATAAAGTTGACGAAATTAGATATAGAGGATTAGAAAAGTGTGTTGCAGAGGCTTTAGTGCATTTGTCACATTGCGAAGTGCTATATATTTCTTTTGATGTAGATGCTATGGATTGTGATTTGATATCCTTTGGCACTGGAACTCCGGTCTCAAGAGGATTTGATCAGTATGAGATAATCGCTATAATAGATCAAATCATCAAAACCAAAAAAGTAGTATGTATTGAAGTCGTAGAAGTCAATCCATTATTGGATACGAAAGGCAATAAAATGGCAGAAACGGCTTTTGAAGTATTAGAGGCAATAACTTCTACTTTAGTTTTACCTATTGAATAGTTAATTTTTTTTTTCAATTTTTACTAAACAAGGCTTAAGAAATTTTGATTTTAAGCCTTTTTTTTGTTCTTGATTGGTTTATATAAAGTAATAAAAGGAATTGTAGAGTTTATTCAACAGGAGATAGAAAGAATGAAACTTTATTACTCTTGATGTCTAATTCGTAACCTCGGTATAAAAGTTTTTTGCAGGTCTTCTAGTTGGTAAGTATTACTTACTGTTGCAATTTTTTTTAATACGATAGGTCATTTGTTTTTTTTGAAGTGTTTTTGGATGATTTTGTAATTGATTTGTACCTATCTATAGAAATAAAAAAGCCACTCCAAATTTTTGGAGTGGCTATAACTAAATCAAGAAATGATTAATATCCAGGATTTTGAGTGATTAGTCCATTCACGTCTTTTTCTCTTTGAGGAATTGGAAAAACCAACAAGTCTGAGTCCCATGGCAAAGAAGAAGATATAGAACCTTTAGTTCTTTTAATATCATGAATTCTAAAACCTTCCATACCTAATTCTAATTCTCTTTCACGAAAGATGTTAGCCAAAGTAACAGTACTAAACAAAGTAGCTTTTGCTCTAGTTCTTAATCTATTAATGTCGTTTAGAGGAGTGTCTCCAACAGTTGTTCCGGCTTGTAAATTTGCTTCTGCACGAATTAAATACATTTCTGCTAAACGAATGATTGGAACGTCTCCAAATTGACTTGTATATTTTGAAGTTAACCTTCTACCATTTACAGAATTGATGTAATTGAAATTCCTTCTTTCATCATTTACATCGTCAAATTTGTTCAAGTAAGTTCCTCTAATTTCTACATCGCCGCCTCGACCTCCATTTAAACCAGACGCAAAGAAAGTAATCATGTCATTAGTTCCTGTTTGGTTGGTAATTTGGATTGCAAAAATGTCTTCAGCTTGATTAACCTCATGGTTGAATGCTTCTTTATAGGTTGCCATTAATCGAGCACCACTGTTCGCAATTACATCGTTAGCAGCATCTCTTGCTGCAGGATAATTTTGCATTTGCAAATATACTCTAGCCAAAAGGGCTTTTGCAGCATATTTATTTGCGTAAAAGCTGTTGCTTGCAGGAAGATCAGTATAGGCTTTGTTTAGACCCGCTATAACTAAGGCATATACTTCTTCTACAGAACTTCTCTCTTTTGAATAGTCTTTATTATAGTCATAAATGGCTTTGTCTCTAATTACAACTCCTAATTGACTATTTGTTTTCCCAGCTTCATAGGGCTTTGCAAAAAAGCGAACTAAATCAAAGTAGGCCAAAGATTTTAAGAAATTGGCTTCGGCTATCATTCTAGTTTGTTTAGCAGGGTCGGCAACTTTGTTGATATTTTCAATTACTATGTTTGAGGCATTGATAATTTCATAACTTCTTGCCCAAATGTTTTGAGCAAAGCCATTATCTACAAGCATAGTTTTAGTGTACATTTGTCTAAATGGGACAAATGTACCTCTCCATCTTAAGTCTGTAGTAGTTGTAGAACCGGTTTGTCCTAGTAAATCAGCCGAAACTTGCACTCTACCACCATAAAGATCACCAGTAGCAGCAATAGCATAGGTACCAGTAAGTATATTGGTGATTCCACTTTCAGTACTTAAAGTTATAGAGGCATCCTCTCTTTGTCTAGGATCTACATCTAATTCGCTCTCGCAACTGATAAACATAGCTGCAAGAAATGTATATATGATTAATTTATTGACTTTCATATTTTTTATTATTAGAAATTAATATTTACACCCAATGCAATTGTTCTAGCTGGTGGAGCAGAATAGAATTCTTCCCCTATTCCTGTATCATCTCTTCTGGCTTCTGGATCATAACCAGAATAGTTGGTAAAAGTAAGTAAGTTCACACCAGTACCATAAAAACGAACACTACTCATTCCTAAATCTTTTACCACACTGCTTGGTAATGTATAGCCAATAGTTAAGTTTCTTAAACGTACAAAATCAGCTTGGTCTAAGAATCTTGTAGAGTGTCCCGTTCCATTACCTCCATAAAGTCTAGCTTGAGGTACATTAGTAATGTCACCTGGATTTCTCCAACGGTTTAATTGATCTATTGTTTGGTTGTCTAAATAGTCTCCAGAAACTGATTGAAATATACCTGCTGAATTATAGATGCTTGCTCCCCATTCTCCTTGGAAAGTGAAAGTAAAATCTAATCCTTTGTAATTTATGGTATTAGTTAAGCCAGCCATTAAGGTAGGGAAAGGATTTCCAGCAATTACTCTTTGCGCTGCAGCGTAATCATTAGTTTTAGTTCTATCAATTGATCCATCAGGGTTTAAGGTGTTTAGATAGAACAAGGCATCACCATTTGCAGGGTCAACTCCAGCATATTCTTTTAAATAAAAAGAAGAAACATTTTCACCAACTCGGTTGATTGTAAAAGTACCTACTAAATCTTTATTGTCGTTTGGCAAAGAAAGCACTTTTGTGTTGTTTGTAGTTAAATTAAAACTAGTGCTCCATTTAAAGTTTTGATTATCAATATTTTTTGTATTTAATACAAACTCAATTCCTTTACTTTCAATTTCTCCAATATTTTTATTTATTGATGTTGCGCCTGAGCTTAAAGATAGCGGTACACTAAACAATAAGCCGTCTGTATTTTTTTTGTAATAATCAACTTCCAGGTTGATTTTGTTTAAGAAACCAACTTCGGTACCAAAGTCAATTTGAGATGATTTTTCCCAAGTTAAATTTGGGTTACCAGCTTGCGTAAAAGTTAATCCCGATTTAAGGTTGTATGAGTTAGGACCATAGAACTGTCTTGAGGCGAAGTTTCCTAATTCAGCATTTCCTAATTTACCCCAGCTTCCTTTAAACTTTAAGTAAGAAATAACAGAGTTGTCTTTTAAGAAATTTTCTTCGGACACAACCCAGCCTGCGGAAACAGCTGGAAAAGTTCCAAATTTGTTATTTGCACCAAATCTTGAAGAACCATCACGACGGATGCTTGCTTTAAATAAATATTTATTGGCATATGAATAACTAAGTCTTCCGAATTGAGATACAAATGTGTAATCTGTTTCGCTTCCAGATCCAGCATTTACTTCAGCACCACCATCTATAGTTGTAAAGCTATCATTAGGGAAATAGATGCTAGTTACATCTTGGTATCTTCTATTGAATTTGTTAAATTCCATACCGGCAACGATGTTTACATTGTGATTTTCGGCAAATGTTTTATCAAATGTCAAGTAATTACTAGTGATAAAAGTTTCATTGTTTACTGAACTTGCAAAAACTTCTCCATCAGTAGCCATATTTGGGAAGTTTTTTCCATACCATGCATCTTCCGTTTGCGACATTAAATCATATGAAAAATCGCTATTCGCTTTTAAATAGGGAAGAATTTTAAATTCACCATATACTTTTCCAATAACTCTTCTAACCAAAGTCTTGTAGAATGAATTGTCTGCAGCTTGTACGTAGTTAACGTATTCAGTATTTTGGTTAGGAGAACCATCCTTCAATCGAGCAGGCGCTAAAGGGGACTGAGCTACCATTTGTAGAGGTGTTGTAAATGAATTATCGTCTTGAACTCTGTTTATTTGAGATCTTGAGAAACTTAAGTTCATTCCAGCTGTAAAACGATCTGTAAGTTTATGAGAAATATTCGTTCTTGCTGTTATTCTTTCTAAGTCATTATTAACGATAATCCCTGAAGTGCTGTTGTAAGCTCCGGAGAAAAAGTATCTTGTTTTGGTATCACCTCCCGATAAAGAGAAGTCTGCATCAGTAGTATATCCATTTCTAAACGCAAGATCTTGCCAGTCAGTATCATTTTCTAGAGTTCTCCAATCGGTATCGGCAGCATAAGCATCAAAGTAAGATTCAGCCTCAGAAGCATCTCCTGTTCCATTGATAGAAGCCTCAGTAAATAATTCTACATATTGAGCAGCATTTAACCATTTTCTTTTGTGAGTGGCTTCACTAACTCCTTGAGATAGATTGATAGAAAAAGTTCCTTTACCTTCTTTTCCTTTTTTAGTTGTTATGATCACTACACCATTTGCTCCTCTTGCTCCATAAATTGCAGCAGATGAAGCGTCTTTTAACACATCAATGGATTCGATTTCGTTCGTACTTAATGTAAGTAATGGGTTTGTTGGTGCTCCATTATTAGATTCATTCGTTGTGATTAATGGAATTCCATCTAATACATAAAGAGGTTCCTTACCAGCACTAATACTAGCTGCACCTCTCACACGAACACTTACCCCACCTTCAACTTTTCCGTTAGTTTGTGTAATTTGTACCCCAGCTAACTTTCCAACTAATGCATTTTGAATGTTAGAAACAGGAATTTGCTGAATGTCTTTGGCGGTTACTCTTGCGATAGCATCTGTAGATTTCTTCTTGGATTGAGTACCGTAACCTACTACAACTACACTTTCCAATAGATTTGAAGCGTCTTTCAACTTTACTAAAACTTTAGAAGAAGCTTTTGCTTCAACTGTAGTCATGCCTACAAAACTAACTACTAACACATCACCTGCAGCTGCTTTGATTGCAAAAGCACCCGAAAAGTCTGTTTGTGTTGTTGATTTTGTACCTTTTACTAGAACATTAGCACCTGGAATAGGAATTCCAGCTTGATCTGTAACAACACCAGTTACTGTGATTTCTTGAGCGACAGTTATTTGCACGAATAAGGCAAAAAGCAAGCTCAAAAAATGCTTAAAATTGATTCTCATATTAAAAACATTTAAGATTAGTTAGTCAAATATCATAATATAATGTTAAAGAAAAAAAACAAATTTATTAAAATGTCTTTATTTTTGTGTTTTTTATGAATAATTGACGTGTAAACTTAAAAAAATGGGTAATTTGTGTTTTTTTTGAGGTTTTTTTAGTAAATTTTTAATTTCACTATTGGGATTTAACTTGTTAAAAATGTTGTTTTGACGATTTTTAACTTGTTAGTAGCTAAATTTTGTTAAAGAAGGTTGTTTTTGCGTTGATATTTAACAATATAATTCGATTTATATTAAAATTTTAATATTAAAAAAAACTAGTTAATTTGTTTAATTCATAAGTATGAATGAAAAGGTATTTTTTAAGACTTTTATAATGATTTCAGAAAGTTAAAGATCTAAAATTTTATACGATGGTATACCTTTTATTTTTAGTTTGTTATGGTATACATATAAGTTAATTAGTCTTTCGGATATAAATCCAAATAGCCTAGCTTGATACGGATCGTCTGGTATGGTGACTTTAGATTCAAGTTCGAAAAGGATAGAAAATAGCCATTCATGATAATCATCAAATAATTTCTTTGTGCAAATTAGCATATTGCCAATATGAAATTTGGTTCCTTCGTCTAAAAACAATTTGATACTTTCTGTATACTGCGGATATTTCTCTTTAATTATTACTTTTGTCAACTCCCAATCCTCGGGTCTATGCTCATCACAGTAATTTTGACTTAAGGAGCCTTTTTTGAACTCATAAGGCCTAACTAATATGATATCATGAGTACTGAGTATAGAAGTGATTTTTTTATTTAAAATACTGGATGAACTTTTAAATGCTTTACTCTGCTTAAATTTCGAAACACTTATTTTTTTTTGAGCAGAGGGTTTTAGGTTGTAAATTGGGTTAAAGAAGTTGAAGTATCTCCTATAATGGCAAATCCCTACAATTTCTGCTTCATTATAATTTTTCCAAATCCAATAGGCTGCGGTCAATTCGCAAAAATTATTGTTTTTGTTAGAGATTGTGTCTAAAGTGTCATCCCTTAGAATGTTAGTTTCTATATTAGTCCTGTTTCCAACCTGAATAGGTACGAGAATATCATTTGCTAATATTGGACTTTTTTCGTGTGTAACAATAAATATTTTAGTCATTCTGAAGTTCTATTTTGGATTTGTGTAATGCGGAAGCGATTACTTGATGCATGTCATAATAACGGTATTCTGCTAATCTTCCCCCGAATATAACATTTTTTTCTTGAAGAGAAAGTCTTTTATATTCCTCAAATAGGGATTGATTGTGATGGTCATTAATTGGGTAAAAAGGTTCGTTTTTACGATTCCATTCCTGTGGATATTCTTTTGTAATTACTGTTTGAGGCTGATTACCAAATTCAAAATGTTTGTGTTCTATAATACGAGTATAATCATGGCTCGCATCATTGTAATTTACAACGGCATTGCCTTGAAAATTTTTAAGATCTAAAGTCTCATTTTCAAAACGTAAGGATCGGTATTCCAAAACGCCTAATCTAAAATCAAAATACTCATCTATTTTTCCAGTATAAACAATTTTAGAGGCTAGGTTGTCGTAATATTCTTTTTCCTTAAAATAATCAACATCGGTTTTACATTCTATACCTTTCAATAGACCATCAATCAATTTGTTATACCCACCAATAGGAATTCCTTGATATTTGTCGTTAAAATAGTTGTTGTCAAAAGTAAATCGAACAGGCAGTCTTTTAATAATGAAAGCAGGTAGTTCTGACGCTTTTCGCCCCCATTGTTTTTCGGTATATTCCTTTATGAAGCTTTCATAAATGTCTTTTCCGACCAATGACAAAGCTTGTTCTTCGAGATTTTTAGGTTCTGGTACACCATAGGTTTTAATTTGGTCATCAATTTTTGCTTGGGCTTCAGCTGGAGTTTTGGTGCCCCACAATTGATAAAAAGTATTCATATTGAAGGGGAGGTTGTACAGTTTTCCTTTGGTAAAGGCTAGCGGTGCATTGATGTAATTGTTGAATTCTACAAATTGATTGACATAGTCCCATAAATTTTTATCATTAGTATGGAAGATATGAGCTCCATATTTATGAACATTAATGTCTGCAATCTTTTCACAGTAAACGTTACCTCCTAAATGATTTCTCTTGTCAATAATCAAGCATTTTTTTCCAGCTTTATGGGCTTCATGTGCAAACACACTGCCAAAGAGACCTGAGCCTACTATTAGATAATCATATTCTTTTTTCATGGCACAAAATTAGATAATTATTCCTAAATTGCGCCATTTTTAAATTGGTAAATATGGCGGGGAAAATACAGACGGGCTACTTAGTTTCGTATGATTATGAATTGTTAAAAACTTCACTTCCTACAGTATACATTGAGTCTGATCAAATTTTTATTGCTATTGATAAAAATAGAAATACCTGGAACGGCGGCACTTTTAGCATTGATGATTCCTTTTTTGAGTGGATTAAAGCCTTTGATGTTGATAATAAAGTAGTTATTTATGAAGATGATTTTTATGTTCCTGAATTAACTACAATGCAGTGTGAAATCAGAGAAAGAAAAATGCTTGCCGAAAAAATGGGTATCGGGAATTGGATTATTCAGGTAGATTGCGATGAATATTTTGTTGATTTTAAAAAATTTGTTGCTGACTTGAGACGTTATGATTCTTTTTTAATACATCCAGAAAAGAATCCAATACAAGTATGTGCTTTTTGGGTAATGCTATATAAATATACCGCTAATGGTATTTTGTATGTAGATAAACCTATGAACGCCATTTTCGCTACCAATTTTCCTAATTACAAAGGCGGACGAAGAATCAAAGGACGTAAAATTTATACAGATAGTATTGTTTTACACGAATCCTTGGCAAGAACAGAAGAAGAATTGCGTTTTAAACTCGATAATTGGGGACATAATCAAGAAATAGATAAAGGATTTCTGAGCAAATGGCTAGCTGTAGATGAAAATAATTATAACGATTTCAAGGATTTTTATTATCTGAATCCTAAAAAATCCAAGAAACTGAATTTTTTCCCTAATAAAAGTATTCCTCAAATAAAAGAGATTATTGAAAAAGAAAAAAGACTGAGTGTATCAAAATGGTATATTAATTATGAAAATTTCCTGCAATGGTTGAAATACTTATTGAAAAAGACGATAAAGTAATCATGCCATAAATTGAAGTTGGCGAGGAGTTAATGTTAATTTGAAGAGCTTAATTCGATGTGTGTTTTTGTTGCTTTAAAAAAAAAAATCTGATGAATTTTAAAATAAATCCAATTTTCGAAAATAGTACTGAGTCAATACTTGGCAATGTCAAAAACTTTAGTTCTACAGGTGAACTTTTTGGCAATGGAGATCGAAACAAGATTAAATTATTTGATTTAAATGGTAAAACGATTAACATAAAATCATTTAAAATTCCGAATGTATTTAATAAAGTGGCTTATAAGTATTTTAGAAAGTCGAAGGCTAAGCGATCTTATGAATATGCTAGAATTTTATTAGAAAAAGGAATAGGAACTCCACAACCAATCGCTTTTTTTGAAAAATTTTCTCTTTTTGGATTAAAAAATAGTTATTATGTGAGCGAACATCTTAATGTTGATTTAACTTTTAGAGAGATTGTTGAAATTTCAAATTATTTTGAACGCGAAAATATTTTAAGACAATTCGCAAAATTCACTTTTAATCTCCATGAAAAAGGAATAGAATTTTTGGATCATTCTCCAGGAAATACACTTATAAAAAAAATGTCGACTGACCAATTTAACTTTTATTTAGTTGATTTGAACCGGATGAAGTTTCATGAAAAAATGGATTTTGAAACCCGTATGAAAAACATGTGTAGAATCACGCCCCGACAAGATCAAATTGAAGTGATTAGTGAGGAGTATGCCAAGTGCTATGGGAAATCAAAAGAAGAAGTTTTTGAACGAATGTGGTACTATACTTCTAGATTTCAAGAGAAATATAAAAAACGACAAATGATAAAGCAAAAATTAAAAGTATAATGATCGCTATTTTTAAAAAATCTTTTTTTACGAATAAAAAATACATTGCTATTATTTGGATTGTTATTGCAATAATTTCAGCCATTAAGCAATTCAGTATTCATAGTTTGAATAATTATTTGATTTTTAAAAATGTTTTTTGGCATACGATTCATCAAACATCGCTATATACTGAATATCCAGCAGAATATTTTGATCATAATCATTATGGTCCTGTTTTTAGTTTGTTTATAGCTCCATTTGCTCTTATGCCTGATGGGTTGGGAGTGATTTTTTGGAATGCTTTTAATGCTATACTTTTAGTATGGGCCATATCAAAATTACCGCTGCAATCCAATAAAATAAATCTTATTCTTTGGATAACTGTCAATGAGTTTGTGACTGCAAATTTAGGGTTTCAATTCAATCCTATAATGACGGCTATTATCATTTTTTCTTATGTTTGTATCGTTACAGAGAAAGATTTTTGGGCGGCTTTTTGTATTGTTTTAGGGACGTTTATTAAGTTATATGGAGTAGTTGGTCTGGCTTTTTTCTTTTTTTCAAAAAACAAACCCAAATTCATAGGCGCTCTAGTTGTATGGTCAATTATCTTGTTTGTTTTGCCTATGTTTATTTCCTCACCGGAGTTTATTTTGAATAGTTACAAAGAATGGTTTGAGCGATTACTCGTAAAAAATGCTGAGAATGCCTCTCTAAATTCAATGCAAGATATTTCGGCAATGGGTATATTTAGAAGAGTGTTACAAATGCCTAACGTATCAAATCTCCCTTTTTTAGCCGTTGGGCTACTGTTATTCGGGTTGCCTTATTTACGAATTAAGTTATATAGTAACGAAAAATTTAAATTATTACTACTTGCTTCCGTTTTAATTTTTACAGTAATTTTTAGTTCTGGTTCAGAGTCACCTACCTATATTATTGCTTTTTTGGGAGTTGCGATTTGGTTTGTGATTCAAGAAAGCCCTATTTCTATAGTAAACTGGGTATTGTTTATATTTGCAATAATAGTAACCAGTTTGTCGCCAACAGATTTAATGCCTAGGTATTTACAAGATAATGTCATAGAACCTTATGCACTTAAAGCATTGCCTTGTGTGCTAATTTGGTTTAAAATTATTTACGAAATGATGACTTTGAAAGATGTAAATGCGAATTTAATTGAATTGAAATCATGAATAATTTAAAGAAAATAGCCGTTGTAATTCCTTCCTATAATGAAGAAGGAAATATTGAAGTAATGGTCACTGCTCTCCATGCTGTTTTTTCTACTTTGAATTATGAGTATGATCTGATTTTTGTAGATGATGGTAGTAATGATAGAACACTAGAGCGATTAAAACAATTGGCAGCAAAAGACACTAGATTGTTTTTTATTGAGTTGTCACGAAATTTTGGACACCAAAATGCTTTAAAAGCAGGTGTCGATACAGCAAAAGCGGATGCAGTTATTACTATGGATGGCGACATGCAGCATCCTCCAGAACTTATTCCTAAATTGCTAAAAAAGTGGGAAGAAGGTTATGATGTAGTGTACACAAGAAGAGAAGAGGATAAGAAACTAACTTTCTTTAAGAAAAAAACATCCAAAGCATTTTATAAGTTAATGAATTATCTTTCGGAAGTGCAATTTGAACCTGGTACCGCAGATTTTAGGTTGATGGATGAGAAAGTGGTAAGCGTTTTTTCTGATTTTTCTGAAAACGAATTGTTTATAAGGGGGGTGGTGAATTGGTTAGGTTTCAAACAATTTGGTATTGATTACCAACCTGCTGAGCGATTCTCAGGAGAAAGTAAATATACAATCAAAAAAATGATGCGTTTTGCCATTCAAGGCATCACATCGTTTAGTATACGCCCTTTGTATATTGCGATTTACCTTGGTCTAGGTATTTCTTTTTTAGCATTTATGGTTTATATAGGCTATGTGATTTATAGTTTGATTTATGGTCATGTTATTTCAGGTTGGGCTTCATTGATTAGCACAGTCGTTTTTTTTGGAGGACTAAATTTGATTGTAATGGGAATTATAGGGATCTATGTAGGAAAGCTTTTTATGCAATCTAAAAACCGTCCTAATTATTTAATTAAAGAAACAAATTATAAGTAATGGTTTTATTAAGTTTTGATATCGAAGAGTTTGATATGCCTTTTGAATACGATAGGGATATTTCTTTTGAAGAACAAATAGCAATATCTATAAAAGGGACCAATATAATACTTGATGTATTGGAAAAACATCAAGTAAAAGCTACCTTTTTTTCAACCGCTACCTTTGCTATAAATGCCCCAAAAGTAATCGAAAGAATTGTTGCTTCAGGTCACGAAATCGCCTCACATAATTATTTTCACACTGATTTTAAGATACAACATCTTAAAGAATCCAAAGACAAATTAGAAGAATTAACAGGTACTGAAGTTATTGGTTTTCGTATGCCTCGTATGTATCCTGTTGATGAAAAAGAAGTAGAAAAAGCTGGCTATGTATATAATTCTTCTATAAATCCAACCTATTTGCCAGGGCGTTATAATAATTTTAATAAACCTCGTACTTATTTTTACCAAGATAATGTCTTGCAAGTTCCTGCATCTGTAAGTCCTGTTTTTCGATTTCCTTTGTTTTGGTTGTCATTTCATAATTTACCAATGTGGATTTATAAAGTATTAGCGCACTGGACTTATAGAAAAGACAACTATTTGAATATATATTTACATCCTTGGGAATTTACTGATCTAAATCAACCAGAAAAATTTAATTTTCCTGGCTATGTCGTTAAAAATAGTGGGCAAAGTTTAGTAGATAGATTGGATGATTTTATTTTGTTTTTAAAATTGAAAAAATACCCTTTTGGAACTTTCAAGCAATTTATAGCGACCATTAAATAATGAAAATATCTGTTTTTATCATAGCATACAATGAAGCAAAAATAATTGGACAATGTCTAGAGAAATTGCATTGGGCAAACGAAATTGTAGTAGTAGATTCTGGAAGTTCTGATGATACTGTGATGATTTGTGAAAAATTTGGCGCAAAAGTAATTTATAATGAATTTGAAAATTTTGGCAAACAAAAACAATTCGCATTACATCAAACCCAAAATGATTGGGTTTTATCTCTCGATGCTGATGAAGTGTTGTCAGATGAATTAATAAATGAAATACAATCCTTAGATTTTTCCAAGGGATACTCTGGATATTTAATTCCAAGAACGCATGTTTTCTTGAGTAAAATTTTCAAATTTGGAAGTGAAAATAAGAAACCAATACTACGTTTATTTGATAAAGCAAGAGGAGGATTTACTGAGGATAAAGTGCACGAAGTCATAAAAATTAACGGCAATATAGAACACTTAAATCATGAAATGTTACATTATACTGTTTTTGATATTTCTACCGCTATTCAGAAACAAGTAAAATACGCATTACTAAGTGGTGAGTTGTTAGCTGAAAAAGGGAAAAAAGGCTCACTGTTTAAGGCCGTAATAAAATTTCCATTTGAATTTTTTAGAGTTTATTTTTTACAATTTAATTTTTTAAACGGCTATCAAGGCTTTGTTTGGAGTATGTTCGCAGCGTTTGGTAGTTTTTTAAAGTATGCTAAGTTGTATGATTTAGATCAAATTAAGGAAGTATAGCAATCCATTACTTGTTTTGCAATGACATCATCCTTAAACTTAGCGGCATATTCTAAGCCTTTTTGAGCCATATCATGACGAACAGCTTCATTTTGTAGTAAAAATTCAATTTTGGATTTTATTTCTTGTTCATTCATAGGGTCAATGTACATAGAATTTGGGCCTCCAGCTTCAGGGAAAACACCATAATTTGTAGTGATTACAGGTGTTTTTGAAAATAAAGCTTCAATGATAGGAATGCCAAAACCTTCAAAAATGGAGGGATAAACAAAAACGGTTGCTAGTTGGTAAGTTATCGCTAATTCTTCACTACTTAATCCTTTCAAAAAAATGACTTTTTCTTCAATACCATTTTCTTTTATGTATTGACGTATTTGTTGGGTGTAAGTAGTTTTTTTTCCCACCAAAACTAACTTAGTGTCAATTTCTTTTATAGCTTTTACTAATGTTAATGCATTTTTTCGTTCTTCAAGTGTCCCTACGTTGAGAATAAACTCATTAGGGAGGTTGAACTTTTGACGCACCTTTTGCTTTTCTGTCTCTGAATACTCTTTTTTAAAAACATTTTGGCACCCTTGGTAGATTACTTGTATTTTTTCAGAAGGAATTTTTAAAAAAGATGCAATATCTCTTTTTGTTTGTTCACTTATTGCAATGATAAGATCGGCATTTTTTGCCGCTTTTTTAAACTTGTAGAAATGAATTTTACGGTCAAAAAAAGAATACAATTCAGGATATCGAACAAAAATTAAGTCATGAATAGTGACCACACTTTTTATGCTGTTTTGCTTCAAGCCTGTTGGTAGTTCTCCAGAAAGTCCGTGAAATAATTCAATTCCATCTTTCTTTAAGTCTTTTACAATTCCTTTTTGTCGCCATAAATTATAAAACTTCTGATAGAAAGGAGTAACAGGACGTTTTTCAAACACATTTGCAAATGTATTTTTAAATAGGATTTCGTTATTGGGTTTAGGATTATACAATAAAAAATCATTGTCTGGAAAAAAATCAGCAAGGATTCGAATTAAATCCCTGCTATAATTTCCTAAACCAGTTTTGTTATGAAAAACACGTTTTGCTTCAAATCCTATTTTCATTTATTGAAATAATGAGCAATACTTAGGTATCGCAGTTTTATTATTTTTTTTATTATACCGCTACATCATATTCACGAAGCGCATTATTTAATGAAGTTTTTAAGTCGGTTGAAGGTTTACGAGTTCCAATGATCAATGCACATGGAACTTGAAATTCACCGGCAGCGAATTTTTTAGTATAACTTCCTGGAATTACAACAGAACGAGCTGGAACAAAGCCTTTCATTTCCACAGGTTCATCACCAGTTACATCGATAATTTTTGTTGAGGCAGTCAAACAAACGTTAGCGCCAAGAACTGCTTCTTTTCCTACGTGAACACCTTCTACAACAATACAACGAGAACCAATGAAAGCACCGTCTTCAATAATTACTGGAGCTGCTTGTAAAGGTTCCAAAACACCACCAATTCCTACACCACCACTAAGGTGAACATTTTTACCAATTTGAGCACAACTTCCAACAGTAGCCCAAGTATCGACCATTGTTCCTTCGTCTACATAAGCTCCAATGTTTACATAACTTGGCATCAAAATCACACCACTAGAAATGTAAGCTCCATAACGAGCTACCGCATTAGGAACCACACGAATTCCTTTTTCGGCATAGCCTCTTTTTAAGAGCATTTTATCATGATACTCAAAAATACCAGAATCCCAGGTTTCCATTTTTTGAATAGGGAAATACATCACCACGGCTTTTTTTACCCATTCGTTTACTTGCCATCCATCGCCTACAGGTTCAGCAACGCGAAGTTTTCCAGCATCTAACAACTCAATTACAGCTCTAATAGCGTCGGTTGTAATGGTTTCTTGTAACAAAGCTCTGTTTTCCCAGGCTTTTTCTATAATAGCTTGTAATGTTTTCATCTTAAAAATATTTTTGACAAAGATAAATCGATTTTTTTTAAATCAAACTTTAGTTTATTTAATAGTAATCATTTATTATCTTTTATAGCATGGAGTTTTTTAAAGGATGCGAATCTATTCGATCCTCTTTTGTCTTGTAAGGCAATAAAGAAATGGATAGCTGATAAAAATCATTTTTTGAACATTTTGTTATCAATAATTTTGAATTTTTTATTGATGTATTTTCAGTAAAAAAAACAATCAAAACCAACTTAATTTAACACAAATGGAAACCAACGAATTATTTAAGCAGCCAGTAATTATTGACAAAGAGGTGGCATGGGACAAGTCTCAAATCATTATGAGTAAAACAGATCATCGAGGAATCATTGAATATGCAAATGATGTTTTTGTAGATGTTTGTGGCTATGAGGATTATGAATTAATGGGGCAGCCTCATAGTATCATCAGACACCCAGATATGCCAAAAGTGCTATTCAAAGTCTTGTGGGAAAATCTAAAACAAGGGGTCAATTTTCATGCTATCGTAAAAAATTTAGCAAAATCAGGAAGGTACTATTGGGTAGTTACCGATTTTGAATCTACTAAAAATGAAAATGGAGAGATTACCAATTATTTTGGAAGAAGAAGAGCTGTTCCTCAGGAAATTATCTCAAATCATATTGAACCATTATATAAAAAATTATTGCAAATTGAAAATGCGAGTGGTGTCGAATACAGCGAAAAGTATTTAGTAGGTTTTTTAGAAGAAAAAAATCGTTCTTATGTAGAGTATATTAATGATTTGTTTACTGAATATGAAAAGGCACAAAAAACCGAAACGACAGTTGAAGTCGAAGATGAAAGAGGTTTCTTTAGACGATTTTTTGGGAATTAATTTAATTCTTAATTTACAATATACACAAACCGCTTCAAGACATTGGAGCGGTTTTTATCTGCAATTCAATGCATTTCTTTGTGTATATTTGTCCACAAAAAGTTACCAATGCCAAGAATTATAGCCATAGATTACGGACAAAAACGCACCGGAATAGCAGTTACCGACGAACTACAAATTATAGCCTCGGGATTGACCACTATCCCTTCTGCTACTGCCATTGATTTTCTGAAAACGTATTTTTCCAAAGAAAAAGTCGAAGCAGTTTTGATTGGCGAACCCAAACAAATGAACGGCGAGCCTTCGCAAAGCGCCTCGATAATCAAAGGATTTGTAACGCATTTTACCAATCATTTTCCTGAAATGAAAGTTATTCGAGTTGACGAAAGATTTACGTCCAAAATGGCTTTTCAATCCATGATTGATGGTGGATTAAGTAAAAAACAGCGCCAAAACAAAGCACTTATTGACGAAATATCGGCAACAATTATGCTTCAAGATTATCTTAATAGAAAGTAATTTTCGTGCGCTAGTTTAACTTATAACATACTTTATTGCTATTGTTGAATTTGTAGAGTATCTCTTTACAATTTTGTTTTTTTTATTGTGTTTTTATGAACTATTTTTGCACTTTTAAAAAACACAACCAACAATGTCAGATACAACCATAAGAATTCATAGTGATGTAGTGTTAATTGGTGCTGGAATTATGAGTGCCACTCTAGGGTTATTGCTCAAGGAATTACAGCCTGATCTTAAGATTGAAATATACGAACGTTTAGATGCTGCCGCCTTAGAAAGCTCCGATGCGTGGAATAATGCAGGAACAGGACACTCTGCTTTTTGTGAATTAAATTATACTCCCGAAAGCCCCGATGGTACTATCAATCCTGCGAAAGCCATAAGCATTGCAGAACAGTTTGAGGTTTCAAGACAATTTTGGTCTTACCTTGTAAGCGAAGGTAAATTGGCCTCAGCAAAAGAATTCATTAAAAGCATACCTCATATTAGTTTCGTTTGGGGAGAAGAAAATGTTGCCTTCCTAAAAAACAGATTCAATGTTTTGCAAGCCAATCCTATTTTTGCGGATATGGAATTTAGCACCGATTTTTCAGATTTAATGCAATGGATGCCTTTAGTGATGAATGGCAGAAATGAAGGTGAGAAAGTTGCTGCAACTTCAATGAAAATTGGAACTGATGTTAACTTTGGTGCTTTAACAAGAATGATGTTTGCCTACTTAACTTCCTTAGATGGAGTAACAATTCATTTTGGTCATGAAGTGAAAAAAATGAAACAACGTGAGGATAAAACATGGCGCATAAAAATTACTGATTTGGATTCTGGACAAAAAGTAAAAGCCTATACAAAGTTTGTTTTTATTGGCGCTGGAGGCGGTTCGCTACCTTTGTTAGAAAAAGCAGATGTTCCAGAAGGCAAAGGATATGGCGGTTTTCCAGTGAGTGGGCAGTGGTTAAAATGTACTAATCCAGACGTGATTGCACAACATCAAGCCAAGGTATACGGGAAAGCAAGTGTGGGAGCGCCACCAATGTCGGTACCTCATATTGATTCTCGAATGATTGATGGAGAAAAGGCATTGCTATTTGGGCCTTTTGCAGGTTTTTCTACTCGATTCTTAAAAAATGGTTCCTATTCTGATTTGCCTTTGTCAATAAAACCAAGCAACATCATACCTATGTTGGTGGCTGGATATAAAAACATTCCTCTTACGAAATATTTAATTGAACAAGTTCGTCAATCTCCAAAGGATAGAATGGATGCTTTGAGAGAATATGTACCAAATGCAAGATCGAAAGATTGGAAGCTTGAGCGAGCTGGCCAACGTGTTCAAGTTATTAAGCGAGACGAGGAATTGATTGGTAAATTAGAATTCGGAACCGAGATGATTACTACTGCCGACGGAAGTTTGGCAGTTCTTTTAGGCGCGTCTCCTGGTGCTTCTACAGCGGTTTCGATTATGGTAGATTTGGTTGGAAAATGTTTTAAAGAAGAGATGCAATCTTCTGAATGGAAAGAAAAAGTCAAAAAAATGATACCTTCTTACGGACAAGCTTTGAATGAAAATCCAACGTTATTAGCAGAGGTGAGAGCAAGTACCGCTGAAGTTTTAAATTTGTAAAGGAATAATTTTGTTCATTTAGCCCCATATTTCATTTAGAAATTTGGGGCTTTTTTATTCTTTTTCTATTAATAATTTGGTGTTTTTTAAGATGTTTTCAGAGAGATTGATTAACCAAATTAACTGCTCGATAATGAGCTGTGCTTCTTGCATTTGCACTTTGTTGGTTGTAGCGTCCAAAGTACTTCTTTCTGTTAATTCCTTCATACGAATTGCCATAAGTTCAGTAAAACCTTTTGCTTTTTCAGAAGTTGAAATAGGGTTAATTTCAGCGTTATAATTTGGATTCAAAAGGAGTAAGGCTTCATCTAAGTTTTGTAAGACGGTAGCCATTACACGATTGAACGCATCAGAAGCAGCCGTGGTTTTGTGCGATTGAATATATGTTCCCATTGAGGCAATTGAAGATAGTAACGTGTGATTCAAAACTGCTAATTTATAGACTTGGTCAATTTTTTTCTGTTTTGATTTAGGTTCTTGGCTCATGCGTTGAAACGAAGCCATGAGGTTGCCTATTTCTATAAAGGCATTTTTTCGGGCTACTTTATAAACTGTGGTAACATTTCCTTTTTTGTTATAAAAAAGGGCAATTTCAGTCAGGTATTTTTTATTAGCAAAAATGGCTTTTTCAATATGATTTGGCGTATTTATAAATTCCCACGAAGGCCAAACAAAATGATTAAAAGTGTACGCTAAAAGTGCGCCGACCATAGTATCAATAATTCTAAATTGAATAACATTGTCAAAATCGGGAGTAAGAATACTATATAAAAAAACGACATACATAGTAACAAAAGTAGCGCTGGTCTTGTAGCTAATGTTAGAAAAAGACATACCCAAAAGCACACATAAAATGGCCATTAAACTCAATGCAACATTATTGTCTATAAAATAAATACAGCCAAAAGCAATGAAGCCACCGAGAATAGTACCAAAAGTTCGCTCAAAGGAACGTTCTTTAGTCAACCCATAACCAGGTCGCATAATAACGATGATGGTAAGCAAAATCCAATACACATTTTGAAAAGGCAAAAAGGTACCAATCAAAAATCCGAAGAGTAGCGTAATCGATAGGCGGAGCGAATGTCTAAAAAGTGTAGAAGAGAAACTTAAATTATTGATAAAGGTAGATAAAGGATAGTATTGTGGGGTTAGGAATTTTTCTAACTCTTTTTGATTTGTAACCACATCAACTTCCTCTATTTTTAGATTAAAAGCACGTTCTATAATTTTAATTTTTTCAACCTGACTTTCGGCATAATGCAACATGGTAGTCAACATAATTACACCTTCTTTTGCTTCATTATCGCCTAATGCTTTCTCGTACGCTAAAATAGTCGCTTCAAATTTTTTCAAATCTTCGACTAACGAATGTTTGGAGCGATACGTAGTTCTGCTCTCAATGTTTTTGCTCAGTTGCTTTAAGGTCTTTTTCAAATTGGTAGCAATTGTAGCGTAATTTCTTATAATTTCTGGATGTGTGTCAAATTTTTGATGCAGCGTTTTATGATCGAAAGCCGTCGCCAATGCCAACTCTAATATTTCAACCAAATTAACAAATACAATCAAAAGTTTTCGATTTTGAGCCGAATCCGAAGAAAGCGAATGATTACCAATAAGTACTTTTCGAATGTTCTCGTGGTTGGTGTTAATTTCAACTTGTAAGGCCAGTTGTTTTTCGGTTATCGTTTTTTTATCCGCATCAATTTTCCATAAATCAGCTCTTAATTTTAAATATTTGGCAGTTAAATCAATACATGAAGCCAATTGTAGTTCAATGAATCGATAAGGATTTAGGTAATAAAAAAGTAACGAGATCAAAAGATAAAACAATCCTCCTGCCAGCATTAACCCACAATATTGGAGCATTTCCCAACCCGAATGTAAATGGGCAAACGCCAAACAAATTGACAATAAGCACGAAAAAGAAACTGCCGTAGCTCTTTGTCCGTACACCGAAATCATTGAAAACAGAAATAGGAGCATGCCAAAGAGCGGATAAAAAATAATCCCGTACGGATAAGCAAGATTCACCAATAAATTGACAAAAGCTACCAATATTGCCGCCACAATCAAACCATTAATTTTATGCTTTAAGCTGCTAGGAATATCGCTAGGATAAGTAAAAAAAGCTCCCAGAGCAATAGTGAAACCCACGTCAAAATGTCCCAAATAAGCAAAAACCAATACTGGAGTTACTGTAGCTATGGTAACTTTCAAACCATTGGTAAAATGTGTACTATCGGCAAATTTTCGTATTTCTTCTATCATAGGGCTTGTTTCAAATCAAAGGTAAGAATTGTAGGCTTGTAATATAAATAATTGTGTGTAGAATTTGGCTTATTCGGGAAAAACAAAACTTATTCGCTATAAGGAATTCGGCATTGTTGAAATTTTACTATTTTTGCCAACCAATAAAAAAGGAAAGAACCCTTTTGTGGCATAAACTTAATTACGATAACAATGATTTTACCAATTATAGGGTACGGTGATCCAGTTTTAAGAAAAGTTGGAGAAGAAGTAACTACAGATTATCCCAACTTAAAAGAAGTAATTGCAAACATGTATGAAACCATGTACAATGCTTCTGGAGTAGGTTTGGCTGCAGAGCAAGTAGGATTGCCATTGCGTTTGTTTGTGATCGATACGGCACCATTTAGTGATGACGATGATGTGGAATCTGACGATCAAAAGCAATTGAAAAGTTTTAAAAAGACCTTTATCAATGCGAAAATTATCAAAGAAGAAGGCGAAGAATGGGCTTTTAACGAAGGTTGTTTGAGTATTCCAGATGTTCGCGAGGATGTTTACAGAAAACCAATTGTAACGATACAATACTGCGAAGAAGATTTTGTAATGAAAACCGAAGTTTTTGACGGTTTAATTGCCAGAGTTATTCAACATGAGTACGATCATATTGAAGGTATTCTGTTTACCGACAAAATTTCTTCTCTAAAAAAACGATTAATCCAAAAGAAACTCAAAAATATTACAGAAGGGAAAACGTTTCAAGACTACCGAATGAAATTTTTTGCCAAAAAAGGGAGATAAATTAGGGAGTAGTTTTGTATGTATTTGCTATTTGATTCAAAACTATTAACAAAGAACTATAAAAAATAAAAAAATGAATTTAGAAAAAATTTTAGCGATTTCAGGAAAACCAGGTTTATATGCATTGAAAGTTCAAACTAGAACAGGTTTTGTTGCCGAATCTTTGTTAGATGGAAAAAAAGTAACAGTAAGTTTAAAAAGTAACGTGAGTTTGTTGACTGAAATTTCTGTTTATACTTATGATGCCGAGAAACCATTGGCAGAAGTAATGTCGAATATTGCTAAAAAAGAAAACAACGGAAAGGCAATTTCTCATAAAGAAGACAATGCTACTTTGAATGCCTATTTTAGAGAAGTACTTCCTGAATATGACGAAGAAAGAGTTTATGCATCTGATATTAAAAAAATCTTGAACTGGTACAATATGTTACAAGAAAGAGGATTGGTTACAGATGATGCGCCACCAGCCATTGGAAAAGAAGAATCAGTGACTGAAGAAGTTGCTGCCGAACCAAAACCAAAAAAAGCAAAAGCTAAAAAAGAGTAGTAGCAAGTACATCAATATAAAATCCTGTTGAGTCTAATTTTCTTGACAGGATTTTTTTATTTTTACCAAAAACCAAAATCATGAATTCTAGAGCCTATCAGTTAGCAGCCTTCGATCGATTATTGACTATAATGGACGAATTGCGTGAAAAATGCCCTTGGGATAAAAAACAAACCATGCAATCATTACGTCACTTAACCATTGAAGAAACCTATGAGCTAGGAGATGCTATTTTGGATAATGATTTGAATGAAGTCAAGAAAGAACTAGGCGATTTGCTACTTCATTTGGTTTTTTATGCCAAAATTGGAAGCGAAACACAAGATTTTGACATTGCTGATGTCTGTAATGAAATTTGCGAAAAACTCATTCACCGTCACCCTCATATTTATGGAGATACTGTAGTGGAGAATGAAGAAGAGGTAAAGCAAAATTGGGAAAAACTCAAATTAAAAGAAGGAAAAAAATCGGTTTTGGAAGGTGTTCCTAGAAGTTTACCAGCCTTGGTAAAAGCTAGTCGAATTCAGGATAAAGTAAAAGGAGTAGGATTTGATTGGGAAGAACCGCATCAAGTTTGGGACAAAGTACAAGAGGAATTGCAAGAGTTACAAGAAGAAGTAGCGGCAGGAAATCAAGACAAAATGGAATCGGAGTTTGGAGATGTTTTATTTTCGATGATTAATTATGCCCGTTTTTTAAATATTAACCCAGAAGATGCTTTGGAGCGAACCAATAAAAAGTTTATCGAGCGATTTCAATACCTTGAAAGTAAAGCAGATCAATTAGGAAAACCGCTCATGGATATGACTTTGGCAGAAATGGATGTTTTTTGGAATGAAGCTAAAAAGCTTTAATAGATTAAATACGCGTCGTTTATATGTTTTAGGTTTAGCTACAAAAGAGTTCAAATTTTTTATAAAAACTAATTCTGAAACTAAAAAAGCTTTTTGTGATAAGTAACGGAAATCAATAAAAATCTTATTCGGCTACTTTTTTTAATTTATTCAAATCTTTAATAGCGATTTTTTTACCTACTAATTCAATGAGGCCACTCTTGTTGAATTCCGATAAAATACGAATGCAGCTCTCAGTAGCCGTGCCAATCATACCGGCTAATTCTTCTCTGGAAAGTTGTATTTTCAAAGTATTATCCGCGTTTTTTCCAAAAGTATCTTGTAGATAAATCAAGGTTTCAGCTAACCTGTTTTTTACGGTTTTTTGAGCCATTGAAACGACATGTAAATCAGATTCTTTCAAATCCCCACAAATGCTTTTCATCATTCCTAAGGAGAATTGATTGTTTTCGTTGAAAAAATTCAAGATTTCGGATTTTGGGATAAAACAAACTTCCATGTCTTCAAGAGCAATTGCTGAAAGATTGGCAGGCTCATCGCTAACCATAGAGCGTTGACCTAAAAGCTCTCCAGCCTTTACCAATTTTACAATTTGATCTTTTCCGTTCGTACTTAGTTTGGATAGTTTGCAAAAACCTTCCTTAATACAATATACACCGTTTATAGTTTCTCCTTCTTCAAAAATAGGTTCACCTTTTTTGATTGTGTAAGAAGTTTTGCAATTAGCAACTTTTAATAATTCTTCTTTGTTTAGTGCTTTTAAAGAACTAAATTCACGTACAATGCATTGTTCACATTTGCTCATTTGCGGGTGGAATAATTTTTGGCAAAAATAAGTAAATTTATGACAAAAGTCATATTTTTAAGCTAATCAATTTGCAATCTTTGCAGCACTTTAATAGGGACAATACTATATGGGAAAAGAAAATTGTTTTCACTGCGGCTTAGACATTGAGAAGGCTGACGTAATCCATTTTGATGCTAAAGTTTTTTGCTGTAACGGTTGCAAAACGGTTTATGAAATATTTAGTGCGAATGACCTTTCTTGCTATTATGATTTTGAGCAATCGCCAGGAGCAACACCTCTTGATATTGCAGGAAAATATGACTTTTTAGATAACCCAACTATTGTTGCAAAGCTTCTTGATTTTCAGGAAGAAAACACAGAAATTATTTCCTTAAGCATTCCACATATTCATTGCAGTTCTTGTATTTGGATTTTAGAAAATCTGCAAAAATTGCAACCTGGAATCAATACTTCGCAGGTTAACTTTCCTGAGAAGAAAGTGAGAATCAATTACAATCCAACTTTAGTGACGGTAAAAGATGTCGTTTATCTTTTGAGTTCTATTGGGTATGAACCCTACATAAGTCTTGAGAATTATGAGACTGGAAAAGAAAAAATAGATAGAAGTTTGACCTACAAATTAGGGGTAGCTTTCTTTTGTTTTGGAAATATTATGTTGCTCTCTTTTCCTGAATATTTTGAAGTGGAAGAATATTGGTTGAATCAATATCGAGGTTTTTTTCGTTGGTTGATTTTTGCGCTTTCTTTACCTAGTTTTTTCTACTCAGCTAGTGGTTATTATGTCTCGGCTTATAAAAGCATTCGTTCCAAAATGCTCAATATTGATATTCCTATTGCGCTTGGAATAGTGGTAATGTTTGTCAGAAGTACCTTTGATATTATCATGGATTATGGTTCTGGATTTTTTGATAGTTTATGTGGACTGATTTTTTTCATGCTTTTGGGAAAAATGTTTCAGATAAAAACCTATAGTTTTTTAAGTTTTGAGAGAGATTTTAAATCCTATTTTCCTATCGCTATTACCCGAATTAATCCTGATACTTCCGAGGAAAGTATTCCTGTTTTTGATATTCAAAAAGGCGATCGATTATTGATTCGAAATCAAGAACTTATTCCTGTTGACGGCATTTTAATTAGCGAAAAATCAGAGATTGATTATAGTTTTGTTACGGGTGAAGCCATTCCAATTGTGAAGCAATCGGGAGATAAAATCTTCGCAGGAGGAAAACAAATTGGAAAAGTAATCGAAATGGAAGTATTGCATTCTGTTTCTCAAAGTTATTTGACACAGTTGTGGAGCAACGATGTTTTTCAGAAAAAAGTAGAGCAAAAACACAAAACCATTACCGATACGATTTCCCGTTATTTTACCCCAATTTTGTTATTGATTGCATTTGTAGGATGGGGATATTGGATATTTTTTGATGCCAATACAGCTTTCAATGTTTTTACAGCAGTTTTGATTGTAGCTTGTCCGTGCGCATTGGCCTTGACGGCTCCATTCACTATGGGGAATGTATTGCGTATTATGGGAAAACAAAAATTTTATCTCAAAAATGCTTTGGTGATAGAACAGTTAGCCAAAGTTGATACTATAGTTTTTGATAAAACAGGTACTATAACAACCAATAAAAAATCAAATATATCCTATCAAGGGAGGCCATTTACTGAGGGCGAATATGCCATCGTTAAAAGTGTTTTACGAGCTTCAAATCATCCTTTGAGTAGAATGTTGTACGACTTTTTACCTGAAACCAAAAGAGAAAAAGTAACCGTTTTTGATGAAATTCCAGGTAAAGGAATACAAGCCACTGTATTAGATAAGCAAATTCAAATAGGGTCAGCTTCTTTTGTGGGTAAAATTCAAGAGGAAGGCATGCAACAAACTGCGGTTCATATCAAAATTGATGAGGTGTACTGCGGTCATTATATCTTTAATAATGAATATCGAACAGGTTTAGAAGATTTATTTCAGCTATTGAATAAAAAGTATGAAATAAAAATTTTATCGGGAGATAACGAAGGAGAAAGGCCTACTTTGGAAAAATTACTTCCAAATGGTGTGGAATTGGTTTTTAATCAAAAACCAGATGAAAAATTGGCTTTTATCAAACAATTGCAAGAACAAGGCAAAAATGTGATGATGGTGGGTGATGGATTAAACGATGCTGGAGCTTTGGCGCAAAGTAATGTTGGAATTTCGATTTCAGAGAATGTAAATGTGTTTTCACCAGCCTGTGATGCGATTCTAGATGCTTCAGAATTTTTCAAATTAAACTACTTTTTGAACCTTTCCAAAGACGCCATAAAAACCATAAAAATGAGCTTTGCATTATCCTTATTGTATAATGTGGTTGGGCTTGCTTTTGCTATCACTGGAAACCTTTTGCCGTTGGTTGCAGCAATCATTATGCCATTGAGTACCATTACGATAGTAAGTTTTGTGACGATCATGAGTAACTATTATTCCCGAAAAAAAACAAACAGTTTATACTAGAAATAGTTATTTTTTGCATAATTTTAACAAAACAAGATTAAATATGATAAAAGTCATATTTTGAAATTTTTCTTAAATGTATTTTTGTCTATATAATTCTTAATAATATGAGTGTCATTTATCTTTTAATTTCCATCAGTATTTTTGTCGCAATAGGCTTTTTTGTTGCTTTTGTTATTGCAGTAAGAACCGGACAATACGATGATGATTATACACCTTCTGTGCGAATGCTCTTTGACGATGAGTTAGCCAAAAAAAATCAAAAATCAACAATAACAAAAGAAAACTAATTTAATTATGGAAATGCAACAATTTTATTACGACAACAAAATTGTAAAGAAGTTCATTTACGCAACCATCGTTTTTGGTGTTGTGGGAATGCTTGTGGGCCTTATTTTGGCATTGATGTTTCTGTTTCCAAACCTAACCGAGGGGATTTCCTGGTTAAGTTTTGGTAGATTGAGACCTTTACACACGAATGCTGTTATTTTTGCCTTTGTAGGAAACGCAATGTTTGCTGGGGTTTACTATTCTTTACAGCGATTATTAAAAGCAAGAATGTTTAGTGATTTCTTGAGTAATCTTAATTTTTGGGGCTGGCAGTTAATCATTGTTGCCGCAGCAGTCTCATTGCCATTAGGTTATACTTCATCTAAGGAATATGCTGAATTAGAATGGCCAATTGATATTGCTATTGCGTTGATTTGGGTTGTTTTTGGTATCAATATGATTGGAACAATGCTCAAAAGAAGAGAGCGTCACTTGTATGTAGCAATTTGGTTCTATCTAGCTACTTTTATTACGGTTGCTGTTTTACATATTTTCAATAGTTTAGAATTGCCAATTTCGGCAATGAAAAGTTACTCAGTTTATGCTGGTGTTCAAGATGCTTTAGTACAATGGTGGTATGGTCACAATGCAGTAGCGTTTTTCTTAACGACACCGTTCTTAGGATTAATGTACTATTTTGTGCCTAAAGTAGCCAATCGACCTGTTTATTCTTATCGTTTGTCAATTATTCACTTTTGGTCTCTGATTTTCTTATACATTTGGGCAGGACCACACCACTTATTGTATTCTGCATTGCCTACTTGGGCACAAAACTTAGGAGTAGTTTTCTCAGTGATGTTGATCGCTCCATCATGGGGAGGTATGATTAATGGATTGTTGACTTTGAGAGGCGTTTGGGACAAAGTTAGAGTGGAGCCTGTTTTGAAATTCTTCGTAGTGGCAATGACGGGTTATGGTATGGCAACTTTTGAAGGACCAATGTTATCTCTGAAAAATGTTAACGCTATCGCTCACTATACCGATTGGATTATTGCACACGTTCACGTAGGAGCATTAGCTTGGAACGGATTTATGGCTTTTGGTATTATTTATTGGTTAATCCCAAGAATGTCAAAAGGAACGTTATATTCTACAAAATTGGCGAATTTCCACTTCTGGATTGGTACTTTAGGGATTATACTTTATGCTTTACCAATGTATGTTGCAGGTTTTTTACAAGCTTCCATGTGGAAACAGTTCAATCCTGATGGAACATTAACTTATGGAAACTTCTTAGAAACAGTGACTCAAATTATGCCAATGTATTGGATGAGAGCTGTTGGTGGAACTTTGTATTTAACTGGAATGTTGGTGTTAGTTTATAACATCGTGCAAACAGTTCGCAACAGCGATGCAATTGAAGATGAATTGGCAGAAGCTCCAGCTCTACAAGAAGTAAGCAACAAACGTTTTAAAGGAGAAAAATACCATACTTGGTTAGAAAGAAGACCAATACAAATGGCAATTTTAGCTACTGTAGCTATTTTAATTGGAGGTATTATTCAAATAGTTCCGACTATTATGGTCAAATCGAATATTCCAACTATTTCAAGTGTAAAACCTTATTCTCCTCTTGAATTAGAAGGACGTGATTTGTACATCCGTGAAGGTTGTGTTAGCTGTCACTCTCAATCCGTTCGACCATTCAGAAGCGAGGTAGAACGTTACGGTCCTCAGGCTAAAGCAGGGGAATTTGTATACGACCATCCATTCCTTTGGGGGTCAAAACGAACTGGTCCAGATTTGCAACGTGTAGGTCAAAAATACAATGACAACTGGCACTTTAACCATTTCTGGAGCCCACAAAGTATTTCAGCAGGTTCAATTATGCCAAGTTACAAATGGTTGTTCGATAACAAACCGATGGACGTTTCGATGACTGAAAAGAAAATGAAAGCCATGGTTACTCTTGGTGTTCCATATACAGAGGCGCAAATTGACAACGGACAAAAAGACTTGAGAGCACAAGCTGTCAAAATTGAAGAGAGCTTGAAAAATGATCCTGACTTCGTAAAAAGTTACGAAGAGAGCAAAAAGAAAGCAGAAGCAAGAGGAGAAAAATTTGTTCCTATGAACGAAAGAGAGATTGTTGCTTTAATTGCTTATATGCAACGTTTAGGTACTGATATTAAAGTGAAGGACAATAAATAAGAAAGGCTATGTTTGAACAAATTAAACACAATATGGAGACGATTGCAGGGATTGAAATCTATCCAATACTTTCATTATTGATTTTCTTTTTCTTCTTTGTAGGATTAGCTTTTTGGGTGTTTTCGTATCAAAAAGAAACCATTCAAGAAATGAGTAATATTCCACTAGAAGACAACCCTTCTGTATAATTTTAAAGCGTAAAAAAATGAAAAAATTAATTCCAGTATACGTTAGGGTTCCCCTTATTTTCTTTGCCGTTTTTGGTGCGATGGAGTTTTTTATCGATTCAGGGGATCGTCCTGCATTTATTAAATTCCCAATGGTTTCTGTATTCTTGTTTGTCTTTCTTTTCTTATTGATTGCCATCGAGATAACTGTTAGTGCTATTGATGCTATTACGTATAGCTTGTTAACCGATGAGCAAAAAGCCAAAGTAGAAGAAGCTTCTTCTGTAAGTTTAGGAGAAAGTGATTGGTATAAAAATCTAATGAAAAAATTAACCAAATCCGCTCCAATTGAAAAAGAAGGGGAATTGCTTTTGGATCACGATTATGATGGAATTCGTGAGTTAGATAATAGCTTGCCACCGTGGTGGGTGTATTTATTCTATACCTGTATTGTTTTTGCCGCTGTGTATTTAATTCGTTATGAAATATTAGGCGCTCCAGATCAAGAAACTGAGTTGAAAAATGAAATTGCCCAAGCTAAAATCGAAGTGGCCGAGTATATGAAAACGGCTCCTGATTTGATGGATGAGAAAACAGTTACTTTGTTGACAGATCCAGCTGAATTAGCCATTGGTAAAGAAATATTCACTACCAATTGTGCCGCTTGTCACCGTGCTGATGGTGGTGGTCAAATTGGGCCAAACCTAACAGATGATCATTGGATTTTGGGTGGTGGAATCAAAAATGTTTTTCATACTATCATGAATGGTGGTCGTGACGGAAAAGGAATGATTTCTTGGAAAGGAACTTTGAAACCAAAAGAAATGCAAAAAGTTGCGAGTTATATTTTATCTTTAAAAGGGAGCAATCCTAAAGACCCTAAGGCTCCAGAAGGAGAAATCTGGGTTGATGATGCCGCTCCAAAAGCAGATGCCGCTGCGGCTCCAGTAGCAGTAGCTAAAGATAGTACGCAAGTTAAATAAAGCAATTATAAAGTAATTTATGATAATTCCTGTGTCAAAGTGTTTTACTTTGACACAGTTGTTTTAAAAAGTCTTATAAAAACAAAAGCCATGGCAGTTTTACCTGATGAATCTTTTCGTGATAGTATTGCCACTATCGATGAAGAAGGCAATAGAAAGTACATTTTTCCCAAAAAACCTTCGGGAAAATTTTACAACTATCGCAAATGGTTAAGTTATTTTTTGTTGATCATTCTTGTTGCCAATCCATTCATAAAAATTAATGGAAACCAGTTCATGATGTTCAATGTTTTAGAACGTCGTTTTAATATTTTTAGCTTTCCATTTTGGCCACAAGATTTCTATCTTTTTGTATTGTTCATGATTGTAGGAGTAGTATTTGTTATACTATTTACAGTAATTTTTGGACGTATTTTTTGTGGATGGATTTGCCCTCAAACCATCTTCTTAGAAATGGTTTTTAGAAGAATAGAATATTGGATTGAAGGTGATCGTGGCGCTCAAATTCGATTGGATAAGCAAGAATGGAATACCGATAAAATAAGAAAGAAAGCTACAAAATGGTTTATCTTTCTTTTGATTTCTTTCTTTATTGCTAATGTGTTTTTAGCTTATTTAATTGGGAGTGACGTTTTATTCAAAATGATTGAAGATGGCCCTAAAGGACATTTAAGCACTTTAATTTCACTATTGATTTTTACGGGAGTATTTTATTTTGTCTTCGCTTGGTTTAGAGAACAAGTTTGTATTATTGCTTGCCCATATGGACGTTTGCAAGGTGTTTTATTGGATAATAAATCCATCAATGTTGCTTACGATTTTGTTCGTGGTGAAAAAGAAAATGGACGTGCAAAATTTAATAAACAAGAAGACAGAGCGACAACGGGAAAAGGAGATTGCATTGATTGTAAACAATGTGTTCATGTGTGTCCTACAGGAATTGATATTAGAAACGGAACGCAATTAGAATGCATCAATTGTACAGCTTGTATTGACGAGTGTGATACGATTATGGAAAGTGTTGGCTTGCCTAAAGGATTAATTCGTTATGCTTCAGAAGATGAAATTGAGAAAAACGAGAAATTCAAGTTCACTACTCGAATGAAAGGCTATAGTGCGGTACTTTTTATTTTAGTAGGTATTCTTTCTGGATTATTATTTTTGCGTGCCGAAATCGAAACGTCTATTTTGCGTTTACCAGGACAATTGTTTCAACACAAAGGAAATAACATAAGTAATGTGTACACCTTCAAGATCATCAATAAGTCCAACAATGAAATTAAAGATGTTCATTTTAAATTAAAAGACATTAAAGGAACATTGAATGTGGTAGGAAAGCAAAATCTAATGGTGCCAAGACAAGGTATGAGTAGCGGAACTCTTTTTATCGAAATCAATAAATACTTGCTAGAAAGCGATAAAACCAAAGTTGAAATAGAAGTGTACGAAGGCGATGAATTGATACAAACTACAGCGACCAATTTTTTAGGACCACGTAGTTTTGATTAGTATTGTTTTTAAATAAATGAATTATAAAAAGATGAAATTAAAGTTAAATTGGGGGACATACATTGTAGTAGCTTTTGCTTTGTTTATGACGTTTATCCTTTACTTTGTTGTAAAAGTACAATCAGATTCTAAATACGATAATGACTTAGTGGTTGAGGAATATTATAAACACGATATTCATTATCAAGAAGAAATGCAAAGAGTTCAAAATGCGCAAGATTTGCCTAATAAGCCTTTGGTTTCTCAATTGGAAAATGAAGTTACGATTACTTTTCCAGCGAACTTTGATCCAAAAAAAATTACTGGTAATGTAGCTTTATACCGTCCGTCAAATAAAAAATTAGATTTTCAAGTGAAATTAGCTTTGACAGAACCAGTTTTGCATATTCCAAAAACGAACCTTGTTGGAGGAAGTTGGGACATCAATATGGAATGGCAGTATGAAGGCAAAGCCTATTTGACCAAAGAAACGATTTACATTAAGTAAGTAATAAGCATTTAAAGTTATTTCCAAATGTTATATACCGCTTTTTTATTCGGATTGATAAGTAGCTTTCACTGCGTTGGGATGTGCGGACCTATAGCAATGCTTTTGCCAGTAGATCGCTCAAATCAGGCTAAAAAGGTAACTCAGATTTTAACGTATCATATTGGAAGACTCACAGCTTACGGAAGTATGGGATTGCTTTTTGGATTATTAGGCAAAGGCTTTTTTATGGCTGGAATTCAGCAAAAACTTTCTATTGTTATCGGTATTGTAATGATTGTAGTGGTTTTAATCCCAGAAAACATTTTTGCAAAGTACAACTTTTCGAAACCCATTTATCGATTAATTTCTAGTTTGAAGCAAAAACTAGGAAGTCAATTCAAGCAAAAAACATATAAATCATTATTTACAATTGGTTTGTTTAATGGTTTTCTACCTTGCGGAATGGTGTATGTAGCTTTGTTTGGAGCTATTGCTATGCAAAGCCCTGAAATGGGAGTTCTTTATATGATTTTGTTTGGATTAGGAACGATTCCTTTGATGAGCATAGTAGTATATATCAACGCTTTCTTGACGCTGAAGGCTCGAAATAAAATTCAAAAAATAATACCTTATGTTGCCGTATTTATTGGCGTATTGTTTATTCTAAGAGGGTTGGGCTTAGGGATTCCATATATTTCGCCCAATACAGCAAGTTTATTTGTACAACAGAATCCAAATTGCCATTAAAAAAAATACTCTTATACAGTCATAGAAAAAAGCGCCGTTTCAGGTGCTTTTCTTTTTAGTAGTAAGTCAAAGGCCATACAAATGTTACGAACAAAAGGTTTTCCAGCTTCCAAAACGGTAATTTTTTGATTCTTGATGGTGATTAATCCATCTTTTTGCATTTCCTCTAACTGTGCAATAACTTCAGGGAGCTCTTCAAAATAAGTGTCTTCATTTTTCCAAGAAGTTTGAAATTGGCACATTAAATTAAGAATATGTTGTCTAATAATTAAATCTTCTGAGGTTAGAATATGGCCACGGTACACTGGTAATTCCCCTTTTTGTATGCATTCGTAGTATTCTTCGATGGTTTTTACATTTTGAGCAAAACTATACCAACTGTCACTTATTGAAGATACGCCTAAACCAACCATTAGTTGCGTTTTAGAGGAGCTGTAGCCCATAAAATTACGATGTAGTGTTTTGTTTTTGAATGACTCAAAAAGACTGTCTTCTTCTAGAGCAAAATGATCCATTCCAATTTCGTGGTAACCATTTTTACTTAATAATTTTTTACCAACTTCATAGAGTTGACGTTTTTCTTCATCCTTCGGAATATCAGAATCTTTAAAGCCTCTTTGACCATTTCCTTTGATCCAAGGAACGTGGGCATAACTATAAAATGCCAATCGATCGGGATGTAAGGATTTTGTTTTTTCGATGGTGTCAACAACATCTTCGAGTTTTTGAAACGGTAGACCAAAAATTATATCGTGGCCTATGGAGGTGTAGCCAATTTCTTTGGCCCAAAAAGTTACTTTGGCTACATTATGAAAAGGCTGTATTCTATGTATTGCGTTTTGAACTGTTTCTGAATAATCTTGAACGCCAAAACTAACTCTACGAAAACCTAAACCATAAAGCGATTGAAGTTGCGATTTAGTAGTGTTGTTTGGATGTCCCTCAAAGCTAAATTCATAGTTAGGCGCTTTTTTGGCCTTGCTTAGAATTCCGTGGATTAATTTTTCTAAATGTTCCGAAGAAAAGAAAGTGGGCGTTCCTCCTCCTAAATGAATCTCTTTAATGATTGGTTTTTCTTCAAGTAGCTCACAATACAAGTTCCACTCGGTTAATAAAGCTTCGATGTAAGGATGCTCAACATTATGATTCTTTGTGATTCTTTTGTTGCATCCGCAAAAGGTGCAAAGACTTTCGCAAAAAGGCAAATGAATGTATAAACTAATACCCTCAGTTGAATTGCTTTCATTGAATGAGCGCTTTAGCGTTTCTACCCATAAGTCTTTAGAAAAAAGCAACTCATTCCAATACGGTACGGTTGGGTAACTAGTATATCTAGGACCAGGCACGTTGTATTTTTGAATTAGATTTTTTTTCATAATTAACTTAAATTTAGACTACAAAAATATTTGTAATTGCTTCTTAAGGAAATGATATTTATCATAAAAAATATAAAAAACTGAGAAAAGAGTAAAATATATCTTTCCTCAGTTGTTAATTATGTATGCATTATGTTATTTAATCCAACAAAGAACTAATCTTCTGTCTCCAGTTTTTGGCTAATTTTTCATCTTCAAAAAGACAGACTTGATTCATAGGGTCAAATTTCGCATCATAAACGGTAAAAACTTCTTTTTGATTGAGATGTTTATACAGCAATTCAAATTCAATTTTCACAGTTGTATTTGAATCTTGATCTGTTGTGTAAAGCATATGACAACCTACGATTTGGTTTAAATCGAAGAATTTATAGAAAGTGTCTTTTGAGTTAAAATCAATAAAAAGAAAAGCTTTATGCTTTTTATCTATCGAAAAAACCTTTTTGTTTTGTTGATCTGTTACTTCAAAATCGAATTTGTTTTCGGGATTGTGAAGGGCTTGTATAGCTTTAATTTCTTTTTGTTTGATGCGGTTTCCTCTAAACACGAAGTACAAAGGGATTGCTATTAAAATGGTTAGTATTAAACCGATGATTGTTACTGCGGTATCCATGTTTTTTTTGTTTTAAGTGAATGAATAGTGAAGCACTGAGATTCATTTTTTGAAAATCAGAACGTAAGATACAAAGCGTATCCGAAGGCAATTAGTTTATTCAATCACCAAAAATAATGGACAGGAAAAAGTAAAAAAGATACGCTAGGTACTCTATTTATACTTTTAAAAGAAAAAGCTTTAGCAGCTACTGCTTCAGTCGTAGCAAGGCTTAGCGTAAAATAAACAACCGAGCATAAAGCAAAACTTGGAGTATAAAAGCGCTGGCTTACTACCGTAAAATCAACCGTTGTAGGCTGAATAAAAAAAGAGGCGTTGGAAAGTTGTTGATGTAAATTAGATTCTTCTTGTGTTGCTGTTATAGCAACACTTTGGCTTTTGTTTTCGCCTTTTGCAAGACAAAACAAAAACACTGAAAAAAGAACTATTCTACCTAAAAATTTCATGGTGCAAAATTACAATTCTCTTGCGAGCTTAGGTAATGAGCAGGCTTAAATGATTGTTAATGTTTATTCTGTTTAAAGCAAAAGAGCCTAAAAATATGACTACATAAGTCCGATGAAATTGAAGATAACAGGTTTGTTAATTGCTCTTTTTCTATGGCGAGGGTAAGCATTTTTAATCTTGAAAACAAGTAGGATGTTTTACATTAAATGATGGAGTTTTTTTTAAAGCGCTTAAACCGATAAATTAAAGCGGTTATTCTTTTTCGATATTCTTTATAAACTCATCATATTCGATATAGAAAAGTTCTAAAGCATTCATCTTTTCGAAGAAAAAGTCAAAAATGTAGTCCCAGTGATTGCGATTACTCATACTGTACCCATTTTTTTCAACCCAAATTCGGCTAATGGTTTTGCCATTTTCTAAAGTGTAGTCTTTTTCAAAAACCAAATCTTTGATGAATTCATCTTCCAAAATACCTTTCAAAGCTTCGAGTTTTTCGAAATATTGAGAACGTAAGTCATTATTTCGATGCTCGATATCAATGAGTACTTGGGCTTTTTTGTTATCTGCGAAAAATTTAAAAGAGAAATCTTTAATTTTGGTATCATACAATACCCATTTCCTGGGGTATTTCTCGGCGAAGGCTACCCAGAAATCGTGTTTTAACCGCTGATTTTCTGCTTTACTGTACATTTGAATTGAATTTAGAAAGTTTGGTTTGTATTCCAAACAAAACTATAGTATATTTATTGGAATGCTTGCAAAAATAAGTTTTACCTATGAATTTTCAAGATTTTCAGCAATATATCCCTCAAATACTTGAGGCTCCGCTTCCTGCTTTTGCTTCACATATAAAAATGGCGCCAAAAGAGCGAATCGAATCCTTGAAAGCGTTTAGTTATGCAGATAAAAATCCTCGAAAAGCAGCGGTTTTGATGTTGTTGTACCCAAAACAAGAGCAAACGCATTTGGTTTTGATTGAAAGAAATTCCTATGAAGGCGTTCATTCGGCTCAAATTGCTTTTCCTGGAGGTAAGTTCGAAAATGAAGATGTGGAATACGAAACTACAGCTTTGAGAGAATCCGAAGAAGAAATTGGAATTTCGCGGGAGCAAATAAAAGTAATCAGACCTTTTTCTCCTTTGTATATTCCGCCTAGTAATTTTTTAGTGCATCCTTATTTAGGAATTGCCAAAGCATCTTTACAATTCACTTTAGATCCGAAAGAGGTGGCGAGTATAATCGAATTACCATTGTCTGATTTTTTAAGTGATGCGCTTTTACATGAGACGAAACTGACGACTTCTTATGCTACCGATATTGCAATTCCAGCATTCAAAATCAATGACCATATAGTTTGGGGAGCTACAGCGATGATGCTGAGCGAGTTAAAAGAAGTCTTGCGTTTTGTGCTTGAAAAATCATAAATAAGCTCATTTTTTATTGATTTATTGTGAAATTATTGCAAGTTTAGCGTTTTCTAAACGTTAAGAAAATATGTCGTATCTTTGCACTCCAATTTCAAAAAAGAATTTTTATGGGATTATTTAAGAGAAATCCTTTTGGTCATATCCTTTTTATAAAGAAATGGTTAATCCGAATTTTTGGTGTAGTTACCCACAGAAGGTATCGTGGTTTCAACGAATTGCAAATTGAAGGTTCAGAGATCATTCGAAATTTACCAGATACTAATGTGTTGTTTATTTCCAATCATCAAACCTATTTTGCTGATGTTGTAGCTATGTTTCATGTGTTTAACGCAAGTTTAAGCGGAAGAGATGATACCATCAAAAACGTTTGTTATTTGTGGCAACCTAAAATGAATATTTATTATGTTGCTGCCAAAGAAACGATGCATGCTGGACTTTTGCCAAGAATCTTAGCCTATGTAGGTGCGATAACAGTAGAAAGAACTTGGCGTTCCAAAGGAAAAGATGTTACCGAAAAAAGAGAAGTAAATCCTAATGATACCGAAAATATCAAGATAGCTTTGGCAGATGGATGGGTGATAACGTTTCCTCAAGGTACAACAAAATCATTTAAACCCGTTCGTAAAGGAACCGCACATATTATCAAAGAACACAAGCCTATTGTGGTTCCAATCGTAATTGATGGCTTTAGACGTTCCTTTGACAAAAAAGGCTTACGATTAAAAAAGAAAGGAATCTTACAGTCGTTTATCATTAAAGAACCTTTAGAGATTGATTATGACAACGAAACCATAGATGAGATTGTAGAAAAAGTAGAATATGCAATCGAGCAACATCCTTCCTTTTTGAAAGTTATTCCAGCCGAAGAATTGGAGGCTCAAAAAGAACTCGATAAAATGCGAAAATGGGAATATTAATATAAAAAAAGCGGTCAAAATTTTGACCGCTTTTTTTTATAAATCTATTTTCTTTAATTCTTTGTAATTGTCCAATAAACGTTTCAATAATCGACCGTATACGATGCGATAAAACAACCAAAACAATCCAAAAATGATAAGAATAAACGTCAATAAGAATAAAAAAGTGAAAGCCAACATACCATAATTATCTCCAATTTGATTGGCTAATTTTACCGAATCTGGATTGTACTTAAAGGAGATAAAAGTAAAAATAAAAAACAAAACAACTATTTGTCCTAGATTATAGTATACATAATAGTTAACCGTTTTTCTGGTTTTAATAATATCTCGCATCAATTGTTTTGTAGATACTGTGGTCGAGATGATTTTGTAGTTTTTATAAAACAAGTATATGAAAGTCAATAATATTAGATAATTGAAATTGTCATAAATTTTAAAATACAAAGAAAACTCTTCATGATTCATTCTTTTAAAATCATCATCAATATTTATTCCAAGGCCAATTACAAACCAAAACACCAATTCCAAAACACTCAATATCAAAATCCACTTCACGATAGAAGAAGATCTTTTATGAATCATCCTGTAAATATCTTTTTCGGTCACTTGTTCAAAAGAAGTCTCGTTCTTTTGCCAGTCTTTTTTCAACAAATCCAGTTCTTTCATTAGGCTAATGGATTTAGTATTTTTTTTAATTTCCCTTTAATTCTATTCATTTTTACTCTTGCGTTGACCTCGCTAATTCCCAATGTTTCGGATATTTCAGTATAATCTTTGTCTTCAAGATACATAAAGATTAAAGCCTTTTCGATATCGTTCAATTGGTAAACTGCTTGGTACATTAATTTTAATTGTTCTTCCTCTTCATAGTCATATTCAACTTCTGGAGTATAATGTTGGCGGGCTTCAAACTCAGTAGTAGTCACCGAGCGTTTGTCTTTTCGATACAGCGTAATGGCGGTATTAAGAGCGACTCTGTATGCCCAAGTAGAGAACTTACTGTCGCCTCTAAACTTTGGAAAAGCTTTCCATAACTGAATGGTAATTTCTTGAAACAAATCCTTATGCGCATCCTCACCAGACGTATACAACCTACAAATCTTGTGGATGATATTCTGGTTTGCTTGCAATTGCGAGACAAAAGATTGTTCTAAATTATCGGACATATAGACATTAGTGGTTCAAAACTGATTTTTGTTACAAATAAAAATATTTTTTTAAAGGAGCACAACTTTTAGGAGTACAAAAACGAGTCGTCCCGCTATCCGCTACAATCTTTTTTTAGACCTGACAGGTTTTTGAAACCTGTCAGGTCTAAAAAAGGATATTCCCTCCCATCGGGGCTAGGCTAGAACTTTTTGTTTTGATAAGAAATAAGACTTACAACGAATGCTGTTTAAAATAATTCACCATCAAATCCACATATTTACTATAGCCTTCCATGCCGTCTTTTTGTTGGTTCATTTTTAGGAAGTTGTCGTAAAAAATATGAAATCCTTTATCGATAAAAGTATCGTATTGTTTCCAAAAGGCTTCACTTTCCTTAAAGTTGGCTAGTACTCCAGGATGAATCTTTTTTAATAATAGCTTTACTTTTTTTTCATCACGCCCTTGCCAATTGCCCAAGCAATATCTCAAGGCCAAACTATATCCCGAATATTGAATGTAAGCATCTTCATTTTTTATCGAAGCCAAAAAACCAATGAAATTGCACTCGCTTTCACTAGCAAAACCTATTTGATGTGCCATTTCGTGATTCGCAGTCATCGGAAAACTGTACAAAGGGCCCAGACCATTCACTTGCGCCTCATTGGTAAACGGATTCAAATAACCACCAAATCCCATATAGGTCAGCGGAATACTAAAAAGAGATTTCTTGATACTCAAATGGCTGTATCGAAACATCGAATGTTCTCGAGCCAAGTTTTGGTATCCATTCGTATTCATTTGAAATAATTGAGATTTAGAATAGGGGACAATTACTTTACGATTTTTGTCTTTCATTAGTTTCAACTGAATCGCATTGGTTTTGGCAATTAGCTTTTGAGTAAAAAATGCTAAATCGGCATCAGAATATTCTTTTTCAATTTTCATTTTTTCATACAGCGGTTCTCTGTAGTAATTGAGTCCCCAAAGTAAATGAAAAAGAAAATAAACCACCGATAAAAAACTTAAAATAGAAACCGATATGGCTTTCCATTTTTGTCTTGGTGCTACACTTTGGATTGTTTTATTTTTTTTGAGCAACCAAAACCAACGAATTGCCCAAATAATTAGAAAAGCATACAAAACATCGCCCAACGAAAAAGGAACTTTCCCTAAACTGATTCGTAAACTATTCGAGATAAAGACATAGAGGCCATTGCTGTACCAACGTTCGATGAATTCTGGAAAAAATCGAATGATTTTAAGTAGTACTATTTGAAATAGGAGGAATAGCGGTAAAAGGTATTTTCTTTTCAATTTTTTTTAATGTAAATATAAATACTATTGCATTACCTAAATAAGTAGTTGGTAAACTTTGTAACTTTGAAGAATTATTATTCTACACTGTTATTTTTAAAAATAAGACAAAACAATGAGTCAAGAAATAAGAAATTTAGAGCCTAAAGCACTTTGGAATCAATTTGCTGATTTGAATGCCGTACCACGTCCTTCTAAAAAAGAAGAGCAAGTGATTCAATTTATGAAAGATTTTGGGAATCGTTTGGGGTTAGAAACCTTTGAAGACGATATCCGAAACGTAATCATTCGCAAACCGGCTACTCCAGGAATGGAAAACCGTAAACCTATCGTGTTGCAAGGTCATTTGGATATGGTACACCAAAAAAACAATGATACCGTTTTTGATTTCGAAACTCAAGGAATCGATATGTATGTTGATGGCGACTGGGTTCGTGCTAAAGGAACGACATTGGGAGCTGACAATGGTTTGGGTGTAGCTGCAATTATGGCTGTTTTAGAAAGTACCGATATTCCACATCCTGCTATTGAAGCCTTGTTTACTATTGATGAAGAAACAGGAATGACGGGAGCTTTGAACCTGCAAGGCGGTATTTTACAAGGTCAAATATTATTGAATTTAGACACCGAAGAAGATGACGAAATCGACATTGGATGCGCAGGTGGTATCGATGTAACCGCAACAGCCGAATACGACGAAGAGGATACGCCAGAAGGTTCTGTTGGCTATAGTATTACCGTAAAAGGGTTGCAAGGCGGACATTCGGGTATGGATATTCACAAAGGATTGGGGAATGCCAATAAAATAATGAACCGTTTGTTGTTTGACGGCTTTGATAACTTCGGATTACAAATTGCGTCAATTGCTGGAGGAAGTTTGCGTAATGCGATTCCGAGAGAGAGTGTGGCCAAAGTGATTATTGCCGCAGTTTATGACGAAGCCTTTGTATTTGATATGCAACAAATCGTGAATGAGATTAAAACCGAGTTCAAAACGACTGAGCCAAATTTAGAAATTGTTTTTGAAAAATTAACTGAGGTGCCTGCCAAAGTAATGCCTTCTATAGCGCAGTTTTATTTTGTGCGTTCGATGTATACGGCTCATAACGGCGTGTATCGTATGAGTGCCGATTTTGACAATCTGGTAGAAACGTCTAACAATATTGCCAAAGTAATTGTAGGCGAAGGACAGTTGACTGTACAATGTTTGACACGTTCTTCTGTTGAGTCTTCTAAAATGGATTTGGCGAATGCTTTGCGTTCTGCCTTTGAATTGATGGGATGCGAAGTGGAGTTTTCTGGTGTTTATCCGGGATGGACCCCTAATCCAAAATCTGAAATTTTGGATGTGTTGGTTGGTATTTATGAAAAACAAAACAATGCTAAACCTAATGTAGTGGCTTGCCACGCAGGATTAGAGTGTGGAATTTTAGGAACCAATTATCCAGAAATGGATATGATTTCTTTTGGACCAACGATTCACGGAGCCCACTCGCCAGACGAAAGAGCAAGTATTCCTTCTTCTCAAAAATTCTGGAAATTCTTCTTAGAAATTTTAGCAAGTATTCCTGCTGTGAAATAGTAACATAATTATTCACCCGTTGAGTGAAAAAAAAAAAACCACATAGAATCATAGGTTAAGGCAAATCAACATAGAAAAAAACAGAAATAGCACTATTTCTCACATAGATAAACTATGTGAATAGTGAAACGTCTATTTGTTTCTCTTAAAAACTATAAATTCTATGCTTCTATGTGGTAAAAAAGATTTTCACTCAACGGGTTTATTATTCAGTTGTATAGTGTTCAGTGAATTGCTGAACACTATAAACTGATACCAGAACACTGGTTTAGTCCCTTTTGGGACTATTTTTTTTATCTCGTTTTTCTTCTTTCTTTTCCTTAGCCGTTTTTAGCGGTTCTTTTTTTGCTGTTTTTTTAGCATTTAGACTTTTTGCCATAATTGTTTTCTTTAGTGAATCAAGTAAAGGTAGGTTAATTTAGTGCAGTTAGTACAGATTAAGAAGAACCTAATTTGAAAATGAGATTGGAAAAGAAATTTTTTGCAAATGTAATTATGGTTTTTATAAACTATAATTCAAATTAATACTCCAACGATAATTGGCTTCCATTTTACTATTGGCCAAGTGTTGATTGATAGGTAGCATAGCATTAATTCCAAGAGAAAAATTGTCTTTTCCTAGTTCTACACCAAGTTTGCTAAACAAAACATCTCCAGCAGTATTAGGTAAATTCAACCCATACTGTTTATTGGTGGCATAAACTTCTCCAGCAATTCCTAATTGAGGTACAAATTGAACAGCTGAAGTATCAAATAAATAAAAAAGCGTGCTGCCATAATTGAACTGATTTCCAAATTGGTATTGCTTTTTGTTTTCTGTTTTTACGGTATAATTGGCCATAGTATGCAATCCTAATTTTCCTTTTTTAAGGATGTATTCTGTAGCTAATAAAAAATCCCAACTCCCAGTTCCGACTTGAAAACTTTGATTGATATTTCCAGCATTGTTGGTTTCGTTAAACTTCCCAGTAGGCATTTTTACCCCACCTCCAAGCTGTAATTTATGAATCAAAAGAGTGCTGTCTTTGTGTGTTTTATAGATAGTGTACAATCCCATTAAGGTGATGTCGCCTAAACCTTTGATGGATTCGTTGCCAGTAGTTCTTTCCCTGTTATGAAATTGGTAAGGAACCAATAACGAAAGTTGTAATTGCTCTGTAACGGGAATTTTACTCCAAATTTGAAGGGTATTAAAGTGCTCGTCTACCCAAGGCGAATTAGCAAATATTCCGTCTTGGCTAGAGTAACTTTGATAAAAATACCGAATTCCAACAAAATTAGAGTTCAGCATAGAACTGAAGCCCATACTTCCGCCACTTGCTGAACAGCCACAAGCATCACAAAAATCGTCATAGCTTTCTATAAGCATCTTTTGAAAGGTAAATCCCGAAATTGGGTCTTCTGTCGTTGCACTAAATCCTATTTGATGGCATAAAATAAGAAGTAATAGGAATATTTTTTTCATTCTTGATGGGGTGTTTCTATGTGTGTTGACAATTTTTACTAACTTTTAAAATTCCGAGAATCGTTTATCTGTGAGGTATTCGTAATCGGTTAATGTTTTCAAAAAGGCAATAAGTTGTTCTTTTTCTTGAACAGAAAGTACGATACCTATTTTTCCATTTTGTTTTAAAATAGGATCCAAAGTTGTTGCGTTTTCGACTCCATTGGCATAATGATCTAAAACAGCTTCTAGTGTTCCAAAGCGTCCGTCGTGCATATAAGGTGCCGTTTTTTCGATGTTTCTTAAACTTGGTACTTTGAATTTGTATAAATCGGCGGCTAGTTCAGTCACCCGGTAACGTCCCACATCGTTTACTGCTGGATTTACGGGTAAGCCATTGTTTCTGAAAGAATGGTCGGTCATTAAATCTGTAGCGTGACAAGAGGCGCATTTGGCATTAAAAACAGCATAGCCCTCTTTTTCGGTCGTGCTGAGTGTGATGCCTCCTTCATTTCTTCTGAATTTATCAAATTTTGAATTGCTTGAGGTAACCATTACCATAAATTGTCCCAAGGCTTTTAGCATATTTTCAGCATTAATTAATCCGTCAGTGAAAGCGGATTTGAATAACTTTCGGTATTCAGGGTCATTTTTCATCATTGCAAGCGCTTTGTCGAAATCGCCATTCATTTCTATTGGACTGGTAAAAGGAATGATGGCTTGTAAGTCCAAATGATTGGTAGCGCCATCAAACATAAAGGTAGTTTGATAGGCTAAATTTTGAATGGAAGGCGTATTTCGTGTGCCTACAGCACCGTCTACTCCGTGACTTACGGTGTGTCCGTGGTGGGTGAATGCTGTTTCTTGTTCGTGACAAAAACCACAAGAAACGATTCCGTCTGAAGCCAATCGTCCGTCATAGAATAATTTTTTTCCTAATTCGAATCCTTTTTCTGTCAATGGATTATTGGCAAAATTATAGGCTACTGGAGGAAAGTTGGATGGGACTTTGAAGTCGATAGGTACATTTTGATAATCTTCGTCGTTGTCGTTGGAACAACTCAAAAGAATAGGAAAAATGAACAACAATAGGTATTTTGCTTTCATTTGTATGTGTACATTTTGTTGTTAAAAAAGGAATCGCGATAACTTGGGTTAGCGATTTTGGTGAAAAAACGATTGAAAGCAGTTTCCTTTTGAATGTTTCCAAAATATCCTAAATGTTGGTCTTCTAGCCCCGACAGAAGGGAAAAACCTTGTGAGCTGGCGTTCAGCTCACAAGTTTTGGAATGATGGCGGGAATCTTGTTGACAAAAATGCCTGATGATTCGCTCTTTATTCTTAATAGATGAAGACTTTCAATCGCTTTTTGTGAAGTGGATTAGTCGTTATGAACGTGATCTACTTTGAACATTTGGTTAACATTAGCGGTGATTAAAGCTAATTTTGAACCACTCATAATCATAGCGCCCATACCACCCATATTGTTGTCTGTCAATTTGATGGTGTTGGTTCCGTCTACCACTTTAGAGATATCTGTGATGATATGTACTTGTGGGGTAATGTTGGTTCTCACTAATGCTTTGGTAGCTAAATCCAAAGTGATTTCAGTGTAGTTGTAATCGGTTCCTGTTTGTCCTGTGTGGATCATAAACGAAGTTGGAGTTGTTACTGTGCTTGAAGTAAAGGTACCTTCGAAAGCTAAGAATTTGTATCCTGCAGTCCAGCTCCACATCATTTTTGCTGCTTGCGCTTTGGCTAAGAAATCGCCTTGTCCTGTGGCACCAAGTTCCCATTGTGCTTTGTCTACTCCAATTCCGAATTTTACTTTGGTGTAGTTAGCCGCTGGAATGTTTTTTAATTGAGCTACTAAGCTTGCTGGAGTCGCTTCGTCTATAATGAAATAGCTTTCACTTTTTGGGTAAGTGAACGTTGTTCCGTCTTCTTTGGTCAATACGATGTTGCTTACGATGTATTTTACTGTACTGATTTTTAATACTTCATTGCTAGCTGTAGTGTTAGTTTGTGTGGTTAAAATAAGATCGTTGGCTTTGAAAGCGTTGTCAAATTCAAGGGCTAAAGATCCTGTTCCAGTGATTGTATCGTCGTTATCGTTAGAACATGCGCTTATAGTTACTACTGCTGCTAAAGTTAAAGCTGCTTTTAAAATATATTTTTTCATGAGTTGGTTTTTTACTATTATGATATTCATTTGTTTTTGCATGATTGTATTGAAAAAGAACTTGATATATGTTCTTTTTTGAAAGGATTATAGCGCATTTTCGAATTAAAACGCATGAAATATTTCAGAGGCAATCATTGCGAGACATTGTATTTTCATACAAGGCGATCTATTTCAATTGAGATTGAAATGAATGTTGAATAAGATTATAGTAAAAAGGAGGGAGGTCTGAAAGTTGAATTTGTTTTGGAAATGGTTTTTCCAGACGTATGAAAAACGTTCAATTTGGTTGTTGAAGTTATCGGAGTGTTACTTGTAAATGATGTAGGTGTTGAATGAATGAGGTAAACAAAATCTGCCTTTTCTTTCTGAATGTTTTCCATTTTTTTCTCATTCTCATCAAATTGTTTTAGGCTTTTTTGTAATTCACAACGTCCATTACAAGTATTGGTAACTAATTTTCGTTGAATACAAATGGTTTTGATGATTTGGTCTTGGTTGGCTTTAAATTGAGTATATACCACTACATTTCCCAAAATAGGAAATAGTAAGGTAATGGTTAGAAGATATACGCCAATTTTTTTCACAACAATTGTATTGTTTTTCGAGAAGCAAAAGTAGCACAAGATTTTAGAGTACAAAATTATATTTCTTGTAAATAGCATTTTTCTGGTTTTATGACTTTATTATGATTTATTAACAATAAATTCTTGATAAATGTAATGATGTCACGCTTTTTGGTTGTTGTTTTTAATTACATTTAGAGAAAATTTATAAAAAAAATACCACCATTTATTCTTAACCATTTTATGAGCGTATATTCTGTTGTACTTGTTGATGACGAAATGATCAACATTGAGATTTTAAAGAAAATTATCTCTACGCATTGCTCAAAACTTGAGGTTGTTGGTTTTGCGAAAACTTTGGAAACCGCCTATTCAGAGATTGTTGCTAAGAAACCCGATATTGTTTTTATGGATATTAATATGCGTGAAAAACAAATTTTTGACGTTTTGGATAAATTTGAAACTGTTGATTTTCAAATTATTTTTGCCACCGCTTTTCCTGGATATTTCTTTAAAGCTTCGGAATATAACCCTGCTGATTTTGTAATCAAACCGTTTAGTGAAATTGCTGTAAAAGAAGCTGTTAAAAAAGCAACTAAACGCATCAAAAAGCTCCGAAAAAATAAAGAAGAGTAGTTATTTTTTCTTCAAGATTTTATATTCTTCATAGCAACCACTTATCGCGTCCATAATTTGCAAATCATTGGCTGTTTGGATAAATGCGTCTGAATAATTGCATCGTTTTAGGATGTCTGGGATTTCATTTTTGTCTATTCCTAGTAAGGTAGCAATCATCTCTCTATCGTACTTTGATTCTAATGCTTTGCGTACCGTATCGTCTTTCTTTAAATCCTTTAAGCGTCGTAATTCTTTCGGTTTTTTACCAAAAAAGTTGTACAACATATCTGCTGGATTAAAAATCGAGCCAAGTACTTTTCCAAAAGCATCAGGAGAGTATTGTCCGCCTTCGTAACCAGCGGTTAATCCTGAAATACTGTATCTGAAGTTTTCTTTTATAGGAATTAATTTAGAGTCAACTTCCAAGTAACCCGTTAAATGAAATGGGCGAATAATGACTTCTTCTAGCGCTATCGCTTTTTCTGTAAGTTTAATTACTGTTGTTTTGTTTTTTAACCAGTCGTTTGTAACTCGTACTTTAATAGATTGAAAACCTAATAATGAGACGTGTAAGGTATCGCTTTGTGATACCTCAATTTCAAAGTTACCTTTAGTATCGGTTGTAGTTCCTTTTACTTTGTTGACGTTGATGATGTTAGCGTAAGATAATGGTTGGTCATTACTATCGTTAACGATGGTTCCAGAAACTTTTAAAGTAGGGTTGGTTTCTTGTGCGAAACTGCTAACTGAAAGTAGCATAAAAAAGAAAACTACAAAATATCTCATATACGAATTTAAAGCTTTAAAAGTAGTAAATCGCAATTAAATATTTTGTAGTTTCTCTGTATTATTATAAGAAAATTAACAAAGGAATGTTAGTCTCTTCTTGGTCTTCTTGGTCTTGGGCTATCGCCAAAACTTTCAGAACGTCTTGGGGCTCTTTCTGTTGAGCCGCCTTCTCTTCTTGGAGCGCTTCCTCTTTCGCTTCTGAATCCTCCCTCTCTTGGAGCTGAGTTTCTGTCGCTACGGAATCCGCCTTCTCTTCTTGGAGCAAAGTTTCCTTCTCTTCTTGGAGCAGCACTTCTACCGCCAAAACCTCCAGTGTTTCTTCCGTTGTGGTCGCGTCTTCCGCCACCATCATTTTTAGAAATCTCTACATTGATTCGACGTCCTTCTAATTGTACATTGTTTAAGATGTCCATAACTTTATCAGTATGTTCAGCATCTGTATTAAAGAAAGAGAATCCTTCTTTTACATCTACTTTGAATACGTCATCACGACCTAAGTCTAAAGTCTCTTTTAAGAAATCTTTCAAAGTCATCCAGTCAAAGTTATCTCTAGAACCGATGTTTACGAAGTAACGAGTAGCACCGCTATTGTTTCCTCTAGATGCACCGTCTCTATCGTCGCGTTCACGTCGGTCTGAACCAGATGATTGGTTAGATAAATCTCTGTTTTTCTTATAGTAGTTGATAAAACGGTTAAATTCTACCGATACCATTTTCTTGATTAATTCTTCTTTGCTTAAACCTTCTAATACATCATTGATTGCTGGAAGGTAGTTGTCAATTTCGTGATCTACTTCTGTTTCTTTGATTTTATTAGCTAAGTGTAATAATTGAATTTCGCAGATTTCAATTCCAGATGGGATTGTTTTTTCTTCAAACTTTTGTTTGATGATTCTTTCGATAGAAGAAATTTTACGCAATTCACTTTTGGTAACGATTACAATCGATGTACCTAATTTTCCAGCACGACCTGTACGTCCTGAACGGTGGTTGTAAGTTTCAATTTCGTCAGGAAGTTGGTAGTTTACAACGTGAGTTACGTTGTCTACGTCAATTCCACGTGCGGCTACGTCGGTAGCTACTAGCATTTGGATTTGTCTTCCTCTAAACGATTTCATTACCCCATCACGTTGTGCTTGCGATAAATCTCCGTGTAAGGCAGCAGCGCTGTATCCGTCTTCGATTAATTTTTCAGCTACTTGTTGCGTATCTCTTTTGGTACGACAAAATACTACTGAGAAAATGTCTGGATTAGCATCTGCCAAACGTTTCAATGCTTCGTAACGATCTCTTGCGTTTACCAAATAAAATTCGTGTGATACAGTTGCAGAACCTGAGTTCTTAGTTCCCACTGTAATTTCAACTGGGCTGCTCATGAATTGTTTTGCAATTCTTGCTACCTCGGCTGGCATGGTTGCAGAGAATAACCATGTGCTTTTTTCGTCTGGAGTATCTGACAAAATAGAGCAAATGTCTTCGTAGAATCCCATGTTCAGCATTTCATCTGCTTCATCAAGTACACAGTAATCAATATTTTTGATGTTTACCAAACCTCTATTGATCATGTCTTGCATTCTTCCTGGAGTAGCTACAATAATTTGTGCTCCTCTTTTAATTTCTCTAGCTTGCTCTGTAATACTTGCTCCACCATAAATAGCTACTACGTTGATACCTTTTTCGTATTTTGCGTAGTTTTTTAACTCGTTGGTAATCTGTAGGCAAAGTTCGCGTGTTGGCGATAAAACTAATGCTTGTGTATTTCTGTTGTCGGCATCAATTTTTTGGATTAGCGGAAAACCGAAAGCTGCCGTTTTCCCTGTCCCTGTTTGAGCCAACGCAACCATATCTGTGTCTTTTTCCAATAATAGGGGAATCGCCTTTTCCTGTACCTCTGACGGATTTTCAAATCCTAGATCTAAAATCGCCTTCAGTAACGATTCATTCAATCCTAATTGTTCAAATTTGTTCATTATGTATTTTTAAAATAGGGTGCAAAATTACTGTTAATATCTCAGATTAACTAATGCTATTTTAAGTTTTAATGATTTATTGTGATTTGATTTTCAGAAAGTTAGCTTTTTTATTTTTTATTTATATTATTTTGATAGCCTTTTTTAGGTAAAATTATGTCAAGAAACGGTGAAAATTGTTATAAAAAATGATACATTTTTGATTGTTAATGAGTTGTATTCATAAATGTAAGTAAGGATTGTGTAGCAATGCCTCGGTGACTGATTTTGTTTTTAGTTTCAAGTGAAAGTTCCGCAAAAGTCTCTTTATAATTTTCCGGCTGAAAAATAGGGTCGTAGCCAAAGCCGCCTTTACCTTTTTTTTCTGAAGTAATGTTTCCTTTGGCAATGCCAGTGAATAAATATTGTTCTCCTTTAAAGTTCAGGCAAATCACCGTTTTGAATTGAGCGTTTCTGTTGTTTTTATCCTTTAAAAGATGTAATACTTTGTTTATGTTGTCTTCAGCAGAACGTTGTTCTCCGGCATAACGAGCAGAAAAAACACCAGGTTCGTTGTTTAACGCTTCGATTTCAAGTCCAGTATCATCAGCAAAGCAATCATAACCATACTTTTCGGTGATGTAATTCGCTTTCATAATAGCGTTTCCTTCGATAGTTTCTGCCGTTTCTGGAATTTCCTCAAAACAACCAATGCTTTCAAGGCTCACAATCGTGATGTTTTCGGGAAGCATACTTTGGATTTCTTTGATCTTGTTTTCGTTATTGGTGGCGAATACTATTTTCATTTGGGTTAAGATTTATAATGATTTAATAACGAAGCCTTACATAGACGTGTTTAATTCCTTTTTTATCCGAATCTCTTTCGTCGATTTCGAGTATGTCGGTTAGGGATTTGAGCATAGGTGTGAGTTTGCTAAAACCATAACTTCTTGGGTCGAATTCGGGTTTGTTTTTGACGATTAGATTTCCCACATCGCCTAAAAATGCCCAGCCATCATCGTCGCTTATGGCATCGATGGCATCTTCAATAAGGTCGATAGTTGGATTGTCTATTTTGATTGCCGTTTCTTTTTCCACTACTTTTTTGGTGTCAGATGGAGTGGTAGTGGTAGAGGCTTTTGGTTTTTTCTTTTTGGTAGCACCTTCTAAAACTTCTATGAATACGAAACGGTCACAGGCTACAATAAAGGCGTTTGGTGTTTTCTTTTCACCAATACCAATGACTTTCATGCCTGATTCTCGTAACCGAATGGCGAGTCGGGTAAAATCGCTGTCGCTAGAAACGATACAAAAACCATCAACTTTGTCGGAGTACAACAAGTCCATCGCATCAATAATCAAAGCAGAGTCGGAGGAATTTTTTCCTGTAGTATAACTGTATTGTTGAATAGGTGTAATGGCGTGTTCTAATAAAACCGATTTCCATCCATTAGAATTGGGTTTTGTCCAATCGGCATAGATGCGTTTGGTGGTGGGAGTACCGTATTTGGTGATTTCTTCCATCATACCTTTGATGTTACTATACGGAACGTTGTCTGCGTCAATAAGGACGGCTAGTTTTAATTCTTTGGTGTTGTTTGACATTTTTGATGCTTTGGTGTTCAAAGATACAAACTTTATGGTTAGCACTTTACCTTAACCCTAAGTAAGAAATATCCTTTTTGTATACCTGACCAACTTTGTAATCGGAGAGGTATACAAAATGATAGAAAGGATAGCGGGATCAAACGTGATGAAATCCCAAATTTTTGTGTCACTAAAAAATCTTAATATTTTAATTTATAATGATTTTTTGAGTAAATTTCGGCATGAAAAAATTAGTTTTTTTATTTTTCTTATTCCAATCTTTTTTGGTTTTTTCGCAACAAGATGCTTGGGTGTATTTTGGTGATAAAGCCAATGTTCAAAACTATTTTGACAACCCTCAATTGATGCTCTCACAGCGCGCTATTGATAGAAGAACGCGACAAAAAATCGCTTTAGACAGCAAAGATGTTCCCATTCCAGCTTCGTATATAAAAGCTGTAAAAGAGTCCGCTGGAATTACAGTTATGGGGCAATCAAAATGGCTAAATGCGTTGCATGTTCGCGGTACTCAAGCGGATATTACTTCTTTAAAAAAATTAGCTTTTGTTGCTAAAATCAGCTTCGCAGATAAGTCCTTAAATATTACTGGAAAAACAACTGCTGTGTCAAAAAATCAGCAGGTTCAGAAAAAATACAACACCACAATTACTTATAATTATGGTACGTCTGCCAATCAAATTCAGATGTTGAATGGGCATTTATTACATCAGCAAAATTATACAGGGAGTGGTAAAATTATTGCTGTTTTAGATGCGGGATTTCCCGGGGTAGATACCCAATTACCGTTTAAAAAATTGAGAGATAATAATCAGATTTTGGGTGGTTATAATTATGTAAACAGAAGTGCGGATTACTATACTGGAGACAATCACGGTACATTAGTGCTTTCGACTATGGGCGGTAATCAAGACCAAGCTTTGGTGGGAACAGCACCTGATGCGTCTTATTATCTTTTTGTGACCGAAAATGATGCTTCAGAAAATCCTGTTGAAGAGACACTTTGGGTAGAAGCGGCAGAGAAAGCAGACAGTTTGGGTGTGGATATCATTAATAGTTCGTTGGGATATTTTGATTTTGATAATTCCAAATACAACTATACTTATGCAGAGATGAATGGCGCCACAACTTTTATTAGTCGAGGAGCCGAAATTGCTTTTAGTAGAGGAATGCTTGTAGTGGCATCTGCAGGAAATTCGGGTAACACAACTAATCCCAATATAGCTGCTCCAGCCGATGCGGTTTCGGTGCTTACGATTGGAGCAGTAACAGCCAGTAAGTCTAGAGCTTCTTTTAGTTCAATTGGCCCTTCGTTTGATGGTAGGGTAAAGCCAGAAGTGATGGCGCAAGGAAAATCTTCTGTGGTTTCTAATGAATTTGGGAATATTGGTACAGCCGACGGAACTTCTTTTTCGAGTCCAATTCTGGCTGGAATGGTGGCGTGCTTATGGCAAGCTTTACCCGATAAAACCAACAAAGAAATCAGAGATTTGATTATTCAATCTTCGGATAAGTACACGGCTCCAACGCCACAACTAGGCTATGGAATTCCAGATTTTAGTGCAGCCGTAAATAAAGGACTTTTAGCCACAATTGATAATCAGAAGGCTCCTTTTTCATTATATCCTAATCCTACTAAAGGTACTATTTATATGGAATTACCTTCAACAGTAGAAGAGGCGCAGCTTACTATTTATTCTTTATTGGGACAAAAAATAATGGAAGTTCCTTTTTCCAAAACAACTACTTTTTTTTCTGTAGAGACCTTATGGAATGGAATATACTTATACACAATTCAAGGAAATAATTTTTCTGTTCAAGGAAAAATCATTAAATATTAATTTACACTTCAATGAATTCAATTATAAAGCTTTTTGGTATACAATATCCAATTATTCAAGGAGGAATGATTTGGAACAGTGGTTATAAATTGGCAAGTGCCGTTAGTAATGCGGGAGGATTAGGCATTATTGGTGCTGGTTCTATGTATCCTGACGTACTTAGGGAGCACATTCAAAAATGCAAAAAAGCGACTAATAAGCCTTTTGGAGTGAATGTTCCCATGTTGTATCCGAATGTGGAAGAAATAATGAATATCATTGTAGAAGAAGGTGTAAAAATTGTTTTTACTTCAGCTGGAAATCCCAAAACTTGGACCGCTTTTTTGAAAGAAAAAGGAATAACAGTGGTGCATGTTGTGAGTAGTTCGGTGTTTGCTTTGAAAGCACAAGATGCAGGAGTTGATGCTGTTGTCGCCGAAGGTTTTGAAGCTGGAGGACACAATGGTAGAGAGGAAACAACTACACTAACTTTGATTCCGATGGTGAAGCAAAAGATAAACATTCCATTGATTGCTGCTGGTGGAATTGCCACAGGAAGAGGAATGCTTGCGGCAATGGCTTTAGGCGCCGATGGTGTTCAGGTAGGAAGTCGTTTTGCAGCTTCGGTAGAATCTTCAGCTCACGATAATTTTAAAGAAGTAATTGTGAATGTAAAAGAAGGGGATACCCAATTGACATTAAAAGAATTAGCACCTGTTCGTTTGGTTAAAAATAAGTTTTACAATGACGTTCAGGAATTGTATGCAAAATGTCCTACCAAAGAAGAGTTAGTCACTTTGCTGGGTAGAGCCAGAGCCAAACGCGGGATGTTTGAAGGTGATTTGGTCGAGGGCGAATTAGAAATTGGTCAGATTGCGGGATTAATTACCGAAATTCAACCTGTAAAAGAAATTATTGATACTATGATAGCCGAGTTCAAGCAAGCCCAAATTGAAATCGGACAACTCCAGTTTTAACTCCAACCCCAAACGTCTCCCCATGTCAAAACCTACTATTTTATTTTTGTCTTTTGTCCTGTTTTTTTGTTTTCAGCTGTCGAACGCTCAAACCTATAAGTTTCAAACTTCGGGCTACAGTATTTTAGAGAAAAACGAAAAAGGAAAATGGGGAGAATGGTCTGAATTGGATTTAATCAATATCCCAATTTCGTTAGATACTTCTAAACATCGAATTGTAGTCTACACCCCAATACTTCAATTGTACAACATTCTTTCGTATGCAGAAATTGAAGAAAACAAAACTAACATAATTTACTCTTTCGAATGCAAAGATGAAAATGGTGATGCTTGTACTTTGATGATTATTACCCGCAAACAACAAGGCAACCGCAAGCAGTTGTATATTAATTATGAGAATAGGATTTATTTGTATAATATATAGCCATTGAGCTTAAACAATGTTCAAAAACAAAACTATTTTGATAAATAAAGCACAATTCTTTATGAGTAATAAAGCCGTATGAGGAAAAAGGTAAATCATTATAGTCACAAAAAAAAATCCTCAATGTAGATTGAGGATTTAAGCAGTTATTGTTCTAAATTAAGATTACGAAGTTGTTGCAGTTTTTCTTTCCACACTTCAAGACTTTCCTTGTGAATAGCAATATTTTTTCTAACCTCAAGTACTATTGAATTTTCTTTCTTAGCATTTTTGGTATTAGTAAAAAATTGAATATTGTTTTCTAATTGAAAGATTTCATTTTGAACTTCTTCAATTTTACGCATTAAGAAGATCTTCTCGTTATCAAGTTTACGTACATCATTACTTTCGGATAAGTTTTCCATACGGTTAGAAAAACGCATCATATCGGTTTCCTTTTTGCTAAGGCTCAACTTGTCGAATAAGGCATCCAAGATTTTATTGAATTTTCCTTCGATATGTCTTCTTGGGAAAGGAACCTTACCAAAGTTTTTCCACGTTTCGATATGTTTTTTTATGGCTTCTAAATCGGTTTTGTGATCGCCAACGAGCTGGAATTCTTTTATAGTCTCTAGATACGCTTTTTTGTTTTCAAAAGCGGCCATTTCTTCGGAGTTTTCCTCATTACGTTGCTCTTTTAGTTTAGCAAAGTAATGGTTGCAAGCTTCTTTGAATTCATTCCAAATTTTATCAGAATATTTTCTAGGCACATGACCAATTTGTTTCCATTCCTCTTGAATTTGTTTCATTATTGGAGTAGTGGTAGCAAAATCTTCACTCTCTTGCAATTCTTTGGCTTTAGCTACCAAAGCTATTTTTTTGTTTAAATTCTCGGTTTGGTCTTTTTTGATGTCTTTATAGAACGAATTTTTGAAGCTATTAAAATTTCTAACCGCTGTTTTAAATGCAGCCCAAGTGGCTTCATTAACATCAGATGGAACTTTTCCAGCGCTAAAAAAAGCATTTCTTAAAGCTTCTACTTTTTCTATTTGCGTCAACCATTGAGCGTGAGCATTAACTTTTTCAGTAGCTAATTGTTCGATTTTGGCAATGATTTCTTTTTTAGCTGCTAAGTTTTCAAGCTCTGATTCTCTTTGTTTTTCAAACAACTTTTCGCGCTTATCATGCATTTGTTTAGTTAATTCGCTAAACTTATTCCAGATTTCATCGCGATGTTCTTTTGAAACAGGTCCAATATCTTCTTTCCAGATTTTATGTAAATCTTGCAATTCGCGGAAGGCTTTGTTTACATCTTCTTCAAGAACTAATTCTTCAACTCGAGCAATTATCTTTAGTTTTAAATCCAAATTGTGTTTAAAATCAATGTCTCTAGCTTCACGGTCTAAATGCAAATAGTCATAAAAATTCTCTACATGAAAATGATAGTTGTTCCAAACGTGGTTGTATTTGTCTTTAGGAATTGGTCCTGCATTTTTCCAACGCTCTCTTAAGTCGTTAAAATGTTTCAACGTATCCTTAATATTGGCTTGTGGATCAATTAAATTTCTCAATTCTTCAACTATAGCTAATCTCGTTTCTAGATTGCTTTTTAGACTGGTCTGAAGACTTTTAAAATGATTGTTTTTATTTTCTTTATATAGCGTGTAATATTGATCAAACTTGCTTTTTAAGGGAAAATGATATTCAAAAGTATCGTTAGGATCGGTATTTTCTGCTTGGAATTCTTCTTTTTTCTCTTCTAAAAGATGGTAATATTTAGCCAAGAACGCTTTTTTTATTTCCTCAACATGTTCTTTGATAGACATTACTTTTTCAGTAGTGACCAATTTTTGTAGTTCATTCACTAATGTTTCCATATCCAATGCTTCATAATCAAGCAACGGAATGTCGTGACGCTCTTTTAGCGTTTCATCTTCGCTTTCTTCGGCATTGGTACTAGCTATAGCATCTAAAATTGTTTGATTCTCAATAGTTGAATCATTTAAACTTGATGCAGGAATTACGTCACTATTTGGTTGATTTTCAATAGTATTTTGATTATCAACAGATTCTGATAATTGGTTTCCATCTGCATCGGGCAGGTTATCGTGTTTTTCTTCTAACATTTTATAAAATGTTTAAGGTTAATTTTTAAGAATGCGAAAGGTACTAAAGGATTGGCTAATTGCAAAATTTTTCCTTAGTTTATGCAGACATTATACTGTATTTAAAAGAACTTCTTTTTGTTTGAAATTAAGTTTGGGTAATTTTAGTGTAAAATAACTACTCCAAATTCAATTCCGTAATTGTAAGCTTTTTGATTTCCAAAGGCTAGACTTGGATGAATATAGAATAAAGAATCGGGTGTTAGTTTTCTGCCGAATTCTACAAATGTACTATTTTGGAATCCTTGTCTAGTCTCGTTATAACGAAAAGCAACGTTAGAACTGATCGAGTTTTTGGCAAAGGAATAAGTTAAAGTGCTCTCGAAGACAGTTGTTCGAATATTGGCTCTATTTTTAGAACCAGCAAAGCTATATTGATACTCTAAGTAATGGTTAAAATTTAATGTCGTATTTAGTTCCAAAATTAGTCAGGACAAAATTTAATTTTTCTTTGAGGTTTTCGAATGATTTATAAGCATCAAAATCTAACCATTGATATTTTATTCTTCGCCATAGAATTTCA
>NZ_JAPZSU010000013.1 GCF_027531905.1 Flavobacterium sp. | reverse complement strand
TTAGGGCTTTTTTGATGAAGGTGTTCTAACACTTCAATCTCTTCTTTTTTTAGGGTTACATATCTCATAATGAGATAAATATACAAATTTAACTACATATAAACAATAAAATACGACATTATTTTATTCTGATTACTTAGTATAGATCATAGTTTATGAATTGGATATTATTTATTAATTGTTTGGCACCGGAAATTCTGTTTCTAACTTCCAATTTAATACGTTGATTTTTTCTTTTAACTCTGTTAGTTTGTAGATTATATCTTCAAAAGAAGGTTTGTTTTCTTCATAAATCATCTGTTCTAACATTATTTTATAGTCTTCCTTCCAGGTTTCTATTACTTCTGGAATAGGAATTGGATTTATTGCTTGTGGATTATGCTCGTTGTAGTTTACTCCGCCTACACGAGTAAATTTGTGCCTATGCACTACAATGGTTTCATACAATTCTTTATCATTTATTGCTTTTTCAGCATATTCTGTATTTGATAAATGATAAATATCGTATAAATGACGACTTAATCTTGTTACTCGTATTTTATCTATAGGGCGATGAAATTCTTCATGCAATAGAAATATTTTTTCTAGAAAAGTACGTTCCGGATTGACTGTTTGTACCTCAATGTGTTGTTGTGCAAATTCCATTTCTGGATATTCTTCATCTATCAACGATCTAAACGTTTTAGTAGTAAATGGTTCTCTCAACGAACGGCAACTAATTTCTATTTGAATTCTGGGTTCTAAGTATCCTGGTGATTCTATTACTTCAGGATAATACAAATAGATTTTAACTGGATCCTCTTCTGCATTGTCTGTTTTTTCGATATCCCAATTAATTTTAGTAATTCCTTTTTCTTGGAATCTTTTTTGTAATTCGGGATAAAACACATTTACCATATAATCATTAGAAACCGCTCTTAGTTTTTCAATTTGACGTTTAGATAAAGCCCCTTCAAAACCAAAAAAACGTCTATCTATGGCTAAATCTATGTCTTCTGAGAAACGTTCTATCAAATTCCATGCTTTGCTTAATGAAGTCCCTCCTTTAAACACTAAATGATTGGCAATTTCCATTTCAAAAATAACTGTTAAGGCTTGAACTACCCACCAATCTTTTTCTACAGCAAATGGAGCCATTCCTGTTTTTTCGGCTATTTGTATGTATGCGTTTCTTTTTGTACTATCTGGAATTGCAAACCACTTATCCATCTTTGTTTGTATTTATTGCTTGACGCATTATTACTCTAATCCACTCTGGTGCTAAACGAATGTCGTGTTCTAGCCTGTAAGGTTCTTCTTTGGCTAACTGATTTAAAATTATTTTTGTTTCTGATTCGGTTACGTTGTCTTTTCCTATTTCTTTTAAAGCTTGAATTACTAAGCTGCTAATTTTTCCGATGGCTGCTAAATTTTTAGGAGTCGCTTTTTTGAATACTATTTTTCTTCTGCCCAAATCTATTTTTCTTGCGGCACCATCTGTTAGATACACGACATTCATAGGTACTTGCGTTGATAATCCTAAAGCATTTAATGCTAATACACCTGTTGGAACAATACGAGCTTTGTCTCTTTTTGCAATAGCTTGAGCAATAGCTTCCGTGCTTGGTTTTACAGGTCCTAACATAGGATCTATTTCCAAACGGGAATAAATGCCACGTGCCACTCTAGAAATCTCGTTTGTTTCTACCATTCTTTCCAATGCTTTTGCAACGGCTTTTGCTGTACCAAAAGAGATGAAATCTTCGATAAAAAACAGCGAACCCCTCTTGGCTTTTTTTATTTTATTAATTACTTTGTTGTCAATACTTTGCATGTATTTTTGTGTTTTATTTTGTCGCAAATATAGTATATTTTTGCGACAATTTTAGTTTTATTATTGTAACAAAATAAGGAATTATTTGTTACAGAAAACTTTATTACCTGTCATAAATTTCGATAAGATTTGTGACAAGAATTTAATTTATTGTTCCAAAATTTACTTTGTAAGTTCATCTATTTTAATTAGCCAACTTTTTATTTCTCCTTTTGGATCTCTCTTCCTTATTCTATCTGCATTCATATAACTAAAAGCTTTTTCTGAAAGATACTTTTTGGCTGTGTTTTCTTTCATAATATCATCAAATTTCATCTTAGCAAAGTCTATTATCGTAGGGCGTTATGTTGAAAAGCTAGGGGAGGTGCAGGATGGAAAAACGTATATTTTGATTACCAAAAATCAAGGGATGGTTTATAAGCGTTTGAATAAAAATAAAAAGAATGCTTTTGTCTTGGAATCGGATAACCGTTTTTATCCCAATTTTGAAGTTAAGTTTTCTGAAATTCTAGAGATATGGGAGTTCGTATGTAATATAGGCCGCACAGATAAGAAAGAAGCTGTTACCGAAATTGATGGTTTGAAAGCCATTTTAATGGAGTTGAAAAGGGAGGTGCAGGAGATTATGGAGCAGAGGGTTTCTTGAGTTAAGTAGTGAGGTTTAAAAGTTTAAGGTTGTTTAATTGTTTAATCGTTTAATCGGTTATGGGGTGTGGTTTGTTGTTTAAGAGTTTAAGGTTTAAGGTTGTTTAATCGGTTGTGGGGTGTGGGTTGTTGTTTAAGAGTTTAAAGTTTAAGGTTGATTAATCGGTTATGGGGTGTGGGTTGTTGTTTAAGAGTTTAAAGTTTAAGGTTGTTTAATCGGTTGTGGGGTGTTGTTTGAAAGTTTAAGGTTGTTTAAGGTTTAAGGTTGTTTAAGCTTGTAAAGGCTTCTCGACTGCGCTCGAAGTGACATTATGGGGGTGTAATTGTTTATGGTTTATTGTTTGTAGTTTAATGTAGTTTAAGGTTTTCGGTTGACCCCAGCCCTAAAGGGAGCCGAAAACAGGACGTTTAGGGTTGTTGAGGCTTCTCGACTGTACTTCGACTTCGCTCAGTATAGACTACTCGAAGTGACATTATGGGGGTGTAATTGTTTATGGTTTATTGTTTGTAGTTTAATGTAATTTAAGGTTTTCGGTTGACCCCAGCCCTAAAGGGAGCCGAAAACAGGGCGTTTAGGAGTTTAAAATTGTTTAAAGGTTTAAGGTTTTGGGATAAGGGTTCTCTTTTCTTTTCCCCGTCCCTAAAGGGAGGAAAAGAGAGCGAGATGATTTCGGTTTAAAAGAGTAGGACAGGTCGCGACCTGTCCGTACGGGATTATAGTTTGAATTCTGCCCATAGGGGGTAGTGGTCGGATAGCATGAAGGATAGGGCTTGTTTGGTGAGGCCACGGTTGGATAGGGCGGTTTTGAGGAAGTCGTAATTGCCGCCTGTTATGAATTCTAATGATAGGTTGTTTTTCTTGTTGCTGTTTTGGAACCAAGCGATTTGGTCATAGTATTTGGTTTCATCGAAGATGGAACGGGTTACTTTGTCGTTTTGTAAAGCGGGTGGGATGTACAATCCCTCGGATATAAAGGTTTGATTCAGTAAGTCGCCGCGTTTATCAATGTTGAAATCTCCTAAGGCGATTAGGTTTTGGTGGTAGGCGTTGATGTCGTCTGCCCAACTGGCCAACCATTTGGCTATGCCTTTGAGCTCGGTGATGCGGTCGCTGGAGGTATTGCCGAAAAGGATGTGTAAGGTTACTAAAATAAAGGTTTGGTTTTGTGCTCTAAAGCTGACCGCATAAGGGGAACGCACAAATTGCTTGTCGAGCATTCCTTTGTTGATGGTTTTGGTCCATTCATCTGGAACGACTAATTCGCAGGCTAGACCGGAAAGGTTTACGCGACGGGTATCAAAGAGATAGGCCATTCGTTCGCCATTGCCGACATCACCTTGATTGACGTCTGTAAGGATTAGTGACCAATCTGAACCTAGGACTTTCAGCACATCTCGTAGTCCTTTGAGATTGGCTTTTACTTCCTGGACTGCTATCACATCAAATCGTTTGATAATCTCGGCTATGCACACCAAAGAATGTAAGTCTCTTTTGGGACTGTCTGTAGGGGCGGATGTCCATTTGCGGGTGATGTCTCCAAATCCTCTAATGTTCCAAGTGGCAATGAGTAGGTTTTTTTCTAGTTTTTTGGGTGGTATTTTTAGGTCTAAATCTTCTTTTAGTTCTTTGAGATTGGCTGCTACATCTAGAGGTAATTTATCTTCAATCGTATCCATTGTTTTGTGCTTTGGGTTTGGATATTAAAGATAGGAATTTTGTTTAATTAGCTGAATGATTGAGTGTTAAATAAGTGTTGTGGTTTGAAATGGGGATGGGGATGGGACTGCTCGCGAGCTGTCCGTACTGGGAATATAGCATTCAAATTTGCTAAGCTAGTTTTAATGTGATAATGCTTTGTTACATCGAGTAGCACGGATTGCAAATCCGCGCTATCGGGATAAGTTTCCTTTTTATGAACTTTATGAATTCTAAATCTTTCGTATTGGATATCTCTACGAACTGCGAAATATGCTTTTCCATTAGGTTTAAAAAGATTGGAAACGCTCATTAAAACCTCCGCTTGTTCTCCCGGAAGTAAAACATTCAATACATAAAAACATAAAATAGTATCAGATTTTTCAGTTGGAAATTCTGGAAAATAATGAGGATCATCGCCAATAATTTCAAAACCTTTTTGTTGCAATAATTCAATATCCTTACCAATATCACATCCTAAATTGAGCACTTTGCCAACAATTTTATTTTGATTGTGTAGCATACGAGTTGGAAAGGAAAGTGAGGTTCTTTCTATTGCGGTGAAATGGCTGTTTGGGTTCGGACTATTCATTCATAAATAAAAAACCGTTATTATTTGCAATGGTAATCAATGGTTGAATTGTATTCGAAAATTTTTCTTTTTCAAAAACATTAATATTAGGAAAAATAGAGAGGTATTCTTCTATGTATTTACTTTTAGAATTATGGAGTTTATTGATTTCGAAAGCAGTTTTTTGTAATTCATAAAACTTGTCAAAATGTTTTTCAAAAATTGGAAGTTTATCACCTTTAGAGGAATTTAATTTTTTTTCAATAGGTAATAAATTCCAAATTAAATCATGCGATACAAAAGCATGGGGAATGAAATGATCTAAGGCATAATTTTTATCTTCAAAAATTAACTTTTCACCAGTGAAAATACAGTTTATAACTCCTAATTCTTTAAAAACTATTTTCCAATAGTCATTGGTTTGTTTGGTTAAGCTATTTCTTGTTGCTGGTTTTATAAGTTTATTAGGTATATCTGGAACATTGGGATTACGTGTTTGAAGAAATAATGCTAAATTCCAATAACAATAGTCTTTTAAAACTTTTGCATTTGATTTTAAATAGGAAACCCAAATTGGATTTATCTGAATGAAATCTTTGTGTAACCTATACAAACAATCATTTTTAAATAATTGTGAATCTGTATAAATTCTTTTTTTTTGTTGACCGTCAGTTTCGTTGTTGAATTTCGGAAACCAAGGTGTTAAGAACCAATGTGGAACATTTTTGTCAAAGTGTAGCAATTGATAGATGGTTTCCTTGTTGTTTGAATGTTCTAAACAATAATCTAGGTTTGCTTTTTTTTCATCAATAGTTAGATTTTCTTCTTTCAAAATTTTCTCTACTGCCATTTGCAAATTGTCTTGTTTTCCGAATGAGATATGGAAATAATTGATGGTATACCAAGAATTACTAATCATTCTTGAGAATATCTTTCGCTTTGGAATTTCAAAACTACCTTCTTCCACTAATTCAATCAAAGACAATAACCAATAAAATTTATAGGTTGCGGAAGTGTTTCCAAATACTGAAGCTAATTTGTTTGTGGGTAAATTAGTAGAAAATGGTAGGTTCATAGCTAAGTTTTTGACTTTCTATAGGTTCTAATATATCTGATATAAATAAGGCAACATTGCTTGCAACACTCTTAAGTCAACTTTAGTTGCGCTTGCATTATCTAAATAGTTAATTAGCATAAACATTATTTGAATTACAATAATACAAAAAAGCAATGGAAAGAAAGCTGTGGGAAACCGTAAAATGTATGAAAATATCGTAGTATTTGATGCGTTTTGATGTTGCTTGAGGTACTTTGAATGGTTTTTATAGGGTTAGGGTTAGGGTTTGGGTTAAAGTTGTTGTGAGTTGTGGGTTATGGGTTTGAGGTTGTTTAAAGGTTTAAAGTTGTTTAAAGGTTTAAGGTTGTTGTGAGTTATGGGTTTGAGATTGTTTAAAGGTTTAAGAGTTTAAAATTTTAAGGTTTAAAGGTGTTGAAAATCGGTGTGAGTTGATTGCCTTGGAATAGGGAAGGGGGGCGTAACGTATAATTTGAGCTATAAACAAAAAAGCCTGTAAATCCTACGATTTACAGGCTTTTGCTCTGATTTGAAATTGTAAAAGTGGAGTCGCCGAGAATCGAACTCGGGTCCAAACAAGCAACTAAAAGGCTTTCTACACGCTTATTTCCTGATTGGGTTTTCGATGTTGAGCTAGGTCAGAAACAACCACTCAACACTTATCTTCTTAGTTTCGAAATCCACCCGAAGCTTATGGAAATCTAGGTTTATTTTTACGGTTCCCCTGTACTGACCGCCACAAACCAAGGCTTTCAAGGAGAATCCAGCTTTCCTACCTTGTAGGAACGTGGCGCAATCGTACTATAATTCGGATTATGCAGCTAAAGCGTAGTTATTTTCGCCGTGTAAAAGTGTGAGATCTTATATTTACGAGCAAGGTCTCAATGCTCGACGTGCTTACTTTTCAATTCGACTTGCTGTCAAAACCAGTCGACCCCATTTATTGGACTGCAAATATAGGGTATTATTACACAAAAAAAAACAGTAAGTTTCATTTGATGGTCAATAAGTAGTAATGATTTAGGAACCAGACTTCTATTTTCGAAAAGCTTTAATGTTTCTAGAGACATTAAGGGACAATACTATTCAATCGATAGGTTCTACCCTGAATTGTGTAGGTTTTACTATTTTAATAGTGCTATTTCAACACAAGAAACTTCTATTTTTGAACCATTTAAGGCATTTAAGGTCATATAAGTTTGATAACATACCGCTCATATTTCTCACGCAACTCATCCCTACTATGACGAATTAATAGACTTACATTTATAAAATGGTACATTTTCTCAATTCTTATATGATCTTACATGCCTTATGTGGTTGTTTTTTTGCTTGTGTGTTTATCCACACAGTTGAGGGTAGAACCAATCAATAAAGTTGTTACAATCTTATGCATCAATATGTAATCCAAAAGTAGAGCGTAACAAATCGATCGAAGGATTTAGTTCCTTTAAACGATTATAACGATCTTGATCGTTTAGATTTTTTTTAATTTCTATACTTTCGTTCACAATCACATCAATAGTGATTTCGTGATTGTGCAAATGCCCTTTCAAATGACCTAAAAGTCCGTGTTTTTGACTTTCAAAATCCAGTTTGGAACCTTCGTTTGGTAATTCAATTGTAATTCTTGTACCGTCTAATTTTGGGTCGTTAATCAACAATAACGATTCCATAATTCTATAGCCTTTACTTCCTAATTTTTGGGCATATTTTGTCCATTGCAATAACATTTCGGTTTCTGTAAAAGCTTCTGTAGGAGTATGAACCACTTCTTTTACAATCGATTTACTGCTTTCTTCTAAGGCTTTTTTGGCACGAATACTCGATAACGAAAATGCCGAAATTTTAGGTTCGTCTGTACTTAAAACAGGTGCTATAGGTGCTGCAATTACTGGTTTTTCTACTATAACTTCTGTGTTTTGAGTTGTTTCAGTTGGTTGTGGAGCAACTACAGGAGTTTCAGGTGTAGTAGCAATAGCAGGTTTTACTACTTCGGTTATCGAATAGTCATTTCTACGGTAATAAGTAGGTGGAATTATGAAAGACTCAGCTTTTTTTTTTCTCCATCAAAAGTGATAGAGGCCAATTGCATCAAACAAAGTTCGACAAGTAAGCGCTGATTCTGACTGACTTTGTATTTCAAATCATAGTCATTGGCAATTTCGATTCCTTTTAATAAGAAGTCGGCACTGCATTTTTGAGCTTGTACACCATAAAGTTGTTGCGCTTGTTCTCCCATTTCTAACAAACTTAGGGTAGAAGGCGTTTTCGCCACCAACAAATCTCTAAAGTGAGACGCTAAGCCCGATACAAAATGATGCGCATCAAAACCTTTGGATAAAATAGTATTGAAAGCCAACAACAAATCTGGAATTTTATTCTCCAAAACCAAATCGGTAATATTGATGTAGGTTTCGTAGTCTAAAACATTTAGATTTTCGGTTACGGCTTGTCTTGTCAAGTTCGAACCACAAAAAGAAACCACACGGTCAAAAATAGACAACGCATCACGCATCGCCCCATCGGCTTTTTGAGCAATAATGTGCAGCGCATCATCTTCAAATTGAATCCCTTGACTTTCGGCAACATCAGCCAAGTGTTCTTTGGCATCTTTTACCGTAATACGTTTGAAATCAAAAATCTGACAGCGAGACAAAATCGTTGGAATGATTTTGTGTTTTTCTGTAGTAGCCAAAATAAAAATGGCGTGTTTTGGTGGCTCTTCTAATGTTTTCAAGAAAGCATTAAACGCCGCCGATGACAACATATGCACCTCGTCGATGATGTACACTTTGTATTGTCCGGTTTGTGGAGGGATTCGAACTTGGTCAATCAAATTTCGAATATCGTCCACCGAGTTGTTCGAAGCGGCATCCAACTCAAATACGTTGAACGCAAAATCTTCTTCGGGGTCATCATAACCGGGTTGATTAATTTTACGCGCCAAAATTCTAGCGCAAGTCGTTTTTCCCACACCACGAGGCCCCGTAAACAACAAAGCCGAAGCCAAATGGTTGTTTTCTATAGCATTCAGTAGCGTATTGGTAATCGCTTTTTGACCTACAACATCCTTAAATGTTTGCGGGCGATATTTACGTGCAGATACTATAAATTGTTCCATTGTTGTCCTATGATTCGAAAGCAAATATAGCTTTTTTGTTTATTTCTTGATGTTCAAAATGGTTTATTTGCAAAAAATCTTTTCATTTTTTGAATATCCCATTGACAATCAAAATAATGATGCAGCAAACGATATTCTAGCCGATTTTTCTATCGCATCCTTATAATCTGAATGATGATTAGGAGCAGTAATTCCCGCTATAATTCACGAGTCGTCCTGCTTTCCGCTATATCTTTTTTAGGTCACAGGTTACAAAAACCTGCGACCTAAAAAAGGATGCCGCTGCAATCAGGGCTAGATAAGTACTTCTCTTTTTTATAACTCGTTTACAATCTATTTTAATAAACTAAAATTCAGAATGAAACCAGTTAGTAGTTCTTCCGCAAAGTAAATCGTCCTTAGAAAATTGACTTTAACAAGGAAATCAAGTTTAAAAAAGTTACTTTTGCACCGCAGACCGCCTTATCGTCGTCCCGATGTATCGGGAGGGAGGAAAGTCCGGACACCACAGAGAAGCATAGCGGGTAACACCCGTCGGTTTGGTCTTTACGGACTAGATTAGGACAAGTGCAACAGAAAGTATGTACAGGTAATGCTGTAGTGAAACCAGGTAAACTCTATGCGGTGAAATATCAAGTATATCAGCATTTAAGGGCTTCTCGTTCGTTGCTGAAGGGTAGATAGCTTGAGCTTATGAGTAATTGTAAGTCTAGATAAATGATAAGGCTCCGATTTTTCGGAGACAGAATCCGGCTTATAGGTCTGCATTTTTTTTATTCTTCTCTGAATTCTGTAGGTTTTACTATTTCAAATAGTTTTAAAAAAACTTGTTTTTGAACCATTTAAGGCATTTAAGGTCATATAAGTTTCATAAATATACTGCACTTATTTTTACATACCTTTTGCTAACTTTAATGCAACTAAACAATCAACGTACTTTTATAAATAGGTAATTGGTCCATTTTTTCCATTCTTATTATGACCTTACATAATCTTATATGGTTGTTTTTTTTGTTTGTGTGAGTATCTAAATAGTTTAGGGTAGCACCAAAAAAAAGCCTTTGCTTAGCAAAGACTCTATATTTTTATTCTTCTTCTGAATCGGTTACTTCGAAATCGTCATCATCTAACTCTTCTTCTTCATCAGTATTGTTGAATTCAAAAAAGCTAAAAAACGAACCACCATAACTTTTTTGAAACGAAAAATTATCCAAATGCTCCATTTTGGTGTATTTAGAATGCTCGATAATCATCATTCCTTCTTCGTTGAGTAAGTTTTTTTCAAAAACCAAAAGCACCACTTTTTCAAAAGTAGCTTGGTCCAAACCGTAAGGCGGGTCTGCAAAAATAATATCGTAAGTGGTTTTGCAGTTTTCTAAAAACTTAAACACATCGCTCTTGGTTGCCGCAATCGTAAAATCATATTCGGCAGCGACTTGTTTGATGAATTTTACACAACCAAAATCACCATCCACCGAAGTAATTGGATAACTCCCTCTTGAGGCAAATTCGTAACTTATGTTTCCGGTGCCAGAGAATAAATCCAATACTTTCAATCCTTCAAAACTAAAATGATTGTTCAACACATTGAATAAAGCTTCTTTACTCATATCTGTAGTGGGACGCACAGGAAGGTTTTTTGGCGGTTGAATGCGTCTTCCTTTGTATTTTCCTGAAATGATTCTCATGAGTTGAATAGTATAAAATGTTGTCTGTTGATGGCTTCTGAAAAAGAATTACTGCGTTGCAAACTGCTCACATCAAAAAGAGAAATGTTTCGGATGTATTGGTAAGCTAGTTGGTAGTAAGGGCTTTCTTCGTTAATATTTCCCATAATTTCCAATGGAAAATTTTCTGGATTTAAACTCAATTGCTCGGCTGTAAAGAGAATGTAATACAAGAAATCTTCGGGTGTGGCGTATTCAAAGGAATTGAAAAGCAATAATTGCTGGTTCTGCACCACTATAATTTCAAAATGACCGGTATTGAAATGAACGACCATTTTTTTATTGTCATTATTCTTAGACGCTTCTAAAATTTTGGTGACCAAAATACTGTTGGCGTGCTTGTAATCAAAGGACCCAAATTGGTCAATAAAGAAATTATTAATATTCACATACGGAATGTAAACGGTATTCATTTCGTAATTGGCAATGGTATCGTAAGCAAAAAAATCGGTTTCGAACACTTTGGTGTTGTATTGCAAATAGCTTCCTAAATAATTTTCATCAAATAGGGCAGTGGGCACAAACGTAGATAACGTATTGTTGTGAATGACTACGATTTCATCATAGGTATCCTTTAATTCTGGAAAATCGCTAAAAGCGTCGGCAAAAAGTTCTTCGATTTTGGTCGCTTTATGAAAGGTATCAAAATGAACTTCGTTGTAAGAAAGGATTTTTTTATTTAAAGTGTCGAAACAACAAAAAGACAAACCTGTCAATGATACTTGAAGTGCTAATTTTTTGTATTTTTTTTCGGTGATACTCATCTTTTTTTGCTTTTTTCGACTACGCAAACTTACAAATTTTAATAGCAATAACAATAGCCAATTTCAAGGTGTAATGGAATCTTAATGGTAATTCTAACCCATTAGGTGAAATTCAAAAAAATAAAAAACTTAACCACATAGAGCCATAGATTAATAGCAAAATCAACATAGAAAAAAAATAGAAATAGCACTATTTCTCACAATAGATGAGCTATGTGAATAGTAAAACGTCTATTTGTTACTCTTAAAAACTATAGTTTCTATGATTCTATGTGGTAAATAATAATTTCACTCAACGGGTTAATTATAAAATAAAATTACAGCATTTGTGGCTGTGACAAAAATGAAATTGCCTTTGAAAATTGTCTATGCAATGGAAAACTTTCCGTTACTTTGCATCCAAATTTCACTCCATGAATTCCTCTCAATTTTATAGTTTTTTACAGAAAAATTTTCCTTTTCAGCCTACGTACCAACAGGATATTTTTTTTCAGAAAATTGCTATTTTTCTAACTGAAATTGAGAACAATACCATTTTTGTCTTAAAAGGTTACGCAGGAACGGGAAAAACTACGGTAATTTCAACTCTTGTGAATAGTTTGATAGGTATCAACAAAAAAGCCGTTTTATTAGCGCCAACGGGTCGAGCAGCCAAAGTAATCGCCAATTATTCTGAAAAACCAGCTTTTACGATTCACAAGAAAATCTATTTTCCTAAAAAAACATCTGGAGGTGGTGTTTCTTTTACCTTGCAACCCAACAAACATAAAAACACTATTTTTATTGTCGATGAAGCTTCTATGATTTCTGATACCAATTCGGATTCGAAATTATATGAAAATGGTTCACTCTTAGATGATTTGATTTCGTATGTGTATTCGGGAACTAACTGCAAGATGATTCTTTTGGGAGATACTGCACAGTTACCTCCAGTAAATTTAGATATTAGTCCCGCTTTGGATATTGATACTTTATCCCTTCATTATAATAAAGAAATTGACCATATCGAACTCGATGAAGTGATGCGTCAAGAAGAAAGCTCGGGTATTTTATATAATGCAACTGCTTTACGTGAATTACTAAACGATGCTTTTGTGACCGAGTATCAATTTGATTTGAAAAAGTTCAAGGATATCGTCCGACTTGTGGATGGATACGACATTCAAGATGCGATTCATTCGGCGTATAGTAATTATAGTATTGAGGATACCGCCTTTATTGTGCGTTCCAACAAAAGAGCGAATCAGTACAACGAACAAATTCGCGCCAAAATATTAGATAAAGAAAGTGAATTGGCCACGGGCGATTTCTTGATGGTGGTTAAGAACAATTACTTTTGGTTGAAAGATTCTGACGAAGCTGGTTTTGTAGCCAATGGTGATATTATTGAAGTATTAGAGATATTCACAATCAAAGAATTGTACGGTTTTAAATTCGCGAAAGTCAAAATCCGAATGGTCGATTATCTCAACCAAAAACCTTTGGAAACCGTTTTATTATTGGATACCATAAAAAGCGAATCTCCATCTTTGACTTATGAAGAATCGAACAGATTGTACCAAGAAGTAATGAAAGATTACGAAGGCGAGACCAAATACAAGCAGTTTCAAAAAGTCAAAAACAACGAGTATTTTAATGCGCTTCAGGTTAAATTTTCCTATGCCATCACTTGTCATAAATCGCAAGGTGGACAGTGGAATACCGTTTTTATAGAACAGCCGTATTTGCCTAACGGAATCAACACCGATTATATTCGCTGGTTGTACACCGCAATGACACGTGCCAAAAATAAGTTATATTTGATAGGATTTAAAGACGATAGTTTTGTAGACTAAATTTGAAATGAAACAAAAAATAGCACATATCGCTTTGTTAGTCGCTGATTATGATGAAGCCATTTCGTTTTACGTAGATAAATTGCATTTTGATTTGATTGAAGATACTACCTTGTCTGAAACTAAGAGATGGGTTTTAGTAGCCCCCAAAGGAAGCCAAGAATTTAGTTTATTGTTAGCCAAAGCCGATGGTGTTATTCAAAAACAAAGTATCGGCAATCAATCGGGTGGGCGTGTTTTCTTGTTTTTAAATACAGACAATTTTGATAGAGATTATCAGAATTTAATGGATAATGATATTGAGATTGTTCGCGAACCCAAGACAGAAGAGTATGGTAAAGTTCTTGTATTTAGAGACATCTACGGAAATCTATGGGATTTAATTGAACGTAATAACTAATCCTGATGCAGAGTATAAATGATTTCCACAAAATAGTTAGTTCTTTTTCGACTACCGAAAAGATGCCAGTTTTGTTTTTAGGACACGGAAGCCCAATGAATGCCATCGAAGAAAATCAGTTTGTTACTGGTTTTCGCAATTTGTCTAAAAACTTGCCTAAACCCAACGCAATTTTGTGTGTCTCGGCTCATTGGTATACCAAAGGTTCAAAAGTTACCGCTATGGAAATGCCGAAAACCATTCACGATTTTGGTGGTTTCCCGAAAGAGTTGTTTGAGGTACAATATCCCGCTCACGGAAGTCCTGAATTAGCTTCTTTTACTCAAGAATTATTGCTTCCGACAGCGGTAGAATTAGACCATCATTGGGGATTGGACCACGGCGCTTGGAGTGTAATTAAACATTTATATCCAAAGGCTGATATTCCTGTCATTCAATTGAGTATAGATTATTCAAAACCCGCTGAATATCATTTTCAATTGGCGCAACAATTGAGTAGTTTGCGTCAAAAAGGTATTTTAATTATTGGTAGTGGTAACATCATTCATAATTTGCGTTTGGTCGATTTTTATAATTTTGAGAAAGATGATTATGGCTATGATTGGGCTATAGAAGCTAGAGCTACCATTAATTCACTTTTACTAGATGGCAATTTTCAACCATTATTGGAGTATGAAAAACAAAGTCAAGCGTTTCAATTGGCTATTCCAACTCCCGAGCATTTTTTGCCTTTAATCTATACCTTGGGCTTAAAAGACAAAAGCGAAGAAATACAATTATTCAATGACAAATTAGTAGCGGGTTCGTTAAGCATGACTTCGGTGCAAATTGGCTAAAGTTGCTAATTGACTTTAAAAGAAAGGATTTTATATCTTTGTTTAGTCAAAATTTAAATTAAAAAAACTTCATATACTAGTGCCTTTACGGCAAAAAATAAAACAATGAAAATAATAGCAGTAATACCAGCGAGATACGCATCAACCCGATTTCCAGCAAAATTAATGCAAGATTTAGGTGGAAAAACAGTAATTAGAAGAACTTATGAAGCCGCCATTGACACCCAACTTTTTGATGATGTGTTTGTGGTAACCGACTCCGATTTGATTTATAATGAAATTGTAGCAAATGGCGGAAAAGCCATTATGAGTATCAAAGAACATGAGTCGGGTAGTGACCGTATTGCAGAAGCAGTTGAAAACCTAGACGTTGATGTCGTGGTCAATGTGCAAGGCGATGAACCATTCATAAATGCCGAGCCTTTAGCTAAAGTCATTGAAGTGTTTAAAAATGACACGAATCAACAGATAGATTTGGCTTCCTTGATGCGAGAAATTACAAATGAAGATGAAATTAATAATCCCAACAATGTAAAAGTTGTGGTAGATCAAAATGGTTTTGCATTATACTTTTCACGTTCTGTAATTCCTTATCCAAGAGAAATTAATTTAGGAGTGAGGTATATGCAACATATCGGTATTTACGCTTTTAGAAAACAAGCCTTATTAGATTTTTATAGTTTGCCAATGAAATCTCTAGAAGCTTCTGAAAAACTAGAACAGTTACGTTATTTAGAATTTGGGAAACGAATCAAAATGGTTGAGACAACGCACGTAGGCATTGGTATAGACACCGTTGAAGATTTGGAAAAAGCTAGGCTATTATTAGGACAATCATAAGATTCTGATGGATAATACTAAACTTTAAATTAATGCAAGCGCTGAATTAAAATCAATTCATTATGTCTTTCAATTCTGGGAATTGAATTGATTTTAAAATTGGCATTATCAAAATTAGCAATGAATTTTTTATTTCTATCATTATCGGCTTCTTTGAGTATCATGGTATTAAAAAGAATAAATCCATTTTTTTTTAAAAGGGAAGCAGTATGATTGATGAAAAACGTTTCAAACAAAAAATTAGGCATTTGTACATCTTGAAAAACATCAATGATAATAAGGTTGTATTGATCTTTACATCGTAAAACAAATTCAAAAGCATCTTGGATGTGAATTTCTAAATTTGGAATTTCATTAAGCTGAAAGTAAGAATTGGCTACTTCAATAATGGTAGGGTCGATTTCTACCCCTGTGATTTGACCTCTAAATTCAATTTCATCAACCAAGGTTTTGATTACACTCCCACCAGCGACACCAAGTACTAAAACATTTTCCATCGATTGAATGGTGTTGAAACCAATTTTTCGCAAACCTATTCTCAGAATGCGTTGTAAACTTCCATAGGAATAGTTGGTGTTTTCGGAATCAATCAGTAGCTCGCCATTAGTCCACGTAACCTCAATGGACTTACTAACAGCCGATTTCGATTTGTAGATATTAATAGGAATAAAATAACTAAAAAGTTTTTTTAGCATTTGAAATGGAATTTTATCAAAAATACCATTTTAATCATTTATTTTGCTGCATATTTTGAAAAATCAATGAAAAAGCAAATCTACAAATGGATCTTTTTTGACCTCATGGGCTGGAAGATTGTCGGCAGTATTGAAAAAGAGGTGAAAAAATGCGTTATGATGGTCATGCCTCATACTAGCAACCATGATTTTTATTTGGGTGTTTTTACCAGAGGAATAGTAGGTTTGGAAATGAATTGGATTGGAAAGAAAGAACTTTTTACTTTTCCATTCAATTATTATTTCAAGTATATGGGAGGGGAACCTTTGGATAGAACAGGAGGTTTGAATAAAGTCGAAGCCATAGCAGCTATATTTAAGCGAAGAGATGTATTTCGTTTGGCCGTTGCGCCTGAAGGAACACGTAAAAAAGTTGATCAACTCAAAACAGGCTTTTATTATATTGCATTAAAAGCTAATGTACCAATTATTCCTGTTGCTTTTGATTTTGGAAAAAAAGAGGTGAATTTGGGAAATCCTTTTTTACCAACAGGAAATTATGAAGAAGATTTGAATGTTCTAAAAAGACATTTCGATGGAGTAGAAGGAAAAATTCCTGAGAACGGATATAGCAATTGGTAGGTTGCTGAGATTTCCATATTTCAAAAAAATATTTTTTTAATTCAAAAAAACGCAATTTTTTTTAATCGTGATTAAAAATGGTAAAAGTTCCGTTTTTATAAAAAAATACAATTTTAGCTACTTCATCATTAAAGGGATTGTTTTCGGAAAAGTTGGGTTTTCTGTTTTTGTCATTGTCTATTAATTCGGGCAATGGCTTTTTTTCAAATTCTGAGAAAAGATCTACGATTTCATTTTCGGAGGGAGCAGGGGTAAAGTGATGTTCTAAATTATTATGCTTCTCTTTTGGAAAATTCCCTTTTCCAATCAAAATCCAATATAAATCTACATCAGGAAAAGCCTCAATAATTTTTAAAATAAAATCGAGACTAGGCTTGTTTCTACCCGAAAGGAGGTGGGACAAACTAGAACGTTGCACTCCGATTTTGTCTGCAAAACTAGCAGCATTCATGCTGTAATATTCCAATAGGTATTCTAGTCTTTTGATGAAATCTTCTATGTTTACCATTGTAAATTAATGTATTTATAATGAGATTTACAAATGTAACTAATTTAATAATGAAATCAAAATTGAGTTTAATGATGGTTTATAATTATAGGTATTCGCTAAAGTTATTATTGACTAAAAATAACGTAAGTAATTGATTTTTAAATCACAAAGCAATAATTATTTATGTTTATTAAATTGAACTTTAACTACGTGTTTCAAAAGCTAATTGAATCAAACGCTTTGTTTACAAAACTAAATTTCAAACAAAATTAACAAATTACAATTGTAAATTTAAAGATGTTTACTTTTGTGAATCAAAAATTAAAACTATGGAAGCGTTAGAATTATTCCTTCAGTTCAAGGAACAATCAATACAAGGGAGGTATTTAACTTTAGAAGCAATTTTGCCTATTTTAGAAAAACATAATGCCGATAATCAATTAAAACATGTTGGGAATTCGGTACAACAAAAACCAATTTATACCTATCAAATTGGATCTGGAAAAACTAAGATTTTTTTATGGTCGCAAATGCATGGGAACGAAAGCACAACTACAAAAGCGCTTTTGGATTTTATTAATTTTCTCAATAGTGATATCGAATTGGCTACAATGCTTTTGGAAGACTTTACTTTTTTAGCTATTCCTATTTTGAATCCCGATGGCGCGGCTTTATACACTCGTGAGAATGCGAATAAAGTAGATTTAAACCGTGATTCTCAAGATTTAACGCAACCTGAGAGTACTACCTTGAGAGGTGTTTTTGAAGTTTTTCAACCAGATTATTGTTTTAATCTTCATGATCAAAGAACTATTTTTGGTGTTGCAGCTACTGGAAAACCAGCTACAGTCTCTTTTTTGGCGCCTTCGTATAACGAAGCGAGAGAGATTAATGTTACACGATTAAAAGCGATTCGGGTAATTGAAAACATAAATACTATTTTACAGAATTATATTCCAGGTCAAGTAGGGCGTTTTGATGACTCTTTTAATATCAATTGCATTGGAGATACCTTTCAATATTTGGGAGTGCCAACAATTTTGTTTGAAGCAGGTCATTTTCCTGACGATTATCAAAGGGAAGAAACTAGGAAATTCATCTTCATATCGTTACTTGCAAGTTTTACAACACTTTCCGAAAACGATGTAGTTGATAATGAAATCAATCAATATTTGAATATTCCTCAAAATAAAGTCGTATTTTATGATTTTATATGTAAAAATATCAAAATAAATTATGATGGTAATGAAATAATGACGAATTTTGCAGTTCAATATAAGGAAGAATTGATTGATGGGAAAGTTAACTTCATAGGTTACATTGCAGCGATCGATAATCTAGAATCTTATTTTGGTCATTATGTATATGATGCAAAAGGCGCTTTATATTCTGATGATTTAGATAATTTTCCTAAAATTAATCAAATAGCCGATTTTTCATTAGATGGTACGGTTGTTTTTGTTAACGGAATGATAAAAGTTTAGTTTTTTTGTCAATTTGTTGATTTTTTCTTATATTTGCGCACATTCTTGCCTTAAAACAGTAATATTAATTAAAGAATTATGAGTAAATTTCGTTTGGATGAAGTAGATCATCAAATTTTAGATATGTTGATTGATAACACTAGAGTTCCTTTCACAGATATCGCAAAAAAATTATTAATTTCTGCAGGTACTGTACATGTAAGAGTTAAAAAAATGGAAGATGCTGGAATCATTATGGGATCTTCGTTAGTTTTAGATTATGATAAATTAGGGTATTCTTTTATAGCATATGTAGGTGTATTCTTAAATAATACGTCTCAAACTAAATTTGTATTGGAGCGTATTAATGAAATTCCTTTTGTTACGGTAGCTTCTGTGACTACGGGTAAATTTAATATTTTCTGCAAAATTAGAGCCAAAGATACTAAGCATGCTAAAGATGTTATTTTCATGATCGATGATATCGATGGTGTGTACAGAACCGAAACTATGATTTCGTTAGAAGAAAGTATCAACGACAAAAAGCGTTTGATGCATACTATCTTTAAAGAGATGTAATAACTTGAATGCGATATATTTATAGATATAACCTCAAGTTTTCTTGGGGTTTTTTTATGAATTTTCATTTGTAAACCAGTATAAATGTTACATCTGTATCAATTCTATTTTAGGATGTTACATTTTTGTTTTTAAACTAATTAACTACCAATAAACCAAAATAAATTATTTAAGTATTATGTATACCCTTCCTAAAATTGAACGTTTCAATAGAGATGTTCTTTCAAAATACCACATATACAATAGTGTTTTTATAACATTACCTTTCGATTCTGTTGATAATACAGGAGTTTTACTTCCTTTATTTACTGATGTATGTGAAAAAGGATTTAAAAAACAAGAAACGCCAAAAGAAATTGTTGATTTTTTCTCTTCAAAGTATTTGAATGATACAACAGAGGAAGAAGCTATCAATTTAATGTTTCGCTTTATTCAGTATATAGAAAGACAAATAGTTCTTTTCGATGCCATTGAAGATGCGGCTTTTTCTTCAGTTAATAATATGGAAGGTCGCGGGTCATTGCGCGATATAAAAGAAAAAGCTGATGCTAAAAACAAGCAAAAAGAATTGATTTCTTTTTTGGAAAACTTCAATGTCCTAACAGTTTTAACGGCACATCCCACACAATTTTATCCCGGTCCGGTTTTAGGAATCATAAACGATTTAACCGATGCCATTCGTAAAAACGATTTAATTCAAATCAAACAACTTTTAGCACAATTGGGTAAAACACCCTTTATCCAAAATGAAAAACCTAATCCTTTTGATGAAGCCATTAGTTTAATCTGGTATTTAGAGAATGTGTTCTATAATACTTCTGGTGAAATGGTGCATTATTTGGAGAAAAATGTTTTTAACGGAACTACCATTCAAAATCCATTAATTAAGTTAGGTTTTTGGCCAGGTGGTGATCGCGATGGGAATCCATTTGTGACAACAGAAATTACGTTAAAGGTAGCTGAACGATTAAGAACTTCTATTTTGAAATGTTATTATTTTGAAATTAGAGCGTTAAAAAGAAAGTTAACTTTTTCGGGAGTTGATGTTTTGATTTCGGCCTTAGAACAAAAGTTATATCGCTCCGTTTTTTATTCAAAGGGGGAGCTATTTATTACTTTGGATGAATTCAAAGAACAAATTCATCGAATCAAAACCATTATTATTGAGCAACATCAATCCTTGTATTTAGATGATTTAGAAGCTTTATTGATTCGAGTAAATTTGTTTGGATTTCATTTTGCAACTTTAGATATTAGACAAAATAGTAAAATACATGATGCTGTATTTAAGGATGTTGTAGCATATTACTTAAAGTCAAATACAACAGTTTTTCCAGCGAATTATTTTAGTCTATCAGAAAGTGAAAAGTTTGAAGTTTTAGCAAAGGTCGAAGGAGATTTAAATCCAAATGTTTTTGATAATGTGATCACGAGACAAACTTTAGAATCAATTCAAGCTGTAAAAACTATTCAAGAAAACAATGGGGAATTTGGAGCCAATCGATACATCATTAGTAATAATGAAAGTGCCTTGAATGTTTTGGAAACTTTTGCATTAATAAAATTGAGTAATTGGGAAGAAGCCAGCATTGATATTATTCCTCTTTTTGAGTCTGTTGATGATTTGCAACATGCTCATGAAATTATGGAGAAATTATACACCAATGCTTCTTATGCTGCACATTTAAAACGAAGAGGAAACAAGCAAACCATAATGTTAGGCTTTTCTGACGGAACCAAAGACGGTGGTTATTTAATGGCCAACTGGAGTATTTATAAAGCAAAAGAAGCTTTAACCGAAATATCAAGAAAATACGATGTTAAAGCCATATTTTTTGACGGTAGAGGAGGGCCACCAGCTCGTGGTGGTGGAAAAACACACCAATTTTATGCTTCATTAGGGCCTGAAATTGAAAACAAAGAGATTCAAATTACCATTCAAGGACAAACGATTAGTTCAAATTTTGGAACACTTGATTCTTGCCGTTACAATTTAGAGAATCTTTTAAGTGCTGGTGTAACTAATCAAGTGTTTAATAATTCGAAAAATAAATTATCTGATGAAGATAAAGCAATTTTGGATAAAATGTCTGAGTTAGGATACAAGAAATACCTTGATTTTAAAAATCATCCTAAATTTATTCCTTATTTGGAACAAATGAGTACGCTTAAATATTATGCTAAAACTAATATTGGTAGTCGTCCTTCTAAGCGCAGCGTATCGGAGCATCTAGAGTTTAGTGATTTGAGAGCGATTCCTTTCGTGGGTTCTTGGAGTCAATTAAAGCAAAATGTCCCTGGTTTTTTTGGAGTAGGTACGGCGTTAAAATATTTTGAAGATAATAATGAATGGGATAAAGTGCAAAATTTGTACAAAAGCTCGCTGTTTGTAAAAACGCTTTTAGAAAACAGTATGATGTCTTTGGCAAAATCATTTTTTCCATTGACAGCATACATGCGAAAAGATCCTGAATTTGGGGATTTTTGGCAAATCATTTACAACGAATTTTTAGACACAAAACGTTTATTGCTTAAAATTGCAGGGCATAAAGATTTAATGGAAAATTATCCAGATGGTAAAGCTTCTATTGATATGAGAGAACGTATCGTGTTGCCTTTGTTGACGATACAACAATATGCATTGCTTCGAATTAATGAATTAAATAAAGAAGAACAACCCAATGAAAGCCTTATCAAGGTGTATGAAAAAATTGTAACGCGATCGCTTTTTGGAAATACTAACGCTAGTAGAAACTCAGCTTAAAATCAATTTTTATGAATTCAAATCAATTGCCTGTAAACGAATATTCAAAGTTTCAATCCACTTACATCAATGCAGCTATGAATGTTGAATTATTCGATGAATTAGAAATTTCCTTGCATGATTTCATTCGATTTGTCCAAAATATTCCTATGGACAAATTTGACTATCGTTATGCAGAGGGTAAATGGACGATAAAAGAAATCATACAACATATCATTGATACAGAAAGAATTTTTAGTTACCGTGCTTTGCGTATTTCTAGAAATGACAAAACCCCTTTACCAGGTTTTGAAGAAAACGATTATGTTGATAATACTAATGCGAAAGACAGGAATTTACAAGGCTTGTTGACCGAATTATCCGCGGTTAGACATGCTACTTTGCTATTATTCAAAAGTTTTTCAGAAGAACAATTGACTAGAATCGGCATCGTTTCTGAAAATGAAGTATCAGTTCGTGCCATCGGATTTATCATTATTGGACATCAAAAACACCATCAAAAAGTGTTTGAGGAGCGTTATTTATAAATGATTCAAAAGCACGGACCATTCCTTTAATTTTTTCTCGAATGACATAGTATTAGCGGGACTTGTAGAAGGCATTACATAGTACGTAATGCCTTTTATTAGACCATATTTTTTATAAAAAAACTGATAAGCTATTTTTCCATTGAAAAGAAGGGTTGTAATTTGTGGATGTTCATTGAAAAAAGAATCAAAATCATTTATTTCCTGATTCTTGATAGCAATGTCTAAACTTCCTTTTCGCTCGCAATTTTGAACTACATCCCAAAGACCAATCCCATTTTCTTGTAAAAAAGATATTTTGTTTTTATAACATTCAGGAACATTTTCATGTTTTAATAGAGAAAAAATGATTTTCCAAAACTGATTTTGCTTGTTTCCGTAATACTCGATTTTTTCTAAAGATTTTACACCAGGAATGGAACCTAAAACAAGAATTCTGGTGTTATGATCTACAATCGGATCAAAGGAAGCAATTGTCATGTTAGTTGTTTTTCTTTCTCTATGATAGCAAGTGCCATTCTAATTTTTTCATAAGGTACTTGTTCTTCAAAATATTCAAAATAAGGCTTTAAAGCATTTGGAGCTTCAAGTTTGATTTTTGCTTCATTAATTTTAGCAATTTCTTCAGGGTTTATATAGCTGCTTAAATCAATGGGATGGCCATCTATATAAAGTTTGGCTAAATGCGATGCAATAGTGCTGATCCCTAAATTTCTTTTTGTTGCAATTTCATCCACACTTAAACCAGTCTGAAATAAATCTAATGTTTCCTTATATGTATTCGACTCTTTTTTGGGGTTTACCTTTTTATTTTTTTGAAAATCTATAATGGTCTTTATGAAAGCGTCTCCGTATTTTTCAAGTTTTGCTTTTCCAACGCCATCAATGGCTAAAAATTCCGAATCACTCATTGGTCTTTCGTTCTCAAATTGTTTTAGCGTTGCATCATTAAAAATGACATAAGCTGGCACGGCTTCTTCTTTAGCTATTTCGGAACGTAGTTTTCTTAAAATTTCAAATAGTGAATTTGAAGTTGCGTTCGGTAATCGTTCTTTGGCTATAGACTTGTTTTTATCTATTTTTTGTACCGTTGTTAGTTGAACTTTTTCGCCTTCGAACAATACTTTTCTAGCAAATGATGTTAATTTTAATTTGTTTTGCTGATGAAATGCTATTTCGCAATAACCAAGATTGATTAGTTGAATGATGTATTGATTCCAATCGAACCAAGAAATATCAATTCCAATTCCATAAGTTTTTAAATGCTGGTATTCTTTGTCATAAATAGAGGCATTTTTTGAACCACGTAAAAAATCAACGACAACGGCTAGAGCTTCGGATTCTTTCAATCTTGCAATTGCAGATAAGGCTTTTTGGGCAATAATCGTTCCGTCAAAAAAAGCGGGCGGATTTTTGCAAATGTCACAGTTTCCACAATTTTCGGTAACCAATTCCCCAAAATAAGAAAGTAAAATTTTTCTACGACAACTCAGCGCATCAGCATATTGTTTCATTCGTTCCAATTTGGCAAGTTGTACTTCGGCATTTGAGCCATCTGAGGCAAATTTTTGTAGTTGAATCATATCGCCATAGCTTTCGAATAGAATTGTTTCAGAAGGCAATCCATCTCTTCCGGCTCGACCAATTTCTTGGTAATAACCTTCAATATTTTTAGGTAAGTTGTAATGAATTACCCAACGTACATTCGATTTGTCAATTCCCATTCCAAAGGCAATGGTTGCGCAAACTACTTCACAATCATCATTTATGAAAGCATCTTGCACCTCCGAACGAATTCGATTATCTAGACCGGCATGATAAGCACTTGCATTTATTCCTATTTTTTGTAGTTTTTCGGCAAGTTCTTCGGTAGTCTTTCTGCTTAAGCAATAAATAATTCCTGATTCATTTGGTTTTGTAGTAATAAAATCAATGATTTGTTTTACACGATCTAAAGCAGGTCGTACTTCTAGGCTCAAATTTTTTCTATCAAAAGAAGCGACAAATGTTTTTGGGTTGACTAAATTTAATTGATCTGAAATGTCAGTTCTAGTGGCTTTGTCAGCTGTAGCGGTCAATGCTAGAATAGGAGTAGAAGGAAAGCGAGATTTCAAATAACCTAAATTAGTATAAGCCGGTCTAAAATCATGTCCCCATGCCGAAATGCAATGTGCTTCATCAATTGCAATAAGGCTAATGGTGAGTTTGTTAAAAGAATTTTCTAAATAAGATAAACTCTCGGGCGCTACATATACTAGTTTAAATTTGTTAGCTTGTAAATTTTCAATATAAAATTGTTGCTCTTCAGAAGATTGGCTGCTGTTGATAAAGCAAGCTTTTATTCCATTTGCTTTTAAGCTATCTACTTGATCTTTCATTAAGGCAATAAGGGGTGAAATAACAATTGTTACTCCTGGCAAAATCAATGCGGGAAGTTGAAAACAAATTGATTTTCCGCCACCTGTAGGCATAATGGCTAAAGTATCTTTTCCAGATAAAATACAAGAAATAATTTCTTCTTGATTGGGTCTAAATTTTTCAAACCCAAAATTCTCTTTGAGAGTGGCGTGTAAAATTGATGTTGTCATTTTGGCATATATAATTTTGAATACTAAAAGTATAAAAAAAGGAGCTCATAGTATTGGGCTCCTTATCTTTTTTTTTTTAAATTAAAGTTTACTCTTCATCATCTTCATCTTCATCATCAGCGATGTCTTTGTCTCCATCCTCATCATCCTCAGGATCTAAGTCTGGTTTGTCTAAATTATCGTCTTCGTCATCATCATCAGCTATTGCGTCGTCGTCATCAAGTTCAATTCCACTTATTGGAACAACTACATCATCGATATCTTCCTCGTCATAATTTTCGATTCTATCCGATAATTTTGTGCTAACTTTTACTAAATAAATAGTGTCTTCCGTACGTACTTCTACGGCTTCAATTAATTCATTTTTAGCGTTTTTAAAACGGATTACATCCGAATCATCATACCCATCAGGAAATTTTTCAACTAAAAGATTTAAAATTTCGTTAGTTAATTTTGCGTAATCAACAATTACTCTCTTCATAAAATATTCTATAAATCTAACAAATAAGCGAAAACTAATGGAGCTACAATTGTAGCATCCGACTCAATAATAAATTTAGGAGTATTGATATCTAATTTACCCCAAGTTATTTTCTCATTTGGCACAGCACCAGAATAAGAGCCATAACTTGTTGTAGAATCAGATATTTGACAGAAATAACTCCAAAATGGAACATCATGCATCTCCATATCTTGGTACAACATTGGTACTACACAAATTGGGAAATCTCCGGCAATTCCTCCTCCGATTTGGAAAAAACCAATTCCGTTAGATGAATTTTTAGAATACCAATCTGCTAAGAAAGTCATATATTCAATGCCTGACTTCATGGTTGAAGCTTTCAATTCCCCTTTGATAACATAAGAAGCAAAAATGTTACCCATAGTGCTATCTTCCCAACCTGGTACGATAATAGGTAAATTTTTCTCAGCGGCAGCATACATCCAGCTGTCTTTTAAGTCAATTTCGTAATATTCTTCTAATACTCCAGAAAGCAACATTTTGTACATGAATTCATGAGGGAAATAGCGTTCTCCTCTATCATCAGCATCTTTCCAAATCTTGTAAATGTGTTTTTGCAAACGACGGAATGCTTCATGCTCAGGAATACATGTATCAGTCACACGATTTAATCCTCGTTCCAGTAAATCCCACTCATCTTGTGGAGTCAAATCACGATAGTGAGGTACTCTTTCATAATGTGAGTGCGCTACAAGATTCATGATGTCTTCTTCTAAATTTGCACCAGTACAAGAAATAATTTGTACTTTATCTTGACGAATAATTTCAGCAAAAATTTTACCTATTTCGGCAGTACTCATAGCACCTGCCATACTCACCAACATTTTGGCTCCATTCGCTAATTGTTGCTCATATGCTTTTGCGGCATCTACAAGAGATGCGGCGTTGAAATGCAAATAATGCTTTTCAATAAACTGACTGATTGGACCTTTACTCATTTTAATTTACTTTTAATTATTAAAAATCATAAATTCTATTTCAAATTTAAATAATTTTTAATTTGACTATTATTAAATAACGGTTATTTCTTTCCGTATCCTAAAATTTTTAGAACTTCTTCAGAAGTTTGTTGTTCAGAGAAGACTTCTGTGGCTAAAATTCCATTTTCATCTCTATCAATCAAAATATGTTTGGGTTGTGGAATCAAACAGTGATGTAATCCGCCATAACCACCTATGGTTTCTTGATAGGCCCCAGTGTTAAAGAAACCAATATAAAGTGGTTTTTCTTTATTATATTTTGGCAAATAAATGGCGTTCATATTTTGCTCAGAATTGTAATAGTCATCACTATCACAGGTCATTCCTCCGAGTAATACTCTTTCATAAGTGTCATTCCATCGGTTAATGGCTAACATTATAAAACGCTTATTAATCGCCCAAGTATCTGGTAAAGTTGTGATAAATGAAGAGTCAATCATGTTCCATTTTTCTCTATCATTTTGTTGTTTTTGATACAATACTTGATAAATAGCGCCTCCACTTTCTCCAACTGTAAACGAACCAAACTCTGTAAAAATATTTGGAACATCTACTTCGGCTTCTTCACAAGCAATCTTAATTTGATTAATGATTTCATCAATCATGTATTGATAATCGTACTCGAAAGTCAATGAATTTTTGATTGGAAAACCACCGCCAATGTTTAAACCATCTAGAGTAGGGCATTCTTTTTTTAATGCTACATATACTTTGATACATTTTACTAATTCGTTCCAGTAGTAAGCATTGTCGTTGATACCTGTATTAATAAAAAAGTGCAACATTTTTAGTTCCAACTTTTTATTTTCCTTGATTTCTTTTTTGTAAAAAGGAACAATGTTTTTGTATCCAATGCCTAATCTCGAAGTGTAAAATTCGAATTTTGGTTCTTCTTCGGCAGCGATACGAATTCCGATTTTGAATTTGTTTTTTATTTGCGATTGCAACAAATCTAATTCTTCGTAATTGTCGATAATTGGAATGGTATTTTTATGTCCGTTGTTAATCAATCGAGCAATATTTTCAACATATTGATCTCTTTTGAATCCGTTACAAATTACATAAGTACTTTTGTTAATTTTACCATTTTCAAGCAAATTTTCAACAATATTAATATCAAAAGCGGATGACGTTTCGATATGAATATTGTTTTTGAATGCCTCATTCATAATGTATTCAAAATGAGAACTTTTGGTACAATAGCAATAGTAATATTTAGCCTCGTATTTGTTTTTTTCCATTGATTTACGAAACCAACTTTTGGCTTTGTTGATGTTATTCGAAATCTGAGGTAAATAAGTGAATTTTAAAGGGGTACCATATTTTTCTACCAATTTCATCAAATCAATATTGTGAAATTGTAGGTTGTCTTTGTTTAATTTGAATTCTTCTTGAGGGAAGTAATAGGTTTGATTGATTAAATCCGAATATTTTGTATTCATTAGTTTTGACAATTTATAAAAATTAATTAAGCGTTTCAACTAAATTAATTCCTATTCAAACCCTAATGTTAGCGTATCTAATCTGTAGTTTTTCGTTCTCCGTTTTTATGTATTGAAAAGGGTCAAAATTAAAACAACCAATCATGGTATAAAAACGGTGGAAAGATTTAATTAAAAATCGTTCTTGCTTGTTTTTACTTCCTTTGCTGTTGGTATTTTTTTGACTTTTTTTCATTGCTGCAAATGTAAAAAATAATATATACGTGATGCAATCCTTTTTACTAAAAAAAAAGATTAAGATTTGTAATCTTGAAAGGCCTCAAGAATTAATTCGTTTTCAACCAATTGATTTATTTTTATAGCTCCGATACCTTCAATTAAGGCAAATTGAATGGTTCCGTATTCATTTTTCTTATCGTGAATCAATAATTCTAAGATTGGATCAAGATCATTTTCTTCAAAAACAATTTTATCGTAGATACTATTTATCGTTTGTTTTATTTGTTGGTATTCAGCTGTTGAAATTAGCCCTTTTTTCAATGAAATATAACTTTCTAAAATCATTCCTATCGCGATAGCTTCCCCGTGCAATAAAGTCGTTTTGTCTTTGCTTTCAAGGAAATAACTTTCGATGGCGTGCCCCAAAGTATGACCGAAATTTAAAGCTTTACGAATACCTTTTTCGGTAGGATCTTGCATTACAATCTCGTTTTTGATGGCTACAGAACGGTGAATAAGCGTGTCAAAATCAGCAAAATCAATCGAAGTTAGGTCTAAAAACTTTTCCCAATACTCTTTATCATAAATCAATCCGTGTTTTAGCATTTCGGCGAGACCTGAACGCATTTCGCTTTGAGAAAGCGTTTCAAGATAAGCAGTGTCGATTAATACCATTTGGGGTACATTAATTACACCTATTTGATTTTTTAGATTACCTAAATCTACACCGTTTTTTCCGCCCACAGAGGCATCAACCATAGAAAGAAGCGTCGTAGGAACATGAATAAAATCAACTCCACGTTTGAAAGTTGAAGCTACAAAACCGCCCAAATCAGTAACCACACCACCGCCAACATTGATGATTAACGATTTTCTATCCGCACCTAATTCGGTCAAGACATTCCATATTTCAATACAGGTTTCAATGTTTTTGTTGATTTCACCTGCTTCAAATTCAATGATTTCAATAGTTAAATCGGTTTCTAAATAAGGTAAAAATTTAGGTAAACAACTATCGTTTGTATTGCTGTCTACAATGATGAAAATAGTAGAATATTTGTTTTCTTTTAAAAAGAGATTCAAATGTTCGTATGCAGTTTCATTAAAATAAATAGGATAGTTATTGGCTATAATAGTTTGCATGATCTTCAAATTATTTGAATGGCAAAATAAGACATTTTTTAGTTAATAGAATTCAAAACTCTAGCTATATTTGCATTAAAATTTAACAAATAATGAAAAATATTTTTGATAATACACAAGTTGCTTTTGCTTTAAAAAGTGATACTGAGCTAGATAGAGCTTATTTTTTGTTTAAAATGATTGCAAGTGAACCTTTGGTAAGAATCGGAACTGCGGTTACAAATTTTGCTATTAAAGCTAATTTACCAGTAGAAAGCTTGATTAGAGCTACTGTTTTTGATCATTTTTGTGGTGGCGTTAACGAAAATGATTGTTTGACGGTTGTTGATAAAATGTATACCAAAGGAGTTTCTTCTGTTTTGGATTATTCTGTTGAAGGAAAAGAAGAAGAGAAGCAATTTGATGCTGCTTTAAAAATGACTTTAAAGACTATTGAATTTGCTAAGGAAAGACTTGCCATTCCTTTTGCTGTGTTTAAACCTACTGGTTTAGGGCGATTGGCTTTGTATGAAAAATTAGGTGAGAAAAAGCCTTTGACAGATGAAGAAACTATAGAATGGAATAAAGTTGTTGAACGATTTGATGCTGTTTGTAAAGAAGCTTACATTAAAGATGTCGCTTTACTTATTGATGCTGAAGAAAGCTGGATGCAAGATGTAGCAGATGATTTGGTTACCGATATGATGCGTAAATACAACAAAGAAAAAGCGATTATTTTCAATACATTACAAATGTACCGCTGGGATCGTTTGGATTATTTGAAGAAAATACACGAAGAAGCTAAACGCGATCAGTTTTTTATTGGAATGAAATTGGTTCGTGGTGCTTATATGGAAAAAGAAAATCTTCGAGCTCAAGAAATGAATTATCCAACGCCTATTTGTGCGTCAAAAGAGGCATCTGATGAGAATTATGATGCGGCGGTGACCTATATGATGGAGCATTTGGAAATCATGTCGATTTTTGCAGGAACGCATAACGAATTGAGTACATATAAATTGATGGATTTGATGGAAAAAAAGGGTATCAAAAGCAATGATAACCGAATTTGGTTTGGTCAATTGTATGGAATGAGCGATAACATCAGTTACAATCTTGCCGAAAACGGATTTAATGTTGCAAAATATTTGCCTTTTGGTCCAGTAAAAGACGTAATGCCGTACTTAATCAGACGTGCAGAAGAAAATACCTCTGTGGCTGGACAAACCAGTCGTGAATTATCGATGATAAAAGCAGAGCGTAAAAGAAGAAAAGAAAAATAATACATTCAAAACAAGAAGTGGTGCAAGCCACTTTTTTTGTAGTTTGTATGGCAATGATGGTTATAGTGGAGGTTAATTTTTTTTAAAAAGGAAATATCTTATATTTGGCACTCCAAAAATACTTTTGATACTTACCTATTAAAAGATTATATAGTTCTTGAAAATAATTAATCTTTTGAAAGTGAAATCAGCTTTTTCTGAAATTAAGAAGAAATTGAGTGAACCATTTTCGAAAAACAAATATTGACTAAAAATGAAATTACTAGAAGGAAAAGTTGCCATAATTACTGGTGCAAGTCGTGGAATTGGAAAAGGAATAGCTGAAGTTTTTGCAAAAAACGGAGCCAATGTTGCTTTTACATATAGTTCATCTGTTGCCTCTGCAGAAGCTTTAGAAAATGAATTAAACGCAATGGGAATCAAAGCAAAAGGCTATCAGTCTAATGCAGCTGATTTTGAAGAAGCACAAAAATTTGTTGATGCTGTTTTGGCTGATTTTGGAACAGTTGACATTTTGATTAACAACGCTGGAATCACAAAAGACAACTTGTTAATGCGTATGTCGGAGGCTGATTTTGATCAAGTTATTGATGTTAACTTGAAATCTGTGTTTAATATGACAAAAGCAATTCAAAAAACATTTTTGAAACAACGCTCAGGTTCTATTATCAATATGAGTTCTGTTGTGGGGGTAAAAGGAAATGCGGGACAAACTAATTATGCTGCTTCAAAAGCGGGTGTGATTGGTTTTTCAAAATCGGTTGCACTTGAATTGGGTTCTCGTAATATTCGTTGCAATGTAATTGCTCCAGGTTTTATTGAAACCGAAATGACTGCAAAATTAAGTGAAGATGTAGTAAAAGGTTGGAGAGAAGGTATTCCATTGAAACGCGGAGGTTCTACTGATGATGTTGCCAATGCTTGTTTGTTCTTTGCTTCAGATATGAGCGCTTACGTTACAGGTCAAGTATTGAACGTTTGTGGTGGAATGCTTACCTAAAAAAGTATTCAGTATTCAGATTTTAGTACTCAGTATTGAATCTGAAACAACCCAGAATATTGATAGAATATGCTCAATTATAATTAAAATATGACAACAAACACCCTTCTATTACTGATTCTTTCAATAGTTATAGCTGCTGTTTTGTCGTATTTTCAATACCTATATAAAGCCAAAAGTCAATCTAAAGTGTATTGGCTTTTGGCTTTTTTGCGTTTTGCTTCAATTTTTGGTCTTCTATTGTTATTGATAAATCCTATCATCAGTAGAACAGAATTAGTAATTATCAAAACACCATTGCCTATCGTTGTCGATAATTCTAGCTCAATTTCTTTTTTGAAAGCTAATGCACAAGCCGAAAAAGTGTATGAAGCATTGGTTTCCAATAAAGACTTGCAAAATAAATTTGAGGTACAACCTTTTTTGTTTGATGCGACGTTGCAACCATCAGATATCTTTAATTTTAAAGGAAAACAAACACAGTTGGATGTTGTAGCCAAAGAGTTAAAGAATTTGAATAAAAATCTTCGTTACCCTACAGTGTTACTTACAGATGGAAACCAAACTTCTGGAGATGACTATGTTTATAGTTTTGATTCAGAAAATAGTGTTTTTCCTGTAGTTCTAGGGGATACCACTGCTGTTTTTGACTTAAAAATCAGTCAGTTGAATGTCAACAAATATGCATTTTACAAGAATAAATTCCCAGTAGAAGTTTTTGTTCAATATTCTGGAAAGCGTTTGAGTACGGCTAACTTTTCAATTTCAGAAGGAAAAAATACAATTTTAAAACAAGCGGTAAGTTTTACTGCTGGACAAAGAACCGCGACAGTTACCGTTTTTTTACCTGCTGATAAAATTGGCTTGCATTTATTCAAAGCCAACATTACTGCTGGTGTAAAAGAAAAAAACAATTACAATAACACCAAGAATTTTGCTGTTGAAGTATTGGACCAAAAAACGACAGTTGGATTGGTTTCGGCAATTAATCATCCTGATTTAAGCGCGTTTAAACGCGCTATTGAAACTAATGCACAACGTAAAGTGAGCATTGTTAAGCCTCAAGAAATCAAATCATTGTCAGGTTATAATGTTTTGGTTTTATACCAACCCAATGCAAGTTTCAAATCTATTTTTGATGGTGCTAAAGCCGCTGGTATTAATACGTTAGTGGTTACAGGAATGACGACAGATTTTAATTTTCTGAATCAACAACAAAATGATTTGGATTTTAAAGTCACCAATCAAAAAGAAGATTTCTTACCGTCATTCAATACAAAATTCAATTTGTTTGCTTTGGAAAATATAGGTTTTGAAAGTTTTCCTCCCTTGGCACATCCTTTTGGTACCATTACCGCGAAAGAGAATGTTACGGTTTTACTTTCTTCCAAAATACGAAGTTTAGATACAGGTTTACCTTTGTTAGCATTTACTGAAACAGGCGGAAAACGAGCTGCGTATTTGTTAGGAGAAAATAGCTGGAAATGGCGATTACAATCCCACGTGGACCAGCAATCATTTGAAAAATATGATGTTTTTATCGATAAAACCATTCAGTTTTTAGCTTCTAATAGTTCAAAAAAATCATTGGTTGTTAATCACGAGAACTTTTATAATTCAGGAGAAGCAATTGCTATTACCGCTCAGTTTTTTAATAAAAATTATGAGTTTGATGACAATGCGCGACTAACTATTTCTGTCACAAATGTAAAAAATAAGCAAACCAAAAATTATGATTTGCTTAAAGGAACCAATGCATATCAAGTTAATTTAGATGGACTTTCCGCTGGAAGTTATACCTTTACTGTAAAGGAATTGAATACCAAAACCAGTTATTCAGGGCGTTTTGAAATTCTAGATTTTGATATCGAAAAACAATTTGTTGCTCCTGATTACACCAAATTATCCCAATTGGCCGAGCAAACGAAAGGGAAAGTATTTCTTCCTTCACAAGTTGAACAATTGATACAGCAATTGCTTGCAGATGAATCGTACAAAGCGATTGAAAAAGATAATGCCATCAAATCACCTTTGATTGATTGGATTTGGCTTTTAATTTTGATTGCAATTTGTTTGTCAACAGAATGGTTTGTGCGTAAATATCACGGGCTATTATAGTTTTAAATAGAATTTTTTAAATGTAACAGATGGATTTTAGGTTAAAAGTATTTTATACCGTAGCAATTCGACTTAATTTTACTAAGGCGGCTGCGGAATTGTATATTAGTCAGCCAGCCGTTTCAAAACACATTCAAGAACTAGAAGAGACCTACAAAACGAAGCTTTTTGAACGAAATGGTTCTAAAATTGCTTTAACACCAGCTGGTCATCTTTTGTTGCAACATACCAAATCTATTTTTGATATTTATCGTGAGATTGAGTTTGATATGAGCTCTTTTGTGACCAAACGCCAAGGATTATTGCGACTTGGAGCAAGCACAACACTTTCGCAATATGTTATTTCTCCAATTTTAGCTCGATTTCACAAAAAAGAAAAAGGAATAAGTATTCATTTGATTAATGGAAATACAGAGCAAATAGAAAATGCATTACTCAACAAGGAAATTGAAGTTGGAGTAGTAGAAGGGCAGTCTAAAAATCAGTCGATTAAATATGTTCCTTTTTTGAAAGATGAATTGGTATTGGTTTGTAGAGCCAATCATCCTTTGGCACAAACTAATGAAATCGCTATTGCAACCTTAAAAACACTTCATTTGGTAACTCGAGAAAGAGGTTCTGGAACACTTGAAGTTATTGAATACGCCCTAAAACAACAAAATGTCAAATTATCCGATTTGCAAATTGAAATGCAATTAGGTAGTACAGAAAGTATTAAGTCTTATTTATTGCATTCGGATTGTTTCGCATTTATATCGATTCATGCGGTATCAAAAGAGCTGAAAAACAAAGAATTAATTATTTTAGATGTAGAGAATTTAGTCATTGAGCGTTTTTTTTACACCATAACTTTAGTTGGTAAATCAGATACTTTATCGGAATTGTTTATTCGGAATATTTCAGAACACTATAACTTCTTGTTATAATCAATCGTTTTTTGGTATTGGCTTTTTAAATGCATTCGTCAGACCTTTGTAAAGTAATTTTAAACTACTTCACAATGGAGACCACATCAAATAATAATAGTATACCAAAAACACATTTTTTTCAATTGAGTAGAACAACACAACAAATTATATTTGTTTTACTACTAGTTTCATGTGTTGCTTTTCCTATAATTTCTCCACCCGTTGCATTAGTAATAGGGTTGGTTATTGCTAATCTGTTTGGACATCCTTTTTTGCATCTCAACCATAAAGCTACTTCTATATTGCTACAAATATCAGTCGTTGGGCTAGGTTTTGGAATGAATTTGCATAGTGCTATTGCTGCTGGAAAAGAAGGATTTGTGTTCACAGTGGTTTCGATTTTCTCTACCCTGATTTTAGGTTTTTTTATTGGGAAATGGATGGGTATTGATAAAAAAATATCTCATTTGATTTCATGTGGTACAGCCATTTGTGGAGGGAGTGCTATTGCAGCAATTGCTCCAGTTGTCAAATCGAATGAAAATCAAACTTCGGTTGGATTAGGGGTTATTTTCATTTTAAATTCTGTCGCTTTGTTTTTGTTTCCAGCAATTGGACATTGGTTGTCACTTTCGCAGCATGATTTTGGTTTGTGGTGCGCCATTGCTATTCATGATACTAGTTCTGTTGTGGGAGCTGCTAATAAATTTGGGACGGAGGCTTTGCAAATGGCAACTACAGTAAAACTTGCTAGAGCTTTGTGGATTATTCCAATTGCTATTGGGTCTTCTTATTTGTTTAAAAATGGAAAAAGCAAAGTAAAAATTCCATATTTTATTTTCTTATTTATTTTGGCTTTAGTTGTAAATACTTATGTTTCCTCAGTTGCTATTGTCGCTCCATATTTGGTAACTATTGCTAAACTAGGATTAACAGTTACTTTATTTCTAATAGGTTCAGGTTTAAATATAAGCAAACTAAAAGAAGTTGGCGTAAAACCTTTGTTACAAGGAGTGTTTTTATGGATGTTTATTGCTTCTACTTCATTATTTGTGATTCTCAAATTGAATTAATGGATATATAAAGGTTAATTATTACAATAAAATACCCCAAATAATTGAACATTATTTGGGGCTTTTTTTTGGTAAGGAAAGTCAAATGTGATTCTACTTTCAAAGTTGAATATCTAGGATTAGTTGTCAAAAAAACAGTAACTCCTTTGGAATTTCACCTATGAGAAAGTGGATTTGTGATTGTACAATAATTTTGAAACATAAGATATTATGATTTTTTTTATTTCATTAGTATCTAATTGAACGTTTAAATTATCAGTGAAACTGGAAAAGGAACCCAAGTAGTCTTATATTTTTATTAAGCTCTTTTAAGCCATTCTTAAGATATTTCATATATTTACTTCTTATTTTTGTGCTATAGTTTGGAGCTATATCCTTTTGAAGTATTTATTTATGTCTGTCAAAAAAATAACGACCCTTTTGTTTTTATTTGTTTTTGTGTATTCCAACACAGAAATTGGGCAGTTATTCAAAATTCCTAATTTAATCCAACATTATTTAGAGCATCAAAATCACAATCAAGAACAAGCTTTTTCTTTTATCGATTTTACCATAAGTCACTACAATAATCTCAACAAACATGCCGATACTGATGGGCACGATAAACATGAAAATTTGCCGTTTAAAAGCCAGACTATTAATCTTGATACGGTTGTCTTAGCCTTTACGGAAACTCAATCTGTTTTTACTTTAAAAAAACCTATACAAATTAATATAAATCAACCACTTCCGATTTATAAAGAATGGTATGTATCTAATGTTTTTACTTCTATTTGGCAGCCGCCTAAACTAGTTTAAAAGTTATTTCGTTGTTTCTTATCTTTTTGATAGGTACTATTTCGTGAGTTATTAGTTGTCTAATAATTCTAACGTCTAATTTTTAATTTACTAGTATGCTGAATAAAATCATAGCATTTTCTATCCAAAATAAACTCATTGTACTGTTGTTTACACTGGGTGTATTTGGTTTTGGATTATTTTCTGTTTTCCAAATTTCTATTGGTGCTGTTCCTGATGTTACCAATAATCAAGTACAGGTTATTACGACTTCACGTAATCTTTCTACCCAAGATATTGAGCAATTTATCACCTATCCCGTTGAGATAGAAATGGCCAATTTACCTGGCGTTAAAGAAATTCGTTCGATTTCAAAATTCGGATTGTCAGTCGTTACCATTGTTTTTGATGACGATTTGGGAACTTATTTACCTCGTCAATTAATCGCCGAAAAAATAAAAGCGGCTTCCGAAAAAATCCCCGAAGGTTTTGGTACACCCGAAATGGGACCAATTACCACTGGATTGGGTGAAATTTATCAATACACTTTGGAGGTGAAACCCCAATTTAAAAACAACTATACCATAACCGATTTAAGAACGATTCAGGATTGGATTGTGAAACGACAATTGTCTGGAATTAATGGAGTGGTCGAAATCAACACTTGGGGTGGTTATTTAAAACAATACGAAATCAGTATTCGTCCTTCGGAATTAAAGGCGATGAATTGTAGCTTGACTGAAATTTTTACCGCTTTAGAGAAGAATAACAGCATTGCCGGAGGGGCTTATATCGAAAAAACGAATCAAAGTTATTTCATTCGTGGCGAAGGAAAAGTCAATAGCATTCAGGATATTGAAAACATTGTGGTGAAAAACACCAATGGTCTACCAGTTTTGGTTAAAAATGTTGCCAAAGTGCAATTTGGTCATGCCAATCGTTTTGGAGCGATAACTGGAAATGGAGAAGGAGAGAAGGTACTTGGACAAGTGATGATGCTCAAAGGAGCCAACTCTAAGCAAGTCATTAGTGATGTCAAAGATAGAGTAGCCGAAATCCAAAAATCACTGCCGGAAGGCGTTTATATTAATGGTTTTTTAGAACGTAGTGAACTTGTTGGTAAAACCACTTTTACAGTAGCCGAGAATTTAATTTTAGGCTGTTTGATTGTAATTTTTGTAGTGGTTTTATTGCTAGGAAATTGGCGTTCTGGATTGGTCGTGGCTTCTGTGATTCCGTTGTGTTTGCTGTTTGCCATTTCGTTTATGAATATTTTCGGAATCGATGCCAATTTGATGAGCTTGGGTGCCATTGATTTTGGAATTATCATCGATGGAGCAGTAATCATAGTCGAATTTATTGCCTTTCAAATTGCTCAAAATTCGGCACATTTGGCGGGATTAAACAAAGAAAATCGCCAAATTGAAATTGACCAAATCACCTATAAAAGCGCTTCCAAAATGATGAATTCTGCCATTTTTGGTCAGTTAATCATTCTGATAGTTTTCATTCCGATTTTGTCTTTGTCAAGCATCGAAGGAAAAATGTTCAAGCCAATGGCAATGACGTTTAGCTTTGCTTTATTGGGTGCGATGATTTTCTGTTTTACTTATGTTCCTGTTGTAGCTTCGATGTTTTTAAAACCAACAAGAGAAAATCCAAACTCAATTTCTGAGAAGCTCATTCGTAAATTAAATTCTTGGTATATTCCCGTTATTACATGGGCTTTAAATAATACTAAAAAAGTAATGTACGGTGCAGTTGCTTTACTGATGTTTGCTGTTGTTTTATTTAGCACCATGGGAGGAGAATTTATTCCGACTTTAGACGAAGGGGATTTTGTGGTTCAACCCGTTTTAAAAACAGGAACTTCTTTGACCAAAACCATCGAAACGACTACTAAAATGGAGAAAATTATATTGAAGAATTTCCCAGAAGTAGAGCAAGTCGTATCTAGAATTGGTGCTGCCGAAGTCCCAACCGATCCAATGTCGATGGAGGAAAGTGATATTATTGTGAAACTAAAACCTAAATCAGAATGGGTTTCTGCCACTTCCAAAGATGAATTGGCTGATAAGATAAAAGAAGCCTTAAATGCTCAAATTCCGAATATGGAAATCGAGTTTACACAACCTATTGAAATGCGTTTTAATGAGTTGATTTCTGGAACACGTTCTGATGTGGCAATTAAGATTTTCGGAACCGATTTGGATGTTTTGGCTAGAAAAGCGCACGAAATAGAACGCGCCATCAAAAAAGTACCTGGCGCTTCTGATGTTATCATTGAAAAAACAGAAGGTTTGCCTCAAATGTATGTACAATACGACCGCTCCAAAATTGCGCGCTACGGTTTGAATATTGAAGATTTGAACGATGCCATCGCGCTGAGCTTCGCTGGAAAAGTAGTTGGAAATGTATTTGAAGGCGAAAAACGATTCGATATGGTGATTCGTTTAGACCAAACCGATAGAAAAAGTATTGAGGATTTAAAAAACTTGTATGTTTCTATCCCTGATGGGAGCCAAATCCCGTTGAATGAGTTAGCTAAAATTGATTATGCCGAAGGTCCAGCCAAAATATCCCGTGACAATACCAACCGACGTATTGTAGTTGGAATCAATGTTCGTAATAGAGATTTACAAAGTGTAGTGACTGATATTCAAAAAATTGTGGATACGCAAATTAAGCTACCCGCGGGATATTATGTGCAATACGGCGGGCAATTCGAAAATTTAGAAAGTGCCAAAGCCCGATTGCTCATAGCAGTGCCTATTGCTTTACTTTTGATATTTTTATTATTGCATTTTGCTTTTGGCTCAATGAAGGAAGCTTTGATGGTGTATTCGGCGATTCCATTATCGGCCGTGGGAGGCATTTTATTTTTATGGATACGAGATTTGCCTTTTAGTATTTCGGCAGGGGTTGGTTTTATTGCCCTTTTTGGTATTGCAGTATTGAACGGAATCGTGCTTATTGAACATTTTAAAGAACTAAAACATCAAGGAATGACCGATATGAATGCCTTAATTTTGAAAGGAACTACCAACCGTTTGCGTCCAGTACTATTGACAGCTGCCGCTGCTGCTTTAGGTTTCTTACCTATGGCAATTTCGTCATCGGCAGGAGCAGAGGTGCAACGTCCTTTGGCCACCGTGGTTATTGGTGGACTTTTTACAGCTACGGTATTGACATTAATTGTACTACCGATTCTTTTTAAAGTTTTTGATTCAAAAGAATTCAAAAGACCAAAATTGAAAAAAGGCAAAAATCACCTTACCGCTGTTTTACTTTTGTTGGCTAGTAGTTTTGGATTTGCTCAAAACACCAATATGTCACGAGAAGCGGTAATAGCCAAAGCTATTGAAAACAACAAAGGCATTAAGGCTGCAGCATTGCAAGTCAATAAAATGGAAGAGAACATTAAAAGCAGTTTTACTTTCGAAAAAACTAATCTGTATTATTCATATGACCAAAATAATTTGGCCTTGAATAATCTACCGCTAAAAGTTTTCGGAGTACAACAACGCTTTTTGTTTCCTACCGTTTATGGAGTGCAAAAGAAAGCAAATACCTCAGAATTTGAGAAAGAGAAAGCCAATTATGAGCTTCAAAAAAATAAACTTTCACTGCAAGTAGCCAAAACTTATGAGCAAATCGTGTATTGGCAACATCAGGAACGTTTGTATTTTTATTTGGATAGTTTGTATCAAAACTTCTCTAAAGCCAGCGACCGTCGTTTTGAATTGGGCGAAACCAATTATTTAGAAAAAATTACAGCCCAATCGAAATACAGACAAATTAAAACCAAGCTCACACAAATCAATTTTGAGAAAAAAGCACAATACGAATCTTTGCAAGCTTTGGTACAATCCGATGAAAAAATAAGCATTCTTGAGAAAGAATTATTGCCAATTAGTGCTTTGGATACTACTTCAAATAAAGCTTTACATACTGCTTATTTAGAAAGTATTAGCAAAACCTATAAAAACCAAATTGCTTTGCAAAAACAGCATTGGTTACCCGATTTGAATTTGGAATATTTTCAGGGACGAAATAACGGTCTCTCACAATCTTTGTATGGCTTTCAAGTAGGTATTGCGGTTCCTATTTTGTTCACAGGAAATGTTTCCAAAACCAAAGTAGCACAATTAGAATCGCAAAGTTGGGAAGAGGAAAAACTTAATCAAGAACAAAAAATGACGCAATTTATCCGTCAACAGCAAAATGAAATTGCCAAGTACCAAGAAAGCATCAATTATTACAATGCTACTGGGAAAAAATTATCTGAGGAAATAATCAAAGTGGCGAATAGCAGCTATAAAAATGGAGAAATTGACTTTTTTCAATACATTCAGAGTTTAGAAAATGCTGTGGCGATAAAAATAGAATATGTAGAAGCTGTGCTGCAATTCAACAGCAATCAATTAGAATTACACTACCTTAATTATTAGTTTAGATTATGAAAAAACAACTGTATATATTAGTGCTTACACTGCTTTTTATAGGCTGTAAAAAAGAAGAAACTACACCAGCAACAACAGAAGACGATGGTTTGGTTAGAGTTACTCAGGCACAATTTCAATCGGCTGGAATGGTGATTAGTAGCCCTGTTATGAAAGATTTTGACGAAACCATAAAAGTGTCTGGCAAGATTGATGTTCCGCCTCAAAATAGAGCGAAAGTCACCACTTTTATAGGAGGTTACGTCAAAAGTACGCAGCTTTTGGTGGGAGATCGAGTTCGTAAAGGGCAAGCATTATTAACTCTTGAAAACACAGCTTTTATTGATATTCAAAAAGAATATTTAGAAGTAGCCGAACAGTTAAAGTACCTCAAATCTGAGTTTGTACGACAAAAAACCTTGTATGATGAAAAAATAACCTCTCAAAAGAATTATTTCAAGGCGGAAAGCGAGTACAAAAGGGCTTTGGCGACGTATCAGAGCTTGAAACAAAAACTAATTTTGATGCACATTAGCCCGGTTCAGGTAGAGAAAGGCAAATTCACCTCGGTAATAACTATTTACGCTCCTATTTCTGGAGATATTGTGATTATGAATGCTAATGTGGGAATGCTGATGGCGCCCGAAGATGTCATTCTAGAAATTGTAGATACAGATCACTTGCACTTAGAATTAGCTGTGTTTGAAAAAGACATTTTGAAAGTAACTAAAGGGCAAAAAATCAAATTTACCGTTCCCGAAGCCACTAAGGAAATGTTCAATGCCGAAGTACATTTGGTAGGTAAATCAATTGAAGGAAATGACAGAACCATCAATGTTCACGGACATTTAGAAGACGAATCCAAGCAAAGATTACTTACGGGTATGTTCGTAGAAGCAGCCATTATTTTTGATACTAAAAAAGGATTAGCGGTACCTACAGAAGCCATTATGAAAGAAAACAACAAGTATTACGTTTTTACTTTGGTAACTAATAAAAATGGGTACGCCTTCAAAAAATTAGCTGTATCTTTAGGGGAACAAAATGAAGATTTTTGCGAAATTATTCCAAATACTGCCATAAACGCTTCTACTAAAATTTTAACCAAAGGCGTTTTTGATTTAGCAGAATAAAAAAATTAACTTAAAAACTAATACTTATGAATGAAGCACATTTGCACCTTGTGGTGAACCATTTTCCTATTATCGGGACGATTTTAGGATTAGGAATTTTAGTAGTTGGGTTGTTGTTGAAGAACAATTCGGTTAAGAATACGGCTTTTTTTCTGTTTATTGTTGCGGCTATTTTTGCTGCAGTGAGTATGGGAACAGGTGAAGGAGCAGAGGAATTGGTTGAGGATATGCCGTCTATTGGTCATGACATCATTCACGAACACGAAGAAATGGCCGAAAAATTAGCTATTGCACTTTATGTATTGGCAGCTACTTCTTTACTCGCTTTGTATTTGAATTACAAAAAATCAGTTAAATCGACTCTAATTACTTATGTAGCGCTTGTTATTGCTGCTGTGGCGGTGTATTTGGGACAACAAACGGGAACAACAGGAGGTGAGATTCGTCATACCGAGATAAGGTCAGTGGCGATTCCATCAGACGTTCAGATGGATGACAAAGATTAATTTTAAATTAGCTAAAGCACAAAAAAAGGATGTCAAATACAACTTGGCATCCTTTTTTATTGTACTTGAATTATGAGTTTAACTAGCAAAAAGTAAAATAAGTAGTTGTGCGACCAGAATTCTACTGATGGTTACAAGGGGATAAACGGTAGCATACGATTGATTAGGGATATCAGAATCTAAGTATTTGGTGCTAAATGCTAAGGCTGCAGGATCAGTATAAGCGCCGCTCATAATACCTACCATTTGATAAAAATTGAGCTTGAAAACAAAACGACTGATAAGTACCAAAAGAGTTAGCGGAATAAAAGTGATAAAACAGCCGTAGTAAATCCACATCCAACCATTATTGGCTACAAAATTATCATAAAAACCATGTCCTGCTTTGATGCCCACAGCTGCAAAGAACATGCAAATTCCCAGATCTTTCATAAAGTGAATGGCTCCGTTGTTTATATAGGAATGAATTACACCAACACCGCCATATCTACTAATAAATAATGCGGCTAAAAGAGGACCTGCCGCTAAACCTAATTTTAATGGAACCGGTAATGAAGGAATTACAATGGGAATAGAACCAATAATCAACCCAAAAATTAAACCGCCAAACAAAGAGAGAAAATCGGGTTCTAGCAATATTTTTTTAGAGTTTCCAATGATTTTTTCGGCTTCATGAATAGCCTCTTTATTGCCAACAACCATCAGGGTATCTCCATAAAATAATTCTAAAGAGGGTTGAGCCAAAATTTCTAATCCAGAACGAATAACACGAGTAACTTTCACGTCATATTGATTGTATAAATCTAATTCGGCCAATGTTTTATGTATTGCTGTTTTATGGGTTACACTAAGTATTTTTGTAGTCACATCTTCTTCAGATTCAATAAATAAATCCGTAGAAATTTTCCCAACGATATCAATAAATTGGTTGATGTCTTTTTGTTTGGCTACCACCATCAAAACATCTTTTTCTTTTATAACAGAATCCAATGAAGGTGAGTAAACGACTTTGGTTCCGCTTTGTTTTTGTCTAGAAATAATAACATTTGCAATGTGATATTCTTTGAATACTTGCTTGATGGTTTTGCCAATAACTTCAGGTTTAGTTACTCTACATTTTTGGCGAACGATTGTGTTTTCGTGATCTTTATTTTTCTTTTTGAGTAAGATTACCTCTTTTTCAAGATCAATTTTTAAGGCATTTTTGGAAATTATAATAAGAAGAATAATTCCAAATACTCCAATTGGATAGGTTATAGCATAGGCGATAGCAGGGTCTGAAAAATGATCCGCAGGAAGATTTAATTGATTTTGTATTTCAATCAAAGTAGATTTGGCAGCCCCTAATCCGGGAGTATTGGTTACAGATCCAGACATTAAACCTACAGCGTTTTCAACTTTTACATTGGCGAAGATATGAATTAGATAAGCAAGTAAACCTCCTAGGAAAACGGTTCCGATACCTAAGGCATTGAAAATTAAGCCTTCTTTTTTAAAGGAAGAAAAGAAAGTTGGACCTACCTGGATACCTATGCCATACACAAATAAAATTAAACCAAACTCTCTAACAAATTGAATTAAATCGGCCTGCATACTAAAACCCAAGTGCCCCAAAAAGAGCCCAACAAACATTACAGCAGAAACTCCAAGAGAAACTTTGCCAATTTTGAGTTTACCAGCAAAGAAACCTAAGCTTATTGCTAAGAATAAAACTAGTAACGACTGCGCCAACTCCGGCTCTTCGGTCGGAGTAAACAATATTTTAAACCATTCAAACATAATGTTAAAATTTAGTATTATTAAAAGTAGTGTAAATGAATCAATTTTATGAATTAATTAGCATGATAAAAATCAGTTATTGTACCTATTTTTAAAATAAATGCATAAATTTGTTAAGAAAACGATTTCGCTTTAAAACCCTTATAATCATTGGTGTGAGCTGAAAACGTTTTCTTGATTTTTTCTTTTATTTATGATAAATATCAGTTTTTATAAACCATAATAATCATAAATTTGACTATCAAAAATTAAGAAATTCATAAAAAAAAATAAGGTTAAAAAATTAAAACAACATAACAATGAAAAATATTAAAATTATTCAGGAATTACACAATTTGGGGATTACTGGTTATCATGAAGTAGTTTACAATCCATCTTATGAAGAACTGTATCAAGCAGAAGTTTCTTCAAAACGAAAAGGGTACGAAAAAGGAGCAACAACATCAACTGGAGCAGTAGCAGTAAAAACGGGTATTTTTACAGGGCGTTCTCCTAAAGATAGATATATCGTTAAAGATGATGTAACTAAAGATACCATTTATTGGGACGAAAAGGTGAATTTTGCAACTTCAAAAGTAATTTACGATGAGTGTAAAGATTTAGTATTGAACCAATTATCAACTTCTCCCAAATTATATGTAGTCGATGCATTCTGCGGAACTAACCCAGACACTCGTTTAAAAGTGCGTTTTGTAATGGAAGTAGCTTGGCAAGCACACTTTGTAACCAATATGTTCATCAGACCTTCTATTTATGAATTAGAAAACTTTGGAGAGCCAGATTTTATCGTAATGAATGGTTCAAAAGCAACTAATCCAAACTGGAAAGAGCAAGGATTAAACTCTGAGAACTTTGTAATGTTCAATTTAACCGAAAAAATCCAAATTATCGGAGGAACTTGGTACGGTGGTGAAATGAAAAAAGGAATGTTCGCGATGATGAACTACTACCTACCATTAAAAGGAATGGCTTCTATGCACTGTTCTGCAAACGTAGGAGAAGATGGAGATGTAGCGATATTCTTTGGGCTTTCTGGAACTGGAAAAACAACTTTATCTGCTGACCCAAAACGTTACTTGATTGGTGATGACGAACACGGTTGGGATGACAATGGAGTATTTAACTATGAAGGAGGCTGCTATGCAAAAGTAATCGACTTGAGCGAAAACAACGAACCCGACATTTGGAGAGCTATCAAACGTGATGCTTTGCTAGAAAATGTAATTGTGGATGAGTACGGAGATATTGATTATTATGATCACAGTATCACAGAGAACTCAAGAGTTTCTTACCCAATCTATCACATCAACAAAATTGTATTGCCTTCAAAAGCAGGACACGCTAAGAAAATCATTTACTTATCTGCAGATGCCTTTGGTGTATTACCTCCAGTTTCAATCTTAGACGAAGATCAAGCACAATACCACTTCTTGTGTGGATATACTTCTAAATTAGCAGGGACAGAAAGAGGAATTACTGCACCAGAACCATCTTTCTCTCCAGCATTTGGTGAAGCCTTCTTAACCTTGCACCCAACGATGTACTCTAAAACATTGATTGGTAAAATGAAAGAACACGGAGCAAAAGCGTATCTTGTAAATACAGGATGGAATGGAACAGGAAAAAGAATTTCGTTGAAAAACACTAGAGCGATTATTGATGCCATCATTAGTGGAGAAATTGATAAAGCAGAAACAGCAAAAATCCCATTCTTGAATTTAACGATCCCAACAGCTTTACCAAACGTGAGTGAAGGAATCTTAGATCCTAGAGATACATACAAAGACAAAGCAGAATGGGAAACTAAAGCTAAAGACTTGTCTTCTAAATATATTAAAAACTTCGAGCAATACACTAATACCGAAGAAGGTAAACGTTTAGTTGCTGCTGGACCACAACTGTAATAGCGGAAGAGTTGTAAAAATAATTAAGTTGGTTTTTTTTTGGAGCACTCGTTACTTCTAGCTAATAGCATGTTGTAACGAGTGTTTCTTAATTAAAAAAACAGTGATTTAACAATTTATCAACACTATGTTGCAAAATAATTAGTTTTTTAAAATAATATTTCTATATATTTGCACTGTTAAAAAAACAAAATCAATGTTCGGCACTCAATTACATCATCATCATTTACATTATTGCTCTCAAGCGATGTGTTAATGATATGTTTGTAAATCATCATATTTAAAAACCCGTTTGAGTACATCAAACGGGTTTTTTTATGCCTTCTTAGTTGTACTCAAATTTTATCAATCTAAACAAAAAACTAAAATGAGTACACTAAAAATTGCTATCCAAAAATCAGGAAGATTAAACGAAGATAGCATCCAAATTCTAAAAGATGCCGGAATATCAATAGACAACGGTATCGATCAATTAAAAGCAGAAGCCTCTAATTTTCCTCTTGAAGTATTGTACTTGAGAAATTCGGATATCCCTCAATATCTTATCGATGGCGTAGTAGACATAGCTATCGTAGGCGATAATTTGTTAGTAGAAAAAGGAAAAAACATTGAAGTAATTCAAAAGTTAGGTTTTTCTAAATGCAAAGTTTCTGTAGCTGTTCCAAAATCGTTCAATTATACTTACGTAAAAGATTTGGAAGGCATGCGAATCGCCACTTCTTACCCAAATACAGTAATTAATTTTTTCAATTCCAAAGGCGTTACGGTTGATATTCACCAAATTTCAGGATCGGTGGAAATCGCCCCAAACATAGGTTTAGCCGACGCTATAGTTGATATTGTTTCAAGTGGCAGTACGTTGTTCAAAAACAATTTGAAAGAAGTTGAAGTGATTTTCAAGAGTGAAGCTGTTTTAGCCGTTTCACCTAAAGTGAGTAAGGAATCTCAAAAGATCATCGATACTTTGAAATTCAGAATCGAATCGGTGTTGCGAGCCAGAAGATCCAAATACATTTTGATGAATATTCCCAATGATAAAATTGATGCAGTGGGTAAAATCCTTCCTGTTTTGAGAAGTTTAACGGTATTACCATTAGCTCAAAAAGGATGGAGTAGTGTGCACTCGGTTATTGATAAAGATACGTTTTGGGAGGTGATTGACCAATTAAAAGAAGTTGGCGCCGAAGGAATTTTGGTTTGCCCAATTGAGAAAATGGTGTTATAAAGGAAATTCCAATATAAAAATTCCAAATTCCAAATAAAAACACTTCGAATTCACTCAGTATAAACTAAATATAGACAACAGCTTTGCGAACTTAGCGTTTTTAAAAACTAAGAATAACAAAAAAACTTGCGCCTTTACGGTTAAAAAAATAGAATAATGAACAAAATATATAATCCAAAACCCGAAACGTGGTCAACCCTCTTAGAAAGACCCACTAAAACAGTAGATGATATAGAAGCTACTGTAAAAGAAATTTTTAAAGAAGTACAAAAAAAAGGCGACGAAGCCATTACCAAATACACTTCTCTTTTTGATGGAGTAGCAGTAGCTAATCTTGAAGTTAGTCCAGAAGAAATCAATGAGGCGATTGCATCAATTCCTCAAGAATTACAAGACGCTATTCAATTGGCAAAATCCAATATTGAGAAATTCCATACGGCTCAAAAAACCACTCGTGTAAGCGTAGAAACCACCCAAGGTGTTGCTTGCTGGCAAGAAAAACGCCCGATTCAAAAGATTGGGTTGTACATTCCGGGTGGAACAGCTCCTTTGTTTTCGACCGTTTTAATGTTGGCTGTTCCAGCGAATATTGCAGGTTGTAAAGAAATTGTGTTGTGTTCGCCTCCAGACAAAAAAGGAAAAATCAATCCAGCCATTTTGTATGCCGCACAATTGTGTGGGGTGACCAAAATTTTGAAGGTGGGTGGCATTCAAGCTATTGCAGGATTGACTTTTGGTACAGCTGCAATTCCGAAAGTTTATAAAATTTTCGGACCAGGAAATCAATTTGTAACGGTAGCAAAACAATTAGCTACCCAATTTGGAGTCGCTATCGATATGCCTGCGGGACCTTCAGAATTGTTAATTGTAGCTGATGATACAGCCGTTCCAGCCTTTGTAACTTCGGATTTGTTGTCGCAAGCGGAACACGGTACCGACAGTCAAGTGATTTTAGTTTCGACTTCAAAAGACTTAATTGATGCGGTTGAAACTGAAATCCAAACGCAATTGGAAGTACTGCCAAGAAAAGCCATTGCAACAAAAGCCATTGAAAACTCTAAATTGATTTATGTAGAAAATGACCAGATTGCTTTAGACTTGATTGACGAATATGGACCTGAACATTTCATTATTTGCGCTAAAAACGAAGATTTTTATGTAAATAACATTGGTAATGCTGGGTCGGTTTTTATTGGAAATTACACGCCCGAAAGTGCGGGAGATTATGCTTCTGGAACCAATCACACTCTGCCAACTAATGGTTATGCTAAAAATTATAGTGGTGTTAATTTGGATAGTTTCTTAAAATCGATGACGTTTCAAAAAATTACAGCTGAGGGCATTCAAAACATTGGTCCTGCAATTGAACTAATGGCAGAGGCTGAAGGATTGCAAGCCCATAAAAATGCGGTAACACTTAGACTACAGTCTTGCGAAGTTTCTAAAACCTCGTAGGTCTATATTTTAGATTGCTATTTGTTAACTAAAACCTACAAGGTTTTTGAAACCTTGCAGAAATAAAAAACTTATTATGAATACTTTTGATATAAACACCATAACTAGAGAAAACGTCAAGGAAATGAAACCTTATTCTTCGGCACGTGATGAATTTGAAGATTTTGACACTGCTCAAATGATTTTCTTGGATGCGAATGAAAATCCGTTTGAAAATGGAGTAAATCGCTATCCAGACCCACAGCAACAATCGGTAAAATCGATTTTAGGGCAAAATAAAGGATTGCAAAAGAAACAAATCCTACTTGGAAACGGTAGCGACGAGGTGCTGGATTTATTGTTTAGAGGATTTTGTGAGCCAAAAATCGATAACATTATCACATTGCCACCAACCTACGGAATGTACAGTGTTTTGGCGAATTTGAATGATGTAACCAACAAAGAAGTGTTGTTGACCAATGAATTCCAGCCGAATGTAGAAGCCATTTTGGAAGCGGTGGATGCCAATACCAAAATCATTTTTCTGTGTTCACCGAATAACCCAACAGGCAACTCGTTTTCGGATGAAAGCGTAGTGTATTTGTTGAATAATTTCAACGGATTAGTGGTTATTGATGAAGCCTATATTGACTTTTCTACAAAAGCCAGTTGGGTGAACGAATTGGACGCATATCCTAACTTGGTCATTACACAAACCTTGTCCAAAGCTTACGGATTGGCAGGTATCCGATTGGGAATTTGCTATGCCTCAGAAGCTATTATTGGGGTGTTGAATAAAATTAAACCTCCTTATAATGTTAATGAATTAACGCAGCAAAGAGCAATTGAACGTTTGCAACAACCTGCTAAAATTGATTTAGAAATTGATTCTATTATTGCGCAAAGAGAACTTTTACTTAAAGCATTACTTAAAGTTAATTTTGTTGAAGTTGTCTACCCAACAGAAGCGAATTTTGTCTTGATTAAAGTAGACGATGCGAACAAAAGATACAATCAGTTAATCGCCAAAGGCATCGTGATTCGGAACCGAACTACGCAACCCCTTTGCGACAATTGTTTGCGATTGACGATTGGTACAGCAATAGAAAATAAGAAATTGATAGAAGCACTAACTCTGTCAGGGTTTTAAACCCTGACAGAGTTCTAAATAAAATAAAACAAGATGAAAAAAGTACTTTTTATAGACCGTGACGGAACATTAGTTTTAGAACCAGAAGGGTATCAGTTGGACAGTTTGAGTAAATTAGAATTTTACCCTAAAGCGTTTCAATATATGGCAAAAATCGCCAAGGAATTGGACTATGAATTAGCGATGGTTACCAATCAGGATGGTTTGGGAACCGCTAGTTTTCCTGAAGATACGTTTTGGCCTACTCAAAATTTTATTCTGAGAGCTTTTGAAAACGAGGGCGTTTTGTTTGATAATATTTTTGTCGACCGTTCGTTTCCAGAAGACAATGCGCCAACGCGCAAGCCTAGAACGGGAATGTTGACCAAGTATATCGACAATCCTAAGTATGATTTGGCGAATTCTTTTGTACTTGGCGACCGCTTGACCGATGTGGAATTGGCTAAAAATCTAGGAGCCAAAGCCATTTTCTTGAAGCAAGAAGAAGGGTTGGGAGCAGCAGAATTGTCTAGTAAAAAAGAAGAATTAGACGCCGTAATTGCCTTGCAAACTACCGATTGGAAAGCAATTTATGAGTTTTTGAAATTAGAAGCTCGTTCAGCTAGTATTGCCAGAAAAACGAACGAAACCGATATCAACATTCAGCTGAACTTGGATGGAACAGGAAAAAGCAAAATCGATACTGGAATTGCTTTTTTTGACCATATGCTGGACCAAATTGCGCGTCACGGGCAAATGGATTTAGAGATTTCGGTCAAAGGCGATTTGGAAGTAGACGAGCATCACACTATCGAAGATACCGCCATTGCTTTGGGAGAAGTTTTTGCCAAAGCTTTAGGTAATAAATTAGGGATTGAACGCTATGGTTTTTGTTTGCCAATGGACGATTGTCTTTCACAAGTGGCGATTGATTTTGGTGGAAGAAATTGGTTAGTTTGGGAAGCTGAATTCAAGCGTGAAATGGTAGGTAAAATGCCAACCGAGATGTTTTATCACTTCTTTAAATCCTTTTCAGACGGAGCAAAAGCGAACATTAACATCAAAGCGGAAGGCACCAATGAACACCACAAAATCGAAGCTATTTTTAAGGCTTTCGCCAAAGCTATAAAAGTAGCCGTGAAACGCGATACAGAGAAAATGATTTTACCAAGTACGAAGGGAATGTTGTAAAATCCCCCTAACCCCCGAAGGGGGAATTACAAAGTTTGAAATTAAAAATTATGGAAAAAAATAAAACACAATCTACTTCAACTCCCCCTTCGGGGGCTGGGGGGATAGTTATTATAAATTACGGCGCAGGAAACATTCAAAGCATTATGTTTGCCATAGAACGATTGGGATACAAAGCAGTTTTGAGCAACAATCCTGAGGAAATTAAAGCAGCAGATAAAGTCATTTTTCCCGGTGTGGGCGAAGCGAGTTATGCAATGAAAATGCTTAAAGAAAGCGGACTGGACTCGTTGATTCCAAACTTAAAACAACCCGTTTTGGGCATTTGTTTGGGGATGCAATTGATGTGTCAATCCTCTGAAGAAGGCAACACAAAAGGTTTGGGGATTTTTGATGTGGATGTAGTGAAATTTTCTTCCAAAGTGAAAGTGCCACAAATGGGTTGGAATACTATTTACAATCTAAAATCGGATTTGTTCAAAGGGATTGCCGAGAATGCGTATATGTATTTGGTACACAGTTTTTATGCGCCACTTTGCAAAGAAGCCATTGCTACCACAAACTATGAATTAGAATATTCATCGGCTTTAGAGAAAGACAATTTCTTCGGAACACAATTTCATCCTGAAAAGAGCGGTGATGTTGGCGAGCAAATTTTAAACAACTTTCTAGCCCTTCAACCTGCCGTGGCGGGAACTCTCGAATGATTATAATTCAAAACATAAATTAACAATAAATCCTATTTACCCCTAATAGGAATTCCCCCTTCTGGGGGCTAGGGGGCTACTATGAGAATAATACCCGCAATAGATATCATCGAAGGAAAATGTGTGCGTTTGTCCAAAGGTGACTACGATACTAAAATTATTTATAATGAAAATCCACTGGAAGTCGCTAAATCATTCGAGGCACACGGAATTGAGTATTTGCATTTAGTAGATTTGGATGGAGCCAAATCGAGCCAAATTGTAAACTATAAAATATTGGAACAAATAGCGACTAAAACGAAATTGAAGATTGATTTTGGTGGTGGTTTGAAATCCGATGCCGATTTGAAAATTGCTTTTGAAAGTGGTGCCAACCAAATAACGGGAGGAAGCATAGCCGTAAAAAATCGAGCCATTTTTGAGAAATGGATTGCTGAATACGGTTCGGATAAAATCATTTTGGGAGCAGATGCCAACAATGAAAAAGTGGCTGTTTCTGGCTGGCTGGAGGATTCGAATGAAGACTTGATTCCATTTATTCAAGATTATCAATGCAAAGGTATTCAGTACGTGATTTGCACCGATATCGCGAAAGATGGAATGTTAGAAGGCCCTAGTTTTGATTTGTACCAAAAAATATTGAAACAATGTAATGTCATATCGAGCATGTCACCTCGAGCGAAGTCGAGAGGCGAGATAAAATTGATTGCTTCTGGAGGGATTTCCACCTTCGATGAATTGCCTAAATTAGCTGAACTAGGTTGTGAAGGAACCATCATAGGAAAAGCGATTTATGAAGGAAGAATCAGGCTGAAACAATTAGAAAAATTCATTTTAAGTTCATAGTTGATAGTTAATGGTTTGTAGTTGAAATATTGAACCATTAACCCAAAACAACAAACAATAAACAACGTTATGCTTACAAAAAGAATAATACCTTGCTTAGATATTAAAAACGGACGAACCGTAAAAGGGGTGAATTTTGTCGATTTACGCGATGCGGGTGACCCAGTAGAATTGGCCAAAATCTATTCACAAGAAGGGGCAGATGAATTGGTGTTTTTGGACATTTCGGCTACTGAGGAGCGACGCAGCACCTTGATTGACTTGGTGCGAAAAGTGGCGGCTACTATCAATATTCCCTTTACTGTTGGTGGTGGTATTTCGTCTGTTGAAGATGTGGAAGTATTGCTGCAAAATGGTGCTGATAAAGTGTCTATCAATTCTTCGGCAGTAAAAAATCCGCAACTGATTAATGATTTGGCACAGAAATTTGGTAGTCAATGTGTAGTGGTAGCCATCGATGCGAAACAAATAGAAGGCGAATGGATGGTGCATTTGGTAGGAGGGAAGGTGCCAACTGAAATCCGCTTGTTCGATTGGGCGAAAGAAGTAGAACAACGCGGTGCGGGGGAAATACTCTTTACTTCTATGAATCACGATGGAACCAAAAATGGTTTTGCCAACGAAGCTTTAGCTCAACTATCCCAATTGGTTAATATTCCGATTATTGCTTCAGGAGGCGCAGGAAACATTCAGCATTTTGTGGATACCTTTATTGACGGAAAAGCTGATGCGGCTTTGGCAGCTAGTGTCTTTCATTTCAAAGAAATAGAAATTAAGACTCTAAAAAAAGAACTTAAAAATAATACTATAGAAGTCAGAATTTAGTCTTACTACTTAATTCTCAATACTTAATACTAAAAAAAAATGAATGTAGATATTAAAAGTGCTCACGGATTAATTCCAGCGATTATTCAGGATGCTGAAACAAAAAATGTTTTGATGTTGGGCTATATGAACGAAGAATCGCTTCAAAAAACCATAGATACTCAAAAAGTAACCTTCTTTAGCCGTTCCAAACAGCGATTGTGGACCAAAGGAGAAGAAAGTGGTAATTTTTTAGAATTGGTTTCCATTAAAAATGATTGCGATGGTGACACCTTATTGATTCAAGCAAAACCAGTTGGGCCTACTTGTCATACTGGTGCTGATACCTGTTGGCAAGAAGCGAATTCCGCAAGCTATGGTTTTATCTCACAATTGGAGTCGACCATTAAAACACGTCGCGAAAATGCCGATTCTGAGAAGAGTTATGTGGCTTCATTATTTGAAAAAGGCATCAACAAAATTGCTCAAAAAGTAGGAGAGGAAGCAGTTGAAGTGGTTATTGAAGCCAAAGATGATAACGATGACTTGTTCTTGAGTGAAAGTGCCGATTTACTTTTTCATTATTTGATTTTATTGCAAGCCAAAGGGTTTCAATTGAATGATGTAGTGGAAGTGTTGAAGGGGAGACAGAAGTAGAGATTGGTTTGTTGTCACTGGATAAAGTCCAGCCTTACAAAATGTATCGAGTCTACGACTCTTTGAATAGAGGTTAAAGTTCCATAGGAACGAAATATTTTGTAGCGACGGATTTTAATCCGTTGCTATAAAAGGTATTAATCATTGTAATCCTCACAAAAACAAAACCTTCTTTCCTTATAGCCCCGGGAGTAGCCTACCGTCTGGACACATCTTTTGATAGGCCACAGATGACACAGATTGAACGGGTTTAAACCAATAAGTTTGTTGTCTTTTAAAAAAAAGTGTTGAAAAAACATTAAGTTTTATAAATAATATTTTTAACATACAACCAAAAACCGGGGATAATTTGCCTAATCTGCGTGCCATTTTAACATAAAAATATTTGTGTCCAGACGGTAGGGGAGTAGCGGCATCCTTTTGTAGTGATGGGGTCTAAATCCATTACTACAAAAGATATAGCGAATCACGGGACGATGCTGGCTGAAATGCCTATTTTTTCTGCTCCAAATAAAATTTATGTAAGGAATTCTTGTTTCTTTTTTACTGCAAATCTAAAAAAGTATGTAGTTTTGAAAAAAACTAAACCCGATGAAAAAAATAGCTATCCTTCTATTGATGACTTCGATTTCGGTCAGTAAAGCCCAAGGATTATTGAATAAAAATGAAACCACTTTTACCCGACAAGACAGTCTTAGAGGTAGCGTTACCAAAGAGCGTGCTTGGTGGGATTTGAAATACTATCACTTAGCCATCAAAGTAAATCCTTCGGATAGTACTATTTCGGGGTCGAATACGATTCGCTATCAGGTGCTTCAGGAAAATTCGGTGTTGCAAATTGACTTGCAAAATCCGATGGCCATTACCAATGTCACTCAAGACGGTAAACAGTTGACCTACAAGCGAGAGGGAAATGTTTATTTTATCACTTTAACGGCTCCTCAAAAAGTTGGAACGACAAAAGAAATTGTGGTATTTTATGGTGGAAAGCCAAAAGTAGCTGTTAATCCGCCTTGGGATGGAGGGATTACTTGGAAAAAAGATAAAAACGGAAATCCATTTATCGCCTCGTCTTGTCAAGGATTGGGTGCTAGTGTTTGGTGGCCTTGTAAGGACCATATGTATGACGAAGTCGAAGAGGGAATGCGCATCAGTGTGAATGTACCTGGCAATTTGACGGATGTTTCTAACGGGCGTTTGCAAAGCGTACAAAAGGAAAAAGACGGTACTAAAACCTTTCATTGGGTGGTTAAAAATCCAATCAATAATTATGGGGTGAACATTAATATTGGCGATTATGTTTCTTTTTCTGAGAAATACAAAGGAGAAAAAGGCGACTTGGATTGTACGTATTATGTATTGCGTGATGATTTGGACAAAGCCAAAAAACAGTTTCAAGATGTACCCAAAATGTTGAAGGCTTTTGAGCATTGGTTTGGTCCTTATCCATTTTATGAAGACAGCTACAAATTGGTGCAGGCTCCGTATTTGGGGATGGAACACCAAAGTAGCGTAACCTATGGCAATAAATTTCTGAACGGTTATTTAGGACGTGATTTGAGTGGCACGGGTTGGGGAATGAAGTTTGATTTTATCATCATTCACGAGTCGGGGCACGAGTGGTTTGCGAACAATATTACTTATAAAGACATCGCCGATATGTGGATTCACGAAAGCTTTACCAATTATTCGGAGAGTTTGTTTTTGGAGTATTACTTTGGTAAAGAAGCGGGCTACACTTACGTTCGTGGAATTCGAAAAAACATCGAAAATGACAAACCGATTATTGGAGTTTATAATGTAAACAATGAAGGTTCTGGAGATATGTACTACAAAGGCGCCAATATGCTGCATACTTTGCGACAAGTGGTAAACAATGACGAAAAATGGCGTGAAATCTTGCGCGGTTTGAATGCTACTTTTTACCATCAAACAGTGGCGACACAGCAAATTGAAAGTTATTTGAGTGAAAAAATTGGAAGAGATTTGACCCCTGTTTTTAACCAATATTTGCGTGATACGCGCATTCCGACGTTAGAGTATTTCTTTAAAAACAATCAATTAGGGTATCGTTGGGCGAATAGTGTGGCCAATTTCAATCTCCCTGTAAAAGTGTTTTTAAATGGTACCGCACAAATTTTGGAACCTAATAACGAATGGAAAATGTTGCCTTTGGGTACAACAGAAAAATCAACACTTGAAGTGGATAACAACTATTATGTAGGCAGCTACAATATAACGGAGTAGTTCCCCAAGAATGAAAAATAAAAAAGCTTTCTGAAGTCTAGTACTAGTTCAGAAAGCTTTTTTTATTGTCGTTCAGTAATGTAACCCGTTGGGTAAAATTGTTTTTTACCACACTTAGATTCCAATGTCATTAAGTAAGGAATTACTCTTTTTATTTTCACGCAGATTTCGCAGATTTTCACAGAAAAATCAGTTAATATCAGTTGAATCTGCGCGCTATTTTTCTCTTTCCTCTTAACTTAACGACATTGATTTAGATCCCTCAGTGCAGGCTAGAAGTATAGAATTTTTATTTTTTTTTGAGAAATATATTCACCTAGTGCGGCTATGTGAGAAATAGTGCTATTTCTGTTTTTTCTATGTTGATTAGCTTTACTCTATGAATCTCCTATGTGGTTAATTCTTTCCTATTTGTATTTCAATCAACGGATTAAAGTATTATTTATGAAGTAGGTTGGCAATTTTCGAGTAAACAAAGAGTGCCATAGGTCGAAGTACTAAATACAGTGCGCTGCAAAGGAGTACTAAAATACTTCCAATAAGAATTGGAAGTACACCTCCAAAAGTAAAGGTCATCCCAATTGCAAAACCAAGTAAACATTCTGCACGATAAACGGGCAAGAAAAAACCAAGTACCAACAAGCCAATAAGCATATAAAAAGGCACCTCTTGATTGCCCAGCGTAAAGAATACCGAAAGTACCATCCCAAAAAGCAAAGCACCTACAAAATAAGCCACAAAACTGTTTGGTACACCACTACTCGTTGATTCTTTCTCTATTCGCACTTGGGCGCGGTACAGCAAGAACCAAGTTAACAAAGGAAGCAAAATACCGCCCCACCAATTCGAAAATGAGGGCAAGTCCTTGTTTTGCAAAAGATGATGACTGGGCACGCCTCCGTGAAAATAATCCCAAAGCAAAAGCGCCCAAATGAACACTGTTACGAGAATAGTACAATAAATACGTTTTTTGAAAAATGATGATTGATGCACGGTCTTACTATTTAATGGAGGTAGATAAAATCATTACCCATTAGTAGTAAAAACATTCCAAAAGTTACATTTTAGCTAGAATAATTCATTTATTCATGAAATATAAATTCTAGGAATAGAACATTTTAAAAACTTATATTAAAAAAAACTATTGGTGATCGTATACATTTATTTTACATCCAAATAGGTTTGTATTCCAATACTGTTGGTGTTTCTATATAAAAAAGCTCACCTTGAAAGTCTATGTTTATTTTGTCGGTATTTACAATTCTAATAGCATCGTCTTTTTCTATGGCTTGATTATTTGCAAAACCTTTTCCATTTAGTACATAAAAAGTATAACTCATACTGTCGTTTAATGGAAAGTCAATTTTAGTTTGGGTATCAAAAGTTAGTTTTTTGATGGTTAAATTTGGTGTCAAGGTTTTTGCTGTACTTTCTTTTCCAACGTAAGTTAAGATTGATATTCCGTTTTCTTCTTTGGGTTGAAAGTTTTTACCATGATAATCTGTATAACTTGGTTCTAACTTTATCGCTTCATAAAAATTGGGGTCAAACCATATTTGAAAGGCTCTTGTTCCTTTAGCGATCCTTTCTTGGTGTTTTATGCCACTGTTAGATTGAATAATCTGAAAATCTCCAGCATTTAAGGAAGTCCAAGTTTGAGTTGCAGTATCATAGTGTTCATTTGATCCTTCAAAAATAAAAGTCATTATTTCAAATCCTTCGTGGGGATGTAACCCAAATTCACAAGGTTCAGTTACATAACCATTGCTCCAATAAAAAAGATTTGAATAAGGTTTTGTTTGCTCGTTTCCATTAAAAACGGGTTTGTTAGCGAAAAATCGTCCACCAAAGATTACGTCATTAAATTGCTCTGATTTTTTTATTATTTGTATCATTTTATTTTTTTTATAAGAAACAAAAACAGCCTTGTTTTGGAAACAAGACTATTTTTGAATAAGGTTGAAATGTTTTTATTTTCCTAATTTAGAAACTACTTCTTGCAAATTGATTTGCATTACTTTTTGTCCGTCTGGTGTACTGAAATCTTGGAATAATTCTGTAACAGTTGCATTGGCAGATAACACTTTTGCTCCAATTTGTCTGAAATAATCAAAAGAGGTTTCATCCGCTAATTTGCTCATACTTCCACTTGCATCGGCTACTACAATTACATTATATCCTAATTCAATAGCTGTGGTAACAGTATGTAATAAGCAAATATCAGTAGTAAGACCACAAATGATAAGGTTTTTTCTGTTCAAATTTTTTACAGCTGCTTTAAAATTTGGATCGATAAAACAGTTTAATGTGCCACCTCTTTTAATTCTATTAGCAAATTGTTTTGGTGCAGTTTGTTGAATTCCTTCCCAAGTCAAACCTACTTGTTCTTCCATGGTTGTGGTAACAAGTAAAGGAACATTTACTTCAGCTCCAATTCTAGAAAGCATTCTTAAATTGTTCTCTACATTCTTTTTGTCTTGGCTGTAAATCCAATCCATCGTCATCTTTTGATGATCAACCAATAAGATGGCAGCATTTTGAGGTGTAAATTGATTCGTTTTTTTCAAGTTTGCTTGTGAATAAACATTAGCTGAAAATATAGCTGCTGCTAATACTAGTGCAATTTGATACATTCTTTTTGACATTCTTTTTAAAATTTTATAGTTAATAATGATGCAAATTTATTTAAATTTGCTTACTAAAATATACTTGTTACCTATTGGTAAGTAGTTACAATAAAGTAAGTGAATTGATAATCAAATAGATATGAGCAATAAAGAACAGCTTTGTCAGTATAAATTGATGGCTTCTCGAGATACTTTGGAAGTTATTCAGGGTAAATGGCGTATTCCTATAATCATTTCTTTAACTTATGGGAATAAACGATTTGGAGAAATTCAAAGAGATATTGCAGATATTTCCCCTAAAATGTTATCGCAAGAATTAAAATCCTTAGAGATGAATAAGATAATCAAGCGCACATTACATGACACCATGCCTGTTACTACAGAATATTCTCTTACTCCATTAGGACTATCAATGAATAATTTGCTAGATGAGATGTTGAAATGGGGTATTCATTTTCGAAACGAAGTGGTGGGAAAAAAGTAAATAGTAACAATACTTTTCCTTACATTCCCTAAACCCAACAGAAAACTTAGTCAAACCAATCGGGCAAATTAGCTAACGTTATACAGTTATTAAACAAATCAATACTAGGCTTCGGAAATCTAAAATTCAAATTGTATTTTTGAAAACAAAGAAAAGTCAGTTATGAAAATTGTTATATCGCCAGCCAAGTCCTTAAATTTCGAGAAAGAATTACCCGTTGAAACCTTTACGCAGCCTGCTTTTTTAAAGCAATCCAAAATCGTGCACGCCGAATTGCAACTCAAAACGCCCAAAGAACTAGCTAGTCTGATGTCGATTTCGGATAAACTAGCCGACTTGAATTGGCAGCGCAACAAAGATTGGAAAACCCCATTCAAACCTAGCAATGCTCGCCCTGCGGTGTACGCTTTCGATGGCGATGTCTACACTGGTCTAGATGCTTACACGCTTTCCGAAGACCAATTGCCCTTGTTACAAGACCGCTTGCGCATCCTTTCGGGCTTGTATGGCTTGCTCAGACCCTTAGATTTGATTCAGCCGTACCGCTTAGAAATGGGAACCAAAATGCCCGTAGGCGAGAGCCAAAACTTATACCAATTCTGGAAAACTACCCTGACTGAAGCGTTGAACAAGGAACTCAAAAAAGACGAACTGTTTGTCAATTTGGCGAGCAACGAATATTTCTCTGCCGTAGATGCGAAGACGCTCAAAGTACCCGTAATCACGCCCGAGTTCAAAGACTACAAAGACGGAAAACTAAAAATGATTAGTTTTTTTGCCAAAAAAGCCCGCGGAATGATGGTGCGCTACATCATCGACACCCAAGCCGAAACCATCGACGACCTAAAAGGCTTCAATTACGACGGCTATGCCTTTGATGCCAATTTATCCAAAGGCAACCAACTCGTTTTTACCCGATAACCTATTTTTTAAAATAATTAGGGCGTGACCCCATCCACCCAAAGGGGCGAATAGCAAACGTGTTATTCACCCCTTTGTCTGGCTGCGGTCGGGCTATACATACTACTTCGGTAGTTTATTCCTATCCCTCACGCGGGCAATCACGAGAGTTAAAGGAAAAACAGTAAAGAATATTTCAGAAAATTTTTATGTTTTTTGTAAGGAAAAGGATATATTTGGGAGAAGAAAAAGTTAGGCTACAGTCAGACCTATGTTCAAATTATGCACAATGCTAAAAAAAACAACCTATCTATCGATATTTCTCTTTAGTTTATTAAGTTTTGGTCAAAAAATCAAAACAATAATTGAATTTAAAAGCGAAAAAGATAGTTTAATAAAAGTACGCAAAACCACATTTGATAATTCAGGAAACTTGATAAAAGAAGTAATTTTTGGAGAATTTGATGATATTTTAAAAACATATAGAAATATTAATCACCTTGTTGAATATAAGAACGGAAAAAGAGTTTTTGAATATGACTGTGAAGAATTTGTTTCAAAAGATACTTGTATAATCCGTTCATTTTCAAATTATAAATATGACCCAAAAACAGGAATCGAAACCCAAACTAAATATGAGTCTGATTCTTTAATTCGTTTTATTCGAGAAATCAAAATGAAAAAAGGCATTGCAATTTCTAAAACGAATTCTTGGGAGTTTTTTCCTGTCAAATTTCCAGATTATGAAAACTCTACTGTTTTAACGGACACAACTTATTTTGATAAAAAGAATAGAATTATCAAACGAATAAGTTTCAGTAATCAATTCAAAAAACCAATTATTGAAAACTATAAGTATTCAAAAAAAGGTTATACCTACCAAATTATGGGAAGTGGAAATGATAAAACGATTAACATAGTTCATTCGGAAATACAAAAAATAATTGATGAAAATAATTTAAATTTTCGTTACGAAAGTTATGAGAAGTATAAATACAAAATTGAATATTATTGAAAAAAAAAACACTGTTTATAAAACACGCTACAAACGATTTTGGCTATTGATTTAATGGGCAATTGTTTTTGTGTTTGGTAGTTTAGTAATTACCGAAAAAAAGATTTTAATTTACTCTCTAACCGACTATTATGGAAAAAAAAAAAAATAGTTGCTAGTTTCCAAAACTCGGATTAAAAATGGAAATAGTATTAGAAAAATGTTTGGATTTTAAACAGTTTCAAAATTTGATTATTTTGACTTTTATAACTTTAATGGTGTTTTTTGGCATGCTTAACTCAGTTGATGATGAATCTTATTACATTATTGAATGGATTTTGTTCTTTTTGATTGTAATTTTCATTGCAATTTTATTCCTTAAGAAAGGTTTGATAATCTACAATGAAAAACTTTACGAAGCTGTTTTTTTATTCGGTTTTGTATTGTGGAAAAAGCTTATTGAAACCTCAAATTTTAAACAACTTATTTTGTCAAGTGGAAAACGTTCAACAAACTATGCTTATTCAAATGCTAGTATAGATTTTCATCATTGGGAACCAGATTTAAACCATTCAGAAACTTGTTTTTCAATAGTTATGATTGATGAAAAACAGCTTAATAAAAAAAAGATATTGTTGTTGACAAAAGCTGAAAAAGTAAAACTTGCAATTGATTTCATTTCTAAGAATACAAATTTAAAGTATTGATTAAATCAGCAAATAAAAGTTACTACAACGCATTTCGACAATTGGACTAATAGAAAGTTGGTTTTGTATTTGCTAGATTTGGCAAATCAGGAAACAAGATATAATTTAGTTCCAAACCCAGTACAAATAAACGCAATACTATAATCTCAACAATAATGAAAAAATATACCACCCTACTTTTAATGCTATTTTTCACTACAATAGCAATCGCTCAAGGTTCCATTGAAGCCCACAAAAAACAGTTTCAAAATTTGGTACAAGAATCGTTTGACGAAATTTGGTCAAAACTAGAAGCTAAAAACATTGAGAAATTTTATACCAAAGATTTCTTGCTTTTGGAACACGGCGAAGTCTGGAATAACGATACCATTGCGAAGTATTTGAATAAAGGCAAACTCAAATTACCCATTCCAAAACGAGTAAACAAAATTGAAATCATTGATGTCAAAGTCAATAACAAAACCGCTTGGGTGGCTTATCACAACTACGCAACCATTTCCATTGACGATAAAATCATTCGAAAAGTACATTGGCTAGAAAGCGCCACAGCCATTTTAACCGACAAAGGTTGGAAGTTTGATATGCTGCACTCCACTAGAGTAAAAAGTGAATAAATAGATACAACCAAAAAGCCGATTTCAGTACTAGAAATCGGCTTTTTCGTTAATGCATTGCATCGGCGGGATTGATGTTGCTTTTTCCTTTTTTGACCAAAAGAATGAAAGGAATACAAAACAAGAACAAATACCCCAAATACAAAAATATATCCGAAAAAGTAAGTACCGCGGCTTGTTGTGTTACCATCATTTCGAGGGTTTTATATGCTTTAGACAAGGCTTCATTCATGGCATAGCCTTTAGACATAAATCCCATTTGTAATTGATGAACTCTTTGTTGAACTTCAAAAGAGGTGTTGTCGAGATAACCAATCAAATTTACCCGATGTTCTTGATTGATTCTAGCGATATAAGTAGTGATGATAGCGATTCCAAATGAACCTCCCAATTGACGCATCATTCCAGTAAAGGCCGCTCCTTCGCCGATATGTTTGCCGGAAAGCGTAGAGAGAGAAAGCGTTGTGATAGGCACAAACAACAGTCCTAAACCTATTCCTCGCAAGATTAAAGGCCAGTACATATGCTCGACACCCGAATCAGGTGTAATCACCAAATGCATCCAATACGTAAAAACAAAAAAGATAAAAAATCCCGCAGCAACTAAATACGCTTGTGGCACTCCTTTTTGAATCATTTTGCCAATAAAAGGCATCATCACTCCAGTAGTAATCGAACTCGGAATCAGTAATAATCCGGCATCTGTGGCACTCCATCCCAAAATGGATTGAGTGTAAATGGGAATAATGAACGTAGAGCCATACAATCCAAAACCAAGGATAAAACACATAACGGTACCAATGCGTAAATTAGAATCTTTCAGCACTCGTAGATTTACAATCGGGTGTTCGTAAGTGAGTTCTCGCCAAATGAAAAACAACAAACCAAAGAACGAAACAATGCTCAACGTCACGATTACCGAATTATTGAACCAATCGTCTTGTTGTCCGTGTTCCAACACAAATTGAAGCGATCCAATAAATGCAGTTAGGAACACAATGCCCCACCAATCGACTTGGTTGGCTTTTAATTTTGCGCCGTATTTTGGACTTTTGATAAACGAAAGCGTCAGTAATGTAGCGATGATCCCAATCGGAATATTGATATAGAAGATATACGGCCATGAAAAACGGTCCACAATATACCCTCCCAAAGGCGGACCTAGGGTTGGCCCAACAATAACACCCATCCCGTAAATAGCCTGTGCCATACCTCGTTTGGCCAAAGGGTAACTTTCGGTCACAATGGTTTGTGCAGTAACTAGTAGTGCTCCGCCACCGAGTCCTTGTATGAAACGAAAAGCCACCAATTCCCATATATTGGTTGCATTTCCACACAAAAAGGAGGAAACGGTAAAGATGATAATAGATACCGCAAAATAATTGCGTCGACCAAATTGTTGCGACAACCAACTTGTCATCGGTATGATAATAACATTGGCAATGGCATAGGCTGTAATTACCCAAGCTACATCTGTAAGCGTTGCTCCCAAACTACCACGCATGTTATTCAGTGCTACATTGACAATCGTGGTATCTACCACTTCAAGCATAGCGCAAAGGACACAAGTAATCGTAATAATTACTCTTCTAAAACCATATTCTATTAAATCGTCAGCTTCTGATTGTACCATTTTTTTTAGTGATTAGTCCCTAGTGAATAGTTCTTAGTCCTTAGTAATTAGTGAATAGTCCTTAGTGAATAGTGCGTGGCGAAAAGTCCTTAATAGTCTGCCTGCTAACAGCTATTTATTTCAAATGGACATCAACTTCGACATTCATGCCAGGACGCAAAAGTTTGATTTTATTAGCATCATTGGTTTTATCTAAACTAATTTTCACAGGCAAACGTTGAATGGTTTTTACAAAGTTTCCAGTAGCATTATCCGGAGGTAACAAAGAGAATCTAGAACCTGTTGCAGGAGAAAATGAAGTAATTAGCCCTACAAATTCATAGTCAGGATAAGCGTCAACTTTCATCGTTACTTTTTGACCAATCACCATTTTGTTCAATTGTGTTTCTTTGAAATTCGCTACAACCCACGCTTCATCATTATTTATTATATAAAACAAGGATTGCCCAGCTTGAACCAATTGTCCTGGTTGAATGTCTATTTTAGATACTTGCCCATCGATGGCAGCAGTAACTACGGTATAAGTTAAATTAAGTTTGGCAGCATCTAAAACGGCTTGTGCTCTTTTGATATTGGCAGCTGCTACTTCAGTTTGTTTGTCTGAAACTTTTGATTTGGCTTCAATCACCGATTTTTGAAAAGAACTGGCGCGCTGTTGTTGTTGTAATACTCTCAATTGACTTTCAGCTTCTTGTTTGGTAGCCAATGCTTGTTCGTATTGTTGTTTGGTAATTGTATGATTCTTGTATAAGTTTTCATAACGAGCAAAATCACTAGTGACTCTTCCTAGTCTAATTTTTGCCGATTCGATGTTGCCACCTGCAGAAAGTACATTAGCTTCAGAAACTGAAATACTTGCTAAAGCACTTCCAATATCCGCTTTGGCTACTTCAAAACCTCCTTCAGCACCTATCAATGCCGCTTTGGCCTCTTCAATTTTTACTTCAAAATCTTTTTTGTCTATCGTAAACAAAGTATCACCTTTTTTTACAAAATCATTATCTTTTACATATACTTTACTGATATAACCTGCTACTCTGGGAATAATAGGTGTCATGTTTTTCTCTATTTGAGCATCGTCTGTTTCCTCATGTGATAATGCATGGTTGTATTTGTAAATACCATAAATACTGCCTAATACAAGCAAAGACAGGGAGATAATTAGGAACTTTATATTTGTTTTTTTCTTTTCCATGGTACTGGTACTTATATTTTTGATGGGTTGAAGGTTTGGGTTAATTGGCCGGTTACGGATAGTAATTCGTAATATTTTTGAATGATATTGGCTTTTCCTAAGGCTTTGTTGATTTTGGCAGTTAGTTGGTCTACATCTGCTTCCAGTAAATCATTGGTGTTAGAGAGTCCATTATCGTATTTATCTTTTACGATTCGGTAGTTTTCAGAAGCTTGATCTACAGCTTCGGCATATACTATGTCTTGTTTGATGGCCAATTGATACTCTTCAATAGCTTTTTGTACCTGCACTTTGATGTAATCCGTTAAGATTGCTTCGGTATTTTGAACCTCTAAGGCTTTGCTTTCGGCTACTTTTACCAATACATCATTTTTGAGTAAGCTGGTTAAATCATATGAAATTCCAACCCCGATGTTCATCGCATTTTGGACTGTGACTACGTTGTGCAAATTTAATGCTGTGTATCCGCCTAAAATTGTAATAGAAGGGAAGTAAGCACTTCTAGAAATCCTTACATTATATTGGCTGGCTTTTCCTTGAAAACGTAGCGCTTCTAAATCTTTTCTGTTTTCTAAAGCTGGCGTCTCATCTGAAGGGACATTGTTCATTTGAAAATTTACAAAATCACTTTCTTTAATTTCAATTTGAGTATTGGCATTCAATTTCAAAAGATTGACCAAATAGAAGTTTACAATGTTCAAATTATTGGTTGCTTCGTCTATGGCTAATTGTATTTTGGACACTTGCAATTGTGATTTCAATAAATCATTGCGAGGAATAATGCCGTTTTTTTCTAAATCGATAAAATCAACTACACGTTGTTTGGCACGTTTTTGATTTTCCTTTAGGATTTCGATCGTCTTTTGCGCTTTGTACAAGCTGGCATAATGGTTAACGACTTTTAGCGCAATTTCTTCCTTAGATTGAACCGAGTTTGCTGTTTCTGCCAAGTATAAATAATCGTGTAAATCGATGTTGTTTTGAATTTTGAATCCTGCAAAAATGGGAAGACTTATAGTAGCCTGTCCTAATAGTAAACGATCCACAGGACCAGCTGCAAGTCCGCTTCCACCTGAACTGGATTTCATATCAATTTTGGCACTAGTTAGGTGCTGGTATTGACCTGAGAGTTTTAAATCAGGATATTGATTGTTTTTACTGGCTTGTAGCTCGTATTTTTTGGTAGCTACTTTTGAAGTAGCAAGGGATATTTCGTTACTCTTGGTCCAAGCCAATTGTACAGCATCTTCTAGCTTAAGATGTGTTTTTTCTTGAGCGCTTACCGTCGAAGTTCCCCAACACAAAATCCCAAAGACAAATAGTGGGCTAATTTTCATAAATCAAAAGGGCTTTAATTGTTTGTTGAATGTGCTTTGTCAAGTTGGTCTTGATGTAATTGTTATATAAAGTCTCCGTAGACAAGTTCAATAGATTTTCGAAGTAGGTTTTATTCATATGGAAATGAAAAAAGGTACCTAAAATCGTTGGTGTTATTAATGGGATAATGATATCTTTTCTAAATACACCTTTACGTTGGCCTTCTTCAATGATGGATTCTAAATATTTGAGATTGCCTTTTCTGAACTCTGTAAATGCCTGTAAATTTTGTTCTCTTTTTTTTGAAGAGAGTTCAAAATGTAAAATGCGATAGATTCCCTTGTTGTTATTGATGCGATTAATATAAATTTCAATCAATTTATTTACCTTTTCAATGGGTTCAAGGTCTTCTTCTAGTAAATGTTCGAGTTGGGTTTTGATATCTGTTGTTCGATAAACAATCAGCGACTGTAGTAATCGCTCTTTCGATCCAAAGTAATAGGATATCATAGCAACATTGATTTTTGCTACTTTAGAAATATCCCTAATGGAAGTGCCGTCAAATCCTTTTTCAGCAAAAAGAGTTTCTGCAACTTCAAGGATCTGGATTTGTTTTTCGGTAAATTCGGTTTTCAACACCTTGATTTTTTGTTAAACAAAATTAAACAACTGTTTAAATTAAACAATTGTTTAGTTTTTATTTAACATAGTATTAACAAAATAATAGAAATGAATCATTGTTGGCGAATCGGAATCCATATTTGTTCTTCCGAGTTAGGGTCTCCATTTTTGTATTTTTCGCCCAGTAGTTCAAAATGAGGACGATGATCCAAAATATACGAAGCCTTGGGTAGCCACTCCATAAAAATTTGATGAAAAATTGCTGTGTCCATTCCTTTGTGTTCAAAAAAGGCATAAAGCCCGGTGGGTAGGGTAAAGGGCTCCATATCTTCGGGGATATTTTCAAAAGCATTCACCGCTACAGTTGCCCATTTTTCGAAAGTCTTGGAAGGATTAAAATGTTCAAAATAATCCGGATTGTAGTTTTGAACCGAATAATAATCGTTGCCTATTCAGTTGGTAATGAGTTCTCGTCTTGGCATAAAACTTTGCCAAAGTGCTTGAGTTTGATTGTCGATTAACGACATGCTTCTTTTTTTAACCACTAATTGGGTTTCTGGTAAAGTAACAAGAGTTGGCTTTAGCATTGCTTTTCTTTTTTTAGACACACACTTGTAGCTACGCCTTCATAAGGAGGATAATTAGGGATGATTTTATACCCTAGTTTTTGATATAATGCAATGGCTACAGGATTGTTAGTGCCGGTTTCGAGTACATAACTGTTGTATTGCAGTTCGTTGGCCCATTGCTCAAGTTCTGCTATAATATGATGTGCTACTTGTTTGCCTCGGAAAGATGCTACTACAAACATTCTCTTGATTTCAAAACTGTTTTCGTCAAATGCTTTAAAAGCGCCACAACCGATGGCCTCATTTTCATGGTAAACTACGACCACGTGCTTAATATGATCTGTTTTATTGTATTGGGCATAAAAATCGTGATCTTCATCGTCTTTAGATCGCAGAAATTGATCCAGCAGTAGGACTAGCTTTTGAAAATCAGGATTGTTGGATGTGGTTCTTTTTAGTAGCATTTTGATGACTAGTTATCGAATGGATTCCACGAATGTTTTGATGTTGCTAGTTCCATTTTCCTTTAAATAGGTGATAAAGGCACTTCCAATAATGGCTCCTTTGGCAAATTGAGTAGCTTGTTGGAAAGTTTCGGCATTGTTGATTCCGAAGCCGATAACTTGAGGATTTTTCAAATTCATTTGAGCGATGCGTTGGAAATACGCTTCTTGTGTGTTTCCAAATCCTGCACTCGAACCTGTTACACTTGCCGAACTTACCATATAAATAAAACCATCCGAAACGCTGTCTATAAAATGGATGCGTTCGTCAGAAGTTTGCGGCGTGATTAAAAAGATGTTTTTTAAACCGTATTTTTCGAAAATAGCTTTGTATTCGTCAGCATATACATCTACAGGTAAATCAGGAATAATCAATCCATCGATTCCTATTTCGGCGCACGTAGCACAGAACTTTTCCACACCATACTGTAACATCGGATTAAAGTATCCCATAATCACTAAAGGAATGTTGACTGTTTTTCGAATGTCTTTTAATTGTTCAAACAATACTTGAGTGGTCATTCCGTTGTGCAAGGCTTGAGTGGAGCTCGCTTGAATAGTTGGGCCATCGGCCAAAGGATCGCTAAAAGGCAATCCGATTTCGATCATATCGACGCCATTTTTTTCTAAATCTTGAATGACTTGAACGGTATCGTTTAAGTTAGGATAGGCCGCTGAAAAATAGATGGACAATATTTTTTTATTTTCTTGTAATTTTTGATTGATTCGGTTCATAGTTTATTCTTTCTGTCTAAAATTCTATTTTTTTTGGTCTCAAATCTATTGTAAATGAGACATTTTAGTTAAGTTCAAAATTGTTATTACCACAGATTCGCAAATTATTTTTCTTCATTTGTTGAATAAAGATTCAGAAATTTATGGTAATACTTAAAAGTTAAATTTGTGTTTACCGCAAATTGTTTTTTTTACTTGATGAAATAAAATTCACAAATCTTTGGTTGTTTTTTTTAAAGTTTAAAAAATTGTATTAGGCGCAAATTCTAATATTATTGTTTTTACTCTATGAATAAAAATTTGCGAATTTGCGGTTTTTATGTCTACACCACCAAACTATAAGCCCAAGCTTTTTGGTTGGTTTGCAAAATTACTTCGACACGTTTATAATGCTTTCCTTCGTAGCGATCTGCTTGCTGAAGATCATTGGTTGTCACGTCATACACAATACCCTGAATGGTATCTTCAGGATTTTCGGTTTCAACGATGATGGGATAGTTGATTAAACCAAATTCTTCTTCAATTTGGATTTCTCTGACACGATAGCCCAAAAGCGTTTCTGGGGTTCCCTTGAGTGTTCTACCAAAAAGATCTTCTTGCACCTCAGGATGCTGTAATGTTCCGTATGTAAATAATTTTTGCATAGTGCTTTGGTGTTAATGACTACTTCATTTGTGGTGTTGCAGGGTTTGCGTTAGGGATGGGAGCGGCATCCTCTAGGGGCGGGGTTCGCCCCTAGAGATATAGCGTACAGCCCGACCCTTGTGGTAACGCCCTACTACAATTTAAAGTAGTCAATATACGTATTTAAATCTTTATCTCCTCGTCCTGAAAGGCTAATCACGACAATATCTGAGGGTTTGAACTGTTTTTGTTTGAAAATAGCCAAGGCGTGCGAGGTTTCGATGGCGGGAATGATGCCTTCTAATTTGCACAATTCGAGTCCAAACTCCATCGCATCATCATCGGTTACGGAATAGAATTCGGCACGACCGGATTCCGCCAAATGCGCGTGCATAGGCCCTACACCCGGATAGTCTAGTCCAGCCGAAATAGAGTAGGGCTCCGTAATTTGTCCATCTGGGGTTTGCATCAATAGGGTTTTACAACCGTGAATGATTCCCATTTTTCCTAGTTTACTCGTGGCGGCACTATGCCCTGAATCTACGCCTTTTCCTGCGGCTTCAACGGCAATAATACCGACTTCTTCTTGGTCTAAGAAATGGTAAAATGTCCCAGCAGCATTACTTCCGCCACCAATACAAGCTACGACATAGTCTGGATTTTCGCGACCTTCTTTTTCGTTTAATTGCCATTTGATTTCCTCAGAAATAACACTCTGAAAACGGGTTACCATATCAGGATAAGGGTGTGGTCCAATGGCGGAACCGATGATGTAATGCGTGTCTACGGGATTGTTAATCCAATCGCGGATGGCTTCGTTAGTAGCGTCTTTGAGGGTGCGAGAGCCAGATAACGCTGGACGAACGGTTGCGCCCAACATTTTCATTCGAGCCACGTTTGGCGCTTGACGAGCAATGTCGATTTCGCCCATATACACTATGCATTCTAATCCCATTAAGGCGCAAACGGTAGCGGTGGCCACACCGTGTTGTCCCGCACCTGTTTCGGCAATGATGCGTTTTTTGCCTAATTTTTTGGCGACTAAAATTTGTCCAATCGTGTTGTTGATTTTGTGTGCTCCGGTATGGTTTAGGTCTTCTCTTTTTAAGTAAACTTTGGTATTGTATTTTTCAGACAATCGCTTTGCAAAATACAATGGACTAGGACGCCCCACATAATCTTTTAATAGTTGGTTGAATTCTTCTTTAAAATCGGGTGTAGCGGTAATGTCCAAATAGTGTTGGCGCAATTCTTCTACATTAGGATATAACATTTCAGGAATGTAAGCTCCTCCAAACTGACCATAATAGCCTTTTTCGTTTACGTTGTATGACATTTTTTTATTTTTTTATTTTCCCCAAAAGAGAGATGTTTTTTAATCCAGGTTCTATTTCAAATTTACTATTTACGTCTATGGCGTAAAGAGGTAAATGGGTGTTCAAAATTTCGTTTACTGCTACTATTTCGTCAATTCCGATGCCTCCGCTAAGGAAAAATGGTTTTGAGGAAGGATAGTTTTGTAAAATTCTCCAGTCAAAAGTGGTTCCGTTACCTCCGGGTAATTTGCCTTTGGTGTCAAAAAGAAAGAAATCGCAAACTGGCTCATAGGGTTTCAATACGCTAAAATCAAAGGTTTCATCTGCTGAGAATACTTTGATGATTGTTACACTAGTCCCTAATTTATTTTTTAATTCCAAACAAAAAGCTACCGATTCTTGTCCGTGCAACTGTACTGCTTGTAAATCGTATTGGGTTACTTTGTCTAGTATGCTATCACTTTTTTCGTTGACAAAAACCCCCACTTTTTTGATAGATTTGGGTAACTCAGGCATAGGTCCTTCAAAATACCGTGCTGACTTTTCCCAAAAGATAAAGCCCATATAATCGGGTAGGAGCGCTGCTACTTCGAGTATATTGTCAGGGTATTTCATACCGCAGATTTTAAGTTTCATTGTTTTTAGCTTTTAGCTTTTGGCTTTTAGCCATTAGCAGTTAATGGTTTGGAAATATGGAGTTGTTAATAGTTAGCTAAAAGCTAATTGCCAATTGCTAATAGCTCTTCAATAAATTTTGTGGCAGCTTGACCTGCATTATCTGTTTTCATAAAGTTTTCTCCAATCAAGAAGCCTTGGTATCCATAAGGTTTTAATTCTTGAATCGCTTCAATAGTCGAAATGCCACTTTCGGATACTTTGACAAAATCATTTGGGATTTTGGAGGCAAGCTCTTTGCTAAAATCCAAACTCACTTCAAAGGTTTTGAGGTTGCGGTTGTTCACTCCAATCATATCCAGAGTGGGCATTATTGATTTTTCTAATTCTTCTAAATTATGCACTTCAAGCAGCACTTCAAGCCCTAAACTTTTAGCAAATTCAGATAAAGATTGGATTTCTTCACGAGTTAAAACCGCAGCGATGAGTAGGATTAAATCGGCTCCTTGGGCTTTGGCTTCTAGGATTTGGTATTCGTCTAAAATGAATTCTTTTCGTAATAAAGGAATAGTTACCGAGGCTCTAGCCAAAAGCAAGTCGTCTAGCGAACCCCCAAAATATTTACCATCTGTTAGTACCGAAATTCCGCAAGCACCAGCATTTTCATAACCTTTTACGACTTCTTCAACCGTGAAATTATTATTGATAATGGATTTAGAAGGCGAACGACGTTTGTGTTCGGCAATAATTCCAGAAGGACTTTCTTTTAATTTTTGGCTAAGCGAAATGGTTTGTTTTTCAAAAAACACAGAAGCTTCCAATTGCGAAACAGGAATGATGGATTTCTTGAGAAGGACTTCTCTTTTTTTATCGATGATGATTTTATCTAGTATGTTCATTAATTTTTTGTTTAAAGTTTTCTTTGTTTAATGTTTAAAGTTGTGCACTATTTCAACCACTTTAAACCTTAAACTTTTAAACTATTTTTAGTTACTTAACTCTTTTACTTTGTTCAAAGCTACCAAGCCTTTGCCAGATAGCAAACTTTCTTTCGCTATTTGAAATCCTTCTAAGGGAGTGCAATGGGTAACGGTTGCAATGGCCATAGCAGCATTGGCACAAACCACATTGTTTTGGGCTTCTGTTCCTTTTCCTGAAAGAATAGTAAGGAACATAGTTGCTGATTCTTCGATGGTTTTTCCACCCTCGATTTCGTTTTGAGATAAAAGGGACACACCAAAATCATTCGGATGCAACATACCTTCCATTGTTTTGGTAATTGTTTTGGTTGGACACGTCAATGAAATTTCATCGTAACCATCGAGTGTATGCAGGATAGTAAAATTCACCTCGGTGTTTTGATACAAATAGCCATACATTCTCGCCAATTCCAAATTAAAAACCCCTACCAATTGATTTTTGGGAAAGGAAGGATTGACCATTGGACCCAACATATTGAAAAAGGTTTTTACTGCCAATTCTTTTCGTATAGGACCTACATTTTTCATCGCTGGGTGAAAAAGTGGTGCGTGCAAGACACAGATACCTGCTTGGTCAATACATTTTTCTAAAAAAGAAGCGTCGTTACTAAATTGTACTCCCATTATTTCGAGTACATTACTGGAGCCAGAAATAGAAGACACTCCGTAATTACCGTGTTTGGCTACTTTTATTCCTGCTCCTGCTGCTACAAATGAAGCCAAAGTGGAGATGTTAAAGGTGTCTTTTCCATCGCCACCTGTACCACATAAATCAATGGCATTATAGGCGGATAAATCTACTTTGATACACAAATCCAGTAATGCTTCTCTGAAACCAGCTAACTCGTCTATGCTAATACTACGCATCATATAAACGGTCAAAAAAGAGGCAATTTGGCTAGGGTTATAACTTCCGTTGGATATGTTTATCAATACATTTTTTGCTTCTTCTTTCGAAAGCATTTCGTGATTGATGAGTCTGTTTAATATGTTTTTCATTTTTATGAAATACTAAGTTTGTAAATAACTAAGATTCTTAGTTTTGTTTTCAAAAAGGACTGTTTACTTAATACTGAAAACTGAGCACTAATTTTTCACCCAATTCTCTAACATTTTTTTTCCGTCAGGGGTCAATACACTTTCGGGGTGGAATTGTACGCCACGAACATCAAAGGTTTTGTGGCGCAAAGACATGACTTGACCATTTTCGTCTATGGATGTGATTTCTAAAACATCCGGGACATTCGCATCGACCACCCAAGAATGGTAGCGCCCCACTTCGAATGTTGGTTCTAATCCGTCAAAAAGGAGTTCGTCATTTACAATCGTTTTTACCGTTGTAGCTACTCCGTGGTACACTTTGTCTAAATTGGACAAAGTACCTCCGTAGACTTCTCCAATGGCTTGTTGACCAAGGCATACTCCAAAAATGCTTTTGGTGGGGCCGTATTTTTGAATGACTGCTTTGAGCAAGCCTGCTTCGTCAGGAATACCGGGTCCTGGTGATAATAAAATTTTGTCGAAATGAGCGATTTCATCTAAATCAAATTCATCATTTCGGTACACCGTTACTTCACAATCTAAATCTTCTAAATAGTGCACTAAGTTGTAGGTGAAGCTATCGTAATTGTCTATGACTAGTATTTTTTTCATATTGTTTGATTATTTTTCTCGAACGTATTTTTCGATTATGATTTGGTCTACACCAAGTTTTTCAATTTTTTCGATTCCTTTTTGTGTTAAAGTGTCATTTTGAACTTTTACTACAAAATCAAATTTGTTATTTTCCCATTCTCTAAGTGAAAAGTATTCTAGATTTTCAGTGTAAAGGCTATCTTTTAAAGTATACTTTCCTCCTCCAGCAAAATAGACGGCTGCACTGTCTTTTCCATTATTCAAATCATGGTTGAAGAAAGAAAAATGGGTGCCATTAATTATTTTTATCATCTTCGTTTTGGGATTGAAGGTTGAAAAAGTACTGTCTTTTATAATTTTAACTGCTGATATGAGTCGCCAAGTGCCTTCGATGTTATTATTTTTCTTAGAATCCTCTCGTTTTTCAGCTAGATTACAGGCTGTAAAAAGGACAATCATTAGTAAGCAACTGATTGTTGTTTTCATATTTTTAATTTTATCGTGTTTAAATCGTCTCTGCCAAATCCAATGCCGTATTTAAGGCTCTTAGTTTATTATAGACTTCTTGCATTTCGCTTTCTTCATCAGAGCTGGCTACGATTCCAGCACCTGCTTGTGAATGCAATTGATGGTTTTTGCTCAAGAACGTTCGAATCATAATGGCATGATTAAAATTGCCTTCAAAATCCATAAAACCTATGGCACCTCCATAAAAAGCACGATTGGTTTTTTCATACTCTTCAATCAATTGCATCGCTCTATGTTTTGGAGCGCCACTCAACGTTCCTGCAGGGAAGGTGTCTGCGACCACTTGTAAGGTCAAGGCTTTTTCGTGTAAATACCCCGTAACTTTGGAAACTAAATGGATAACATGGGAGAAAAATTGCACCTCACGGTATTTTTCTACTTGAACGTCATGTCCGTTGCGACTTAAATCATTTCTGGCTAAATCTACGAGCATCACATGTTCGCTATTCTCTTTTTTATCTTCAGAAAGAGCTTTGGCCAAAACAGCATCTTTTTCATCATCACCTGTTCGTTTAAAGGTTCCGGCGATAGGGTGAATTTCGGCTTTTCTGTTTTTTACAATAATTTGAGCTTCGGGAGAAGAACCAAATAATTTGAAATCACCATAGTCAAAAAAGAATAAATAGGGGGAAGGGTTAATGCTTCGCAAAGCACGATACACATTAAATTCATCTCCTTTGAAACCTTGTGTAAAACGTCGTGATAAAACCAATTGAAAAACATCGCCACGGAAACAATGTTTTTTGGCTAATGCCACATTGTGCTTAAATTCTTCATCTGTAAGGTTCGAAAAACCTTCGCCTTCTTTTGAGAATTTATAAGAAGCGATGTTTCGGGATTGCAAGAGTTGCTCGATTTCGGAGATGTTATTTTTTTCATCTAAACTATGACAAAAAATATAGGCCTCATTCTTGAAATGATTGATGGCAATTATGTTTTGGTACACCGCATAATACACATCTGCAATGGAATTACTGTTTTCTTTTTTGGCAATACTTACTTTTTCGAAATAGCGAACAGCATCATAAGCAATGTAGCCAAATAGCCCATTATTTATGAATTTGAAATCATTTTTCTTGGATTGAAATTGACTCGAAAAGTTCTGAATAATCTCAGGAATTTTGGTGGTAGCATCTATGTTAATAGTTTCTGAAGTTCCATCTGGATAATTCTTAGAGATGATTTCGTTTTCTATTTTAAAAGAAGCTATAGGATTGCAGCAAATGTAGGAGAAACTGTTATCGTTTCCATGATAATCACTACTTTCCAATAATAAACTGTTAGGGAATTTATCTCTAATTTTTAAATAAACACTAACGGGAGTAATGGTGTCGGCAAGGATTTGCTTATAATGGGTATTTAATAAATATGTTTTCATTTTTTTCCTCCCCCAACCCCTCCGAAGGAGGGGAGTACCTATTGGGGTAAAATAGGTTTTAAATTATTTTTTTAGTTATTAAGTTTTTGATCTTTTCTGCCCTTCCCTTTGGCGAGGGTTGGGGTGGGGAACAAAAAAAAGGCCTGTCGTGATGACAAGCCTTTTTATTTATAATAGTTCAACTAATACTATAGGAGCTTTGTTCACGACGTTTGACGTAAAGTATTCCACCACCAAGTATTGTTTGTTTTTGTTCTCATGTATTTTATTTTGTTCAGCAAATATATAAATGAAATTGAATTAATCAAAAGTAAAACAAGAAAATAAAATAATTATTTTATTGTTTTTTGTTAAATCCCAAACAGTTATCCTTTTATTCGTTTTTTTTGTTAACGATTATTGACTAAAATAGCATTTTCTTTTTTTCTAAAATCAGGATTGTTTTTTAAGTCTATAGAACCAAATAAATCAGCAATAAAAGTATTGGTTATGTCAAACATTGTAGCGGGATCTGGCCAATATTTTAGTTTTCCATTAAAACTTTGCTCCTCGCTAACTAAATTTTCTTTACAGCGATTAAGTGTAATGTTTTTTAATTCAATTTTGGAAAAGTTTTCAGGCGAAAGTGTTATTTTTTCTCCAAGTAATAAAAAAGGTGCAAATCCAGAAACTAAGCTATTAGTAAAAGATAGATTAGTATTTTCTTTTAAATAAATAGCTTCACGAACTAAATCTTGATTGTTTTCTTCAATATTTAAAAAAGTGATATTACTCGCTTTTACATTCGTAAGCTTTTTAGTCATATCGGCATTTTCTGGCTTGTCATACGAATCAATTTCAAAACATCTTGAATTCCCTGAACCAGAAGAAAAAGGGTGACGAATTGCGATACTATTATTTAGTGTTGCCTGAGTTCCTTCTGAAAAATCAAAATCATCGTCATCATTTCTAAAAGAAATTACGTTATTCATTGCCACTTCTCCACCTGATATTTGATAAGCATCACCATTTGAGTAACTAACTTGAATATGGCTCAAGGTTGTTTTTTTTCCAACTCCAGCTAAGATAAGCGCATTGATTTCTTTTGAACCGTTTATTTTTTTTCCACCAAATTCAATGCGAACATACTTTAAGCTTCCAGAATTATCTTCTGGTTTATCACCGCCATAGGTAGCTTTTGAAGTATCGAGATTGAAATCTGTTAAAACATGCTTGTTGTCTTTGTCAATTTTGTTTACTGGCGCATTACCTAGGATGATGATTCCACCCCAATTACCTGGTTTTCTTACCGTAGCTGCTTTTTCAGAAGTAAAAACAATTGGTGCTTTTTCTGTCCCTTCAGCAATAAGTTTGGATCCTTGCGTAACGATTAAGGTTCCGCAATAGTCGATATCGCCTACACCTCCTCTGATTACAGTACCTGGTTCAATTGTAAGTGTAGCATTATTGGTCACATACACCCTGTTGTTTAGAAGGTAGGTTTTGGTACTTACTAGTTTGGTATCTTTGTCGATAATGTCTGGCAATACTTCATTGGTTTCTGGATATTCTGCTGTTGCAGGTCTAAAATTAGTCCAATTGTTCATCCAATTAGAGTCTCCATAAATACCATTACTTTTTTGCGCAAAAAGAGTTAAACTGTAGGTAATACAAATAATAAGTAAGATTTTTTGTTTCATTTTTATTGTTTTAAAGTGGGGCTTTACTTTGTTTTTGGTTAACTAAAAAACTAAAGTAATAAATTAATATAACAATAACCAAAACTTAACAGTTTTATACTAAAAATAGTTTTTTGATGTATATTTATCTTCTTTATTGATAAAAAAGTCGCTAGAAATGCAGTAAAATAGAAAAGAGCTAATTGAAGTACAATTAGCTCTTTACCAATAATTTTTATTTTGTAAAAGTGAATCAGCGATGAAGTAACGTTATTTTTAGTTCGTACTTACTAATACGGCAGTTTCTTTTATTCTAAAATCTGGATTGCTTTTTATTTGTGAGGATTTGAACAAATTTACAATTGGAGTGGTTGTAAATTCAATTCCCATAGCTGCTGGATCTGGCCAATATTTTAATTTGTCGTTAAAACTTTGATCTTCACTAACAATAGACCCTTTGCAGTTGTTTACAGCAATGTCTTTTAGTATAATTTTAGCTAAATTGTCTGGGTTAAGGCCAATTTTTCCATCCAATAATATAAATGGTGCAAAACCAGAGACTACACTATTTTTTAAAGAGAAATAACATTTTTCTTTAAGATGAATGGATTCTTTTACTAAACCTTGGTTGTTTTCTTCAAGATTAACTAGTGTGATATTGCTTGCTTGGATAGTGGTAAGTTTTTTGTTTGGGTCAGCATTTTCAATTTTGTCATAGGAATCTACTTCAAAACATCTTGATCCAGAAGCATCTGACGAAAACGGATGACGTATAGCAATAGTATTAGTGATTGTAGCTTGCACCCCTTGAGTAAAATCGAAGTCATCATCAGTAGTACGATAAGAAATCAAGTGATCTAGGTTGACATCTCCACCATAGCATTCAAAAGAGTCGTCATTTGAATAGCTTATTTGAATATGATTTAGCGTGGTTTGCTTACCTACACCAGCCAATGATAAACCATTTAACTCTTTTAAAGCATTTAGTTTTCTTCCAGCATATTCTATGCGAACATATTTCAGAATACCTGAATTAGCCTCTGGATTTGCGCCTCCATAAGTACATTTAGAAGCATCCAAGTTAAAGTCTAATAAAGACTGACCATTGATTCCAGCTTTATTGATGGGGGCGTCGCTAAGTAACAAAATTCCGCCCCAATCACCTGGTTTTCTTACAGATGTTGCTTTGTTTGATGTGAAAACAATCGGATTTTTTTCTGTTCCTTCAGCAATGATTTTGGCACCTCTTGTTATGACAAGGGTACCACAAGTCATATCGTCCCCTCTTATAATGGTGCCAGCTTCTATAGTTAATGTAGCGTTATTGATAACATATACTGTTCCTTCCAAGCGATAGGTGCTGTTGCTATCTAATTTGGTGTCTTTGTCGATTATTCCGGTTAAGATCGCATTAGCTTCATGATATTCTGTTGTGCTTGGTTTAAAATTGGTCCAATTGTCCATCCAATTTGAAGAGCCATAAATTCCTTTTACTTGTTGAGCCGATAAAGAAAAAAAGCTCAAGGTGCAGATAATAAGTACTACTTTGTTTTTCATTTTTTACGATTGTTTAAAATAAAGTCTATTGATAAGATCGGCTTATTTAACAAGTCAAATGTAGTAGTAGTGTTTTAAAATAATAACTAAAAAAGGTTAAGAATATATTATTAAAAAGGTGTATTTCCTGATGAATTTAATCATTTTTTTACGATTTGGTAAAGTGACTTACATTGAATTTATTTAAAAAAAAAGCCCCAACATAATTGAGGCTTTTAAAGTATAATGGGCTGAAATTAGAATTTCAAAGTCACTTTCAACTCAAATTCGTCATTGATCGCTTTGTCACCAATAGCAGAAAAGATTGATTTTGAATTATATTCAATACCATATTTCGTTCTATCTACGTTGAAGGTTGTTGTTGCAGTATTGCCTTTTACAGTAATATCAAATGTAACAGGTTTTGTAATCCCTTTGATGGTTAAATCTGCAGTTACCGCATACACATCTTTGGCTTTTGCTCCAATATTTTTAAAAACTAAAGTAGCTGTAGGGAATTTTTCAGTACCAAAAAAATCATCGTCCTTTAAGTGACCATTCAATTTTCCTTGGTATTCTCCTTTTAAGTCAGTTGCGGTTAAAGAATTCATATCTACTGTAAAAGAACCTCCTTTTAAAGCTTTTCCTTTGAAAACTAAAGCACCATCTTTGAAGTTTACAGTTCCATTGTGTTGGCCAGTTACTTTTTTACCCAACCATTCGATAGAGCTTCCAGCTACGTTAATTTTTTTTGTTTGTGCCGTTACTGTTACTGTAACCAAAGCTAGGAATGCTAATGCAATTGATTTTAAATTTTTCATGTGTAAATTGGTTTTAATATTAATTTTTGAATTGTTAATTATAGTGTAATAAATAAATCTTCAGTAGATTTTCTAACTTTTGCATAATGTTGCGTTTTGTCTTCGTCGTGACGGTATCCTACGGCTGCAATAACTGCTGCATTTAAGTTAAGTTTATCTAAACCTAGAATAGCATTAAATTGAGCAGGGTCAAAACCTTCCATCGGAGTAGTGTCAATCTTTAATTCAGCAGCCGCATTAAGTAAATTACCCAAAGCTAAATAAGTTTGTTTAGCTGTCCAAACTTTTTTTACCTCTTCTGGCATAGTAAGTATACCGCCTTTCATAAAATCTCCGTATGCATTCATGGCGCCTTCTGGCAGATTTCTAGTTTGTTCTGCATTTTTTAAATACCCCTCAATATCTTCGTTACCAACAACAGTTTGATTGGCAAAAACAAATAGGTGAGAGGCTTCTGTAATTTGACTTTGTCCCCAAGCTGCCGGTTGTAGCTGGGCTCTTAATTCCGGATTATCAACAACTATAACTTTGTATAATTGTAACCCATAAGAAGAAGAGCTCAAACGAATGGCTTCTTTTAAGGTGTTCAAATCTTCGGTGCTTATTTTTTTGCTAGCGTCGAATTTTTTAGTTGCGTATCTCCAATTTTGATGGTCTAAAAATGTATTCATATTGATTGATTTATATTGATTTAGTTCTATATTTTTCTAATAAGTAATTTAATTGTTGTAATTCTTCTAGACTTAAATTATTTGCAAATGTTTCTTGATGTACTTTAAGTTGTGGTTCTAATTCTTCCAAAAGAGCAAGTCCTTTTGCTGTAATTAAAACTTCAATTTTTCTTCTGTTTTCAGGACAAACATTACGTGTTACCAAATCTTTTAACAATAATTTATCTACTAAACGAGTGGTGTTGCTTGTTTTGGCCAACATGCGCTCTTGAATTACACACATATTAGCAGGTTTTCCTTTTTGTCCTCTCAGAATACGCAATACATTATATTGTTCACTAGATATGTCATGTGGTTTCAGTATTTCATTAAAACTTTCTGAAATAACAATTTGAGTATACATGATATTCAAATTTACACGTGTTGACGGGTTATAATCAACAGTGCTTTTTAAAATTTCTTCTATTTTCATGTTTGTACTTACTTTATTTGTCGATACAAATGTATCACTTTTTTTATATGTATATACAAATGTTTAAACTTTAACATTTTATTTAGATTTAAACATAAGATGCTGAATAATATGAGTTATTTCGTTCTATAATAAACAATTACAAAAAAAAAGACAAAATATGTAAGATAGGGAATTCTAATTTTTCTATTATCTTTGAAAAATAATGTACAGAAAATGAAATCATTGGAAAAAATAATTGAAACAGGAAAACAAAAAAAAGCTATAGAAGAAAAAGCGGTAGTTTTGATTGTCGAAGACAATATTGTAAATCGTTTTTTAGCAGTTACCCTCATAAAAAAAATTATCCCAAAAGCTACCATTGTAGAAGCTCAAAATGGAGAAGAAGCACTTGTTTGTATTAATGAAACGCTATTTGATTTGATATTAATGGATCTTCAAATGCCAATCATGAATGGTTTTGAAACAACTACAGCAATTAGAAAAATAGAAAAGTATAAAAATGTTCCCATTATTGCACTAACAGCAGGAATTTTGGATGGGGAAAGAGAGAAGAGTTTAAAATTTGGAATGAATGACTATTTATCAAAACCTATTTTACCAAACGATTTAGAGCAAATGATCCTAAAATGGTTACATGTAAAAGATTAAGGAGAATTATTTCTTATTCTTTTTTTCAAACAAATTGCCAATTAATCCTCCCAATAACCCACCGTATAAAGTGCTATTGATTGGTTTTGAGGTAATAGCGCAGCTCCCAGAAGAGCAACCAATGGCTGCATAATACCAATATCCTGCGAGTAATCCAATAGCGATTCCAATTACAGTTACAATAATAACTTGTTTACTCATGAGTTGCTTTTTTCTACGATAATTTTGACCAATTCATCTTTGCTCACCACCCCAGATTGTCTCCACAATTGTTTTCCGTTTTGAAACAAAAGCATGGTGGGCACCCCGCTTACTTGGTACTGAGCCGCAATCGCTTGATTTTTGTCCACATCAATTTTGATAATTGTGATACGTTCGCTAAGGCTTTCCTTTACTTGTTTTAGAATAGGAGCGAGCATTTGGCAAGGACCACACCAAGTCGCGAAAAAGTCAACCAAAACAGGTTGGTCTTTCTGTATCAATTCTTGAAAAGCATTCATAGTCTATTTATTTTTTAGGAATAGCGCAACCATTTGCCCCGCAACCCCAGTTAAACAAAGCTTGTAATAAGAAAAACAAACCAAAAACAATAAAAAACCATTCTCGAGTAGCATAAGCCTCTCCAAATAAGAATAGGGCAAAAACCAATCGAACCCAGCGCATCAAATGCCAATTGCTAAATAAAAGTGTTTTCATTTTTGTGTTTATAATTTTGATTTATTATTATTTTTAGGAACAGCAACAAATGGGCATTTCAGGAAACACCGTCCCGCTATCCGCTATATCTTTGCTTTTTTAAAGGAAAAAAGCAAAGGATGCCGCTGCTATCGGGGTTAAAGAGCAGCAATTTGCATCTTAGTATTCATTGTTGCTATTCTTTATTTTGCAAACCCGAGTTCAATTTCCTTTAAGGTTTTCAAAAAATTTTAAGCCTTTTTTAAACTCCATTTCCTGCAAGGTTTTCAAAGCCTTGTAGGTATTTTTAAGTTCAATTTCCTGCAAGATTTTCGAAATCCTATAGGTGTTTTTGAATTTCATTTCCTGCAAGGTTTTCAAAACCTTGTAGGTATATTTTGAATTCGATTTCCTGCAAGGTTTTCGAAATCCTATAGGTGTTTTTTTGAGTTCAATTTCCTGCAAGGTTTTCAAAACCTTGTAGGTATATTTTAAATACTTTAGCCTTTAACTTGAAAAAATAATGATTTCAAAAGCATACAACAGTACGAAAGTTTAATCAACAAGCGCAATACTGTACTCTGGTTCATAAGCAAGTACTTCTTTCAATTGTTCTAGAGAGATTTCGTTGGTACTCATAACAATCAAATCAGTAAAAGTACTATTGATTTGTGCATTAATTACTTCTGGAATTGCACCTATTTTCTGAAGTACCGTTTTCGTACAATTCGAACAAGTAATGCCACTCAAAGCAAAACATTGTACAATCACTTCCGATTTTTTCTCAAAAACAAAAAACAATTCCGATTGCGCTCTAGGCGTAACCGAGTTATAGGATGTTTCTAGAATTTTAAATTGAAAAGCTTCTGAAAATAACTGTTCGTATTCGGTTTTACTCCCACCAAAAGGAGGACTTACCTCAAAACTGCGATTAAAAAGTAGCCCCGCTATTTTTCCATTTTTGGACACTAATTGATGCATTTTCCAAACGTATTTTTGACGCATTTGCGGAGGCAAAGCACAAAAGAAAGTTTGTTCCAAAATCAAATCATAACTGCCTTGATGTTCAAAAAAATCCCCTTGAATAATACGAATAGCAGCTGTACTTTTGAATTTTTCTTTTAACTTTTCAACTAGAGTTGGAGCAATATCAATCACAGTAATATTGGTAAACCCTTTTTCTAAAAGGTATTCCGCTTCATACGTATTCCCACAACCCGGAATCAATACCGAAATTGCAGTATCTTTCAATTGGTCAATATATGCTTTGATTGGTGGAGAAATCGCTCCCAAATCCCAACCTGTAGTTTCAGATTGGTATTGCAAATCCCAATACGATTCGTCTAATGGTTTCTCACAACTCGTTACACAACAATTCAAATCCTTCATACTTATTTTTTTTTAATCGTCGAAATTCCAAACGGCAAATACAACGGACAAAAACTAATAAAACTCGTTAACACAAATACTAGCGCTAACCCTAATCCAATCATACCCAAAGTTCCCTCAATTACTTTGAAATAGTATAGCCCAAAAAGCAAGACGGCTATGAAAACTCGAATTCTTTTGTCGGTAACACCCATGTTTTTTTTCATGATGATTAATTTTAGTTGTTAATGTACTATTTGTTCAAGTATTGTCTTTTTCAAGTAGTATTTTACTTCTTGTATTTCTAACCGCAAGGTTCGCTATGGATTACGCAAAGAACGCAAAACTTCTAACCTCTAATTTCTAACCTTTACCTTACTTCAATACTTTGCTTTGGCACACAAAATCCGTTTTAGGAACGGTTGTTTTTGCTATTGCGCTAAAACCGCCTTCTATTTCAGTGAAATTTCTAAACCCTCTTGCTTGCAAAATAGAAGCCGCAATCATACTACGATATCCACCGGCACAATGCATAAAGAAATGTTGTTTCGGGTCGATAGTGGTTATCCAGTCGTTGATGGCTGATAACGGTTTGTTGTAAGCCTCGGCAATATGTTCAGCTGAATATTCGCTTTCTTTTCTAATATCAACAATTACATCTTTATCGGTGTTTACCTTTTGTTCAAACTCAGCAGCTGAAATTCTATTAATCGTATCGATTTCTTTATTGGCGTTTGTCCAAGACTCAAAACCTCCTTCAAGATGTCCTAAAATATGGTCAAAGCCCACACGACTCAATCGGGTAACGGTTTCTTCTTCTCTTCCTTTTTCGGTAACCAAAAGTATGGGTTGTTGAACATCAGCAATCATGGCGCCCACCCAAGGAGCAAAATCACCATTGATTCCAATATTAATTGATTGTGGAATAAAAGCTTTATAAAAATCACCATTATTTCGGGTGTCTAAAACTAAAGCACCTGTTTCATCAGCTATTCTTTCAAAATCAGTAGCCGAAAGTGCTTTCATACCGTTGTGTAATACTTTTTCAAAACTTTCGTAGCCTTTTTTATTCATGGCTACATTCATTCCAAAATAGGCTGGAGGAGGCAATAAACCGTCGGTTACTTCTTTTATGAATTCGGCTTCAGTCATATTGGTTCTTAAAGCATAATTGGTAGCTTTTTGTTGTCCAATCGTAGAAACTGTTTCTTTGCTCATGTTTTTACCACAAGCACTTCCAGCTCCGTGCGCAGGATACACAATCACTTCATCAGCTAGAGTCATAATTTTATCTCTTAACGAATGAAATAAGATGCCTGCCAATTGCTCCTGTGTCATTCCAGCGGCTTTTTGTGCTAAGTCAGGACGTCCTACATCTCCAATGAATAGAGTGTCTCCAGAGAATATGGCATGTTCTTTACCTGTTTCGTCAATCAACAAATAGGTAGTACTTTCCATAGTGTGTCCTGGAGTGTGCAATACTTTAATTTTGATGTTTCCAATTTCAAAAATCTGATTATCTGTAGCCACAATAGCTTCAAATTCTGGTTTTGCAGTTGGTCCATATACAATGGGAGCATTAGTAGCCTTGCTCAAATCCAAGTGACCCGAAACGAAATCGGCATGAAAATGTGTTTCAAAAATATATTTTAATCGAACGTCATCTCGTTCTAAACGGTCTAAATATGGTTGTACTTCTCTCAAAGGATCAATAATAGCTGCTTCTCCATTTGAAGTGATGTAGTAAGCTCCTTGAGCTAAACAACCTGTGTATATTTGTTCTATTTGCATGGTATTTTGTTTTATTGAGTACACAAAGGTACTATTGATTTTTTATAGAAAAAGTGATAAATGTTACATGTTTATGGGTTAAAAAAAGACTTCTTTGGTAATGATGTAAATCCCCATCACCAAAATAAACCAACCAAAAAGCGGTTTGAGTTTGGCTCCGTCAATTTTTTTAGAAAGCTGAATCCCAATTAGAATTCCGATAAAAGCCATAGCGGCAATAGTCAGTAAAAAAGTATAGTCTATTGGGGTTCCGATGTATAAATCGCCTCCAAAGCCAATAGCCGAATTGATAAAAATGATTAAAAGCGAAGTACCAACCGCCTGTTTCATTGGTAAATTGGCAAAAAAGAGTAAGGCTGGTATAATTAAAAAACCGCCACCAGCACCCAAGAAACCAGTAATGATTCCAACCACAAATCCAATAACTCCCAATTGAAGATAATTGGTAGAAGTGGATACAATTTCTGGTAATTGTCTTCTTATCATTGATACCGCTGCCAATATCATCAATACAGAAAAGACAATCATAATTAAAAAGTCTTTAGAGACTTGAAAATTAGCTATAGAAAATAGGGTAGAGGCAATTTTTGGAAAAATAACCTCTCTAATAATTAGTATCGAAAATACCGATGGAATCGCAAAATATAAAGCGGCTTTGATTTTTAGATTTCCCATTTTGTAATGACTATAACACCCAAAAAGAGCCGATAATCCAACAATAAATAAAGAATAGCTAGTCGCTAACTCGGGATCAATTTTGAATAAGTAAACCAAAATAGGTATCGTCAAAATAGAGCCTCCACCGCCAATCAACCCAAGTGATAAACCAATAATTATTGAAGCAAAATAGCCAATATATTCCATGAATCTTTTTTTTATGCAGCAAAGATGTGACATTACTTTTTATCGCATTGTAATTTTAGTCACATTGATGTATTTTAGTAAAATGTATCGAATAAGTAATGGAAGCGATATGGAGTTCCTTGAGATTATTTTGTTACCACTTCAATATGGTTGCGATGTAATTTTAATAAGCCTCTTTGCTCCATTTTTTTTAAAAGCCTCGAAACGACTTCTCTTGAAGTATTCAAATCCATAGCGATTTCTTGATGCGACAATTTTAAATCTTTACAGTCACAAGAAGCTACTTGGCGTTTTAGATAAAACTCTAAACGTTCATCCATGGCTCTAAAGGCCACACTATCTAATACTTCTAATACCTCTTCAAAACGATTGCGGTAAGTGGCTATTACAAATTCATACCAAGAACGATGCTCCATCATCCACTTGTCCATCAATGATAATGGTACCGAAATGAGTTCAGCATCTTCAACCACCTTAGCCATAATTTGACTCTTTTCGCTTTTAGTTGCGCACACCATGGAGAGCGCACAGGCCTGACCAGGTTGTAAATAGTACATGAAAAATTCCCCACCATTTTCATCTTCACGGTAAATCTTAACTTTACCACTAATCACTAGCATCGTATTTTTGATGTATTGCCCTGTTCGCATAATCACAGTTCCAGCAGATACAAATTGTTCGTTCGCATTTTGATTGATAGCTTCAATTAATGGGGTAGAGAAGGAGGGAAAAATTTGTTGTAAAGAAGAGCTCATCTATGAGAGTATTAAATGTGTGTGTTTTTAACACTACAAATATAGCATAAAAGAACTTGTCTGTTGTGTTTTGTATTTACTGATTAAATGATATTAATTGAGTCATAAATTGAATAATTACACACTTATTTATGAAATATTATACTTTTTTACTAATAACTATGTAAAAATGTAGTTTTGTTGTTATTTGTAATTTACTACATCGTTTTCTACAAAATAATATCCATTTAACATTTATGCGTCTTTTTGTTTCTGTAAAACATCGTAATTTTACAAAAAAAAATACTATGAATTTAACACAAGAAGATTGGATTGAGCAGTTAGAAGCCGATTCAAATGCAGTTATACTTGATGTAAGAACTGAAGACGAATACAATGATGGAATGATTGCTTCATCGATAAATATTGATATTCACCAAGGTCCAAATTTTATTGCAGCCATAGAAGCATTGGACAAAACTAAAAATTATTACGTGTACTGTCGTTCTGGTGCAAGAAGTGCAAAAGCTTGTGAAATCATGAATGAATTGGGTATTGAAAATGCCTATAACTTATTAGGAGGTATTTTGGCATGGAACGGAGAGATTGTAGCGCCTGATTAATTGCGTTGAAAAATTCTCTTTATTAACCTTTAAAATTTTATCAATGGATGTAATACCTCAAGAATATCAAATAACCACTTTACTCAATCAAGATACTTTTTTGGTTAATGGAGTATTAAAAAAATGGACTGGAAAAACCACTCCCATTTATTCTTCCATTTCTTCTACAGCTGATTATGCTCCTACATTATTAGGCTCCATACCATTTATGGGGGAGGCAGAAGCTCTAGAAGCGGTTGAAGCAGCTCACGCAGCTTACAATAATGGTCAAGGGTTATGGCCCACCATGAAAGTTGCGGATCGTATTAAGTGCATGGAAAACTTTGTTTCTCAAATGAAAAATACGAGAGAGGAAGTCGTAAAATTGTTGATGTGGGAAATTGGTAAAACCTTAGGTGATTCCGAAAAAGAATTTGACAGAACGGTAGAATATATCTACGACACTATCGAAAGTTTAAAGGAGTTAAATAGGAGTAGCGCTCATTTTTCAAAAGTTCAAGGAATTCATGCCATGGTTCGCCGTGGTCCTTTAGGCGTTGTACTTTGTTTAGGACCTTACAATTATCCTTTGAATGAAACCTTTTCATTACTGATTCCCGCTTTGATTATGGGAAATCCAGTAATTTTTAAACCTGCAAAACACGGAGTTTTATTGATTTCTCCTTTATTAGAAGCTTTTAGAAATAGTTTCCCTAAAGGTGCCATAAATATTTTATATGGACGAGGTAGGGAAGTAGCCACTCCGGTGATGCAATCGGGAAAAGTAGATATATTAGCATTAATTGGTAATAGTAAATCAGCTATTTCTTTACAAGATCAGCATCCTAATAAAAACCGTTTGCGTTTGGTTTTAGGTTTAGAAGCCAAAAATCCAGCAATCATTTTGCCTGATGCCGATTTGGATTTAGCGATTCAAGAATGTATCACAGGTGCTCTTTCGTTCAATGGGCAACGTTGTACTGCTTTGAAAGTTTTGTATGTACATGAATCTATAGCAAGCGAATTTAATACGCGTTTTGCAGCAAAAGTAGATGAATTAAAGTACGGAAATCCTTGGGGAAAAGGTGTTATGTTGACCCCACTTCCAGAAGTTGAAAAACCCAATTATATTCAAGAATTAATTGATGATGCCATCGCCAAAGGAGCAAAAGTTATCAATGCTAAAGGAGGGCAAAAAACCGAGAATTCAATTTTCCCAGCGGTTGTTTTTCCAGTAAACAAAGAGATGCGTGTGTACCACGAAGAACAATTTGGTCCTATAGTTCCAATTTTATCCTTCAAAGACATTCAAGAACCTTTGAACGATATGGCAGAATCCAATTACGGACAGCAAGTGAGTTTGTTTGGAAAAGACATCAAAACCATCGCGCCACTAATTGATACTTTGGTCAATTTGGTTTGTAGAGTAAATCTCAACAGCTCTTGTCAAAGAGGACCTGATGTGTTTCCTTTTACAGGTCGTAAAGACTCGGCTGTGGCTACCTTGAGTATTCATGATGCTTTACGTTCTTTCTCAATAAGGACGTTTGTAGCTTCAAAAGACAATGCTTATAATAATGCTATTTTACAAGATTTATTAGATAGCAAAGAATCTAATTTTATTAATTCCGATTATATCTTGTAAAAATCAATTTTTTACTTACCTAAACGCCTCATTCTTTTGATATGAGGTGTTTTTTTTATACATAGTTAGTAGCCAAAATGTTATGATTTTTTTGCAAAATTGAGGATAAATGATATTTATCAGTTTTTTCACCTAGCAATTGTTATAAATTTGAGTGTAATTCTAAATCGATATCGCCATGAAAACCTATTTTTCCAATGTATTTGTTATAGTTTTATGTATCATCGGAGGACATTTTTCCTTTGCGCAAGAGGCTGAATGGAAAGCTCCAAAATCAGCCGAAGCACTCAAAAATCCTTTTAAGGGAAATGCTAATGCAACTGTAGAAGGAAAACATATTTTTGAACAAATGTGTGTGCTGTGTCACGGAATTAAAGGAAAAGGCAACGGTGAAGCTGGTCTCACATTAGAAAGAAAACCTGCCAATTTCTTAGCTCTCAAAGTTAAAAATGAAACTGATGGTGTAATTTTTTGGAAATTAACCAATGGAAAACCTCCAATGGCTTCTTATGAAGAACTATTAACCGAAGAGCAACGATGGAAATTGGTCAATTACATCCGAGAACTCGAAAAATAAATTGATAATGCGTCAACAAATAGTGATTATATAAATCTCCTTTGATTAAAAAAAACATTTATTTTTTTATTGAAGTAAATTCAACACGAATTTAAAGCTAGAAAGCACAGAAAATTACGAACTATATAATTTATATCAGCTGTATTGGTTTTTTTGTATTTTAGCAGAAAATAATCAAAATGCTATCACAAAAAACCAAGTATGCTTTAAAAGCACTTCTTTATTTGGCACAACAAAAAGAAGGTGAAATAGCCAAAACCATTGCCATTTCTGAGGGAGCTAATATCCCAAAGAAATTTTTGGAACAAATTTTATTAGATTTAAAACGAGCGCATTTTGTTGGAAGTAAGCAAGGTAAGCTAGGAGGATATTATCTTTTGAAATCCAAACATGATATTACCTTGGCCGATGTACATCGCTTGTTTGATGGAGCAATCGCTTTGCTACCTTGTGCTTCACTTAATTTTTACGAACCTTGTGCAGATTGTAAAAATGAAGCGACTTGCCATTTGCGCCATGGATTAATATCTGTTCGTGAAGAAACCCTCAAATCCATGCAACAAATTACTATTGGGTCATTAGTCCAAATGTAGTTTTTGGTTAGTAATCTCATTAATAATAACTTTTAACTTATTCTCATTGATCTTTTGAAATTTGTTTTCAAAGACTTGAATATGTTTTTTAAAAAATAACTTTAACCACTAAATTAACTATACCAATTATGAAAACACGTTTCATTAACGCTATTCTTGTTTTTTGTCTTTTTATGGGATGGCAACATGCCAGTGCTCAAATGATAAAAACACCAACCCCTAAACGTCCCAAAGGACAAACCGATGTATTACGCCTTGCTATTGCACCAATCCCAACAGTAAGAGTTGCTTTTATTGGTTTAGGGATGAGAGGTGCTGATGCAGTTGAGCGCATGACACAAATTCCAGGTGTAGAAATAGTGGCACTTTGCGATATGCTTGAAACCAATACAAAAGCGTCCAACGAAGCGCTAGTAAAAAATGGGTTCCCAAAAGCCAAAGAATTTTTTGGAAATGAAAACGCTTGGCGACAAGTTACTGCGCTTCCAAATGTTGATTTGGTTTACATCGCCACCGACTGGAAACATCATGCACAAATTGGCGTGCAAGCCATGAAAGATGGCAAAAACGTTGCGATTGAAGTACCTGGAGCCATGACTATGGATGAAATTTGGGACTTGATCAACACCTCCGAGAAAACCCGTAAACATTGTATGCAGTTAGAAAATTGTGTCTATGATTTTTTTGAATTAACAACCTTGAATATGGCGCAACAAGGTCTTTTTGGTGAAATTTTACACGCAGAAGGAGCTTATATTCATAATTTGGAGCCGTATTGGGGAGAATATTGGAACAATTGGCGCTTAGATTACAACGCAAAACACCGTGGTGATATTTATGCTACACATGGTATGGGACCGGCTTGTTTGGCCTTGAACATTCATCGTGGCGACAAAATGAATTATTTAGTGTCTATGGATACTAAAGCGGTCGGAATCCCAGCATTCATAAAGGAAACCAAAGGACAAGAGTTGAAAGATTTTCGCAATGGCGATCATACCATGACCATGATTCGTACCGAAAAAGGAAAAACCATTCAAATTCAGCACGATGTGGCGAACCCAAGACCGTATTCAAGAATGTATCAGTTAACGGGAACCAAAGGTTTTGCTAACAAATATCCATTAGAAGGCTATGCTTTGGATGCTAAAAATTTAGATAAAGATGTAGCACCAAATCACGAAAATTTAAACGCTCATAGTTACGTTCCTAAAGAAGTCAAAGAAGCGTTAATGAAAAAATACAAAAACCCAATTGTAATTGATATCGAGGAAAAAGCCAAGAAAGTAGGCGGGCACGGCGGTATGGATTATATCATGGATTATCGTTTGATTTATTGTTTACAAAAAGGATTACCACTAGATATGGACGTGTACGATTTGGCCGAATGGTCTTGTTTGGCGCCTTTAACAGAACTTTCGTTAGATAATAACTCAGCACCCGTTCAAATTCCAGATTTCACTCGCGGCGGATGGGAAAAATTGAAAAAAGTAGAGTTTTCGAAATAAAAAAAATAAACCGTTTCTTAAAGAGACGGTTTTTTTTGCTCTAGTATTTACTTCAAAAACAGGAGTTCGAATAGGCTGTCCGGGCAGGCTATCCACTGCAAGTCCGCAGGAACCCGTTCATAAAACATAACCCCAAAAGGAGCTTCCGTTGGTCGCTCTTTTGGGGTTTGTTTTATAAAAAGAACGGCTTCCTTTACGGGCTTTTCGTTACTATCCTTGACAGAATGAGGGAGTTACAACATTTTTAATCCTCCTTATCTTCTTTGTTTTCTCTTATATTCTCAAAAAAACATCAGGGTCAAACCCGCTAGTACAGTTTTGCAAACCTCTTCAAAAGATATAAAAAAAACTCCTCTTTCCTATCGAAATATCAACTCTAAGACAAAGAAATATAAGTGATGTATTGGTTTGTTTTGTAGCTTTTATTATATTTTTGAATGTTGATCTGCTTTGTTCGGACAGATTGCAAATCCTTGCAATTGGGTCAGGCGGGAGGTAATCGTATAACTACTTTAAATAAAAATGACAGACAAAATAAATCATATTGAAATTAACCGAAAAATGTGGGAACTAACTACTGATATTTACCAAGCAGATGGGTTTAATGATGCTTTAAAAAGAGTGCAACAAAAAAACTTTACAACTTTTGATGAAGTTGAACAATGTATTTTCAACTCTAGAATTGACGTAACAGCAAAAAATGTGATTCAAATTGGCTGTAATAATGGAACAGAATTAATAAACCTTAAAAAGAATGGTGCTGGATATTGTTTGGGAATAGATATCTCAGAAAAATTTATTCAGCAAGCTAAACAACTTTCAAAAGCTTCAGGACACTCTGTTGAATTTGAGAGTACAAACATTTATGAAATTAACGAAAATCACTTTGGTGAATTTGAGTTAGTTTATATAACGGTTGGTGTTTTAGGATGGATGCCTGACCTCTCAAAATTTTTCCAAATCGTAAATAAGTTACTCAAACCTAATGGACAAATTTTCATTTATGAGCAACATCCAATTTTAGGAATGTTTAATCCTGTACCACCTCACCAAATTGATGCATCTTATTTCCAGAAAGAACCATTTAAAGATGAAATTGTGCCTGAGTATATTGACAAAACAGGGCAAGCAAAAGCCACATCATACTGGTTTCCACACACAATCTCAGATATTTTAGGTGCTTGTTTTACAAGCGAACTTCAACTGACACATTTTGGAGAATATTCACAAGACATTTCCGATACCTACAAAACTTTACAAAATGATGCAGTCCAATTTCCAATGAGTTTTACTCTTATAGCACAAAAAATTGACAAATAAATCTCCCAAACTCAGATAAGCAAAGATTATTTTAAAGAACTATAGCTCCGTTTTGCAAACCTTATAGAACAACACCTAACAGGTTTTAAAAACCTGTTAGGTGTCAATACATTGTAATATTTGAATCGTTTTGTACTAAATTGTTATATTGTGAAAAGATGGCTTATGAAAACCTTACGTTTTAGTTTAGCCCCGATGGAAGTGGCATCCTTGCTGGGCGGGGTTCGCCTAGCAAGATATAACGTACAGCGGGACGACTCGTGTGGTATAGCAAAATAGTGCTGCTTCTAAACATAGACAAGCTTACTTAATGAAATCTAAATTGAATTAGCCAAAAATCGAACTAAGTACAGCAGCTAGTCTAAGTCCAGCATGTAGTAATTGTTTTTTTATGATTGGCGTTTGGGTGTCTACATAAGTTTCGCTAATGACATTGCTTTTATAATCGTAAATAGTAGGCAAGTAGCTTCGGGATTCTTTGGCCCATTTTACGGTATTAATTTTGCCCAAGCGTTTGATTTGGTGTTTGGAATAGGTGTTAAGCGCCAAGCAATCGCTGAGGGAAATGTTTCTAGCATTGATGATGCCGCTATCGAAAAAAGAATGCAAGTTGGTACCTTTTCTGTTGTAGTTTATTTGTTGGGTATTTCCGCCTTTGTCAGCACCATAACCAACATGCAGCGGCTGATGCAAATCGCCCACCAAGTGGAAAATAATGCAGATTTTCATTTTTACTTCTTTATCGGAGAGGTTTTTGTAGTTTTTTAGTTCCTGTATGGTTTGGGTCAGTCGGAAAATGATATTGTCGCCTTCGTGGTTGACTACTTTTGCGCCTTTGTCAAAATTTACATAATGATATGGTTTTAGATAATCGTAGGAATGATCGTCTCGAAGTTCGTCCATCCAATTGGCGGCATCCTGAATGGAGCGGCCATCTAGGTATTTTGTCACGATGGTTTGTACCGAAGGATCAAGATAAGTAAAGGCAATTTCAGCAACCAAGGCGTGACCTTTTTTTCCCCAAGCAAAACAGGATTGCATAATTAAAAAAATCGCTACTACTAGAAGTGAAATATGTTTTTTCATGGTGTAAAATAATTGGAGGACAAAAGTAAGGAATCAATCCAAGTTTTAATGCCAAACCAATGGCTACAAACGCTAAGATTTAGTTAATAAATAGATTACTCAAAATTGTTTAAATTGAAGACGATTCCATTTGTTTTAAAATATTGCATTTTCTATTTTACATAATATAAATTATAGTTCACGTATCAACAACAAACCATCAACAACAAACCATCAACAACAAACCATCAACAACAAACCATCAACAACAAACCATCAACAACAAACCATCAACAACAAACCATCAACAACAAACCATCAACAACAAACCATCAACAACAAACCATCAACAAT
>NZ_JAPZSU010000046.1 GCF_027531905.1 Flavobacterium sp. | reverse complement strand
CACTTAATTTGCCACTTTCAAAAACAGAAACAATCTCTCGTTTAAAATCTTCTGAATAATGCCGTACTTTTCGAACATTCTTTAAATTTGCTTTCATATAAATTGACTTTTGTGGTCAACCTATATCAGGGACGTACAGTTGTCGGTTATCAGTTATCAGTTATCGGTTTTCTGGTTTCGGTTTTTAGCTAGTCACAGAATGGGTAAAGGGTTGTTATAAAAAGTTAAATCGTTTAATTGTTTAATCGATTAAACCATTTATCGATTAAACGATTTGACGAATAAACAATTAAACCATTTAACGATTAAACCATTAACCCACTAACCCAATTTGAGTTAGAAAAACCTATCACCAAATACAGTGATTTTTTAGTTTCCATATTGTTGATTTTTTCGAAGCTTAGTACTTGATTTACAGCAGGTTGCATTCTTATTTTTAGGAATGCAACCTTTTGTTTTTTTACTGCTTTTTATTGTGATGAATAGCTGTATAGATTTTTGTTATATTTGCACTCCCAATAAGCTGTCAACTGAATAGTGAGTTGTTTAAATAAGTAGTGAATTTGGATACAAAAATAAAGATTGCCGTCATCGGTCTAGGATATGTAGGATTGCCTTTGGCTAGACTTTTTGCTACTCAATATCCCGTAGTTGGATTTGATATTAACGAAAAAAGGATATCCGAATTACAACAGGGAACAGATAGTACTTTAGAAGTAACAGCTGCTGTGCTTCAATCCGTTTTAGTGCATGATTTTGAAGAAAATGCTAACGGGTTGTTATGCTCTAGTGCAATTACTGACATCGCAGATTGTAATTATTATATCGTCACAGTACCCACGCCTGTAGATAAAAACAATCGCCCCGATTTAACGCCTTTATATAAATCTAGTACCACTGTAGGTAAAGTGTTGAAAAAAGGAGATATCGTTATCTATGAATCTACTGTTTATCCAGGGGTAACCGAAGAAGAGTGTGTGCCTGTTTTAGAGCAAGTTTCAGGGCTACAATTCAATGTTGATTTTTTTGCAGGGTATTCGCCTGAACGAATCAATCCAGGAGACAAAGAACATACGGTAGAAAAAATTCTAAAAATTACTTCAGGATCTACCCCTGAAATCGGTCAAAAAGTCAATGCTTTATATCAGTCGGTTATTGTGGCAGGTACGCATTTGGCACCTTCTATCAAAGTAGCCGAAGCAGCAAAAGTCATCGAAAATTCACAGCGAGATATTAATATTGCTTTTGTCAATGAATTGGCTAAAATCTTTAATTTATTAGACATCGATACCAGTGCCGTTTTAAAAGCCGCTGGGACTAAATGGAATTTTTTGCCTTTTAAACCTGGTTTAGTAGGAGGTCATTGTATTGGAGTGGATCCGTATTACTTGGCGCAAAAAGCCCAAGAGAAAGGATATCATCCTGAAATTATTTTGGCTGGTCGTCGTTTGAATGATAGCATGGGGGAGTATGTAGCTTCACAAGTAGTGAAATTGATGATTAAAAAAGGAGTCACTATTAATGGTGCCCAATTGTTACTATTGGGGATAACTTTTAAAGAAAATTGCCCCGATGTTCGTAACACCAAAATCGTAGACGTCGTTCGTGCTTTTGTAGAGTATGGCATTCAGGTTACGATTTATGATCCTTGGGCGAATACAGAAGAAGTAGCCCACGAATACGGACTAACTACGATAAATGAATTACCCGAAACTACTTTTGATGCTATCGTTTTGGGGGTAGCGCATCAAGCTTTCTTGGATATGGATTACACTGCTTTAAGAAAAGAAAAAAGTGTGTTGTATGATGTGAAAGGGGTGCTGCAAGTGCCAGTGGATGGGAAGTTGTGAGTTATCGGTTGTCGGTTATCAGTTGTCGGTTTATCAGCTCCTGTTTTTGAGTCACTCCCGAATGGTTTTCAAGTGACGGTTTACGCTAAAGTTCCTGAAACTATTGATGGCGGTGTATATGGCGGTGTAAATGGCGGTGTAAATTTAGAAACGGTTGATGTAGTAAATGTAGATTCAAAAGCGATTTTTAGTTTTATTGAAAAGAACCCGGGAGTTAATGTTTTATTTTTAATGAATCATTTCGAAGTTCCAAAACGAACCGTAGAACGTTGGGTAAAGCAATTAAAGGATGAGCATAAAATTGAATTCAGAGGCGCACCAAAGACTGGTGGGTACTGGGTTGTCGGTTGTGAGAAATGAGATGTGAGTTGTGGGTCTTGGGTTTTGGGTTTTGTTTTGGTGGAGGTTGAACCGCAAAGTGCACAAAGAGTAAGCAAGGGGCGCTAGGATTTAATTTTGAGGGTTAATTGGGGGTGATTGAAAGTTTATAGGTGAGGGATTACTCTAAAATGCGATTGAACAATTCAACGATTTAACGGTTAAACCAAATAAATAAAAAGTAAAAAGTAAAAAGTAAAAAGTAAAAAGTAATACTTCTAAAGATAAAACTAGATAAAAAATGAAAAAAATATTGATTACTGGTGGTGCTGGATTTATTGGGTCGCATGTGGTGCGTCGATTTGTGACTACTTATCCAGAGTATCATATTTTTAATTTAGATGCCTTGACGTATGCTGGGAATCTGGAGAATATTAAGGATATTGAAAAAGCACCGAATTATACTTTCGTAAAAGGGGATATCACCGATGAAACTTTTATCAACGAATTATTTGCTACGCATCAATTTGAAGGCGTTTTGCATTTGGCAGCAGAATCGCACGTGGATCGTTCAATTACGGATCCTTTGGCTTTTGTGAAAACCAATGTTTTTGGCACCATGATTTTATTGAATGCCGCTAAAAATCAGTGGAAGGATGCTTTTGAAGGGAAACGTTTTTATCATATTTCTACTGATGAGGTATATGGTACTTTAGGAGCCGAAGGACTTTTTACCGAGACCACTTCTTATGATCCTAATTCACCTTATTCTGCTTCGAAAGCGAGTTCGGATCACTTTGTGCGTGCTTATGGAGAAACGTATGGATTGCCTTATGTACTGACGAATTGTTCGAACAATTACGGGCCGTATCATTTTCCTGAAAAATTGATTCCACTTTTTATCAATAATATTATTCAAAATAAACCTTTGCCTGTATATGGTGATGGGAATTATACGAGGGATTGGTTGTTCGTGAAAGATCACGCTGTAGCTATTGATTTGGTTTTCCATAAAGGAAAGAATCATGAAACGTACAATATTGGTGGCTTTAATGAATGGAAAAATATTGACTTGGTGAAAGTGCTTTGTCGCATCATGGATGAAAAATTAGGTCGCCCAGAAGGTACTTCTCAAGGGTTAATTACTTATGTAAAAGATCGTCCAGGGCATGATTTACGCTATGCTATCGATGCTGGTAAAATTAACCAAGAATTGGGTTGGACCCCTTCGGTTACTTTCGAAGAAGGACTGGAGCAAACCATAGATTGGTATTTGGGTAATCAGGAGTGGTTGAATAGCGTGACTTCAGGGGCGTATGCTTCGTATTACGAAAAGCAGTATTTGTAGGTAGTGAAAAGTGAATGGTTAGAAGTGAAAAGTGAAAAGTGAAAAGTGAATAGTTAGAAGTGAATAGTGAATTGTTAGAAGTGAAAAGTGAATTATTAGACGTTAATAGTTAGAAAGGATTAGTGATTTGACGTTTTTTAGTAATCGATTTAATTGAATATGTTGCTTAAACCAACACCCATCACCCATCACCCAACACCCATCACCCAACACCCATTACCTAACACCCATTACCTAACACCCATTACCTAACACCCATTACCTAACACCCATTACCCAACACCCAATACCCAACACCCAATACCCAACACCCAATACCCAACACCCAATACCCAACACCCAACACCCAATACCTGAAAAAAAAATGAACTGGTACGTACTCTATACAAAGCCCAAATGGGAGAAGAAAGTAGCTGAAAGGCTTAGTGAAATTGGTATTACGGCTTATTGTCCTACTGTGGTCAAGGTACAACAATGGAGTGATCGTAAAAAAAAGGTGGTAGTGCCTTTGTTTTCTTCCTATGTTTTTGTGCAATTGGCGGAAAATAATAGAAATGCTGTTTTTAGCGTTACTGGCGTGGTTCGCTATTTGTTTTGGTTAGGTAAGCCTGCTCTTGTTAGGGATCAGGAGATTCATTCCATTCGGCAATGGCTGTCGGAGCCCGATGCTTTTGAAGTGGAGCTGGCTAGTTGGCAACCCGGAGATCGAGTGGTGTTAGAACAGGGCGTTTTTAAAGATCATATAGCGGTAGTGCAAGAAGTTAAAGCTTCTATTTATGTTTTGGTGTTAGAAGCTTTGGGTTGTGTGCTGAAAGTAGCAAAGAAGAAAGCGTAATTTTTGAAGTTTATTCGTGTAATCGGTTAATAGTTTATTCGTGTAGTCGGTTAGTAGTTTATATGTTTAATTGTATATAGTTTAATTGCATAATTGTAGGCCGTTAATTGGGTGTAAAGTTAGATGATTAAAAAGCTCACCAATAATTAAGGTAATCAATTAAGTGCTTGAATCAGTTAAACTACGAATCAGTTAAACGATTAAATGAATAAACTACGAATCAGTTAAACGATTAAACGATTAAACAGTTAAACAGTTAAACAATTTAACAATTCAATCGCAAATCAGTTAACCAATTAACGACTAAGGCAATAAAAAAAGTCAATATTTAAGTTTTAAATAAGCCTATAATTCTTGTTTATTTGTCTTAAATTTGCAAAAAATTTAAATAGGGAGTCTTTAATGGGACTCACAGTGGCGAAGCCGTGGGAAGAAGTCAGATGGGAGAAGTGAGAAGTGAGATGTGAGAAGTGAGATGGGAGGAGTAAAATGTGAGGAGTGAGCCCTTCGACAGGTTCAGGGTGACGGTAATGTCATTAAGTTAAGGAATAATCAATAATTTAATTGCTGATTTTTGATTGCTGATATTTAAGATGTTGAAAATCATATAATTTTTACTCAATTGCTCCAAAATCTAAAATGTTTCGCCAGTTCGCTGCCGCTCCGATCAAGAATCGTTAATCTTAAATCTAAAATTTCTTAACATAATGACATTGAGGGTGGCGGTGAGAAGTGAGAGTTTAGTACTATAGTAAATAAGAACAGGTAAAAGAAAACAGAGAACAGAAAACTATTCTTATAGCAGTCGATTAAAGGCTGGAATAAATACATTCTAAAATATGAAAAAAATACTAATTGCTTTTGTTGTTGTATTCGCTTTTTTGCAGTCATCAGGACTGTTTGCACAGGATTTAATGAAAAGTCAGGATTTAAGTACTTTGAAAGTCGATTATTTGACTGATGCGGAAATTGCAAAAATCAAGGGGCAATTGCAAGCGAACAATGTAACTATTGAACAAGCAGAGCCAATGGCAATAGCCAAAGGGATGTCGTCTGGAGAATTTGCTAAATTGAAAACCCGTTTGAAGGCCATCGATGGTGGAAAAGAGCCGATAAAAAAAGAAGAGCTAGAGAAGAATAAAGATAAATACAAAAAAGGTGAACTTAGAGAGCAAGAAGAATATGCTAATAAAAAAGTTAAGGACACGCTAAATGCCTTGGTTTTTGGTTCGGAATTGTTTGATAATCCGACCTTGAATTTTGAACCGGATTTAAAGTTAGCTACTCCAGTAAATTATGTTTTAGGACCTGGCGATGAATTGCAAGTGAGTGTCTACGGTATTCAAGAATTTAATGCTAGTATTCCTGTATCTGTAGAAGGGAAAGTGAGTATACAATATGTTGGACAAATTGCGGTTTCGGGTCTGACGATAGAGGCCGCGACTCAAAAAATCCGTGCTGCCATTGCAAGAGTGTATAGTACTGTTGCTTCAGGTCAATCGCAAGTAGGGGTTAGCTTGAGCCGTATTCGTACGATTAAAGTCACCTTGATTGGTAGTAAGCAACCGGGTAATTACTCTGTTTCTTCTTTGGCGACTGTTTATAATGCCTTGTATTTAGGAGGAGGCCCTTCTAAAAACGGCAGCTACAGAAACATCGAATTGATCCGTAATAATAAAGTATACCGAAATATAGATATTTATCGTTTTTTGGTCAATGGGAATCAATCGGATAATATTGGACTAAAAGACAATGACGTGATTCGTATTCCAGCTTATACCAAACGCGTTACGATCGAAGGAGAAGTGAAACGACCTGGGATTTTTGAATTGAAAGCAGGAGAATCGTTTAGTGATTTGTTGCGTTTTGCTTCAGGATTTACGGATTTGGCCTACACAGCCTCGGTTAATGTTTTGCAAAAAACAAGCAAAGAATTTAAGGTTAAAGATGTAAAATCGAATGAGTTTTCTACTTACAAACCTTTGGCGGGTGATGTTTTTAAGGTGACCAAAATTTTAAATCGTTTTGAGAATCGTATCAAAATTGAAGGAGCCGTTTTCAGACCAGATACCTATTCCTACTACAATGGCATGCGTATAGCAGATTTGATCACGCAAGCGGATGGATTAAAAGAAGATGCCTATAAAAAGCGCGCAACCATTGTGCGTTTAAAAACGGATTTGACTACCGAAATGGTGAATGTCGATTTGGGGAAAGCGCTATCGGGTGACGCTTTATCGAATATTGCTTTACAAAAAGAAGATATAGTTACCGTGTATTCTATTTTAGATTTTAGAGAAGAATATACAATTAGTATTGATGGAGAAGTGAAGAAACCTGGAACCTATGACTATTTTGATAACTTATCCCTGAATGATGTCATTGTTCAAGCGGGTGGTCTTACAGGCGCTGCTTCTAAACGAGTTGAGATTGCCCGAATGATCAAATCAGAAACAGAAGATGTTACTTCTTCCAATCGGGTAACCTTATTTGATTTTGAAATCACTACCGATTCGAATGAGCAATTGAAAAATTTTCAACTACGCCCTTTTGATGTGATCAACATCCGCAGAGTAGCCGTTTATGAAAAACCGCTACAAGTAACCGTAAAAGGGGCTGTTAGTTATACAGGGAAATATGTTTTGGTACAAAAGAGAGAAAAGATATACGACATTATACAGCGTGCGGGTGGCTTGTCGTCTCTAGCCGATCCTAATGGTGTAAAAATCAAACGACCGATTCAAGCGAAACAAATCGAAGATTTAGAAAACATCAATTTGAATTTGGGTAAAAAAGATAGCATCCAAACTAAATTAGAAACCAAATTAAAAGAAGAGTTGAAGTTTGCTACCATTCCAGTGGATTGGAAAGCAATACTTAAAAAACCAACAAGTACCTCCAATGTTACCTTGTTGCCAGAGGATGAGATTGAAGTGTCTTATTTAAGTGAAAGTGTTAAAGTGACAGGGAATGTGCTGTTGACTTCGGAAATTCCTTTTGAAAAAGGACGTGGATTCGCTTATTATTTAGATGCCGTAGGTGGCACAGATGCTAAAGCTTGGAGAAAAAAAGCTTACGTGATTTATCCCAATGGAAAAGCAGCTGTTACTGGTCAATTCTTGTTTTTTAGAACCTATCCAAAAGTATTGCCAGGTTCCCAAATTATAGTGCCGGAGAAACCTGAAACCAAGAAAATGACGACTGGAGAATGGGTGAGTATCGGTAGTGTGATCAGTAGTTTGGCGTTGTTGATTGTAACGGCGTTTAAGTAAAAGCGCCCAATCCCCCTAGCCCCCGAAGGGGGAATGAAAAGCTTGAGGGTTAATTGGGGTTCTGTTTAATCGTTTAGCGTTTAATTGTTGAACTGTTTAATCGGTTAATCGCTTAGTGTTTTAAACTTTAAAATCGTTAACCAACTTTTTCACGTCGTACAGTTTATACGGAGCGAAATTGAAGTACAGTCGAGACGCTTTTGTTAGTAGGTACTACTTTGCGTTCCTTGTGGTTAGAAATAGAAGGCAGATTGAAGAGAAAAGAGTCAAGAAAGAAGAGTCAAGAAGGCAGATTTGAGAAGGCAGATTCAAGAAAAAAGATTCAAGAAAAAAGAGTCAAGAAAGCAGATAGTAGAAGTTAGAATTGAAGATAAAGTTTACAAGTTTTAGTTTTGTACCGGTCCTAAAGTAGCACACAGCCAGAGTGTGTAGGGTTTAGTACTAAGCAATACTAGTAAAAAATAGATTTAAGTTGTATTAGTTAGTATTTAATTATTTAGTCAACTAAAGAGTTAACCGTTAACTTATAATGGAAACCCCAAAACGGATAACTGAAACCCGAAAACCGATAAAACGGAATTATGGAAGAAAACATACAAAATAACACCGACGAAATCTCGTTAAAAGAATTACTCGAAAAAGGGAAGGAGTGGTACGCCTACTTGCTATCTCAATGGAAAATTATTGTATTAGCAGGAATTGTAGGAGCAGTACTAGGACTTACCTACTCTTTTATAAAGAAACCCATTTACACGGCTACTTTGTCTTTCGCTTTAGAAGATGAAAAGAGTGGAGGCGGTCTTGGTAGCGCTTTAGGATTAGCCAGTTCCCTAGGATTAGACCTTGGCGGCGGTGGCGGTAGTATGTTTACGGGGTCTAACTTAACGGAGCTATTCAAATCACGAGCGATGGTTGAAAAGACTTTGTTAAGTACTGTACCCGATTTCGATGGAAAATCGATTACTTTAGCGGAACTGTACATCCAAAATAATGAATGGCGTCACAAATGGGAAGGCAAACCCAAATTGGAAAAGATTCAGTTTTTGCCCAACGTGAAACGCACCTATTTCACCCGAGTACACGATAGTATTTTGGGAGTGATGTACGATGAGCTCTCCAAAACGAGTTTATCGGTAGCGCAAAAGGATAAAAAGATTGCGATTATAAATATCGATGTCAACGATAAAAATGAACTATTTGCTAAGCAGTTTTGCGAGAATTTGGCCAAAACCGTTTCCGACTTCTATGTAGCCACCAAAAGCAAGAAAGCCAAAATGAATATGGATATTTTGGTTCGTCAAACGGATTCCATTCGTGGCGAATTGAATGGCGCCATTACTGGAGTAGCCGTAGCTAATGACAATACCTTCAATCTAAATCCTGCATTGAATGTACGTAGAGCACCTTCTGCTCGCCGACAAGTGGATGTGCAAGCTAACACGGCTATATTAACAGAATTAGTTAAACAAACAGAGTTGGCAAAAGTGACATTACGTAAAGAAACGCCATTAATACAAGTGATTGATAGACCTATTTTACCGTTGAAAAAGGAAAAGTTTGGTAAAGCAAAGGGATTGGTGCTAGGTGGATTTTTAGCAGGTTTTTTGGCTGTGTTATTTTTGATTGGAAAACGACTGATGAAAGCGATAATGAGTGAGAAGTGAAAAGTAAGAAGTGAAAAGTAAGAAGTGAAACTGGACCATTAAGTGTTAAAGGCTTAGTCAGTTAATTGTTTAAGGGGTTATAAAAATATAAAGTTAAAAAGTTATCTTTTTGAGGTTAATTTGTTTTTTTGGATTATCTTTTTGATTGCTATAGTTTTAGTTCCTAAATACTTCTTGTTCATCATAAGTATTGAGATGTATTGTAAGCGGTCAGTCATTCGCTTTTAAAAAAGTTAGCCACGACCCGAACGATAGCGAATAGGCGAAGCAATTACACCAATTGACACTAATTTTCATCGAAACTGAAATTGAATGTCACTAATTCCAGCAATAGTAATAATTCGAGTCATTAAACACATTTTAATTCGTGATTCATTAGTGAATTCGTGGTGGATATTTTTAAAAGGGAATGCCCTGTCAAGCGACACAAGAATTGAATAAGTTGAATAAGTTGTATATTTATCAGTATGGTTGATAAAAGGCTTTATATAATTGCAGGTTGTAACGGGGCAGGAAAAACTACTGCGTCCTTTACTATTTTGCCTGAAATTTTAGGTTGTAAAGAATTTGTCAATGCAGACGAAATAGCCAAAGGACTATCTCCTTTTCAGCCAGAAAAAGTAGCGTTTGAATCCGGACGCATCATGTTGCATCGTATCAATGAGTTACTTTTACATCATGAAAGTTTTGCCTTTGAAACTACTTTAGCTACTAGAAGTTATAAGGGAAAAATTTTGGATGCCAAGGCAAAAGGGTATCGAGTGACTTTGTTGTTTTTTTGGCTTCAAACTGTTGATTTGGCCAAGGAACGTGTGAAAACAAGAGTCTTAGAGGGTGGTCACAACATAGCGCCAGATGTTATTGAGAGAAGATATACTCTGGGTATTAAAAATCTGTTTGAAATTTATCTTCCTATCGTCGATGGCGCTTTATTATTTGATAATTCCGAGGGTAAACATGAGCTTTTGGCTAACCAAAAAGTGGACGGATTGCTTACTATTGTGAACGTCGAGAAGTTTAATCTTTTAAAATTGTACTATGACAACCATTGAAATTCAGCTTGAAGAAAACATTAAAATTATCAAAGGACTTGAAAAAGTATATGAAAAATTAGTGGCTTTTAAGAAAAAAAGCAATACAGAACTCGTGATTTTACGGGATAAAAAAATCGTAAAAATAAAACCAGAGTAGGCAGGAAAGTGTTTCATCGATTAATCGTTTAGTGTTTCATCAATTTTCAATTTAAGTTACTTAATTACGTTTTATAATTTTTTTAAAGAAAAACCACAACTTACAACTCACAACAAATAACACGCCCTATAAAAGTTTCCCCTTCGGGGGCTAGGGGGCTTATCAATATGAAAATAGGAATTACCTTCAGTGCCTTCGATTTATTACACGCAGGGCACATCAAAATGTTAGAAGAAGCCAAGCGACAATGCGATTATTTAATTGTGGGATTGCAAACGGACCCAACGCTAGATCGTCCGGAGAAGAATCGTCCAGTACAAACCGTTGTAGAACGTTATATCCAATTGAAAGGCTGCAAGTTTGTCGATGAAATAGTGCCGTACGCTACCGAACAAGACCTCGAAGATATTTTACGCTCTTTTAAAATTGATGTACGCATTGTAGGCGATGAATACCGAGAGCAAAACTTTACAGGACGAATGTATTGTGAAGCCAAAGGAATTGAATTATATTTTAATACGAGAGATCATCGATTTTCTAGTTCAGGGCTGAGGAAAGAGGTGCATCAGAAGGAGATGAAAACCATTTAATAAAAAAGGGTATCCCTGTTTAGATTACTATTTTGGAATCTAGTTGAAAACAAAATGAAAAAATACACTTTAAAAGTTCAAGAAATTCGTCACGAAACAGCGGATGCGATTACCTTATGTTTCAAGCAACCGGGGTTGAAGAAAATTAAGTATCAAGCGGGTCAATATTTGACTTTGTCTTTTAGAATTAATGGCAGACGCTATAGTCGTCCGTATTCTTTTTCTTCAGCACCTACTGTAGATGGTTTATTAGAAACTACTATCAAGCGGGTTCCTAATGGTGTTTTTTCCAATTATGTAAATGATACTGTTCAAGTAGGTGATGTAGTAGAAGTTTTGGAACCTATGGGAGATTTTATTTATGCGCATGACACAACTACTCATGTATTGTATTTGTGGGGAGTGGGGAGTGGAATTACTCCTTTGTTTTCTATTTTAAAAGAGGTTTTGACTACGCAACCTTTAGTAAAAGTATGCCTTATTTATGGTAATAAAAGCGTTGATTCTACTATTTTTAAAATTGCATTGGAGGAATTTTTAGCGAAGTATTCGGATCGATTACAGGTATGGCATTTTTATACAAAACCAGAAATTAATACCCTAAATCCCTTTGTGCATAGCGGAAGAATTAACGCTGAGTTTATCATCAATTTACTTCAAGATAAAGATCTTACTAGCACCAAACATTATATTTGTGGCCCACTTGGGATGAAAGAAACGGTTAAGACTGTATTACAAACGCTACAATGTCCCGAAGACGCTATTTTTTCTGAAGATTTTGAATTGGTTAAAAATCCTAAAGACTTTGAAGAGATCATCACACAAAAAGTTATGGTCGCTTTTGAAAATGTATCGACTACACTTATTGTTGAAAAAGGAAAGAGTGTTTTAGAAGCCGCCTTGGATGCTGGGTTAGAGCTGCCTTATTCCTGTCAAACGGGGAGTTGTGATACTTGCAAAGCCACTTTGAAGACGGGCAGCATGCGTATGATTGGATTGACCAAAGAAAGACACGATTTAGAATCGAATGAATTTCTATTGTGTTGTAGCCATCCTTTGACTGAAGGTGTTTGTGTTGAGATAGCCCACTAAATCCGATGCGCTTGAGAAACACCGTCGGATCTAAAAACGAAAGAATAAAAAGAAAATAAAATTGTTTTGTTGGTTAAAACTTTAAACAACAAATCATTAACAACAAATAACAAGTATGAAAGTAGTCATTTTTGCAGGTGGTTTTGGAACGCGCCTGATGGAAGAAACGGAGGCAAGGCCTAAGCCGATGGTGGAAATAGGGGGTAAACCTATTTTATGGCATATTCTAAAAATGTATGAGCACTATGGGTATAATGACTTTGTGATTTGTTTGGGTTATAAAGCTACTTTCATTAAGGAATACTTTTATAATTATTATTTGCACAATTCTGATGTGACCATTGAATTGGCTAATAATAATATCAAGGTGCATTATTCTGAAACGGAATCTTTCAAAGTGACTTTGATTGATACAGGATTGCACACCAATACCGCAGGTCGTTTGAAACGCATCCAAAAATATGTAGAAGGAGAAACGTTTATGTTGACTTATGGCGATGGGGTTGCCGATGTCGATTTTAAAGCTTTATTGGACTTTCATCAATCACACGGTCGTTTAGCAACTTTGACTAGTGTGCAAATTCCGGGACGTTTTGGAAATTTAGACATTAATGCCGCTGGTGAAGTAGGGTATTTTGAAGAAAAACCGATGGGAGACGGGATGTGGATCAATGGTGGTTTCTTTGTGTTGGAACCAGGCATTTTTAAGTATTTGGAGGGAGATGTAACCGATGTGCAATGGGAAAAAGGGCCACTAGCCGCTATTGCTCAAGACAATCAGTTAGCAGCCTACAAACACCACGGATTTTGGAAATGTATGGATGCATTACGCGATCGTCATGAGTTAGAAGAATTATGGAGTTCAGGAAAAGCGATGTGGAAGACTTGGTAAGGAAGTTTAAGCGTTCAAAAGTTTAATTGTTCAAAAGTTACAAAAAAAAATAAAAAGTAATGTTCAATAAATTACAACAAACCTACCAAGGCAAAAAAGTGTTTCTAACCGGTCATACGGGGTTCAAAGGCGCTTGGATGTTAAAAACCTTGTCTCTTTTGGGAGCTGAAGTAAAAGGCTATGCTTTAGCACCTCAAACAGAAGATGATTTATATCATTTGATCGCTGGAGATACCCTTTGTACTTCAGTGATTGCTGATTTGCGTGATCAAAAGCGTTTGGAAGAAGAATTACTATCGTTTCAACCAGATTTTGTGTTTCATTTGGCGGCACAACCTTTGGTGCGTTTGTCTTATGAGATCCCTGCCGAAACTTTTATGGTCAATGCCATTGGTACAGCCCATGTTTTGGACGCTGTTCGTTTATTGGAAAAAAAGTGTGAAGTGGTTTTAATCACGACCGATAAAGTGTATCACAATAACGAATGGATTTATCCGTATAGAGAAAACGACAGATTGGGTGGTTATGATCCGTACAGCGCCAGCAAAGCCTGTACAGAATTGGTAATAGATTCGTATAGAAATTCTTTTTTCAATACTAAAACCTATACTACACACCAAAAAGCTATTGCGGTTGCTAGAGCGGGTAATGTGATTGGCGGTGGCGATTGGTCACAAGACAGGTTGATACCCGATATTGCCAAAGCATTTGCAGCTGAAAAAGCAGTGGTTATTCGAAATCCAAATTCCGTTAGACCTTGGCAACATGTTTTAGAACCGGTAATTGGCTATTTATTGTTGGGAGCGCATTTAGCAGTTGCACCTGTTCAGTTTAGTCAAGCTTACAATTTTGGACCCCATTTGTCTGATGCCCTCCCTGTGGCCGAAATGCTTAAACTAGCGATTGCAAGTTGGGGTAAAGGGGAATATGTTGTGGATCAAGTTGTAGGACAACCTCATGAAGCGGGATTGTTGAAATTGGATATTAGCAAAGCAATAAACGAATTAAAATGGCAGCCTAAAATGAATGCCCAACAAGCCGTGAGTATGACAATGGATTGGTATAGTGAATTTAACTCTAATAAAAATAACATTGTTGATTTTACTACAGCACAGATAAACAGTTTTTTGGATGAATAAAATTTTAATAACAGGAGCTACTGGTTTTTTAGGGAGTAAAATTTTAAAAAAATTAGTTGAAGATGATTATAATGTTGTTGCTTTAGTTAGAAAAACCTCAAACTTAAATAGGATTGAAAGTGTTAAAGGTGATTTCGATTTATTTTATTTTAATGAAAAATCAAATAATTTAAATGAGTTATTCGAAAATTACAAAATAGAAACAATAATTCATACTGCTACAGAATACGGTAGGAATGCAAAAACTTCTGAAGTTTTAAAGACAAATGTTATTTTTCCAATTCAATTGATAGAATTTGGTTTAGAAAGAGATCTTAAATTATTTATAAATTCAGACACTTTTTTTGGGAAGCCTGAATATTCGAATTCTGCCTATCTAAATCAGTATACAAATTCCAAAAAATATTTTTTAGATTATTTATTTTGTAAACGAGAAGGATTTAAGGCTGTTAATTTAAGATTAGAACATATCTTTGGCGAGTTTGATTCTGATAATAAATTTGTGACAGATGTTTTGCATAAGATGTTGAAATCAGAAAAGGAAGTTTTATTAACTGATGGATTGCAAAAAAGAGATTTTGTTTATGTCGAGGATGTTGTAAATGCTTATTTAAAAGTACTCAGAAATATTGACTCTATTGCCAATATTTCCGAGTTTGAAGTTGGAAGAGGTGAATCCGTATCTGTTCGCCAATTTGTCGAATTAATGGCTGAGCAAACTAAATCAAAATCAAAATTGTTTTTTGGTGGAATTTCAACTAGAAAAGGAGAAATACAAAATTCAGTTGCTAATATATTGCCTTTAAATGACTTAGGTTGGAAGCCAATTTATGATTTGAAAACAGCGATCAGAAAAATGATAGAATTAGAATTAAGATAAATATAATTTTTAGAATATGTTGAAAAATATACAAGACGCTTCACTACTAGATAGTTTGAAAACAATAGCAAAAGCGAAAACAACTCAGGTAATCATCGCAGGAGAGAATTATATTCCTGTTACCGGAAAGGTATTGGATGAAGAAGATGTATTAATGGGTGTAGATGCCGCCTTAGACGGTTGGCTCACAGCAGGTCGTTTTGCCAATACATTTGAGGAAGATTTTGCCAAGTATTTTGGGGCGCACAGAGCTTTATTAGTAAATTCTGGATCTTCTGCTAATTTGGTTGCTTTTTACGCTTTAACTTCTCCAAAATTAGGAGAACGTGCCATAAAGCCAGGTGACGAAGTGATTACGGTTGCAGCGGGTTTCCCAACAACAATAAATCCGATTATTCAATTTGGAGCAATCCCTGTTTTTATAGATGTGGATATTGCCACTCACAATGTGAAAGCGGAGATGATTGAGGCAGCAGTAAGCCTAAAAACAAAAGCCATTATGATTGCGCACTCTTTAGGAAATCCTTTTGATTTGGATGAGGTAATGCGTGTAGCAAAAAAATACAATCTTTGGGTAGTAGAAGATGATTGTGATTCTTTAGGGGCTACTTACAAAGGACAAAAAACCGGTACGTTTGGAGATATCTCAACTTTTTCATTCTATCCAGCACACCATATCACCATGGGTGAAGGTGGAGCTGTGTTGATAAACAATCCAGTATTGTCAAAATTAGCCGAAAGTTTTAGAGACTGGGGTAGAGATTGCTATTGCGAACCAGGAAAAGACAATACTTGTGGCTGTCGTTTTGATCAACAGTTAGGTACTTTGCCTTTTGGATATGATCATAAATATACCTATTCTCATATTGGTTTCAATTTGAAAGTGACCGATATGCAAGCCGCTTTTGGGGTTTCCCAAATTAAGAAAATTGACGGATTTGTGAAACAAAGAAGAGAGAACTATGCTGCTTTATACGAGCGCATGAAAGAGTTTGAAGAAGTGTTTATCCTTCCGGAACCAACTCCAAATTCAGAGCCCTCTTGGTTTGGTTTTTTGTTGACTTTGAGAGAGGGAGATGCGGCTGATCGTCACATGTTGGTGCAACATCTTGAAGAGAAAAAAATTGGAACCCGTTTATTGTTTGGTGGAAATTTGTTACGACAGCCTGCTTATGCCAATATGGAGCATAGAGTGGTGGGGGATTTGACCAATACAGATACCATTATGAATCAATCGTTTTGGTTGGGTGTTTGGCCGGGGTTGAACGAAACGCACTATGATTATATTGCGGATGTAATAAGAAATTATTTGGACCACTAAAATTTTGAATGAAATTAAACATTAGCATTGATAATTATTATGGTAATGTTTTTTTATTTAAAAATATAAATACCATCCCCAATTAGTATGGAAACCACCCTCACAATAGCAATACCAACATATAATAGGGCTGCTATTTTATCAGAAAATTTAAAATCGTTTTTAGGCAAGATCGATGATAAAATTCAAGTACTTGTAAGTGATAATTTTTCGAATGACGATACTGAAGAGGTATGTATTTCTTTAGTAAAAATTTATCCTAATTTTAAATATTTTAAGAATGAGAAAAATCTTGGATATGATGCAAATGTGTTAAATTCTTTGTTAAAATCGAATAGCAAATATGTTTGGTTCTTAAGTGACGATGATTTTGTAACTCCAGAGATTATAAATGAAATTTTTCACTATCTTAACGGTAATTCTCCTGCAGGTATTTTAGTTAATGCAATTGTTAAAGATAAAGATAGTGGATCTGTATTAATTGAAAGTTTAGGTATTACAAATAAGGACAAGAAAGAATTTTGTGATGACAATACCTTTCAGAAATATATTCAGTGGTCAACTTTAATCTCGTCTATAATAATTCAAAAGCAAAAAGTAGACTTGCAAATAGCAAAGAATTACATTGGGAGTTGTTTTATTCAATTATATATTTTTTGGGGATCATGTGCTAATGAACATATATATATATATGGTAGTAAAAAAATAGTTAAATATGATTCAGAGAAACCAAGTTTTAATTTGTCAAATTATGAGATTTGGTTTAAAAGCTGGATAAAAGTAATTAATTCTTTCAAAAGTATATATTCCGTCACAGCAATAAAAAATGCTTCAACTGGATTATATGTTCGGTCAAGATTTAATCAATCGGGAATATTGACTTACGTAATTTTGTGTAGAGCATATTCAATAATCAGTTTGAACGATTTATCTTTAATTTATTGTTCATTAAACTTAAGTATCTATCAAAAAATAATCATTTTTATTGTCTTATGTATACCTGCACAGTTTCTTCTATTATTAATTAATATATCAAAAAAAATAAAACTTTTATCAAGATAAGTATGAATAATATTACAATAACTGTTCTGGTTGGAAGAAATCAGGAAAACTTGTTAAGATTGTATGAGTCTATTAAATTGCTGACAATTGTGCCTTATGAGATTGTTTTAGTGATTGATAAAGCTAATTCAATAGAGTTTGATGAATCTAGTTTTTTATTGTCTGATGTCTCAGTTATATTTCTATATGTTGAAAATAAGAGACAACCTTACATGAGGAATTTAGGATTAAAACATGCGACTGGTAATTATGTTTGGTTTATTGATGACGATGTTACATTAAAAAATGATTCATTGTTTAATCTTTCTAAGCTAATAAATAATATAAAAAGCGACCAAAAAATTGGATGTATTGCTGGAAAAATAATCGAAGTAAAGGACTTTGTTAAAAACTTTAAAAAGCCTATTAATTTTACTTTTTTTAGGGGTTTTATAGGTGATTTTAGTATAGATAAAAAATCTTTAAACGAGAGGTATTTTAGTTTTATTGAAATTGGGACAGATAATTATCCAATAGTTCTTCATGCGCAAGGTACAAGCATGATTTTTAATAGAGAGATGCTTATGACAGTTAGTGGATTTGATGAAGATTTGGATTATGGATATTGTTCATTTGAGGATACTGATCCATGCTTAGCATTATTTAAGGAAAAACTTGTTACTATTTATGCAAGTGAGATTGAGCTTACACATCATAAATTGATTAGAATTGGGGGCATAACACGAGGATATGATAATTATACTTATCAATCATCTTTTATTCGTAATTTTATTATCGTAATGTATAAAAACAAATACCCAAGAAAGTATTTATGCTTTATTAATATCTCAGCTTTTATTTTTTTTCATTTTATAAGAATTCTAAAATATAATGGTTTTTTTAAAATCAAAAAAGGTTTTTTTAATGTTATGTATAATTCTACAAAGTCAGTTTTTTCAGGAGTACGACTTGGTTTAGCTACATTGTCAAAATCAACAAATAGAATTAATACTCAATTTTAGAAAAGTTTGATACCTTCCTATATTTATTTATTTATTAACTTTTTATTTATCTTATTGATTTTTAGGATGAGTAATAAAAAAGCTTTTATTGGTGTATTGAGTTTTGATATCTCTTTTTTCATAGGTATAGGTTTCTTTTTGTACTCTTTTCTTTATCTTTTGGAAAAAACTTTGAAAAGTCAATTTACAGATAACGTAAAGTTGTTTTCACTTGATGTGTCGATTGCTATTTTAGCTTTTTTGTTAGGAAATTTTTTCACTCAAATATTTATAAGAAATAAACTCACAACTTTTAATTATTTTGATTTGGGTAGTGATGATAAATTATTTAATAAAAAAAAAATAACTAATAAAAATGTAATTGTTGCAGTTCTTATATTAGCATTTTTATTGCAAATCTACATGAACATGATTTTTGGTGGTTGGGCGACCTATTTTACACAGGTTTATGGTGAGTTTAAAGCCGAAGGAATTAATTCGTTTACAGTTATTATACCCCTTTTATGTTCAAGTTTTGTTCTCTTTTTTAACAGTCCTTTTTTGGAATATTCCGATTTCTACAAAAAAATTGTGTTAGTTTTTTCTTTAATATTAATCATTATATTTTTGTTTGGTGGAAATCGAAATTTAGGAATGATGATCGCAATTTCTTTATTGTGGTCGAAATTTTTTCGAAAAAAATTCAATTTTTTCAAGTTAATTCCGATACTTTTTATTGGTTTAATTGTGACCTCTATAACAGCAATTGGGAGACAATATGGTTTGATAAATTATTTAGTTGGTAGTGTCTCAGTTCCATATGACGTTGTGATTGAGTATGTCTTATCAGTTTCAAATGGTGAATTTGGTACAATGGCTCGAGTTATGGATTTTAATAGAGAATTTAACTTTCATTTAAATACTTTTCCAGGATACTCATATTTCGTAGACCCAATTGTTACTTTGATTCCAACGGTTCTTTGGGAAAATCGACCTCATACTGTTGCTGTAGAATTTACTAAACAATATTGGGGCTCATTAGGTGAAGGTACAGAAGGATTAGGATTTTCTCCAATACTAGAAGCAAAGTTAAATTTTTCTTTTTTTTGGCCCTTAATTTTCATGTATATATCCTCCGTTTTAAAGTTTTTAGAACTATATGTATCATTAAAATCGAAAAACATTTACTATTATCTATTTGGATCAATTTCAGCTGTCTCATTAAACTTTTTTAGAATCGATTTTGCAATTACTTTCAAATTTGCTTTTTTAGTTTTTGTATTTGCACTTGTTTTCGATACGGTTTTTTCCAAAAGAATAGTAGAAGAATAAAAATACTTAATAAATTTAATGAAATTATATTTTTTTCAGTTTATAAATGCTAGTTCAGTAGTAATAAGAACCTTTTTAATATTATATTTTGGATCTTCTTCTTCTCTCGGAATTTATAGCTTATGTGTTTCTTCAATTTTACTTTTCTCATTCATACCTCAGTTAATTGTAAATAATCAAGGTTTACAGTTTGAATTAATGAAAATGAACTTAATTGATCAAGAAGAAATACTTAAAGCATTCGGTGTTATAATGTTTATTGTTAATTTTTCGCTACTTTTATTTTTTTATTTTTTTGAAAATTTAGTACAAATTGACAATATAAATCAAAATTTAGTGCTTCTCTCAATATTTGGGGCTTGTTTTGTATCAATAATTATTTCCATTTTTGATTTCAAAGCTATATCAAACAACAAATTAGGAATTCTATATTTAACAAATGCAACAAATTCTTTCTCAAGTGTATTATTTGCTTTTGTTGTTTTATTTTTTTTCAAAAAGGAAAAAATTATATTTCTTCCACTTCTTTCAACAATATTTCCTCTACTTATCTATTTGTTTTATTATCGTTTTAATCTGAGATTCATTTTGTTTTTTTATTTTAAAAAGACTTATTTGAAAAAAGCTTTTTCTTTGTTGAGGAGTACATGGATTATAAGTTTAGTGCCAATAGTTAATAATCTTATAGATTATTTGTTAAAATTTGCAATTTCAAAAATATCTGGATTTAGTATTTTAGGTTATTTTCAAACAATAGTTTCAATAGAATCATTGACGGGAAACATATTGTTAGGTCCTTTAAACAGAAAAATACTTTTTTCATACAGTACTAAAAGTACAAATGAGTATTCGACTTCAGTAATAGTAAAAAAATGTATTATACTTTCTTGCATTCCGATATTTTTTTTAGTGAGTTTATATCCAGTTAATTATTTTTATTTGATACCTAATAAATATTATTCTATTTTAAGTCTTATGATTTATATTTTATCTATCCGTATAATTTGGAATTTTTGGGGGGCTATTGGACAAATTTTGGTTTCAAGAAGAAGGTATAACTTTGTTTCGTTTGTGGAAATATCAAATAAATTTCTAATAGCTTCAATATTTATTATTTTTTTAAATTTTAGTGATTTTGGTATTTGGTCGTATTTAATTTCATTATGCCTTACAGCATGTTTTTTAATTTCGGTTTTATACTATATAAAAAGCAATAACCTTATTAATAATGAAAAATAAATCCTTATGTTTTTTAATGAAAGACTTACCATTAAATGAATATGATAGTGGTGTTTCTGTCATTGTAATTAATATTTTAAAAGAGAATAGAGATCATGATGTAAAAATTATTTATTTTGGAAATAAAAGTATTGAAGCGGAATTATTGTATCAAGATTTCTTAATAGAAGTGACTCATGTTCCACTTTCTACAAAAAAATATTCGTTTTTTGAAAAAATTAATGTATCTATTTTTTTTAAACCCTTTAATGCTATATATTTTCAATTCAATAAATTTTTGTTAAGAGAAATAAAGTCTGATTTTTTTTATTTTATTGGATTTGAAAGCGCTTTTTTAATGCCATTTTTTATAGATCAGAAAGAAAAATTAATTTTTTTTGAAATAGATTCATTATCCCTGTATTATAAAAGAGCCTTATTCCAAACAATTAATCCATTAAAAATTTTGTATTATACTAGTCAGTATGTTTTGGTAAATCGGTGCGAGAAATCATTTTATAAAATTGCTTCGAAGGTTTTATTTGTATCCAATGTTGATAAAATATTTTCAATTAAGCAAAATCTTAAAATTACGAACACTAAATTTATGGATATAAAACTTGGCGTAAGTACTCCATCACATACTAAATGTATAATTAATAACATTAATGCTCAATATAATATTTGTTTTACAGGAATTTTAGATTACAAGCCAAATTTGTTAGCAGCAGAATTTATTGTAGATAAATTAAGTAAAATTTTCTTACATAATAATTTTTCTGTAAAGTTTCATATAATTGGCCCATATAGCCAAAATACACTTAAAAAATTCAAGATATATAATCTTAGCAATGTTGTTTTTACAGGTTTTGTTGACGATATGGATAGTTATATGACATCAATGGATTTATTTATTTCTCCATTATTTATTGGCTCTGGCATGAAAAATAAAATTTTAAAAGCTATGAGTCTTGGCTTACCTATTGTTTGCTCTTCACTTTCAATCGATGGTATCGATGAAATGAAAAATAACGATAACTGTATTGTATGTTATTCGAATGATTCTAATGAATGGTACACTAAAATTATTGATCTTTTAAGTGATCATGATAGAATGAAGGAATTTTCAAATAAAACAAAAGATATTATTAATAAATCATATAGCTGGAAATCCATTACTAATGATTTTTTTAATAAAACTATACATTAGATATGAAATTTAAAAAGAAATCAGTACATATAATTACAGGTCTAGGTCAAGGAGGGGCAGAAAGTATTTTAAGCAAATTAGTTGTGAAACTAAAAGATGAAAATGCAGATTACAAACAAATAGTTATTTCTTTAACTTCGCTTGATTATCATACTGAAAAAATTAGGTTATCTGGTGTTGAGGTGCATCATGTTAATATGAAAGGACTTTTAGATCTTAAATCTTTTCATCGATTATACAAATTGGTTAAAAAAATTAATCCCGATGTTGTTTTTACATGGATGTATCATGCTAATTTAATTGGAGGATTTGTTTCAAAGTTTTTTTTTAGAAAAAAAGTGATTTGGAATATTCATCATGCATATGTTGATTCTGATAGCTTGAGATTTCCAACTAGAGTTATTGCTTATCTCTGTTCTTTTTTTTCGTATTTAATTCCTGAAAAGATTATTTTTTGTTCATCAAAAGGACTAATTAATCATTGCAAAATTTATTATTCGAAATCCAAATGTATTGTTGTTTATAATGGGTATGACGAAAATATTTATAAACCTAATAAAGATCAACGTAGTAATTTAAGAAATAAATTTGGTGTTAACGATAATGAATTGATTATTGGATTAGTGGCAAGATGGCATCCTGTAAAAGATCATTACAATTTTATAGATGCAATAGATATAGTACTGAATAAATGTCAGAGTAATTTTAGAATCATTATGGTTGGAGAAGGAGTTGATGAGTCAAATTTGGAACTTGTTAATTATTTAAAGAAATCCAATTTATTAGATAGCTTTATTTTGTATGGTATGTCTGATAACGTATCCGAAATATATAATATGATTGATATTAATGTGTTGTCTAGTAAAGCAGAAGCATTCCCTAATTCTTTGGCAGAATCTATGTTATGCGGAACGCCTTGTGTATCAACAAATGTGGGAGATGCCAGTGTTATTATTGATAAATTTGGATGGGTTTGCAATCCTTTAAATTCCCTTGATTTATCTAATTCAATAATAAAATCAATTGAATTTATAAAACTTAACGGGAAAGACAATATTGGGGCTCTTTCAAGAGATTTTGTTTCTAAAAAATTTAATTCGAAAATAATGTTAGATCAATTTAATGCTTTGTTAAAAGTAGATTAAGTTAAATAGAAATATTCGTTTAGGTTTTTAGGTTAATTTGAGAATTACAATAAGGAGAAAAAATTTTTTTAAAGTTCTTCGGTTTGTCTAATATATTTAAAGAGAAATAAAGAATAATGAGCGAAAAAAAAATATTACATGTTATAACTGTCTCATTTGTTATAAATCATTTTTTTGGAGAACAGTTTTTGTACTTGAAAAAAAAAAGCGGTAATGAATATTATTTAGCATGTAGTTCTTCTAAAGAACTTACAGAGTTTTCTAAAAAATTAGGGTATGTTCCATTAGAAGTTGAGATTACAAGAGAAATAAGTCCGTTAAAAGATTTAAAAGCAATATATGAAATCTATAATCATATAAAAAAAAATGGGATAGATATAGTAGTGGGGCATACACCCAAAGGGGGTATGATTGCAATGATTGCATCGTTTTTAGCAGGCGCATCAGAAAGGATATATTTTAGACACGGAATTATTTATGAAACCAGTAAAGGATTTAGAAAGCAGATTCTTAAAAATATAGAACGTCTTACGGGTTTTTTTGCCAAAACTATAATTTGTGTAAGTTATTCAGTTAAAGAAATCAGTGAAAAAGATAATTTGAATAAGGCAAATAAAAATGTAATTTTAGGTTTGGGAACCTGCAATGGTATTGATACAGAAGGAAGATTTAATCCTAAAAATAAAAATAGACATGAGATTGAGGAGTTAGCTCAAAATTACAATATTTCACTTGAAGATAAAGTCGTTGGTTATGTTGGACGTTTAGTAAAAGATAAGGGGATTGATGATCTCATTTTGGCTTGGAAAATTGTCAAAGACAAGTTTCCTAATGCAAAATTGTTATTAGTGGGGCCAATAGAAGAAAGAGATGCTATTTCTGAATATTCAAAAAATCAGATACAAACAGATTCTTCAATTATATTCACAGATTTTGTAGTAGATGCATCAATTTACTTTTCAATTATGGACATTTTCGTGTTGCCTACGTATAGAGAAGGATTTTCGACCGTTTCCTTGGAAGCCTCATCAATGAAATTACCAGTACTTATAACTAAGGCTACTGGTTGTAAAGAATCAATTATAGAAAATCAAAGTGGGCTTTTTATTTCAAATGAACCATTAGATATCGCAGAAAAAATTTTCTATTATTTCGAAAATGAACATGTGATGAAAGAACATGGAATGAAAGGAAGGATATTTGTTCAGGAGAATTTTGAACAGACTAAAATTTGGGATTTAATCTCTAACCAGTTAAAATTATAAATGTTAAAAATTACTATAACAGGAGGAACAGGTTTTGTTGGGACAAATTTGAAAGATTATCTCATAGATGATAATCGGATTGACTTTTTGAGTGTTCGATTTATGGAAAATCAGTTAATTACAATTGATTCAGATGCTGTCATTCATCTTGCTGGTAAAGCTCATGACTTAAAAAAAGTTTCACAGCCCAAAGATTATTATGAGGCTAATTTTGAATTAACCAAACAATTGTTTGATGCTTTTTTAGTATCAAAAACTACTGTTTTTATTTTTATGAGTACTGTTAAAGCAGTTGCAGATAAAGTAGAAGGAATTTTAACAGAAGATAGCATTCCAATGCCCAAAACCCATTATGGTATTGCCAAACATCAAGCAGAGGAATATATTTTCAGTAAAGAATTACCCAAAGGTAAAAGAGTTTATGTATTGCGACCTTGCATGATTCACGGCCCTGGGAACAAAGGGAATCTTAACTTACTCTATAAATTAGTTTCTAAGGGCTTACCTTGGCCATTGGGCGCTTTTGAGAATCAACGATCTTTTTTGAGCATTGAAAATCTTTGTTTTGTGATTAAGGAGCTTTTAGAAAATGAAACTATTCCTTCTGGAGTGTATAATGTAGCTGACAATAATTCTTTGTCCACTAACGAATTGATACAAATACTTGGAGAAAGTTTAGGTAAGCCTGCAAAGCACTGGAGGATATCTCAAAATATAATTAGATCCATAGCTACAGTCGGGGATATATTGCCTTTGCCACTAAATTCAGAACAATTGCAAAAGTTAACTGAAAGTTATGTAGTGAGTAATGAAAAAATAGTAAAAGCGATTGGTAAAGCATTACCTGTTGCCGCTAGAGATGGATTGAGGAAGACTTTCGATTCTTTTAAAAACTAATTAAACATAATGACTCAAAATAACAGTTATGTCCTGATTATGGCAGGTGGTGTGGGAAGTCGGTTTTGGCCAAAGAGTAGGAATCACTTTCCGAAACAATTTATTGATATTTTAGGGACAGGGCAATCGTTGTTACAAATGACCTATGCCCGTTTTTTGGAGTTATGCCCTAAAGAAAATATTTATGTACTAAGTAATCAAGACTATAAAGCCCTGGTGCTAGAGCAATTGGATGGGATTACAGAATGTAATATTCTTTTAGAGCCTAGTCGTAATAACACGGCGCCTTGTATCGCTTATGCTACGTATAAGATTTTGCAGCAGAATCCAGAGGCGAATATAGTCGTAGCTCCTTCTGATCATTTGATTTTGAAAGAAGCAGCGTTTTTGGATAAAGTTGCACAAGCATTAGACTATACTTCAAAAAATAAAGCCTTGTTGACCTTAGGAATCAGTCCTACAAGACCTGATACGGGTTATGGGTACATTCATTATGAACAGGAATCGGAAGTAGGAGTACACGCCGTGAGTCGTTTTATGGAAAAGCCAGTTCTCGAAAAAGCGATGGAATACCTAGCAAGTGGGGATTATTTGTGGAATGCCGGAATTTTTATTTGGAGTGGGCAAAATATCCAAAGAGCCTTTCAAATGTATGCACCTCAAATAGCGAGTTTGTTTGAAAAAGGCAACTCGGTTTATAATACACCAGCTGAGGTTGGGTTCATACAAGAGAATTATCCTAACAGTCCGAATATTTCTATTGACTACGCCATACTGGAAAAAGCTACGAATGTCTATACTATTCCTGCCGATATCGGTTGGAGTGATTTGGGGACCTGGGCTTCTTTGCACGAGGTGTTGCCCAAAGACGCATTAAACAACTCTACGAGTATTGATCATTTGCATGTAGAAGGAACTTCCAATTGTATCATACATTTGCCTAAAGGAAAAGCCGCCGTCATTAAAGGGCTGGAGGATTTTATTATTGTAGATGATGAAAAAATACTGTTGATTTATCCAAAAGGGAGCGAACAAGAAATCAAAGGAGTGGCTGGTGAGATGGTTCGTACTTTTGGAGAGGAGTATTTGTAGGTTCTCGATATGATTTGAAAAGCAATCGCATTTCAAATCTACTCGAACTGACCCCTCGATAAAAACTCGGGGCAGGCTTTAGGGGAAAGCCAGACGATCTTAAAAGCATAAGCGTCAGTTCGAGTGATTTTAGGAAAATGCGGTTAGCTTTTTCATAAAATTGTATCGAGAACGTTTGGGTACAGAAAATGTTCTCGATATAATTTGAAAAGCAATCGCATTTCAAATCTACTCGAACTGACCCTTCGATAAAAACTCGGGGCAGGCTCTAATCGCACAATCGTCAGTTCGAGTGATTTTAGGACAATGCGGTTAGCTTTTTTATAAAATTGTATCGAGAACGTTTGGGTGCAGAAAATGTTCTCGATATAATTTGAAAAGCAATCGCATTTCTAATCTACTCGAACTGACCCCTCGATAAAAACTTGGGAGGCTCTAATCGCACAATCGTCAGTTCGAGTGATTTTAGGAAAATGCGATAGCTTTTTCATAAAATTGTATCGAGAACGTTTTGTTGAGGAGAAGGGTTCTCGATACATTTTAATTTCCATCGCTATCGCGAGGCAATTAAAACACTCGAACTGACGCTAGGAGGTATCGAGAACGTTTTGTTGAAGAGAAGGGTTCTCGATACATTTTCTATACCCTTGCTATCGCAGGGCATAGAAAAACACTCGAACTGACGGACAGGTGTTGAGAACGTTTGGGTGAAGAGAAGGGTTTTCGATACATTTTAATAGCCTTTGAACAATTTGGTTGCCGCTTGGGTTTCGCTGGCGCGTTTGTTTTTTTTATTTTGATTTTAGGGAGTTACCTTATGTGCGGCTTATTAAAAACGAAACCTATTAGTTTGAATGGCTCCGGGGACTAATGGGAATAAGACGGAGTATAGATAAAACAAATAAGGATTTGAGCGAATAACGATATGAACAAAACGGAATTCATAGACAAACTCACGGAACTCGAATGGGAAGATTTCGAAGTAAAAGAAGCCAAATCAGAGGTGCCTAAATCATCTTGGGAAACCGTTAGTGCATTTGCTAATTCATCGGGAGGTTGGCTTGTTTTTGGGGTGAAACAATCCGGTAAAGCTTTCGAAATTCAAGGGGTAACCCATCCTGAAAAAATAGAACAGGATTTTCTGAATACTATTAGGAGTGAAAAATTCAATGTCAATTTAGCACCCCAATCCATAAAATATACTTTTGAAGACAAGATTGTTCTTGCTTTTTATATACCGGCCTCAAGTAAGAAGCCTGTTTACTTTAACGTACAAGCCAATACCTATTTACGAAGAGGAAGTGCTGATAATAAAGCTACTAAAGAAGAGATTGATGCAATGTATCGCGACCAAACTTTTGGAACGAAAACTTCTGAAATTGCAAAAGGAACCAGTAGAAGTGATCTCAATACTACTTCTTTAGTGCGCTATCGTGATTATATGGCGCGATTCAATCCCAATGTTGGTTATAATCGTTTTGATGAGGATGAGTTTTTGAAAAAATTGCGAATCATTGAGGATTCTAGTTGTACTTATGGTGGGTTATTGCTATTAGGTAAAAGAGATGTTATTGAAAAATACTTTCCCGATTTCCGAATCGATTTATTGGAAATCCCAGGTAATTCCTATACAGATGCACAATCTCGTTATACTTATCGTTTGGATGAACAAGAAAATTTATGGGAGTATTATTTTGAGTGTTTTGCCAGATTGAAATCCAAAGTTGATGTTACATTCAAACTTTCATCAGAAGGTTTTGGAGAAGAGCTTTCTACAGGTTTAACCGCAATCAGAGAGGCCTTGGTGAATTTATTAATGCACGCCGATTATTTTTCTCCAGCGCATTCTAGAATCCGTATTTTTAGTAATACAATTGAATTTTTCAATCCGGGAGGGTTACCAAAATCCATCAAAGAATTGAAAGCTAAAGATCTTTCTATGCCTCGAAATCCGATCATTTCTAAACTTTTCAGAATGGTAAAACTGGCTGAAAATGCTGGTTTTGGTTTTGATAAAATGGAATCCAATTGGTTTGATTATAATCGAAGCCTACCGGAGTACCATTTGGATTTTGATTCCGTAGCGACCACTTTTTATTTAGATTCAAATACTACAACCGAACAAGTAACCGAACAAGTAACCGAACAAGTACAGGTACTGATTCAGTTTATGGATGAAGGGCGTTATACTACTGCTGAATTAAGAAGGATGGTGGGTATAGTACATAAGCCTACTTTCTTATACAATTACTTACAGCCATCTTTAGCATTACAGTTGATTGAAATGACGCAGCCTGATCGTCCCAACAGTCCAACGCAACGCTATTTCTTAACTAAGAAGGGAATTGATTTAAAAAAAAGCTTCCCGATATGAAATAAAAAGTTGTCGTTTATCCCCCCAGACCTCGAAGGGGAACTGTGGAAGTGTAAAGATTCTCGATATGAAATAAGAGTTAAGTTGCTTAATTTATGAGTAAAAGTTTAAAGTTTAAGGTTGTTTAAAGGTTTGAGATTGAAAGATTTTACGAATTTAGTTTTTTACTAATCACTAATTATTTTTAAATAACAAAATTATTTATTGGAATGTTATACATCGTATTTTTTTTCGTTCTGCTCTTGGCGGAACTTTTTTATTTTAAAATAGCGGATCGGTTTAATATTATCGACAAGCCTAATTTGCGCTCATCGCATACTCAAATTACCTTACGTGGTGGTGGGATTTTGTTTCCTATAGCGGTGCTGCTTGGTTTTGGGATGGGGTATGTGAGTTGGGCTTTGGCTTTGGCTGTTTTGTTGGTGGCTGTGGTTAGTTTTGTGGATGACATACGTCCTTTGTCGCAATTGCCGCGTTTGCTAGCGCATCTGTTGGCGATTGGTTTGGTGTTGTATGATCTAGAAATAGTGGTTTTAGGTTGGTGGTGGTTGCCAGTAGTGGCGATTTTGTTAATCGGGTGGACCAATGCGTTCAATTTTATGGATGGCATCAATGGGATTACTGTCTTGTATGCTTTGGTGAGCCTCGTTGCTTTTCGCTATGCGCCAACATTGGCCGGTGATATTTCCATGCTCGAGCTAATGGGATTAGCCTGTTTGGTGTTTGCCTTTTTTAATTTGCGCAAACGCGCTAAAACTTTTGCAGGAGATGTAGGCAGTGTGGCAATGGCTTTGTTTTTGGGGTATTATATGGTCAAATTGATTAGTACTACGCAAGAAATAGGCTATTTGTTATTCTTTGCTGTGTATGGTATCGATGCGGTACTAACCATCTTCAATCGCTTGCGCAAAAAAGAGAATATTTTAGAAGCGCACCGTTCTCACTTGTATCAATATCTAGCTAATGAAAAGCGATTGCCGCATGTGGGGGTGGCATTGGGATATGCTGTGGTGCAGTTAGGGGTTAATTTGCTTACAGTATATTTACTCGAAAAACAACTCATGACTATTGGTGTTTTTGTGTTGGTGTTAGGGGTGATGACTGGGGTGTATTTGGGGATAAGGTATTGGGCAACGAAGGAGGTTAGAAAATAGAAGGTAGAGGGTAGAAGTTTAAGGTTTAAAAGTTTAAGGTTGTTTAAAGGCTTAAGGTTTAAGGTTTAAAGTTTAGCCGCGAAGTTCGCAAAGAGGAAATTAAAACATATAAGTCATTTTAGTTTTTTTATATAGCGGGTGTTTTTTGGACTATGTGAAGCATTGAAAGGCATATAAGATATAGGTTAGAAGATGGAAGACAGTAAATACTAACTAAACAAGTTCAGTTAGAAGTTAAAAAAATATAAGAATATAAGATGGAAGCAAATGTAAAACATCCTAGACTAATAGAAGGAGGTATACACATAGATCACCGAGGACAAATTTCATTTGTGAATGGGATGGTCTTTGACGAGATTGTACGGTTTTATATTATTAGTAATTCCGAGGAGCAACCTTTGCGAGCTTGGCAGGGACATAAAATAGACAACAAGTATTTTTATTGTGTGCAAGGTTCGATTAGAGTGCATTTTGTCAAAGTGGACAACTGGGAATCCCCTTCGAAAGACCTTCCTGTGGAAAGTGTCTTACTTTCGGCCAATGAAAGTAAAGTCCTTCACCTACCTGAAGGCTACGCTAACGCCATTGAGTCTTTGGAACCGGGCTCTAAATTGATTTCTTTTTCGACTTTGCCTTTGGATCGAACGCATGAGGATGATGTGCGATTTTCGATGGAGATGTGGGAGATTGAAGCTAAATTGAAAAGATTGAAAAATTGAGAAGATTAAAAAGATGGTGGTGAGTGAATTACCGGAAATTCTCAAATTCTTTTTGAAAAGATTATGGGTAGGATGCCTATGAATACGCGAATTTTTTTTGAACCCTTTCTGAGTTTTTGACTCTGAAAGGGTTTTTTTGTTTGTTGTTTTTGGTTTTTGGTTTGTTGTTTTTGGTTTGTTGTTTTTGGTTTAAAAGTTTAGGGTTTAAGCGCGAAGTTCGCAGGGGCTGGGGAGGTTGTTTGTTGTTCATGGTTTGTTGTTTGAGGTTAACTGCGAGGGCGTAAAGGGTGATTGTTGTTTATGTTAAATGCTTTACTCATGGAGTTCTTGAAATACGAATCGGCAGTTCGAGAGGTTTTTAGGAAATGTAGTGGTTAAATTTTTTTTTATGTGTTTAATAATGAGTGGTTTGTTATTAATATTCTATATTTGTACTTTGGATAATCATGATTTTATAAAGTAGTGGTTTGAATTATTATGTTTTTTGTTGTTTTAAAAAGAAAAAATGTTAGTACGAAAACAGATTTTAGAGGGAGCTGCAGAAGAGAGTCTATTTCTATGGGGTGCTCGACAAACGGGTAAAAGCACTTTGTTAAAAAACTTATTTCCAGATGCCTTATGGTTTGACTTATTACAGTCGGATGTGTTTGAACGGTTTCAAAAAAGACCTGTTCAGTTTAGAGAAACGATACTAGCTACCGCTAGTGGGACGGTGGTGGTGGTTGATGAAATTCAAAAAATCCCTGCCTTGCTCGATGAGATTCATTGGCTTATGGTTAATCATTCTGTTCGTTTTGTGCTGAGTGGTTCTAGTCCGAGAAAAATTATTCGATCAGGAGCCAATTTACTCGGGAGGCGAGCGCTTCATTATGAATTGTATCCCTTAATTTATGCTGAAATCCCTAATTTTGACTTACTGCGAGGGTTGAATAATGGATTGCTGCCGAGGCATTATTTATCGGAGCATCCCAAAAAAATGCTTTCTGATTATATTGGTAATTATTTGAGAGACGAGATTATTGCTGAGGCAAAAATTAGAAATATTGGCGCTTTTACAAAATTTTTAGAAGCCGCTGCGTTTTCTAACGGAGAAATGGTTAACTATACGAATATAGCCTCCGATTGTGGCGTGAGTGCTATTACTATAAAGGAATATTTTCAAATTCTGGAAGATACTTTAATTGGTCGTTTTGTTCCATCCTTTCAAAAGAAGCCCAAACGTAGGGTCATTTTAGCCCCTAAATTTTATTATTTCGATATTGGAATTGCTAATTATTTGCTAAAAAGAGGAACAATAGAAATGGGTAGCGAAGCATTTGGTAGTGCTTTTGAACATTTTATATATCATGAATTGTATGCCCATAGTAACTATTCAGAGGGTAATTATACTATTTCTTATTGGAGAACTACTTCGCAAATAGAAGTGGATTTTATTTTAGGGGATCATGAGGTAGCGATTGAAGTAAAAGGAACAGATAATGTGCAATTACGGCACTTGAAAGGATTGAAAAGTTTCTCAGAGGAGTATGAAGTGAAAAAATTACTGGTGGTTAGTAACGATCCATTTGAAAGAGTAGTGGGCAATGTTACCGTTTTGCCTTGGCGTATTTTTTTGCAAAGACTCTGGGAAGGGGATATTATCTGAAGATGGTGAGTTGAGCTTACCGAAAATTAGCAAATCTCTCGAATAAATGTGATTATGTGATTCTCGCAAAGACGCAGAGGCGCAAGGCGTGGTTTGGGAAATGGTCGCGAATTACGGAATTCCAATTTTTAAAATTTTAAATTCTAAGTTTTAACAGCAAGGGAAAATATGGAATCTATAAATCTTTGTGAAACTTAGTGACTTCTTTGTGTTTCTTTGTGGTGAAAATTTAGCCGCAGATGCACAGATTATTTTTTTTAAAATTTAGTGGGGAATGGGACGCGGATGTTGACGGATGAGGCAGATGGTCGCGGATTTTTTTGAAAAGATGGTGGATGGGAATTACCACGAATTACTTCGTTTGTTCGCTATCGCTCGAGTCGCTAATTTCAAGGATTTTGAGTTGTCGGGTGGGCTTTATGAGGAGCTGATGGATGGTATTTTATACCCTTTCTGAGTTTTAGACTCTGAAAGGGTTTTTTGCGTCACGAATTGCGTTGGATTTTTGTAGTATTTCGCCTCATAAGTGAGCTGAAAACTTGCCTTTTTAAGGTATTAAGGCTCCTCGTGTGTGTTCCTAATGCTATTCATCAGACTATCACTATCCCAGTCAAGAAATCTTTAATTAAGTAATCTATTCAACAATTAACCGATTAACCGTAAACTATAAACCACGAACCATAAACAATTAACTGTAAGTTATAAGCTATAAACCACAAACCACAAACCAATTAACCCATTAACCAATATACCCCAAAACCTCTTCCACTTCTAAAATAAAGATATAAATTTGCAGCATGAATAAAGAAGAAACATTTATTAAAGATTTAGTAGTCCTTTCCCCCGATGTTTTTGAAGATACTCGCGGGTATTTTTTTGAAGGGTATAATAAAAATAAGTTTAGTACCCTAGGCATCGACATTGATTTTGTACAAGACAATCAGTCGTTTTCCCAAAGGGGGACTTTGAGAGGGTTGCATTATCAGAATCCGCCGTATGCGCAAACCAAGTTGGTTCGAGTATTGCAAGGGGAAATTATGGACATTACAGTTGATTTACGAAAAGATTCGCCTACTTACGGACAGCATTTTGGCATTAAATTAACGGCTGAAAACAAAAAACAATTGTTAGTGCCTCAAGGATTTGCTCATGGCTTTTCGGTCTTGAGTGACACAGCGGTGGTGTTGTATAAATGCGATCAGTTTTATAATAAAGCCAGTGAGGGTGGGATTCGTTTTGATGATCCTACGTTGCAAATTGATTGGGGAATGGATTTGAAGGATGCGATTGTATCTGATAAAGATTTGGTTTTGCCTGGTATTGCGGATTGTAATAGTGAGTTTTAGGTTACTTGTTTAAGGTTGTTTAAAAGTTTAATGGTTTAACCGCAAAGCTCGCAAAGGGTTACGCAAGGTGCGCAAAGATTGATTTTGGGGTATAATTGGTTTTCAGTTTTCAGTTTTCGGTTTTAAGTTATGAGTTATCAGTTATGAGTTTGTACTTCCCTAATTAGAGTTGACCGTTTTTTAATTGTTTATCTTTCATTTTAGTCTTTTGGCTAAAACGGGAAATAACTTTTGGGCTTAATTAAAAAGCCGAAAAAAGTTATTCTCGTTTTATGCCACGTTATATTTTC
>NZ_JAPZSU010000030.1 GCF_027531905.1 Flavobacterium sp. | reverse complement strand
GCGAACCAACCAACCAATCCAATTGCACCGAAGAACAACACCAAATGAACCGAAGAAGTGAGTTTATTATTACTGCACTTTAATAGGTTTTTCTAAACCAAAAAAATGCCCTCTGAATTTTTTCATGAGGGCATTTTTTTTAGAGGGAACAAAACTAAATTTTTGCAAATATATTGACATAATATTTTTTACCTGTTGCAGGATCTTCTCTCACAGAAATCCCAAAATGAGTATAATTACCAACGATATTTTCTTTATGAATAGGACTTTTTAACCATGCATCAAACGCTGCTGCAGGAGTAGCATAATTATAAGCAATGTTTTCTGAAACATTTCTTGCGCCTAAAACTCTAATAATTTCATTTGATCTTGACACAAAATCATTGTGATTCACAACATTGTTTGTGATCATGTAATTTACATGCTCTTGAGATTTTACTGAAATAAAGTTTATTTTTTCTAAAGTATTTAAGCCTATAGATTTTCTATAATTGTTGATTAAACTTAAGGTTTCTAATTCAATTGAATTATATGTATAAGCAACAGAGGACTCGGTATTTATTTTGGCTTCAGGCGTTGGGTTCTCTATTGAATCAGCAGTACATGAACAGAATAAAAAAGAGCTAACTAAAACTAACGATAGTAAGTTACAAATTGTTTTCATGATATTGGCAGTTTAAGTTTAAAGTAGATTTGGGGAAACTTCTTTAAATATGTTTTGAATCTTTTTCTTAATTAATTACAATTAAATTTAAGAAAAAAATCGTTTAAATACCAAACTTTATCGATAAACTACACTTTTAATGTATATTTGTAACTTTTTACTTATATTAAGGAGATAATCTACATGTTTTCCATGTATAATCACCTTGAAGTAAATATTGAATTCTATCATGCAAACGATTAGGTCTACCTTGCCAAAATTCAACTTCAAAAGGAACGACTAAATAACCTCCCCAAAAATTAGGTCTTGGAATTTCTTTTCCTTCATATTTAAGCTCCACTTCTTTTAAATTATTTTCTAAAAAATCTCGAGAAGGAATGATTTCACTTTGATTAGAAACAAGTGCTCCTAATTTACTCCCGTCAGGTCTTGAATCAAAGTAACCATCCGATACGATATCACTAGTCTTTTGAGCCCTACCTTTTATTATTACTTGACGTTCCATAGAAGGCCAAAAAAAAGACAAACATATATTTGGATTTGCCTCAATTGCTTTTCCTTTTTGTGAATTATAATTGGTATAAAAAACAAATCCTTCTTCATTGAATTTTTTTAACAGCACTACCCTAGATTTCGGAAATCCATCCAAACCTACTGTAGCCACAGTCATAGCATTTACCTCGTCTACTCCACCAAAATCTTCCACTTCATGAAACCAACGATGAAATAAGTTAATAGGATCTTCAGGAATATTGGATTCTAACAATTCACTTTTATCATAGGACTTTCTGTAATTACCTAAATCTTTCATTTGATTTTAATTTTAAATGATTCGAACAAATTTAAAAACAATTTTTATTTTGTTTTGAGATACAGATCAATACTAAATTTCGAAGGTGGTTCCGTCAGCTGCCAATTGCACATTAGAAAAAAAAGTTAAGGCTTCCTCTTTAAACGAAGCAATACTTTCGTATCGTGTAGAGTAATGACCTAAAAGTAACGATTTTACATTTGCCTTTGAAGCAATTGTAGCCGCTTGAATTGCTGTTGAATGCATCGTTTTTGTTGCTAATTGTGATTCACTTTCTAAAAAAGTGGCTTCATGGTAAAGCAAATCCACTTCTTTAATGATTGGAATTATTGCTTCACAATAAGCGGTGTCAGAACAAAAGGCATAAGATTTTGCAGATTCTCCAGGAAAAGTAAGCTGTTCATTATTGATAACTTGTCCGTTTTCTAGCGTAATGTTGCCTCCTTTTTTTATCTTTTTATAATAACAAACATCAATGGCCAGCTCTTCAATAGCATCAATATTTAATTTTCTATCACCTTCTTTTTCTTTGAATAAAAATCCATTGGTATACACTCTATGTTTTAATGGAATAGTTTGAATCATAACTTTTTCATCTTCAAAAATCAACTCGCTTTCTTTAGAGTGCAATTCATGAAAATGAATAGTATAATTTGTCCAAGAGTGCGAAAGTTTCAATTGAAGTTCGATAATTTCTTTTAATCCTTTCGGGCCATAAATATGTAAGTCTGCCACTCTAGACAAAAGTGAGAAAGAAGAAATTAAACCAATAAGCCCATAAAAATGATCGCCGTGTAAATGAGAAATAAAAATATGACTGATTTTGGTAAACTTAACTTTATTTTTACGCAGTTGTACTTGAGTTCCTTCACCGCAATCAATTAAAAAATACCTATTTTTTATTTCCAACAATTGAGCTGTTGGATTTGTAAAAGTTCGAGGTGTTGCAGCATAGCAGCCAAGTACGGTTAATTTCAAAGTAATGAATGTTGTTTTTAGATAAACTGTAATCTAATCTTGAGAAAGCTTTTATTAAAAGCCTAAATCTCTTTCAATTTCTTCCATTTCAATGATATCATTTGCTTCTAACAAAGAGGGAACTACAGTTATGGTTTGTGGAACCGCATTAAAATCAATAGCATCAGCAACAATAACCAATGACTTTTTAGCTTTTTTATGAGCTTTAACCAAAGGCAAAAAAAGTTTTATTGAAGCAATATCGACTGTTTTATCATTGGATACATCCAAAATCAAATTAAAATCTTTGAAACTAGCATATTGACTGGTTACTTTTTCAATAAAAGTAGTTACAACACCTTCAGTATCTTTAATGGTTATGGTATGCCCTTTAGTATCTACTTTCATCTTATTGAATTTTTGAAGCTAATAAATAAATCACTGCCATTCGAATGGCTACTCCATTCTCTACCTGATTCAAAATAACAGATTGTTGAGAATCTGCCACATCAGAAGTAATTTCAACTCCACGATTGATAGGTCCTGGGTGCATAATTACAATGTCTTTACTTAACGAATCTAATAAATTTTTATCGACTCCATATTGTTGTGCATATTCTCGTGTAGAAGGGAAAAAGTTAACATCCATTCGTTCATTTTGCACTCTCAACATATTTGCTACATCACACCATTCTAACGCTTTACGCAAATCCGATTCAACTGTTACTCCAAGTGATTCAATGTATCTAGGGATTAATGTTTTTGGTCCACAAACTTTAACTTCTGCACCTTGCATTTGCAAAGCATATATATTAGATAAAGCTACTCGCGAGTGTAAAATATCTCCAACAATAACTACTTTTTTTCCTCCTACATCACCTAATTTTTCTCTTATAGAATAACTATCTAACAGCGCTTGTGTAGGATGTTCATGAGCACCATCTCCCGCATTTACGATACTTGCTTTTACATTTTTTGACAAAAAATAAGCAGCTCCAGGATTTGCATGACGCATAACAACCATATCCACCTTCATTGATAAAATGTTGTTAACGGTATCAATTAACGTCTCCCCTTTTTTAACAGAAGATTGAGCGGCAGAAAAACTGATTACATCTGCAGATAAACGCTTTTGAGCCAGCTCGAACGAAAGCTTGGTTCTTGTACTGTTTTCAAAAAAAATATTGGCTATGGTAATGTCTCGTAAAGAAGGAACTTTTTTGATGGGTCTATTGATAACTTCTTTAAAATGATCAGCTGTTTCAAAAATAAGGTCAATATCGTTTTTGGTGATATATTTAATTCCTAATAAATGATTTACGCTTAACTCGCTCATTTTTATACTTATTGATTATTATTGATTAAAAAAACACCATCTTCTTCGCCCTGTTCTGTCCAAGTGACTTTTACAATTTCGTCATTTATAGCATCGACCTGACGGCCTCTATAATCCGGCTGAATGGGTAAATCACGACTAAATCTTCTATCGATTAAAGTTAAAAGTTCAATACCAGAAGGTCTACCAAAGGATTGTATAGCAGTCAATGCTGCTCTGATACTTCTTCCAGTATACAAAACATCATCAACAAAAATTACTTTTTTGTTTTCAACCAAAAAATCGATTTGTGTAATATTGGCCTCCAAAAGCTTATCGGTTCTTCTAAAATCATCCCTAAAAAAAGTAATATCTAAGAAGCCTATTTTTATTGTTGGAACCTGATAGTCATTTTCTAAAATACTTTTTAAACGTTTGGCTAAAAAAGTACCTCTAGGCTGAATTCCGATTAAGATGGTTTCAGAAAAATCAAGATGTTTTTCGATTAATTGACAAGCCAAACGGTTAAGGATGATATTGACTTCTATGGAAGTGAGCAATACTTTTTGATTCATGGTTTAGTTTTGTTTGGTGTGCAAATATACAAATTTCGATTTAGCAATAAATACGAATAGCTATAAAAGTAAACTACTAAAACTATCTTTTAAAAAACAAAATAGAGACAAAAAAACCTTTCGAAAAGAAAGGTTTTTAAGGTGTATCTTATTTAGCATACATTTTGACTCTTAACTCTTGAATTTTTTCATCATCTAAGTATTCATCAAATGTCATGTAACGATCAATAGCTCCGTTTGGTGTAAGCTCCACTACTCTATTACCCACAGTTTGAGCAAATTCATGGTCATGTGTTGTAAAAATAACAGAACCTTTGTAGTTTTTTAATGAATTATTAAAAGCTGTAATCGACTCCAAATCTAAGTGGTTTGTTGGCTCATCTAACATTAAGATATTAGCACGTTCCATCATCATTCTAGACAACATACAACGCACTTTTTCTCCCCCTGATAAAACTCTACTCGTTTTCAAAGCTTCTTCTCCAGAAAAAATCATTTTTCCAAGAAAACCTCTTATAAATACTTCATCACGCTCTTCTTCAGTTTTTGCATACTGACGTAACCAATCTACTAAAGTTAAATCATTTTCAAAGAAAGAATGATTCTCACTTGGTAAATAGGCTTGATTCGTTGTAACTCCCCAATCAAATTTTCCTGAATCTGCAACTTGATTACCATTCAAAATTTCATAAAAAGCAGTTGTTGCACGAGAATCTTTTGAAAAAAGTACAATTTTATCTCCTTTAGCCATATTCAAATCAACGCCTTTGAACAAAAGTTCTCCATCTACAGAAGCACTCAAATCTTGTACATTCAAGATTTGGTCACCAGCTTCACGATCTTGATCAAAAATAATAGCAGGATAACGACGGCTTGAAGGTCTAATTTCAGAAATATTCAATTTCGAAATCATTTTTTTACGAGAAGTAGCCTGTTTTGATTTTGCAACGTTGGCACTGAAACGACGAATAAACTCCTCTAATTCTTGTTTTTTCTCCTCGGCTTTTTTGTTTTGTTGTGCACGTTGCTTGGCCGCTAATTGACTAGATTCGTACCAAAACGTATAGTTACCAGAATAATGGCTAATTTTATTAAAATCAATATCTGAAATATGCGTACAAACTGCATCTAAAAAGTGTCTGTCGTGAGAAACTACAATTACGGTATTTTCATAATTAGCTAAGAAATTTTCTAACCAAGCAATGGTTTCAAAATCCAAGTCATTGGTAGGCTCATCCATAATCAACAAATCAGGATTTCCGAATAAAGCTTGCGCCAAAAGTACACGCACCTTCATTTTTCCTTCCAAATCTGCCATCAAAGTATAATGATTGTCTTCTGTAATACCAAGATTTGACAACATAGCAGCTGCATCAGAATCTGCATTCCAACCATTCATTTCTTCAAACTGCACTTGCAATTCTCCAATTCTGTCAGCGTTTTTGTCATTATAATCCAAATAAAGTTCGTCCATTTCTTTTTTGACAGCATACAAAACTTTATTACCCATCATCACCGTTTCAAGTACCGTATGTTCATCAAACATGTTGTGATTTTGGTTCAGAACTGACATTCTTTTTCCTGGTTCTAAATGAATATGTCCAGAAGTTGGGTCCATTTCACCTGAAATTATTTTTAAAAAGGTAGATTTTCCAGCACCATTGGCTCCGATTACTCCATAAACATTACCATGAGTAAATGTAGTGTTTACTTCGTCGAATAAAATTCTTTTACCAAATTGAACTGATAAATTATTAACTGTTAACATGAATTGCTTTTTTAAAAATTTTTTGCAAAAATACAAAAAAATACTGATTTAATTTTGTAGAAATAAATCAGTATTTTCGGAAACAAACTCGAGTTACTTAATTGACTTGTTTTACTTTATCGATTGCATCTACCAACCCGTTCTGGGTTTTATCCAAAATCAATTCCCAAAACATGATGCCTCCAAGCTTTTTCTTGATAGCATAACTTGTTTTAACTCCCACCGATTTTAGGTCATCGCCAGTAGCAAACAATTGCTCTTTTTCGTTGTACCAATAAGGCGCTTGTGCTTTTTCATCCCAAAAATAATTCCAACCTTTGTTCTTTGTTAATTTGGTATCAAAATCTTTAAAATTTATCCCATTTGTAGCGATACCTGATTGATACAAACCGTTATTCATAGAAGCAACATTTTTCCAAATACGAGTATAAAAAGCCGCACCAATAACAAGCTTTTTTGATGGCAAACCCAAATCTAAAAGGTAATCAACAGCTTTGTTCGTTGATTCCTCCTCATTTTTCACACTATACAAAGGTGTGTGATGGCCTGTGATCGTAGCATAACCATTTACTAAGTCATAGCTCATAATATTTACTCTATCTACCAACGGAATAATCGCTTTCCAATCTACAGCTTCTTTCAGATACTTCATAAACCCTCCAGCGGCAAAACTCAGTTCGTTTTTCGGACCTAAAGCTTCACGTAATGCAACTACGAGAGCCGTAAAATTAGACTTATCTTGGGGTTGAAATTTGTGCCCAGGAAAACCTTCAATCGAAGGGTATTCCCAGTCTAAATCTAATCCATCGCATTTAAAATAGGCATTTACTTCCTGTACAGATTTGGCAAAAACAGCAATTTTTTCAGCAGAATCAAAACCATCCGAACAAGGCTCACAACCACCCCAGCCTCCTAGAGACAACATCACTTTCAATTTTGGATTTATTGATTTGAGTGCTACCAAATGCTTAATAGCTGCTGAATCTTTAGCAGTATCAACATTTAATTTCCCTTCCTTTAAATGGCAAAAACTGTAGATGATATGAGTCAATTTCTTTACATCATAAGTATCAATTTGCTTATCATCGCCAGTATAGTAGGCAATCACTGAAAAATCTTTGCGTTTTTGTGCTACTGCAAAAAGAGAAAACAAAAGAAAAACAATCAAAATTTTATAATTTTTCATCACCAATTTATTTAAATTAAAACACTACTATTTACAAAAAAAACCTGGTAAAACTACCAGGTTTTCTAGATTAACTTCTTATAAAAACAATAACCAAATTGAAAAGAAATTAACACCAGTTCAAAAATTAATAGAAAAAAAATAAACCAAACTTAATAAAACCAAACCCTATTAAAAATTGAACAAAAAAATTATAATTCTACGATATTTTTTAAACCTGTATACACTGCCAACTCAACATCAGCATGAGCTTTGGAGTTACACTTGTCTAATAACTCTTTTGCTAAAACTGCATTATAAGTCGACTTCATTTGCAACTTCAAAAGCAATTGTCCTGACAAATCATGCAAGGCTTTAGACAACGGTAAAAGAGGTTGTACTAATGGAGCATTCTGACTTAAACCCTCTAATTCTTTATAGTTTTGTATCCATTTATTAAAATACAGACTAATGGCTGCTTCTGATGCAACATCTTTTTTTCTCAAATATTCTTCAATTAATTGATTAAAAGGTAACGCATCTTCCGCATCAGGAGTACATGCATCAGCAAATAAAGTGAAAGGTGAATACATTTGATATTCTGTTCCTCCTACATTACGAGAATAAATTTTCAAAGGTTCACAAACTGCTGAAAATGTTTGCAAAGCTGCAGTGTTTTGGTTGTTACTAATATTTCTAAACAACACCTCTTTATTTCGAATATGTGTTATTCCAAGTTCTTCTAAGCGAAACGAAACTACTTTCAATCTTTTTCTCATACTGACTAAGTCCGTCACATTGGCATCAGACCAGAGTCTTTCTGCAATTGCTGCGGTTCTTGGCCAAATCCTTGAATCAATGGTTTCGGGGGTAACCAATTCACTCCACATAGTAGCTTCGCCACCCAGAATTCTAGCTTTTTCTTCTGATGAAAGCGAGTTGTTTTTAGGCATAGGATCATTCAAATAATGACTCTCAACTCCTTGTACCAAATCCACATAATAACCATTGGACAAAACGGTTTTATAACCATTTGTTGCTGCGGCTATCAAGGAACTACCAGCTGCTACTCCTTCATTAGGTCCTTTCCAAGAATGTATAATAGCCTCTTTGGACATATTTTTGGTCATAATTTCTTCCCAACCCATCAATTCTTTTTGATGCTTTTTTAACATTGGGATTAACTGCATGGTAAAATAAGTTTGCAACTCATGATTGTTGACCAACTTATTTTTCTTCATGAATTCTTGAATTTTGGGATTCGCATCCCAATCTTTGCCTTCGTTTTCATCCCCTCCAATATGGAAATACTTTCCAGGAAATAATGGGCAAACTTCGTCGAAAATTTCACTCAACAATTGATACGTTTTCGGATTAGAAGGATCCAAAGTTGGCGTAAAAATACCAGCGTTTCTCTCTAGCGAATAAGTTACCAAACCTGAGGCTTTCTGCGTAGTTTCAGAAGAGCCTTTATTTATCGTTACAACTTTACTTCCTATTTCTGGAAAGGCAGTCAAAATTGCTGAAGCATGTCCTGGAACATCAATTTCAGGAACTACTAAAATCCCTCGATCGGCAGCGTATTTAACGATCCCTTTAATTTCTTCTTGGGTATAAAAGAGACCATCAGAAGCTTTATCTGTAAGCACTTTATGCTTTTTCATTTCTATTCTCCACCCTTGATCGTCTACCAAATGCCAATGAAAAACATTCATTTTCAAGGCTGCCATGGCGTCTAAATTCCTTTTAATCAGTTCAACAGGTTGAAAATGTCTTGCAACATCAATCATTAATCCACGCCAAGTAAAACGAGGCATATCGGTAATAGATACATTAGGAAAATAGAAGGAAGTAGCATTATTTTGAAGCAATTGCAAAAGAGTTTCTAATCCGTGCAAAGCTCCTAAATCCGAAGAAGCATTAATTGAAATACCATTAGATTGGATGGTTAATTGATAACTTTCATCTTCATACAATCCAATTTTTCCAGCTTTTGTGCAATTAATTTGTAACTGCGCTTCTGGAAATTCATTAGTTGAAGTCACAAAACCTTGTTTGAAAAACAACCCTGTTCTACCATCTAATCTTCTTAAAAAATTTGTAACCGCGCCAAAGATTCTTACATTAGGTTGCCCAGTAACATTGACTTTAAAAGTGGAACTTAAAGTAAAATTTCCAGTTTTAAGTTCTACTTTTTGTGGCCAAGGCATTAAATTCAAAGACTCTTTTGTGACTTGGGCAGCCGCAGATAATGATATAAAAAACAGTATAAATAGGTATTTCATTTGTGGTTTTGGTTTATAAAATATCTCAAATCAGGTGGTTATTACTGATTTTTAGAGATTATCCATTCGGTCGCTTCTACAACCGAATGGATTTTAAATTCTTAGTAATCAAATCGTTTAAAAGCTTCAATAGCTTCATATTCTGCCAAACCTAAATCATCATATAACTTGGCAGTATTTTTATTACGATCTTCGGCACGTACCCAAAATTCTCTAGAATCGTTCCCTTGGAACATCACACGATCTTTTTGAGATTGGTGAAATAAAATCGCTTGTCGCTTCAATAAAACTTCATCAGGACTTAATGGTACCGACATATCAATCTCGTGTAAATCCCATTCGTGCCAAGCTCCTCTATAAAGCCACAACCAACAATCTTTCATATAAGGTTTCCCTTTTAATTGTTTTAAAGCGGCGAAAATAGCATTCAGACACACTTCATGAGTTCCGTGTGGATCGGCTAAATCTCCAGCTGCAAATACTTGATGCGGTTTAATTTTAGCGATGATCTCCGCTACGATTTCAATATCTTCTGTTCCAAGCGGGTTTTTCTTTACTTGACCTGTTTCATAAAAAGGTAAATCCAAGAAGTGAACATTCTCGTCTTTCAAACCGATGTAACGCACTGCTGCATAAGACTCTCTTCTTCTAATTAATCCTTTTAATTTTCTAACTTCTAAAGAATCGATTTGATTGTCATTCTTGTTTTTTAAGAAATCAATTACGGCTTGGAAATTGATTTTGCTACTGTCTTCGCCCACAAAATCATTACATACTTCTGCAAATTTTAAAGCTTCATCATCAGTTACTGCAATATTTCCAGACGTTTGATACACTACATGCACCTCATGTCCTTGCTTGATTAATTTAGCAAAAGTTCCTCCCATAGAAATTACATCATCATCAGGGTGAGGACTAAATAAAATCACTCTCTTTTTAGCTGGATTAGCTCTTTCTGGTCGGTGCGCATCATCTGCATTAGGTTTTCCTCCTGGCCAACCTGTAATGGTATGTTGCAACACATTGAACATATTAATATTCAAATCATAAGCCGACCCTTCTTGTGCTAACAAGTCAGACATTCCATTATTATTATAATCTCTATCTGTAAGTTTTAATATAGACTGATTTGTTTTTTGGCATAACCAAACAATCGCTTTACTTTTTAATTCTTGATTCCAAATACACTCCCCAACTAACCACGGTGTTTCAAAACGGGTTAAAGATGAAGCTGCTGATTGATCCAAAACAAAAGTTGCATTAGGATGATTTTGCAAAAAAGTAGCGGGTACTTCAGAACTAATTTCACCTTGAATGGTTCTTTTGATGATATCGGCTTTATTTTGTCCCCAAGCCATCAAAACAATTCGTTTAGAACGCATAATGGTAGAAACTCCCATCGTAATAGCGCGTTTCGGTACATTATTAATTCCATTAAAATCAGATGAAGCATCTACTCTAGTGATATGATCCAAAGTTATAATTCTAGTACCTGAATTGATATGCGAACCAGGCTCATTAAAACCCACGTGTCCCGTACGACCAATTCCTAATAATTGAAAATCAAGACCACCTGCTTTTTTAATATTCATTTCATAATCAATGCAGTATTGATTCAATTCTTCAATTGCAACTGTTCCATCTGGAATATTGATATTATCAGGATGAATATCAATATGATTGAAAAGATGCTGATGCATAAAATAGTGATAGCTTTGCTTGCTTTCTTTGTTCATTGGATAATATTCATCCAAATTGAACGTAATCACGTTTTTAAAGCTTAATCCTTCTTCTTTGTGCATACGAACCAATTCTTCATATACTTTTATTGGAGAAGAACCCGTAGCAAGACCTAAAACACAATTTTTATTTGCTTCTTGTTTAGATCGAATTAAAGTAGCAATTTCCTCAGCTACAATTTTTGAAGCTTCAACAGAATTTTTAAAAATTTCGTTATGAATTTTTTCAAATCGAGTTTCTTCAAATTTACCTGCACTCTTGTAGCTAATGTCCGGTTTTATGTCTAAAGTGTTTTTCATTGTATTATAATTTTAAATTCTAGCTGATTATTTTTTATTTATAATTTCTTTGTTTTTACTATAGCTTTTCGAGAATAATGATATTTTTTTTCAAATGATTATTATTATTTTAAGAAAAAAAAATCAAATCATTTTATAAAATTTATATCAAATGTAGGAGTTATAATTGGTGCAAAAAAATAAAAAAAACAAACAGTCAGAGTTTATATACCAACGACATTAATTACTCAATAAAGCGTTAGTCGATATTTAGATTTAGCTATTAGTCCCTAGCGTTAGTTCTTAGCATAAAGCCAAGAACTAATCACTAAGAACTATTAACTAAGTACTAGAAACTAAAAGTTAGGTCCAGTAGTATCCCACCATAATCTTGTTCCTCCTGTGTCTGGCCCACCTAGTTTTGACAAACCAGTAGCTACACCTCCAGGATTTCCATCTTTTTCAGATTGTACAAAGTTTACTCTACGTACGCCTAAAGCTGAAGATATTTTCCCTCCACTTGTGTTTTTAAGTACTGGCAATAATTTTGGATAACCTGTTCTTCTATATTCAGACCAAGCTTCTTGTCCTTCTGGGAAACCAGCAATCCATTTTTGAGTAATAATTTTTTGCAACTTTACTTCATTAGAAGCTGCTGCATCCCATGCAACGGTTACTGTATTTAGTGCAGCTCCATTGTTTACAGGGAAATTTGGATCCACATAATCTTTGGCAGTTTTAGTATTATCTGCGATGTAAGCAGCAACACCTGAAACTCCATGTTGAGCAAATGAATTTGTTATACCTAATTCATACAAACTTTGAGCTGTTCCTCCCATATTCCATCCTCTTAATGCTCCTTCAGCTCTTAACAAATAAACTTCGGCAGTTGTCATTAATACAATTTCTTTAGAATTAACAATTGGTCCAATTTCAGAAAAATCTACGTGATCAGCTTTGGCAGCAATCTCAATACCTGTTCTAACACCTTTGTATTGTCCTGGAAATTGTTTTGAAGTTTTGAAAAATACAGCAAGTCTAGGATCATTATACCCGCCCATAATAGACTCCATATCAGCAGACATTCTTACGTCTCCCCATGCACCACTAATGGTAGCGATTGGATTCGTAAAGTTAGGAGATACTATTTTGAAGACATCATCATTTGTAGTAAATACTCCGAATTTATGAGCAAATGCTTTTTCTGCTTCAGCTTTAGCCAAAGTTGGGTTTTTCTTTACAATACGCATTGCTAAACGTAAACGCAAAGAGTTTGCAAATTTCACCCATTTCTTGTAATCTCCTTTGTAAGCAGATAAATCTGTAGTTGTGAACGTTGAAACTTCACCTGCATCTACTCTTTTAGTCAACTCCGCAACTGCAAAATCCAATTCTTTAAACATTTGGTTATACACTTCTTCTTGAGAGTCATATTCAATTGTTTTCTCAGTAGTTCCAAATTTTGAATACACAATTGGACCATAAGTATCCGTAACTCTATGCATTCCTTCTACTTTTAAAATCAAAGCTAAAGCATAAAATTGATCGTATTTCCCTTTGGCTTTTTGTTCAACCGAATAAGCATTGTACATTACATCACCATAAGCAGCGCCCCAAGCGAAACCGTTCCAACCGTCTACCAAATCATATGTAGTATTGTTAGTTCCTCCTCTAAAAGCGGTTCCGGTTGCCATATAACCTGACCATATATCACCTTGAAGCCCTTGTTGCACTTGGTATTTCCATTCTGGAGTTAATACCAGAATATTATTAAACATTGGTGCAAACGATCCTTTTATATGGTTAAAATCTTGTTCTAATAAAGCCTCAGTAAAACCTTCTTGATTGGTATTTAATTCGTCAAAATTGTTTGTGCAACTTACTGCTGCGAGTAAGGAAACACAAATAGCTGTTTTTTTAATTGTATTTAGTTTCATGTTTTTTTAATTAGAAAGTTACGTTTAAGTTAAGACCGATACTTCTTGTAGATGGCATTCCATAAACATCAACACCTTGTAAACCTTCACCTGTACTTAAAGAAATGTTTGGATCAAAAGGAGCATCTTTGTAGATAAATCCTAAGTTTCTAGCAATTAAAGACAAGCTAGCTGATTGTAAAAAAGGTAATTTTTTAGTATTGAATGTATATCCAATAGAAACCTCTCTTAAACTTACATTCGTTGCATCGTAAACATACTCTCCTGTTGCTCCTGCTCTACCACCCACTTGTTTGTAATAGCTTTCAGCAGGATATTTTCCTGAATAAGCCGTTCCATTTGGATAAACTGCATTAATAGCTACCCCACCTTCGTTTCTTGCGTCACCAGTAGCTTTTGAAACACCAAACTCATCGTTTGTAGCCTCTGTCAAACTCATCACATTTCCCCCAAATCTTCCATCAATTAATACATTAGCGAAGAAAGAACCAAATTTGAATGAGTTAGAAAAACCTAACATAAAATCAGGATTAGAGTTACCTACCTCTTCAAAACCAGTTTTTTGAATGGTTCCATCAGTATTCAATAGCACTCTACCTTGTGCGTCTCTTTTAATATTTACTCCCTCAATAACACCAAAAGGTCTACCTTGTTTCAACACATATCTATAGTTGTTTACCCCAGCTTCAGTTAAAACTACTGTTCCTCCTAAATCTGTTGGAATTTCATTAACAACGTTTTTGTTTTTAGAATAGTTAACGGTTGCATCCCAAGAGAATTTATCTCCTTTTATGATTTTTCCAGTTACCACTGCTTCAATACCTTTATTAGAAATACTTCCTGCATTAATACCATAATAAGTTACTCCTAATGGATTTGTTAGAGGAGCTAAAATTTGTAAGTATTGATTATCTGTTTTAGAATCATAGTATGAAATTTCAAAACCTAATCTATTATCAAACATTCTCCATTCTGTACCAATTTCAAACTCAGATTTTAACTCAGGACGTAAAGAAGTTCCTGGTCGTGGAGCCACTAAAGGCTGTTTCTTTCCTTCTGAAGTATAAGTATAAGTTGGAGAAGTTATATAAGGAAAGATATCATTACCTACTTGAGCATAGGTTGCACGAACTTTACCGTAGTTGATGAAATCTGGCATTTTTACCATCTCGCTAAGAATAGCAGTAACCCCAACAGATGGGTAGAAAAATCCTGTTTTATCAGTATTTGCTAATGTTGATGACCAGTCATTTCTAGCAGCTACATCCAAGAATAACATTTCTTTGTAACCAAATGTAGTAGCAGCAAAAACAGATTGCACCTCTCTTCTAGCATCCACAGTTTGTAAGTTCAATGCATTGTTAACAAAGTTTCCTAAAGTAAACCAGTTAGCAAGTTGCAAACCTCCACCAATACCTGAATCTAAAGTAGTCCTTTTGTTCGCTAAAGTATTGTTAATACTTGTACCAATATTAGCATTAAAGGTAAAATCATCATTGAATTTAGTATTGATAGTAGCTATTAAATCAGCATAACGTTGAGTACTCAAATTATTGATATCAATATATCTACCATTGATATGAGATAATGTACCTTGAGTACTAGCATAAATTTCTTTTGTGAATCCACTCTCAATTCTATTATAACTATATCTAGCAGCAATAGACAACCAATCTGTTGCTTTATAATCTAAAGCTAAATTACCATTAAAAAATTGATTGGTATCTTCTGATTGATTTCTGTTGATTCCCCAGTAAGGATTTTGCATGATATCTCTATTGGTCATCCAATTTTGTACATACATATTTCTAGTAGGGTTAAAAACTTCAAAGTTATTTTTGTAATTATTAAAGTCATTCCCTCTTGGCATTAAATAAACACCTGTTAATGGGTTAAAATAAAAACCATTTACTGGTCTATTATTAACTGTTCTAGTAGTATAGTTTGCATTAGCAGCAACAGTTAATTTGTCAAACAATTTACCAGACTGACGGAAGCCAAAGTTGTTTTGCTTCAAACCATTTCCAGGAATAATACCAGATGCTGTTGTGTTAGAATAAGACAATGATGTAGAAGCAACATCAGAAGCAGTTGAAAAATTCAAAGATGAAATTTGCGTATTTCCAGTTTCAAAAAAACCTTTTACGTGATCATTTACTTTTTGCTTTGCTCCCCAAGTCTCTTCACCACCAGCAACTGCAACATAATCATTTTGGAATTTTGGTAAAAAAGCGGCAGATTCAAAAGTTGTAACTGAAGACGCTTTTAATTGAGCTTTACCTTGTTTAGCTTTTTTAGTAGACAATAATACTACACCATTTGCTCCTTGAGAACCATACAACACAGAAGCTGCTGCTCCTTTCAATACTGTCATCCCCTCATAATCCTCAGGATTGATTAATGAAACCACATCACCACCATCACGGTTACCACCTGCTGTGTCACCAAAGGCACTATTTGGTTGTCCAGAAGTTCCATTATATAATGGAATACCATCAATTACATACAAAGGTTGATTATTACTTACAGAAGAGTTACCACGAATAACTACTTTAGTAGAACCTCCAGTACCACCTGAGCTTCTTGTAACTGCAACACCAGCAATCTTACCTGCTACCGTATTAATAATGTTAGCATCTTTTACTCTTGTGAACTCTTCACCTTTTAGTTCTTGAGCTGCATAAGTAATTGATTTTCTAGTTTTCTTAATACCTAATGAAGTTACTACTACTTCGGTTAATGCCGTTGTAGCGTCACTTTTTAAGATTATTCTAATAGAATCTGCATCACCAACTACTACTGATTTAGTTTCGTATCCTAAATAAGAAACTATTAAAGTCTTACCTACATTTACTTGGATAGCAAAACTACCATCAAAATCGGTAGTTGTTCCTTTTGATTCTCCTTGTACTTGTACATTTGCAGAAGGAATTGGTGCGCCACTGCCATCAATTACCGTTCCTTTGAGCGTTTTCACTTGCGCAAACGAGAGTTGCGAAGCAAAAATAATCATAACGATTAATAAAATTTGTTTCATTTTTTTAAATGTATTTGTTAGTTATGATGTAAACTTATCCTTAAGGTTTTGTTAAAAAAAATAAATTATACCAACTGTAGTATTCTTTAAACGAACGACATCTTTTGTTCAATAATATGTCACACGAAAACGTTTTCTTGTTTTACTATACTTTATAATATTAAATAATAAATTCTTTTTTCATTAAAAAATAGCGTTTTTATTGACAAAATGATTAAAGTTGCACTATCAAATAAAAAGATGCATTTGTTAACTTGTCCCCAAAAGAGCTACTAAACTATGACTAAAGTAAAAGACATCAAATTCGACATAAAAATTCAAAATCATTTATGGTTTTGGGGGTTATACTTTTTACTGAATTTTTTTAGATGGGGGGCTTATTTCAATGATTATGAATATTCGTTTAAGTCAAATTTAATCGAATTCATGTTGCACATCCCTTTAGTCTATTTCAATTTATTTGTTTTAGTTCCCAGACTGGTTTTAAAATCAAAGTATCTTCAATATTCTTTAGCACTGTTAGCTAGTTTAGGATGTGTATACATTTTGAAAACGGGATTAACGTATTATATCATTTCAAAAAACATTTGGCCCGAAGCCAACAGAGACTATCAGCCTTTTGAAATCAATCATATTCTTGCGGTTTGCATTGGAGAACTCTATGTTTTGGCGATGGCATCTTCAATATACCTTATGCTGACTTGGCTAAAAGAAAGAGAAAGAAATCGAATTCTAACAGAAAATCAATATAAAATAAAGCTCGAGTATTTAAAAACACAAATCCAACCCCATTTTTTCTTCAACACCTTAAATAATCTTTATGCTCTTTCATTAGAAGATTCAGAAAAGGTTCCTGATGTAATCATAAAACTTTCCCTTTTAATGGAATATGTTCTTTATGATATAGAAGGAACCAAGCTTACTCCCCTGCTAAAAGAATTCGATTATATACAGAATTACATTGAAATAGAAAAATTAAGATTTGAAAATGCTACTGTTTTTATTAATCTAGAATCTAATATTGATACTATAAATGTTCCTCCTTTGTTATTAATCTCATTGATTGAAAACGCCTTTAAACATGGCGGAATAAATAACAAAGAGTTGTGCATAAAAATAAATTGTAAAATCATCAATAATAAAACCCTCGATTTTGAAATAATAAATAATTTTGTACTTTCACAAAATGAAAACTCCAAAAGAGGAATTGGGTTAACCAATACCAGAGAACGATTACAATTACTATATAAAAACAATTATCAATTAAGCCATCAAATCAAGTTTAATTTTTACATAATTCGTTTACAAATACCTATAAGCAATGAAGATTAAGTGTGTATTGATTGATGATGAACCATTAGCCGTTAAAGTATTACTTACCTATTTTCAAAACTTTCCGGAATTTGAAGTTATAGCAACTTTTAATAATCCAATTGAAGCCTTAGATTTTTTAAATAACAACCCAACAGATGCCTTATTTTTAGATATTAATATGCCATTAATGTCTGGTTTTGAATTGATACAATTGTATAACAATAAACACAACACCAAAATCATCATCACAACGGCATTTCGAGAATTTGCTGCCGAAAGTTATGATTTGGATGTTTTAGATTATCTTGTTAAACCTATTCCGCTACCTCGATTTATAAAATGTATTTCAAAAATAACGGGTGAATTTCAAAACCGATTGGTGGTAAAACAAGAAAATCATCGCGTAGAACCCCATATTTTCATCAAAGTTGATAAGAAAATGGTAAAAATTAATATTGATGAAATTTTATTCATTGAAGGCATGAAAGAATACATCAAAGTAGTTACTCCAGAAAAAACATATATAACCCACAAATCACTTTCATCTTTGACCGAAGAACTTCCAGAAGATCGTTTTATTCGCATCCATAAATCCTACACCATTGCATTAGACAAAGTCAAAACCATTGAAGGAAATAGAATTCAAATCACTACCTACACCTTACCTATCGGAAGAAATTATAGCAAAGAAGTGAAAAGCAAAATTTTAGATTAACCCCTTTACTTTTACAAATTCTAAAAAAGTATTTTGTTGAAAAAATAAGGTCGTTGGTTTAAATCTAACTAAATTTCACTAAAATAATTTTTTTATATGTTTGTTAAGAAATACATTTACCGAATTGCAGCAACATTTATTTACTAACCTATTAATTTAATTAAACATGAATTCTGAAAATTTAAAAACCAATTGGGGGCAATTTATTCCCCTTGTAACCGTCTTCTTCTTTTGGGGATTTGTCGCTGCAAGTAATGACATCCTAATCCCTGTTTTCAAAACCGCTTTTAATCTTTCTCAAGGCGAGAGCCAATTAGTTGCTTTTGCATTTTATATTGCTTACACCGTAGGTTCATTAATCTATATGGGGATTTCCCTAGCGATTAAAGAAGATTTAGTAAACAAAATTGGCTATAAAAATGGTTTATCATTAGGACTATTAATCTCTGCTTTAGGTACACTTCTATTTTATCCAGCAGCCAATACAGGCTCTTTTCCTTTAATGCTTGCAGGTCTTTTTATTGTTGGTTTAGGTTTTTCATTGCAACAAACTGTTGCCAATCCACTTGCAATTGCTTTAGGTCCAATTTCAACAGGCTCACAACGTCTTACCTTAGCTGGTGGAATAAACAATTTAGGAACCACTATTGGTCCTCTTATTGTTAGTTTTGCCATTTTTGGTTCAAGTGCTAACGCTAATACAAGTGCTAGTATCGAAAGTGTAAAAATCCCTTATTTAGTATTAGGTGTTGCGTTTTTACTCGTTGCAATCCTTTTAAAATTTTCTTCATTACCAGACAAACCAGCTTTGGTTGAAGAAACAGAAGCTCACGATGGAGTTCCTGCAAAAAAATCAGCTTTACAATACCCTCAGTTAGTAATGGGTATGATTGCTATTTTCTTATATGTAGGTGTTGAAGTTTCTACAGCAAGTAACTTACCCGCTTACATGGAAAGCAAATTAGGGTTCTTGACAAAAGATGTAGCACCATATATCTCTTTATATTGGGCGAGTTTGATGATTGGTCGTTGGACAGGTGCTGTAGAAGCTTTTACAGACAATATGAGCTGGCAAAAAATATTGCGATTTATCGCGCCTTACCTAGCTTTTGGTGTGTTTTTAGGAGTTAACGCAATTGCAAAACACGACTTGACTCCTTTTTACGTTTACGGATTAGTAATTTTGGTTCTAATTGCTGCTGATATGGCTAGTAAAGGAAACCCAGCTAGAATGTTATTAATTTTTTCAACACTTGGAATCATAGCAACAGGAATAGGAATGACAACTAGTGGAATGGTAAGTGTTTACGCTTTCACAAGTGTTGGTTTGTTTTGTAGCACCTTATGGCCTTGCATCTTTACTTTAGCAGTAAGTGGGCTTGGAAAAAACACTAGCCAAGGAAGTAGTTTCTTGATTATGATGATTATGGGTGGTGGTTTTATCAGTGTGTTACAAGGTAAAGTAGCTGAAGGAATCGGAATCCAAGAAAGTTATATTGTTGGAATTCTATGTTTTGCTTACTTAGCTTTTTATGCTTGGAGAGTAAGCGGAATCCTTAGAGCCCAGGGTATTGATTTCGATAAAAAAATAGCTGGAGGACATTAAGAAGTTTTTCAAACAATTCAAAGTCCCATTCTAATAAAATAGAATGGGATTTTTTATTAATATTCAAATCGCTGAGAATCGCTTATATGAAATTCATCTAAGCATAGTTTCAAATATTGCATTTTCAGCCAGTTTAGGTAACAAAAAAACTCCCATTTGCAATGCATATGGGAGTTTCTATTACTATATAAAATCTTAAATAATCGTTAGTCAACGATCTTAAATCTATTTGTTTCCTTTTTCAAAATCAGCTACAAATTGAGCCAATCCTATATCAGTCAAAGGGTGTTTCAATAAACCATAAATAGCAGAAAGTGGGCCAGTCATAACATCAGCACCAATTTTAGCACAATTTACAATATGCATTGTATGACGAACTGAAGCTGCCAAAATTTGAGTTTCGTAACCGTAGTTATCATAAACCAATCGAATTTCTTCAATTAAATTTAAACCATCAGTAGAAACATCGTCTAAACGACCAACAAATGGCGAAACATAAGTAGCTCCCGCTTTGGCAGCCAAAATAGCTTGACCCACAGAAAAGACAAGTGTTACATTCGTTTTAATTCCTTTATCAGAAAAATATTTAGCTGCCATTACCCCCTCTTTGGTCATTGGCAATTTAACTACGATTTGCTCGTGTAAATCAGCTAACTCTTCTCCTTCTTTAATCATGCCATCATAATCCAAAGCATTTACCTCGGCACTAACATCACCCTCAACCAAATTACAGATATCCACGTAATGTTTCAAAATATTATTTTTCCCTGTAATACCTTCTTTAGCCATCAAAGACGGGTTTGTAGTTACTCCATCCAAAACACCCAATGATTGTGCCTCTTTAATCTGCGCTAAATTAGCCGTGTCAATAAAAAATTTCATATTATTATTTATATTTAATTGTGTTCCTTATTTTGGGCGTGACCGGATTTGTAAAAGGCGCAACATTCAGACCTGTTATAGGCGCCTTTTACAAATACGGTCGGGCTATACGCACTACTTCGGTAGTTTGCTCCTATCCCTCACGCAATTTTTTACAAAACTACGACATATAATTATTTAACAGAATTGTTTTTATTTAATTCTTTCAATTCATCTCTAATCTCCTCAAGAACATTCAGAATATCTTCTTTATAAAGCTCTGAATTATTTATTTTATCACTTAAAGAAACTAAAATCTTTCGGACAAAATACCAAAACACGAGTAACACAAGTACCCACATCACAACAGGGAACATTTCTGAAATCACTTCCATAGACTATAATTTATAATGATTCATAAGCATTTTTTCATAGACTTTATCCGGCAGTATTCGTTTAAGAACAATAGAGAATTTTTGCATAAAAGCCCCAACTTTGTAATGAATTTTTGGCGATGGCGACGTAATAATTTGATAGACCGCTTCAGCCATTTCGTTAGGATTACTCCCACTATCAACATGTTCATTCATAGCTTGCAACGTTCTACCATAAACCGCCTCATAAGCAGAGCCTTCAATAACTGGCGCATGATATCTTCCTGCTGCAATATTAGTAGCAAAATCTCCTGGAGCCACATTAGTAATTGAAATTCCAAAATCTTTAACTTCCATACGTAAAGCTTCGGTAATTAACTCTAAAGCGCCTTTAGAAGCTGAATAGACACTTCGGTAAGGCAAACCCATGTAGCCTGCAATAGAAGTCACATTAATAATTAAGCCTGATTTTTGTAGTCGCATTTGTGGCAAAACAGCTTTCATGACTTCGATTGGTCCAAAAAAATTAGTTTCGAAGTTGTTTTTTATCTCATCGGTTGGAATTTCTTCTAATGGTCCGGTAATCCCAACCCCAGCGTTATTGATAACCACATCTATTTTTCCCGAGGAAGCTATAATGTAGTTTACAGCCTCTTTGATTGAAGTACTATTTCTAACATCAACAGCAAGTAACGGAAAAACTGTATCGCTGTTTTTTTCTGGATTGCGACTGGTACCGTACACAATAAATCCTTTTTGATGCAAAAACTCCCCAATAGATTTACCTATTCCTGATGACCCACCAGTAATCAAAACAACTTTATTCATTTATTTGAAATTTATGGATGTGGTAAAAATAAAAAAATCTTCCTAAGGAAGACTAAATTTACTCAAAGAAAGAAAAAAAAGGCAAGCGACCTACATCGCACCGCTCAACCGCTTACCCTTGCTATGTTCCCATCCTGGGGGAGTCAGCAGGAGCTGGTCGTGTAGGACTTGCCGGTGCAAATATACAATCTTTTTATATTTTTGCAAGTGCTTTGACTCTTAAAAATATCGTTGTATATTGGCTTATTCAAAAAATGTAGACATGAAAAAACTCAACCTCCTTTATATCATTTTATTAGGAATTATGGTAACCAACTGTGGCGACACAAAAAAAGGCGAAAATTCTATTTTTACAATCGATAATTCTGCTTTCAAACCTTTTTACACCTCAAAAGATGTCTTAAAAGTTGGTGTTTTGAACCCAACTTCTAAAACTATTGATAGTATTGTTTACTATATTAATGAGGTTAAAATCTCCACCAGTAAAGGAAATACAGGTCTTGATTTTCCTTTTAAAGATCAAAAATTAGGTTACCAAAACATCAAGGCGTTGGTTTATTTTGGAGGAGACAGTTCTGAAGCTACCGCTAGAGTAGAATTGGTTTCTGACATCGAACCTAAATTGCTTAAATATACCGTTGTGAACACCTATCCTCATGATGCGAAATCGTTTACCGAAGGATTGGAATTTTACAAAGATACACTCTATGAAAGCACGGGACAGGAAGGCAATTCCTATATTAGAAAATATGATTATAAAACAGGAAAAATTTACAAGCAAATCAATTTAGAAAGCACTTATTTTGGTGAAGGAATAACTATTATCAATGATAAATTATTTCAACTTACTTATAAAAATAAAAAAGGTTTTATCTATAATGCTAACACATTAAAGCTAGAAAAAACTTTTGATTATGAAAAAGACATTGAAGGATGGGGAATGACAAACGACGGAAAATATATTTACCAAACTGACGGAACTGAAAAAATATGGAAAGTAGATCCCGCAACTCAGAAAATGATTGATTATGTTAATGTGTATTCAGGTTCATCAAAAATCAAAGAGATTAATGAGTTAGAATTAATTAATGGTAAAATTTATACAAATATCTGGTTCAAGGATGCTATCGCAGTTGTTAACCCAAAAAGCGGTGCTGTGGAAGAAATTTTAAACCTTTCGGATTTACGGAAAACTATGAATGACATCACAAAAGATGATGTCTTGAATGGAATAGCATACAATGCTAAAACCAAAACAATATTGGTAACAGGTAAAAATTGGAGCAAAATGTTCGAAATTAAAGTTTCTGAATAAGCATATGATTACATTAATTACCAATATAAAAGAACTTTTACAAGTACGAAACTCAGATATTACAAAGGTTTCTGGTACAACAATGGCTATTTTACCCACCATAAAAAATGCGTACTTGATCATCAAAGACGATTTAATATTTGATTTTGGCTCCATGGATAACCTACCCGATGTAAAAGCTGATAAAACTATTGATGCCAGTGGAAAAATAGTACTCCCTTCTTGGTGTGATAGCCATACTCATATTGTGTATGCAGGTAATCGTGAACAAGAATTTGTAGATAGAATTAATGGTTTGACTTACGAAGAAATTGCCAATCGTGGTGGCGGTATCTTAAATTCAGCTAAAAAATTAAACGAAACCTCAGAAGACGAATTATATCTTCAATCAGAAGAAAGACTCAAAGAAGTAATACAATTAGGAACAGGAGCAGTAGAAATAAAATCAGGATATGGACTAACTGTAGAAGGAGAACTAAAAATGCTGCGGGTTATCAAAAGATTAGCCAACAACTATCCTATTGCGATTAAAGCTACCTTTTTGGGTGCACATGCCTTTCCTTCCCTTTTTAAAGATAATAAAGAAGCCTATATTGACTTAATTATTAACGAGATGCTACCTGAAATTGCCAAAGAAAATTTAGCAGAATTTATCGATGTCTTTTGCGAAAGCGGTTATTTTACGGTAGCACAAACCGAAAAAATTATCACCGCAGGAATTCGTTATGGTTTACGACCAAAAATTCATGTTAATCAGTTCAATTCGATAGGTGGAATTCAAGTGGGGGTTCAAAATAATGCCCTATCAGTAGATCATCTAGAAATAATGACTCCAGAAGACATTAACGCTTTAAAGCACACCGAAACAATGCCCGTGGCTTTGCCATCCTGCTCCTATTTTCTAAGCATCCCCTACACGCCAGCACGTGAAATGATAAAAGCAGGACTACCACTAGCCTTAGCTTCAGATTTCAACCCTGGATCGACTCCTTCAGGAAACATGAATTTTGTGGTAGCAACAGCTTGTATCAAAATGAAAATGACACCTGAGGAAGCTATAAATGCAGCTACCCTCAACGGCGCTTATGCTATGGGGATTGCTACAACTCATGGTAGTATCACTATTGGAAAAAAAGCCAATCTTATCATCACCAAGCGTATTCCTTCTTATTATCAGTTGCCATATTCTTTTGGTAGCAATCTAATTGAAACGGTGCTATTAGAAGGCAAAATATACTCATAAAAAAAAGGAGGAAATCAAAATTCCTCCTTTCTTTTATAGATTCAATTCGTTTTATCTTAAAGTAAAACTTGTTTTAGAAACCAATACGTCTTTATCAAAGATATTGATAAAATAAGCACCTTTTTCGAAATTTTTACCTTTCAAATCCTCAGAAACTTCTACAGTTTTGTTGGCATAAGTTACAGTTGTTGCAAAACTATAGGTTAAAATAGTTTCCCCAAATGTTTCTGTTTGCTTTTCTCCTAAAACGTTATTTTTACTATCAATTACTTGAACATAATACGTTTTGTCTCCAGATTTCGCGATTTGATTTTCTGCAATAGTAAAACTAATTTTTAAGATATCAGCTCTACTTGCTTTATCTGTTTCTATTTGTTTTCCAGAATTTCTTAGTTTGTAAGCAGCAGTTTTAGTATTCAAAATAGTTAATTTCGCTCCTTTTTCAACTGTTTTAGCTAGCTCTTCGTTTTGACCAACTAATACTTCATTAAACTTTTTAGATTCACCTAAAACTACTACGGTACTGTCTCTTTGAGCAGTAACTTTTTCATTGGCTTTTTTCAATCCTTCGTTTTCAGTCATTAACGACTTCATTTTATTTTGCAAAGCAGATAATTGAGTCTTAAATTTTGAAACATCACCTTTAGATTGATTTAACTCATCCATAAGAGCTACAATTTTGTCTCTTTCTTGAATTAATTCTTCAGACATTGTAGTATTTTCAGCAATTGCTGCGTCATAAGTTGCTTTTAACGTTTGTAGATCCTTCATCACAGACTCTTTCTCTGTCAAAGTAGTAGTTAATTCTGTTTTTACCACTTCTGCATCAGATGACATTTTGAAGATATAAACCAAACTACCTACTAATAATACTGCTAAAACGGCAATAATCGCCTTTAGACTTGAATTGTTTTGTTGTTTTTCCATGTTATTTTAAATTTTTATCCAAAATTAAGAATATAATACAAAGGTATAACCTGTGTTAACAATTTTATAGTATTTTTGAAATAAAAAAATGGAAAAATTAATCCAATTCACCTCAAGTGATCTGGCTAAAATTACCAATCACAGAAGTGGTGAGATCAAGTTTGGAGAAAAAATGATTACTATACCAAAGGATACAGATCTTGTATCCTTTATAAAATCTACTGAAGCAAAATATGTTTTACTTGGTATTCCTGAAGACATAGGTGTTAGAGCGAATTACGGAAGACCAGGAGCTGCATCGGCATGGGAAAGCGCTATAAAAAGCATTGCCAATATTCAACATAATCGATTTTGCAAGGGAAGCCAAATTCTTGTTTTGGGTCAAATTGACGTAAAACAAGAAATGAGTGAGGTTACAAATTTAGACTTTAATGATGTAGATGATCGTTCAAAACTAAGTCAATTGGTAAAGAGAATTGACAAAGAAGTTTCCTATATCATTTGCACAATAATCCAAGCAGGCAAAATACCTATCATTATTGGTGGTGGTCATAATAATTCATATGGAAACATAAAAGGAACTGCTTTAGCTAAAGGAAAAGCGATCAATGCTGTGAATTTTGATGCCCATTCTGATTTTAGAATATTAGAAGGAAGACATAGTGGCAATGGATTTTCTTATGCCTTTGAAGAAGGATTCTTAAAAAAGTATTTTATTTTTGGTCTTCATGAAAACTACACTTCCAAAAGCGTTTTAGATATTATAAAAAAACTAGAAGACCGCGTCCGCTATAATACTTACGACAGTATTAATGTTCGAAAAGAAAAAGATTTCAAACAGGAAATGAATATCGCCCTAGAATTCATCAAAAACGATCCTTTTGGAATTGAAATTGATTTAGATGCCATACCGAATATTGCTAGTAGCGCCATGACATTAAGTGGTTTTTCTATTGAAGAATTAAGAGCCTTTATTTCCTTTTTTTCTAAACAAAAAAATGCTTCATACATTCATATTTGCGAAGGTGCACCCGATTTAGATCAACAGCAAAACAATCATTTGATTGGCAAATTAATTGGCTATTTGGTCACTGATTTTATAAAAGGGTATAATCAAAACTTATTATGAAGCGCTTTTAAAACGACCGATTTGCATATTAGCCTTCATTTCATAAATAAATAGGCAACAAAAATAATAACACTATCTTTGTTGCCTTATTCTTTGTGCTACTCAAAGAATTTAAATTTCAAAAATATGTTATTCGAAGATTTATCCCTTTCAAAAAGTATACAAAAAGCAGTGTTTGAAGAAGGTTATACCGAACCTACTCCCATTCAAGAACAAGCGATTCCATTAGTTCTCTCTGGTAGAGATCTTGTAGGTTGTGCACAAACTGGCACAGGAAAAACAGCTGCATTTGCTATTCCTATCATTCATCAACTCCATCGTATTGTTGGTTCCTCCAAAAAAGCAAAGTTAATAAGAGCACTCGTAGTTACTCCAACTAGAGAACTTGCGGTTCAAATTGGGCAAAACTTTGACACTTATGCAAAGTATACTAATTTGACGCAATTAACGATTTTTGGAGGTGTTTCCCAAAACCCACAAGTGGATACATTACGACAAGGAGTCGATGTATTAATCGCGACACCCGGAAGACTATTAGATCTTCATAAACAAGGCTTTATCAATTTAGACCATTTACACACTTTAGTGCTAGATGAAGCCGATCAAATGTTGGATATGGGATTTGTGAATGATGTAAAAAAAATTGTAAAATTAACCCCAAAAAACAGACAAACCCTGCTATTCTCAGCTACAATGCCAATAGCTATTAGAGAATTGGCTGAAATGTTTCTGAATGATCCCGCTACGGTAACAGTTTCACCGGTTTCTTCTACCGCTGAAAAGGTAGAACAACGATTGTATTTTGTTGAAAAAGCTGAAAAAAGAAACTTGTTGTATCATTTAATAAAGAACGAAAACTTGACTGATGTATTAGTTTTTTCAAGAACAAAACATGGTGCAGATAACGTCGTAAAAGCATTGCGAAAAAGAGATATTGCCGCTGAAGCTATCCATGGAGACAAATCTCAAAATGCAAGACAACGCGTTTTGGATGCCTTTAAAAACAAAGAAGTTGGTGTTTTAGTTGCTACTGATATTGCTGCTCGAGGCATTGATATTGACCAATTACCCTTTGTAATCAACTTTGACTTACCAAACATTCCAGAAACGTATGTCCATAGAATAGGTAGAACTGGTCGCGCTGGAAATGGCGGTATCGCAATTTCTTTTTGCGGAAAAGATGAACATCCGTATTGGAAAGACATTCAAAAATTAATAAAAGTTGATGTTAAAACAATCACCGATCATCCCTATCCTTGGCAATCGGGCAATCCTACTCTAGCAAATGAAAAGCATAAAAATTCCAATAGAAGTGGCGGTGCTCATAAATCAAGAAAATCTGCAAATGCAAAGCAAAATAAAAAACGTTGGTATTAACCAACGTTTTTTGCATTTTGTATCAGCGTACTCATTACTTTAAACAATCGTAATTGATCAAATGGCTTGATTATAATATCGTTTATACCTGCCGATAGCGCTTCTTCTGCTATCTCTTCTTTATCAAATGCTGTCAAGGCAATAATTGGAGTTTGAATGTTTTTATTGCGAATTAATCGAGTAGTTTCAAAACCATTTAAAAATGGCATATTAATATCCATCAAGATAATATCAAACGATTCTTTTTCTAACATCTTTAAAGCCTTCTGACCATCATCGACTACACAACATTTGTAGTGATTTTTTTCCATTATTTTTTGGGTCACTAATTGATTAATTCTATTGTCTTCAACTACTAAAACATTAAAAATTTGGCTACTTGACAAATCAACTCTAATATTATTAATAATCTCATTGGTCTTTTCTAGATCGCTTTCAAAAGGAATACAAAAACTAAACGTTGTACCTTCTCCAAGAACGCTCTCTAATGTAATATCGCTTCCAAACAAATGCAATAATCTTTTTACAATAGACAACCCCAAACCAGTCCCTTGATAATCTGTATCATTACGCCCTACTTGAACAAATTTATCAAAAATCTTATCTTGATCAATTGCTGCAATTCCTACGCCAGTATCTTTGATTTTAAAACCAATATAATTAAGCTTTTCCTCAGTCTTTTCTAATGTAGCGGTTATAGTAATTGTTCCTTTTTTAGTGAATTTTAATGCATTACTTATTAAGTTCATAAGAATTTGTGAGAAACGCAATTTATCACCAATTAAGTATTCTGGAATTTTTGGATCAATCAACAATTCAACTTTATTTTTATTAGTCTGAGATAAAAAAGAAAGTGAACGAATAATCATTTCAATTTCATCCGAAATATTAAAAGTCATACTTTCCAAAACAATTCTATTTTCCTCAATCTTATTAATTTGCAAAATATCATTGACCAGAGAGAGCAAATAACGAGCCGAAAACTTAAGTGAATTCAAATGAGGACTTGTTGACAAATCTTTGTATTCATCAATAAGCATATTCGTTATGCCAATTACACCGTACAATGGTGTTCTTAATTCATGACTAATCGTTGAAACAAACTGTGATTTCATTTGGGAAGCTTCTTCCGCTTTCTCTTTGGCTAGTAACAAATCATTATTAGCAATGGTCAATTCTCTGTTTAATTTTCTTTTAAAACTATTATTTCGAATCAAAGTAAAAATCAATATCAGCAAAATAAAAAGAACAATAACAAATAAGATTACTATAATTTTTGATTTTCTAAGGTTTTGATTTTGTGACTCCTTAATCAACTCAATTTTAGATAATTCCCTTTTATATTCATCTAATTCAACATTCAAACCAGTAATTGACGCTTTTATGAGTTTATCTTCATTATAAATTTTCTCTTTGAGATCATCAAACTTTCTGAGGTGAATATAAGCTTCTTTATAATTCCCCATTTTAAAAAGCAGCTTAGAAAATTCGTTATGCGAATAGGAAACATCATTTAACTCATTGTATTTGTATCCCAAAGCGATTGCTTTTGTATAATAATTTTTAGCTTTTGCATAATTACCAATATGATCATTATACATCCCATTAACCATTTGATGCACCACACTTAAAGTTTCTGTGCCATATTTAGTGAAATTTGCATTTGAAAAAAGTAAGTATTCTAATCCTTCCTCAAAATTTGAATCATCAAAATAGACCCAAGCTAAGTTCAAAGTTGTTAGTAAAGTATAAGTATAATTAGGAATTCTTTTGCTATAAAAAATAGCTTTTTTATAATATTGGACGCCAATTTTATATTCTCTTTTTTCAAAACAATATAAATTTCCTAAATTATTATTGGCTTTAAATTTTAGAGTATCGTTAAGCGTTTTATTAGCATAAAACAATGCTTTTTTATAATATACTATAGACTTATCAAATTCAGAAATCTCACTATAATTCGAACCAATTGTATTGTAGGAAGCAGCTATCAAAACGGTATCCTTAAGAATCAAAGCCTTTTTTAAGATATCTCTTGATAGCAGTAAAGATTTTTCAAAATCTTTTTTATGGAAAAAATTAGTAGCTAGAACAGATTGTTCTATAAGTTCTTTTCTTTCAAAATTGTCGTTTTGAGCAGCTACAAAAGAAGCATTACCAAACAACAAAACAAATACTAAAACAATTTGATTTGGGCGCATTATTGTTTATAATTTTTTCAAATATACACTTATAAACAAATAAATTATTATTTTTTATCTTAAAAATAATACATAAAATTTAATATAATTAACAATTTCACTCGAATACACATAAAACAGCTAAAACAATTAATTGCAAAAAAAAGCCTGTTTACCAAAATAAACAGGCTTTGTTACATTCACCAAATGGTTATTTATCTTCTTCCCACTTCCCTACTACTGATGTTGCCAATGCATTTCCTAAAACATTAGTTGCACTTCTAAACATATCACAAAAATGGTCTATAGGTAAAATCAAAGCTATACCTTCTACAGGAATATCAAACATACCGCACGAAGCGGCAACAACTACCAAACTTGCTCTAGGAACTCCAGCAATTCCCTTACTAGTCAACATAAGAACTAGCAACATGGTAAATTGGGTTGGTAAATCTAAATGAATTCCATAAGCTTGAGCAATAAAAATTCCAGCAAATGTCATATACATCATACTACCATCAAGATTAAATGAATATCCTAAAGGAAGCATAAATGAAACGATTTTATCTTTAACGCCAAATTTTTCTAATTCTTCCGTTAATTTTGGAAAAACAGCTTCAGAACTAGTGGTTCCAAAAGCAATAATCAACGGACTAACTATATGCTGCAAAAGCACTTTCATTTGCTTTCCTAAGAAAAAGTACCCGACAAGTATCAATATCACCCAAAGAGAAGCTATTCCAACTAAAAATGAGCCGAAAAATTTGAAATAAGTAATTGCTAATTCATTAAAATCTCTAACTGCAAAAACTCCTGCAATAGCACCAAAAACACCTATTGGAGCAAAATTCATTACAAAATTCACCATTTTCAAAACAATATGAGAAATTTTGTCCATTGCATTAACAATTGGCTTTGCGGTTTCTCCAAGAGAAGCAGCTGCTAATCCAAAGAAAATTGAAAATACAACAATTTGAAGTATTTCATTTGTAGCCATTGCCTCAAAAATACTTTTTGGAACAATGTGTTCTATAAAATTATTAAAAGAAAGGCTTTTAGCATTACCAGTAACATCTGAAGCCGCTGTTACATCTACATTAGACAGATTAAGCCCTACGCCAGGTTGTAAAACATTTACATAAAGCATCCCAATTAAAAGAGAAATAAATGATGCCGTAAAAAACCATCCTAATGCTTTACCACCAATTCTACCAACCGCTTTCACATCACCTAACTTAGCGATACCCACTACAAGTGTCGCAAAGACTAATGGTGAAATAATCATTTGAACTAAACGAATAAAAATAGTCGCTAAAATTTTAATTTTATTACTAAACTCTTGCGCTGCTTCTGTAGTAACGGAATTATGAATTACGACCCCAAGTATAGCACCAAGAACCATTGCTATTAATATTTGCCCTGTAAGACTCTTGAAAAAAGGTTTTTTGATAGTTTGGATTGATTCCATTGGTTGCTTAGATATTAAATTGATAAGTATTTAGCTCGTTAAAATACAAAATTATAAGTAGGTTTTATTAATTAAATAGAAATCCGCTAAAACGATTGCTGCCATTGCTTCTACAATAGGAACTGCTCTAGGAACAACACAAGGATCATGTCTTCCCTTGCCAGTCATTTCAACAAAATTCCCTTCATTATCAATAGTTTCTTGTTTTTGCATAATGGTAGCTACTGGTTTAAAAGCCACTCGAAAATAAATATCCATACCATTACTAATCCCTCCCTGAATTCCACCAGAAAGATTTGATTTTGTAGTACCATCAGCATTGTATAGATCATTATGCTCGCTCCCCTTCATTTTAGCACCACAAAAACCACTTCCAAATTCAAATCCCTTAACGGCATTAATAGAGAGCATTGCTTTTCCTAACTCTGCATGCAATTTATCGAAAACGGGCTCTCCTAAACCTACAGGAACATTTTGAATCACACAAGTTACCGTTCCTCCAACAGTATCACCTTGCTTACGGATTTCTCGAATGTACTCCTCCATTTGCGAAGCCATTGCGTCGTCAGGGCATCGAACCGGATTACTCTCAATTTTTGAAAAATCAATCTCTTGATAAGGTTTTTCTAGAAAAAGAGGTCCAACTGAGGATACGTAGGCATTTATTTTTATTTCAGACAACATTTGTTTAGCCACAGCTCCAGCTACAACTCTGCTTGCTGTTTCTCTTGCAGAACTTCTTCCTCCACCTCTATAATCACGTGTACCATATTTTTTATCATAAACATAGTCTGCGTGACTTGGACGGTAATTATCTTTTATATGAGAATAATCATCAGACTTTTGATTTGTATTAGGAATAATAAAACCAATTGGAGTACCAGTTGTTTTACCTTCAAAAATACCGGATAAAAACTGTACTGCGTCAGGTTCTTTTCTTTGCGTTACAATAGCGGATTGCCCTGGCTTTCTTCTAGCCATTTCCCTCTCTATGGCTTCAAAATCAAGAGTGATTCCTGGAGGACAACCATCGATAATACCACCTAAAGCTTCACCATGAGATTCTCCAAAAGTTGTTATTCTGTATAGTGTTCCGTAACTATTTCCTGCCATTTTAAAAAATTTTAAGCAAATGTAAGTTTTAAGAAGTAAAGAAAAAAATTTCGTAAAGGTTAAATTTTGATATAATTATTACAAAATAAGATTTTTTAGTTAATTTTTTTCTTTTACAGTATTAATAAAAATAATTTATTGTGTTTATACTAAAAAAAAAGTTAATATTTACTACAAATGAATTATATTGAATACAACAATTCGCAATAAGTATTTTAAAAGTAAAATTCAATCATCATTTTTTTTGAATCTTAAAATGCTTATTATTTGTTAAAAGAACAAAATAGTTTACCTCTACATTTAATTATTTTATTTTTGCAAAATAACTTATATTAATACTAATGTTTAAATTACAGATTATGAAAAAATTACTTTTGGGAATTTTATTTTGCGGTTCAGTTCATTTTGCCAACGCACAAGAGATTGGGGTTCGATTTGGAGATGTAACAGGTAATGATGTTGCAGTTGATGCCGTTTTTTCAGCTGGAAAATTTAGCCGTATTCATGCTGATGTCTCTTTTGGAAATGGCGGCGTTGGTGCAGAAGCATTATATGACTTCATATATAGACCTCTTGGAGGAGAATCTTTCAATTGGTATTTAGGAGTTGGTCCGTCTGTTTTTATTGGCGATGATTTTTTACTTGGTGCTAGTGGAGAAATTGGTCTAGAATACAAGTTTAAAACTGCTCCAATTGCGATAGGCTTAGATTGGAGACCTACCCTTTGGGTTGTTGAAAACACTGATTTTCATGCAGGAGGCTTTGGATTAAACGTTAGATATGTGTTTTAGTTTATATATTGAAAACAATAAAAAGGGGAAGCATTTTGCTTCCCCTTTTTATTGATATTTTTGAATCGCTCTTTGATATAGATCTTCATAAATAGGTAGAATTTTTTTGATATCAAATTTTTCCGCTATAGTCAAGGCATTTTTCTTAAACAGGTTTAAAACTTCGTCATCCCTTAAAATTTTAAGCGCATTTTGAGCCATTTCATCCACATTACCAACATCGCTTAAAAAACCTGAAAATCCATCAAAATTTACTTCAGGAAGTCCTCCCGAGTTGCTAGAAATCACAGGTACAGAACTCGCCATAGCCTCAAGAGCTACTAAACCAAAGCTTTCGGTTTCAGATGGTAACAAAAACAAATCGGTTAAACACAAAATCTTATCAATCTCATTGCTATTCCCAAAAAAAATCACTTTATCTTGAATACCTAATTGAAAGCATAATTCTTCAGCCTTCTGTTTCTCTGGACCATCCCCTACCATCATTAACTTCGCAGGAATTTCATTTTGAATTTTAAAGAAAATTTTAATTACATCTGGAATTCTTTTTACCCCCCTAAAGTTACTAATGTGTGTGATAATTCTTTCCGTTGGACTTGCCATAACCGAACGATGGCAAGGCGTTGAAGGATCTTTCTTTTCTCTATCTAAATCAATAAAATTCGGTATTACTTGAATTTCATTTTTTATAGAAAATAACTTAAGCGTATCTGCTTTTAAACTTTCTGAAACTGACGTTACAAAATCTGATTTATTGATACTAAATGTTACAGCTGGTTTGTAAAAAGGATGATTTCCAACTAATGTAATATCGGTTCCATGAAGTGTAGTTACCATTGGAATGTTCATCCCTTCATCTTTTAGCATTTGCTTAGCCATATAACCTGCATAAGCATGCGGAATAGCATAATGAACATGAAGCACTTCAATTTTGTACAATTTTACCATATCAACCAACTTACTAGACAAGGCTAATTCATAAGGCTGATAGTGAAATAGAGGATATTCCGGAACATTCACTTGGTGGTAATGCACATTTGGATTTAAAAGTGCTAAACGGACTGGCTGACTGTAAGTAATGAAATGAATTTCATGTCCTCTTCTAGCTAATTCAAGTCCAAGTTCTGTAGCTACTACACCACTTCCACCAAATGTGGGATAACAAACAATGGCTATTTTCATGTATTTATTTTAGGATAACGAAAGTACTTAAAAATGAGCAATCAAAAAGTTAAGGAAAGTAAAAATAACTTATAGTCCTTCCTTATTTCTTTTCTTATTCATCCATTTGTTGATCTTATAAGTAAGATAAGCGGATCCACTTCCAATGAGTGCGCCTGCAACAACGTCACTTGGATAATGTACTCCAAGATGCATTCTAGAATAGCCAACAGCGGATGCCCAAACAAATGAAGGTACAATTACATACCATTTGGGATAAGCCATACTCAAAGAAGTAGCAGTTGCAAAAGCAATAGAAGTATGTCCTGAAGGCATAGAATAACCACCCGCAGAAGTTAATTTTTCAATCTCTGGGTACGTAACAAAAGGGCGATCTGTTTTAATAGCTTCTTTTAAAGCAACCGTAATAAATACTGAAGCAGCCACGGACTCTACAATAAAAATGGCATCTTTTTTTAATTTTGCATCTTTATTAATTAGCCCAACTGCATACATTGTCAGAGGTGTTCCAATACTCACAACTGCATAACTATTGGTAATATGCTCAAATGTTGGATCTAAACTCTCATTGCGATTCAAATTGATAGAACGCAACGTATTGATATCAAAGTTTTGCGAAAACAAACGTGACACAAATAGCAATAAAAAAAGAATGAAAATTTTTTTTGTCATTGAGTAATAAGGAAAGGTTGAAAACAAAAAAACTAGATTACATTTAAAATAATCTAGTTTAAAATTTCTTTATTATTTTTTAGAAGAATCTGCTATGCCAACTATCAACTGCAGGAACTTCCCATGATTCATTAAACTCTTGAATATTATTGACTAAATTATTAAAAACAATAGTATTCTCGGTTACAGCTTTGTCTTTAACCATTTTCTTAAAATCAAGCAATGGTTTATGCGCTACGTGTTCTCCTAATTTGAATGTAACATTCATTTTATCTAATAAATCTACGTCGTACTTCTTTTCTAAACTTTGAATAAATTCAACCGAGCTATCAATTGAACAACCCGTTGCAGCTTGAACTTCTTGGTTTACTGCAATAATTATGAAACGATTGTATTTTAAAAGATAAGATGACTCCAAACTTGTACCATGAGCGGCCCAATCTTTCAAAAAAGCTTGTAATGCTTCTTCTATTTCGGTCATTTCAGCATCAGAAAACTTTCTATTAGATTGATAAATCCATATTCTAGATTCCTCAGGTAAACTTTCAAAGGGTACGTACATAGTTTTGAATTAAATTCTTTTATAAATCTTGAGCATTAGCAATAAGTTCCGCAATGTCTAAAACTTTTACATCAGCTTCTTTTTCTTTATTTTTTATACCATCAGTAAGCATCGTATTACAGAAAGGACAGCCAGCAGCAATAATACTAGGTTGTACCTCTAAAGCATCTTCTGTTCTTTCGATATTCACTTCTTTATTACCAGGCTCAGCATCTTTAAACATTTGAGCTCCACCAGCACCACAACATAATCCATTGGCTTTTGAACGCTTCATTTCAACTAACTCAGCATCTAATTTTTGGATTAAATCTCTTGGTGCTTCATAAATATTGTTGGCTCTTCCCAAATAGCAAGGATCGTGAAAAGTAATTTTTTTTCCTCTGAATTGTCCTCCTTCAATAGTCAAACGACCATCGTCAAGCAAGGATTTTAAAAATTCGGTATGATGTACTACTTCGTAGTGACCGCCCAATTCAGGATATTCATTTTTCAATGTATTAAAACAATGAGGACAAGCAGTTACAATTTTTTTAGCCTCGTAAGCATTTAAAACCTCAATATTCATCATCGCTTGCATTTGAAACAAAAATTCATTTCCCGCTCTTTTTGCTGGATCTCCAGTACAACTTTCCTCTGTACCCAAAACAGCAAAAGAAACGTTAGATCGATTTAAAATTCTAACAAATGCTTTAGTTATTTTCTTGGCTCTATCGTCAAAACTTCCTGCACAACCTACCCAAAACAATACTTCTGGTTGTTTGCCTTGTGCTAACATTTCGGCCATTGTAGGCACTACTAAATTTTCTGACATTGTATCTTGGTTATTAGTTAATGGGTTAAGTAACTAACCGATTAAAAATTTAAACTTTTATTATATTTCGTTTTTCCAGTTTAAACGGTCTTGTTGATTGTATTGCCAAGGCGCTCCGTTGTTTTCTATATTCGTCATCATTGCGTTCAAAGGCATTGGTGCAGCACTTTGCTCCATCACTAAATAACGACGCATATCTAAAATGATTGATAATGGACTAATATTTACTGGACATTCTTCTACACAAGCATTACATGAAGTACATGCCCATAGTTCTTCGGCGGTAATATAATTATTCAAAAGCGAAACTGAATCTGGCACAAAAACACCTTTGTTTTTGTCAATATTCCTTCCAACTTCCTCTAAACGATCTCTAGTATCCATCATAATTTTACGAGGAGACAATTTCTTACCGGTTTGATTTGCTGGACATGAAGAAGTACAACGTCCACATTCTGTACAAGTATATGCATTCATTAACTGTACCCAATTCAAATCCATTACATCACTGGCGCCAAACTTACTTGGAGCAGTATTAGCATCTGCAGGAGCTGCAAAAGGATCTGCGTTTGGATCCATCATTAACTTCACTTCATTTGTAACCGAAGATAAATTATCAAATTGACCTTGAGGTTTTAAGTTGGCAAAATAAGTATTTGGGAAAGCTAAAAGAATATGTAAGTGTTTTGAAAAATATAAATAATTCATAAAAATCAAAATACCAACAATATGCAACCACCAAAAAGCTTCTGATAAAAGCATCACCAATTCATTAGACATTCCATTAAAAATAGGCTCTATAAATTGACTTATAGGAAAAGATCCTGCTTTGATGAAATGAGAAAAGCCTCCCGGTACTTGTTGTAAATGCAAATCAGATGCATTCATTAACAAAAACAAAGACATCAAAACTACTTCGAAATATAAAATATAATTCGCGTCATTCTTAGGATATCCATTTAAGTCTGAACTTATAAAACGTTTTAAACGAATAATATTTCTTCTGGTCCAAAAAGTAAAAACAGCCAGCAATACTAAAACAGCTAAAATTTCGAAAGAACCAATAAGGAAATCGTAAGTTCCTCCCAAAAAAGCAAAAACACGATGCGTACCAAAAAGCCCATCAATTATGATTTCTAATAATTCAATATTAATGATTATGAATCCAAGGTAAACAACAATATGTAAAATTCCAGCAACTGGTCTTTTTACCATTTTTGATTGTCCTAAAGCAATCATTGCCATATTTTTCCATCGCTCTTTAGGATTATCTCTTCGGTCAACTGCGGTACCTAACTTAATGTTTCGAATGATTTTTTTGACATTCATAAAGAAATATCCAAAACCAATTGCCAAAACGATGGCGAACAATACATTGTCTAAAAAATTCATATAATTAGTTATTAGCTTTTACTATTGAATCAGCAGCAGGAGCTACATAAGGTTTGTTTTTCTTTCCAAAGACAGAAACATTAACATATCTAGTAGGGTTCAAGCGAACATCTTGAAGTAACAATTCCAACTCTTTTGATGTTTTTGATAAATTAGCATATAGTGCTTCATCATTAAGTAATTTACCCATAGTTCCTTTTCCTGATTGCAAATTACTCATTAACTTGTCTACATTAGCCAAAGTTCTATTCAATTCTTTTACTGTTTTTCCTAAATCAGCTTTTTGTAAAGAATCTGAAATTTTAGAAAAATCACCAGAAACTTTATTAAAATTAGTTACTATGCCATTAATTTTAGCCTTATTCGTATCTAAAATTCCATTAACACTAACTGAAGCTTTATGAAATTGTTCCATTGTTTTGCTCAATTCAGCCAAACTATTTTTCAAATCAGCTTGTCCTTTTTGATCTAAAACAGTGTTGATTCCAGTAATCATTTGATCAGCACTTACCAGCAATTTTTCAATTTTTTGCTGCACCGGACCAAGTTTTTCGCCCATGCTTGCTGCCATACCCAACTCAACACCTCCTTTTAAAGTTGCTCCGTCTTCGATTATGGATTTATCATTAAGATTAGGATGAATGGCTATTTGTTTCCCACCAATCAATCCAGGTTCATAAATAACAGCTGTACTAGATTTTGAAATAGGAAAATCTGTTTTTAGTTGTAACTCTACTCGAAGTTTGCCGGTAGTATTATTAATAGTGATTGCGGTTGCTTTACCTATTATTAAACCATTCAAAGTCACAACAGAAGAAGGTGTTATACCTTCTACATTATCATACTCCACATAATAGGTTTTGTAATTTGTAAAAAGATCGCGTCCTTTTAAAAAACTATATCCCCAAATAAATAATAAAATAGCAGTAATTACTATAATAGCCGTTTTGATTTCTCTTGTTAGTTTCAAAATATAAGATTTTGCGCAAAAATAATATAAAAAATTAACTTCAATGAATTATTTAATGGCTTCTTGAATACTAATTTTCTTTCCATTTTTATAAGCTATCAAAAAAGCAGAATCATAGCCTTTAGCCTTAGCCGCTTTTAAATTCTCTTTAGCTACATTAAAATCAGTAGTTTCTCCATAAAAATACTTATACAAATTATTATCGCGCTCCATTGAAATAAAATTTAACCCTTTAAAATTCTTTGGTTGCAACTCTAATTGAATATAACTAGCTGATAGTTGAACTTTAAAGATTGTTCCGGTGATTGGTGTTGTTGAAACTTTAGCAGCTTCTTGAAAATCGGAAGTATCTTTCGGTTTTATTATCTCCTTTTTTTCTGTGGCATCCACTTTTGGCGTTGGAAAGTTTTCAAAACCTTCACTTTCAAAAAATTCATTTTTATATTTAATTATCGCTTTAGCAATTGCTTGAGCCAAATCATTTTGACCTTGCTCAGACACCAAAACAGCTCCTTCTTCTGGGTTAGAAATAAATCCCATTTCTATCAAAACTCTTGGCATATATGCACGATGCAAGACAAGATATGGCGCCTGTTTCACACCTCCACCGCGTATTTTCTTACCTAGATTTTGAAACTCATTTTCAACTTTAGATGCTAATGAAATACTATTGTCTAAATACTCCTCTTGCATCAAAGTCATACCAATCATGGTTTCAGGAGAGTTAGGATCAAATCCTTCATATTTTTGTTTATAATCTTTTTCTAAAGTAATAACAGAGTTTTCTTTCTTTGCTGCTTCTAAATTCGAAGCGATTTTGGTCATACCCATAACATAGGTTTCCGTGCCATCAGCAGCTAAATTTTTATTGGCATTACAATGAATAGACACAAAAATTGACGCTCTAGCTCTGTTAGCAATGTTAGCTCGTTCATTTAACTCAATAAAAACATCAGTTTTTCGAGTATAGACTACTTCTGCTTTCTTAGATTCTTCAAGAATTTTACCCACTTTTAAAACTACCGCCAAAGCAACATCTTTTTCAACTCGTCCGCTATATTTTGCTCCCGCATCATGACCTCCATGTCCTGCATCTAAAGCTACTCTAAAGACTTCGGATTGACTATAAGAAAAAAAAGAGGAAAAGAAGAAAGTAATAACAAACATTACTTTTAGACAAATCTTTGTATCCATAAATTAAAAGTTAATTTTATTAGGGTGCGTCAGCTATAATTATGTTAATTGATTATTTTTGCAAAAAAATATATGTAAGTTTGGTGCTTCAAAAAGCAAGCCATCATTTTTACAAAAATAGCATTAAAACCTTTGCGTACAAACTTATTTAATATCGTTTTACTATCATTTTTTCTTACACTAGGAACTACTAGTGCTTATTCACAAGATATAAAGAAAAAAAACACTGCAATTCCTTCCAAAAAGGAAACTACAAAAGCAAAAGAAGATAAGACAAAAAACATAATTACCCCCGAAATTACTAAAGATTCAATTAAAACGGATACGGTAAATGTAAAGAAAGCTTTTCTTGAAGGTAAAGTCAGATACAAATCACAAGACTACACTAAAATAGACCAAAAAAAGAAACTGATTACGCTTTATGATAAGGCAGAATTGTATTATCAAGACATTGAACTAAAGTCGGGAATCATAGTAATGGATTATGACAAAAATGAAGTGTATGCAGGACGAATCAAAGATTCTACTGGTAAATACACACAATATCCTAACTTTAAACAAGGATCTAATGTTGTAGAACCTGATTCTATACGATTTAATTTTAAAACAAAAAAAGCCTTAATTTGGAACTCAAGGTCTGATCAAGGAGAATTTAAAATCAAAGCTGCTGTTACCAAAAAAGAAAATGATTCCGTATATTTCCTAAAAGGAGCACGATTTACTACTTCAAAAGATGTCGATAATCCTGAGTATTATTTTCAAACGAATAAAGTAAAATTTATTCCTGGCAAAAAAGTAATCACTGGATTAACCAATATGGTCATTGCCGATGTTCCCACACCCATTGCACTCCCTTTTGCTTATTTTCCTATGAGCAAAGAAACCAGTGTTTCAGGGATTATTTTACCTAATTACAACGACTCTAATACTCGCGGTTTTTCATTGCAAAATTTCGGATATTATTTTGCTTTAACCGATCATTATGATTTAACGGTTCTTGGTGACTACTACACCAATGGAAGCTATGGCATGCGTGTAGAATCTAGTTATGCTAAACGATATAACTATAGAGGAAATTTCAACTTCAGATTCGAAAATCTAATTAATAGCGAAAGAGGTTATCCAGATTATTCAAAACAAACGATTTATAACATTCAATGGTCACATTCCAAAGATTCAAAATCTAACCCTAATTCTAGTTTTTCAGCCTCAGTAAATTTAGGTAGTAGTAAATACTTCCAACAATCTATCAATTCTGCTAATTTTGGTTCAAATCTTAATAACACCTTAAGTTCATCTGTTTCTTATTCCAAAACATTCAATTCTATCCCACAAGTTCGAATGTCGCTATCGGCTACACATTCGCAAAACACACAAACAAGCCAAATCGATATGACCTTACCTACTCTTCAATTAAGTGTAGATAGAGTCTTTCCATTTGCAAAAGGGGACGGCATTAAGAAAGGTTTTATCAAAAATATCAATTTACAATACAATTTAAACGGAAGAAATAGTTTTGTAACCACAGACTCTTTATTCTTTAAACCTGAAATGTTCAAAAATGCACAAGTAGGGATGCAGCACAGTATTCCTATTAGTACCAACTTTAAAATATTCAAGTATTTTAGTGCGTCTGCATCGGCCAATTACAATGAAGTATGGTACTTAAAAACGATTAGAAAATACTATGACACTAATCAGAGTAAAGTAGTTCAAGAGACCATAAATGGATTTGACGCCTTTAGAACTTATTCTTTGTCTAGTAGCATTGGAACCACGATTTATGGTACATTTAATTTTGGGAATGACAAAAAAATAAAATCCATCCGACACGTCATGCGTCCCTCAATTTCGTATGGCTACACTCCCAGTTTCCAAAAGTATTATGACACCTACGCAGAAGATGCCAGTGGCAAAATGAAATCTTACACTCGTTTTGAAGGTGGAATTTACGGAGTACCTAGTATTGCAAATTCTAACAATATTGGATTTGATTTAAGCAATACTTTTGAAGCAAAAGTAACGGATAGCGATACTACGAAAGTAGAACCCAAAAAAATCATGCTGTTAAACAACTTGAATTTTTCTACCAGCTACGATCTTAATGCTGATGGAAAAACAACTTTGGCTTGGTCACCGGTTCGTGTGAGTGGAGGAACGCAATTGTTTAAAAATAAAATGAACCTTAATTTTGGCGCAACCTTAGATCCTTATGCCATTGACAATTCTGGAAATCGAATTAACATATACAATATAAACAATGGAGGAAGTTTATTCAGAATGACTAGCGCCAATATGACTATTAATTATTCTATTGCGAGTAGTGATTTTGATGACAAGAAAAAAAATGATGACCAAGTAACAAGAAACGGAGGAAGAGAAGATGATTTGTTTGGAAAAAGTAGGGATCTTTTAAATCAAAAGAGTCAATTTGATGATACCGATGATTCCAAAGATGAGGATGCAATTACAACATTTTTCAAATCAAAATTACCATGGGACATGACTTTTGCTTACTCCCTAACCTACGGAAACAACAATCGTGAAAAGAAAATCATCAATAACTCCATTATGATTTCTGCGAACGCAGATTTAACTCCTAAATGGAAAGCTGGTATCTCAACTGGTTATGATTTTGTACAAAAAGGAGTGACTTTTACACAAATACGTTTTGAAAGAGATTTATTAAGCTGGAGAATGGATTTTAACTGGACGCCTTTTGGTGATTATTCAAATTGGAATTTCTTCATCGGAATAAAATCAGGTGTACTAAGCGATATCAAGTGGAATAAACAACGAGTAAACGACAGAACAATAAAATAAATATGTTTTTATGAAATCGACATTTACAACAAGTTTGTTACAAACAAACACCGACAGATAAAAGGCGATATCATATATAACAGCTAATAAACAACTTTTACCTTTATGAAAAAAATTATTTTTACAGACAAAGCTCCTTCTCCAATTGGCCCTTACAGTCAAGCCGTTTTAAAAGGAGACACCCTGTATACCTCTGGACAAATAGCCATTAATCCAGCAACTGGTGAACTAGTAACCGACTCTATTCAGGCAGAAACCGAGCAAGTGATGCAAAATATGAAAGCAGTTTTAGAAGCCGCTAATATGACTTTTGAAAATGTTGTAAAAACAAGTATTTTTATCATGAACATGAATGACTTTTCGGCTATAAATGAGGTTTACGGCTCGTATTTTAACGAAAAAACCGCTCCAGCTCGTGAAACGGTTCAAGTGGCATGTTTGCCAAAAAATGTAAATGTAGAAATAGCGATGATTGCAGTGCTATAACGATTAGTTTTAGTCACAAATGGTCAAAGTAAAAAGACTTAACTATTATTTTTTCGTAAACTCAGATTAGCCATTTAATCGCGCCTCGTGTAGGGGAATGGAAAACAGATTTAAAAATAAAAATTTTTATTCGCTTTCCCTTCACCTACTCTTCTGGCAAATCCTTCATCATTTTCAACTCCAATAAACATTTTCATATTGCTGAAAATGTATTTTTTCTTCGGTTTACTTTTCTGGAACTCCTTTTGCAAATATTAGTTTTGTAAAACTAAATTTTCAATTGAATTAACTATTAGCAACGTGATACGCTATTAAACCGTCAATTGGTCTGCGTAATACATTTCCTAATTTCATTTCGTATTTATCAAAGGTTACTTGTAATTCTTCTTTCAAATAGAAAGCAATAGAACCAATAAAATGGATTGGCACTTCCTGATAATTGTCGAATTGTTTAATGTAATTTTTAACAAAAGACTTCATTCCCTTATAAATAATTTTTTTACAGAATTCTTCTTCTTTGTGTTTAATTAAAAATTTAGCAAAAGTCGCTAAATAAGCATTAGGGTTAGGTTCTTTATATAATTTACTTTTAATAAAATCTGGATCTACATTATATTCTTTTTCAAATTCAACAGCAATATGTTTTGGCATTTTATTAAAATAGTATTTTCTAATTAATTCTTTACCAAAAACATTTCCACTACAATCATCCATGATAATATATCCTAAAGATTGTACCTTTTGATGCAAATTTTTTCCATCAAAATAACTACAATTAGAACCTGTACCTAATATACTTACAATAGCTTCCTCTCCTTTTGGAGTTGTGGCGTACACTGCTGCATAGGTATCCTCTTCTACAGAAACAATTGCATTTGGGAAATAGTCCTGAAAAATACGTGTTAATTCCACTTTCATTCGTGCAGTCCCACAGCCAGCCCCATAGAAAAACAAATGGGTTGCCGTTTTTTTATTTTGTAAAATATCAAAACGATCGTTTAAACGTTCAATAATTTCATGACCTTCTAAAATTTCAGGGTTTAATCCAAGGGTTTGGGTTGTAAATAGGACCTTTCCTTTTTCATCAATTGCAATCCAATCTGCTTTTGTTGAACCACTGTCTACTATTAATTTCATATACTTATTTTTTGGGAATTGATATAATATACAAATGTACACAAGAAATGCATAAAACTTCTCGTGTGCATTATCTGTATATACAAAAAGATTCCAAAAGCCGAAACTTTTGGAATCTTAACCTTTTAGTTTTTATTTTAAACCTGCAATATGAACAGACAAGTCAATCAATTTGCTTGAATAACCATACTCATTATCGTACCAAGATACTAATTTAAAGAAAGTTGAATTCAAACCAATTCCAGCAGAAGCATCGATAATTGATGTTCTTTTATCAGAAATAAAGTCTTGAGAAACCACTGCATCTTCTGTGAATCCCATAATTCCTTTCAAGGTAGTTTCAGAAGCTGTTTTTAAAGCTGCCATAATTTCTTCATAAGAAGTCTCTTTAGCTACTTTTACCGTTAAATCTACTACAGAAACGTCTGCTGTAGGAACACGGAAAGCCATACCCGTTAATTTTCCATTCAAGGCAGGAATTACTTTCCCAACTGCTTTTGCAGCTCCAGTTGAAGAAGGAATAATATTAATTGCAGCTGCACGACCACCTCTCCAGTCTTTTCTAGAAGGACCATCGGCAGTCATTTGCGTCGAAGTTGTAGCGTGAACAGTTGTCATCAATGCTTCTTCGATTCCGAAGTTATCATGAATAACTTTTGCTAAAGGTGCTAAACAGTTTGTAGTACAAGATGCATTTGAAACTACTAAATCTGACGCTTTGGCTGTTTCGTGATTTACTCCCATTACAAACATTGGAGCATCAGCAGATGGAGCCGAAATAATTACTTTTTTTGCACCACCTTTAATATGTTCAGTTGCAGTTTCAATTGTTGTAAAAATACCAGTACATTCTGCTACAACATCAACATCCACTTCATTCCATTTTAAATCAGCAGGATTTCTTTCGGCAGTAATACGGATATTCTTTCCGTTTACGTATAATTTTCCTTCTTTTACTTCAACAGTTCCATCAAATCGACCGTGAACTGAATCGTATTTTAATAAGTAAGCTAAGTGGTCAACATCCAATAAATCGTTGATTGCAACAACTTCTACATTATCTCTATTGAAAGATTCTCTAAAAACAATTCTTCCAATTCTTCCAAAACCGTTTATTCCTAATTTTACTTTTGACATTTTACTTAATTTAAATTATTTTTTATTCTTTATATTTTTTTTCTTTTTTAAAGTTTAAATAGACATAATATCAGAAACACGTAGTAACTCTCTATCAATTTCTGTATGTCCTTTAATGGCTTGTTCAAGTGGAGTTAATGCAACTTTATCATTCAACAAGCCAACCATATAATTTGATTTTCCTTCCAAAATACTTTCAACGGCTTTAACACCTAATCGACTAGCTAAAACTCTATCAAAACAAGAAGGTGAACCTCCACGTTGCATGTGACCTAATACAGAAACACGAACGTCATATTCTGGAAAGTTGGATTCTACATAATCTTTCAATTCAAATACATTCTTTCCGGTTTTGTCTCCCTCGGCAATAACCACAATACTTGAAGTTTTACCAGTAGATTTACTTCTTTTTAGCGAATCCATTAATCTTTCTAATCCTAAGTCCTCTTCTGGAATCAAAATTTCTTCAGCACCTGCGCCAATACCAGCATTCAAAGCAATATGCCCTGCATCTCTTCCCATAACTTCGACTAAAAACAATCGATTATGAGAACTGGCTGTATCTCTAATTTTATCAATTACTTCAACAACTGTATTCAATGCGGTATCGTAACCCAAAGTATGACTTGTACCATATATATCATTATCAATAGTTCCTGGAATACCGATTACTGGAAAACCAAATTCTGCATTAAACAACAATCCTCCAGTAAAAGAACCATCTCCACCAATAACAACCAAAGCCTCAACACCTTCCTTCACTAAGTTTTCATGTGCTTTTTTACGACCTTCGGGTGTTCTAAATTCTTGAGAACGGGCAGATTTCAAAAATGTTCCACCTTTATTAATAATATTATTGACACTTCTAGGCCCTAATTCTTTGAAATCTCCTTCTATCATCCCTTGATAACCTCTGTAAATCCCAACACATTCTATATTGTGAAAAGCACAGGTACGAACAACAGAACGTATAGCTGCATTCATACCAGGAGCGTCTCCTCCTGAAGTAAGTACTCCAATTTTTTTTATTGTTTTTGACATTTTTTAAGTATTAATATGTAAATTTACTAAACAAAGACTAGTTTTAATACTATCTTATTATATTTTTAATAAAAGGGTCGAAATTCAAACGTTTTCGTTGATAAGTTTTGCTTTTAGCAATAAAAAATCATTAATTTTCAACAAAAAGCAATAAAATAGTTTTTTTTTGCATTATTATCAAGCTTTGCTAAAAAACAAATAAATTACTCATCTTCAATATTTTACCAAAAATAATTAACAACCAAAAAATTAACGTTTTTTTTAGTAGTTTGTACTCGTTAAAAATTGACAACAAAGAAATACGAAAGAGAAAAAAAACACTTTATTCTAATTTGAATCGCATGTGGAAGGAAAATCAAAAGGAGTTATTTGACTATCAAATAAATAAAATAGCCGTTTATTTTGAAAACTAGTATTCAGTTTTAATGCTCTCTTTTATATCTTTTAAAAAAAAAAAAAAAAGATGTTCAAAATTATTGCTCAAATCAACAAAATCATTTTACCAAGCTTTACCAAACAAAAAATAGACATCACCAAAGCCAAAAAATGGCAGATGGCAATCATAGGGTATCGCTATTATGTTACTACAAGAGCACTCTCTAAGTAAGTAAACTCGTTGGATCAAATTACTTTGTACCAAATAGGACCACATACTTCATCAATTGAAGTGTGCTGTGCGAACGTCTGTGATTTTAAGCCATTTTTAATCTTCTTGTCCTCCGCAAACGCAATAAAAGTCTCATGGTTTTACTGTAACTATCGTTAGAATAGTTGCCTTTTCAAAAGGTTTAAAAATAAAACTACAAAGCAACTGTTCGGTTGTTTTGTAGTTTTTTGGTTTAAAATGATATGTGTATATTGTAGCGGAAAGCGGGACGACTCGTGTGGTGCGCAAAGATGTGGTGCTCCTAGAAAAGATTACGCTTTTAATTGAGCATACGTGAGGAGGACAATGGCTAATAAGGCCAAGAAAATCCCCAAATAGTTCTTCTGAGAAAGTTTTTCTTTAAAAATCAACACGCCTATGAGACTACCCAAAACGATGACGCCCATATTCATTCCTGCAAAAACAGTGGACGGATTTTCGGAAAAAGCTTGGTGCGCCTTGAGGTAAAAATAGATATTTCCAAAATTGAATACGCCTACTGCTATTCCCCAAAGGGCATTGATACCCGAGATTTTTGGGCGTTGGATAAAAATTTCGTAGCCCACTACTCCACTCATAATTACCAAAGCCAACGCAAATATGACCAAAAGCGAGGTGGTAAAAGGCAGTTGGGTATGCAAGGCGATTTGTTTGAACAAAATATCGATGACTCCAAAACCCAGCAACACCATAGCAGGATAGCCCCAATTGGAATTGCTATTGGCGGTGGGCTTAGACAAAATAAGCAGCAAGGCTGGAAATCCTAGGCCAAAAGCCAAAACTTTGAGGGTACTAAATTGCTCCCCAAAAAGCAACCAAGAAGCAAGTAACGGAATAAACAACGACAAGCGCTGTGCGGCATCAGTCTTGACAATACCCATATACCGAATGGACTGGGAAAGCAGTAAAAAAACACTCGGCAACAGCAGTCCGAGAGCGAGATACAACGGCCAAGGTGCTTGTTCAAGTAGCGTATCGAATTGTGGTGGAAAACAAAAATAACAAAGCAACAAGGCAATCGCATAATTGGTCGCAATAATGGCTTTACTGTTGAAAGCAGCGTGATTTCTGAACCACTTGAAAAGAACGCCCACGGTAACACTACAAACGATACTTAGAATTAAAAAGAGCATAACAATTGGATTATTTACCAAAAATACAAATTCTATTGTGGTTTTCTTTCTGTAAAGAAAGGCATAGTTTGCGTTTTACTTCCGTAAGTGGCTTCAGTTGATTATATTTGATTCAAAATGAAGCCTTTTCAATTCCAAAACATTTTACTATGACAGAAAAATGGTGGCCAATAGGCAAAAAAGTGGGTAAAATTATCCTATTCTTGACGATGCTTCTTTTTATTGGCTATGGTGCTTTGGGTTGGTATGTAAGCGCTCATCATAACGAACTGCTAAAAGAGGTGCGTCGGATTGCCAATGAAAATTGTAAAGGCGAAGTAACAATTGGCGACCTAGAAGTACTCTTTTTTCGTGGATTTCCCAACATAACCATTGCTGTAAAAGAAGTAAGCATCAAAGACAGTTTGTGGGCACAACATAAAAGAACGTTGTTACAAGCCCCTTCGATTTATGCCGAAATTCAGCCTTGGGCGATATTCCTAAAGAAGATAAAATTAGACCATCTCTCCATCAATGATGCCGAAGTACAACTGTTTTTAGACGCAAAAGGCTATAGCAATACCTCCGTTTTTTCTAGTGCACCAAAAACCGATACTACAAGTTCAAGTTCGTTGTCATTGGATTTGAATCACCTAAAATTCAACAATGTTTCCTTTGTTTCTGACAACCAATTCAAGCATAAAAAATTTGATTTTTTTATCGAAAAACTTCGGATAGAAAAACATACTACTTCAGAAGGTTGGGAAGCTGATATTGCGTTAAACACCTTAGTGAAAAGTTTGACATTTAATACACAACACGGAAGTTTTGCTAAAAACAAAATCATTCAAGGAGCTTTACAAGCAAAATATTCCGAAAGCAAAGGCTCTATCACCATTAAAACCATAGGTTTGTCTATTGGAGAAGATGTTTTTCAAATTCAGTCGTATTTTGGGATTAGCAAGACCAACAGTTCCTTTTCTATTGCTATTAGCAATCCAAATATTCGCTGGCAAGCGGCTTATAAATTGTTGTCCAACAACATTAGCAGCAAACTCAAACCTTTTGATTTTAAAGACCCTTTTGGCGTGCAATGCACTATTGATGGCGACTTGAACAAAGAAGGCGACCCCAACATTCGAGTGGAAGCTAATATCAAAAATAATGAACTGAACTACTTCGAACATCAAGTAACCGATTGTACTTTTAAAGGCATTTTTACCAACGAATACCAAAAGAACAAAGGCATAAGCGATGAAAATTCGGCAATCTTGCTCAATGATTTTCGGGGAAAAGTCCATTCGATTCCATTTACCACCAAAAATATGATGATTTTGGATTTGAAAAAACCCATCGCCTCGGGTGCATTTGTAAGCCGTTTTGATTTGGCAAAACTCAATCAAACGATGATTGGTAAAACCCTGTCCTTTGGGAATGGAAAAGCAGATTTGCGTCTTACATTCAAAGCTGATGTGGTGAATTTAGAAATGCAAAAACCTTTTCTAATTGGGTCAGTCGTGATTCAAAACGCGAATGGAACACATTTAAGTTCAAAGAAGAAATTCAACAACAGTAGTGTAGATTTATCCTTTACTTCAAATGAATTGAAGGTGAACCAAATCGTTTTAAATACACAAAATAGTACTATAAATATAAAAGGTCAGTCTGATAATTTTTTAAATTACTACTATGATGCTCCAGAAAAGATTTTTATGAAATGGGATATAAAAGCTAAAACTATTAATTTAAAAGACTTTAGCTTTGGTAGTAGAACAACTAAATCGATAAAAAAATCTACTGCAATTACTCAAAATCTCATCAATGTTTTACATCAATCCAATGCAACAGTTCATCTAAGAGCCGAAAATATTGTCTATAAAAAATTCAAGGCTCGAAATGCGATAGCACAAATTAATGTAGTTCCTGACCGTACCATCTTAAAAGAGGCTTCGCTACAATTTGGTGGCGGTTCATTAATGGTAAACGGAATGGTTTCGTATCAAAACAAAAACAACCACTTCAACGCAAAACTTAACGCAAGTAAAGTAAATAGTGCAGAACTATTGAAGGCTTTTGACAATTTTGGTTCCAAAGCACTCACTCCAAAAACCGTTTCGGGTTTAATTTCTGTTTCCGGTGTTTTGGATGGCTACTTTGATAATAACATTACTATAGTAAAGCGTTCTCTAACCGGAAATTTAAAACTTAACCTGAATAATGGCGCTTTGAACCAATTTGAACCTTTGCAAAGAATTGGAAAATACGCCTTCCCGTTTCGGAATTTTAATCGCGTAACTATTAATCCTCTTGCAATCAACATTGTTTTTAAAAATGGTTTTGCCAACCTTTCTCCTACGCCAATAAACACATCTGTATTCAATTTTGATTTAGCAGGAAGTTATGGATTTTATGGAAATTCTAATATGCAACTCGATGTTCATTTGCGAGACCCTGCAAAAGACAAAGAGATAACCAATAAAAAAGTAGTCCAAGAAAATAGAAAAAAAGGCATCACCCTGCACCTTCAAGCCATTGAAGAAGGCAATGCACCGTTTAAAATCAAACTGCGCTACAAAAACGAAAAACTGCAATAAAAAGTGTTTAGCTTTTACACTAAACCTTTTTGCAATTTATTTCCGGTGGAATGGAATGGTTTTTACCACATAGAAACATAGAATTTGTAGTTTTTTTAAAAGAAATAGATAGACGTTATACTATTCACATAGCTAATCTATGTGAGAAAATAGAGTTATTTCTATTTTTTCTATAACGATTTGCTTTAATCTATAATTCTATGTGGTTAATTCTCTATCTTAATTTGTATTTCATCCAACAGGTTATTTATAATTTACTGATGTAACTCCCAAACGGATCCTTGAACTGATACCCTTCAGAAAAACGATCTTTGCTCAACTTTTTATACGAAGCCAAGCCCCACAACAAGAATTCTTTCATAAAATAATAATCCTCTTTCGGTAATTGAGGCTGGTATTTTTTGATAATGACTTCTAATGGTGTCACACTATCCAAAATAGTTTGATATTCTGAATTCGTGGCATCATCCAATAATTCGAAACCACTTTCGGCAAAAAACCATTCTAAAGTATCAGTATAGGCTGTTTTTTCTCCTTGTTTTTCCAATTTTTCAATCTTTGGGAAATAGCCCGGGAAAAATGTACGAATCGCATCATTGATTAAATGTTGGGCTACCACAGCTGCCCCTTCTTGCTCGCCTTCGTACACCAATTCCACTTTTCCGGTTATGGCAGGAATAACCCCCATAAAATCAGACAAACGAACAGATGTAGTGCTTTCACCCGCTTTTAAGGCACGACGTTCAGCAGTACTAATCAGGTTTTCGTAGGCTGTAATACTCATTCTAGCGCTCACGCCACTTTTTGGATCAATAAAATCGCTATCACGAGCTTCAAAGCTAATTTGTTCCAACAAATCTTTGGCCAAAGCAGGTACATACACCACATCGGTTTGACTGCTTTCTAACTTGGCTTCTTGCTGAGTAATAGTGCGAGCAATAGCAATAGTTTCTGGATAATGCGTTAAAATTTGAGAACCTATACGGTCTTTCAATGGCGTAACAATACTCCCACGATTGGTATAATCTTCTGGATTGGCGGTAAAAACAAACTGCATATCCAAAGCCATTCTTAACTTATAGCCTCGAATTTGAATATCACCTTCTTGCAAAATATTAAACAACGCCACTTGAATTCTAGCTTGCAAATCGGGCAATTCATTGATGACGAAAATACAGCGATTCGCTCTTGGAATCATACCAAAATGAATCACACGATCATCCGCATACGACAACTTTAAATTCGCCGCCTTGATAGGATCGACATCGCCAATTAAATCGGCTACTGTTACATCGGGTGTCGCTAATTTTTCATAAAAACGCTCACTTCTTGGCAACCATTCTATGGGCGTTGCATCGCCTAACTCGGCAATTAAATCCTTGGCGTAACGAGAAATCGGATGGAAAGGATCATCATTAATCTCAGAACCCGCCACAAATGGAATGTACTCATCCAATAATTCGACCATTTTTCTAGCCAGTCTAGTTTTGGCTTGCCCGCGAAGTCCCAGCAAATTGATATTGTGCTTCGACAAAATAGCACGCTCCAACTCTGGAATCACCGAATTTTCAAATCCGTGTACCCCTTCAAAAGTTGGAATACCTGCTTGCAATTTCTTCCTCAAATTATCGCGCAATTCTTCTTTAATCGTTCTTGGTTGATAACCCGATTGTTTTAATGCACCTAAAGTTGTTATATCCTTCATTGATGGTATTTTTATTTTGATTCGCTTTTACTAATTTCTATTTTCTGACTTCTATTTTCTTCTTTCTGAACACTGCCGTCTGCCTTCTGAACACTCCCTACTTAATTCGCTTCTTCCTATTCGCTTCATAATCCTCAAAAATCATTTCACCTAGTCCTTTCAAACCCGTGTAAAAAGCTTTCCCTTGATTGGCTTCGGTAAAATTAGTCACAAATTTTTGGAGATATGGATCATTCGCTATCATAAAAGTGGTGATAGGAATGTGCAATTTTCTGGCTTGTTGCGCCTGAGTGTAGCATTTGTCTACAATGTATTGGTCCAAGCCATTACTATTCATATAGTACGAGCCATCTTTCTCCCGAACGCAACTTGGTTTCCCGTCGGTAATCATAAAAATTTGCTTGTTGGTGTTGCGTTTTCTTCGCAATAAATCCATTGCCAATTGTAAACCTGCCACCGTATTGGTATGAAAAGGACCTACTTTTAGATACGGTAAATCCTTAATCGCAATTGTCCAAGCATCGTTCCCAAAAACTAAAATATCTAAAGTATCCTTTGGGTATCTAGTGGTAATCAATTCAGCCAATGCCATAGCCACTTTTTTAGCAGGCGTAATGCGGTCTTCACCGTACAAAATCATGCTGTGACTAATATCAATCATTAAAACCGTACTCATTTGGGCTTTGTATTGCGTGTCTTCAACCACCAAGTCATTTTCTGTAAGTTTAAAATCAGCTACTCCATTATTGATTTGGGCATTTCGTAAACTTTCGGTCAGTGAAATACGTTCCAAACTATCCCCAAAATGAAACTCTCGAAACTCACCCGTATGCTCATCGCCATTGCCACTGTGTTTCGTTTTATGATTACCATTCCCGGAGCGTTTCATAGTGCCAAAAATGGTATCCAGCGCTTGTTGACGAATAGCGCGTTCGGTTTTGGCCGTAATGCCCGTTCCAGTTGTGCCGTCGTCTTTCAGTTCCTCACGGATGTAGCCTTTTTTCTTTAAATCTTCAATAAAATCATCAATGGTATAACTGGCATCGGTCAATTTATATTCCTTGTCCAATTCGCGTAGCCAAGCAATCGCCTCGTCAAAATCGCCCGAAGTATGCGTAATCAATTCTTTAAAAATAGGAAACAAACGGTCAAACGGCGACTGAAATGGCGCTTCATACGTCTTAAAATAAAATCCAGCACGGTTTTGGTTTTTCATCGCAAACAACAAATAGGATTAGGAATCACAATATTTTCAATACAAACTTCACTCCTATTTTGGAGCAGAAACAATAGGCTTTTTAGCCAGCAACGTCCCGTCATCCGCTGTATCTTTTTCTTTTAAAGAAAAAAGAAAAAGGATGCCGCTACTACCCTACCGTCTGGACACAAATATTTTTATGTTAAAATGGCACGCAGATTAGGCAGATTATCGCCGATTTTTGGTTGTATATTAATAATATTATTTATAAAACTTAATGTTTTTTCAACACATTATTTTAAAAGACAACAAATT
>NZ_JAPZSU010000038.1 GCF_027531905.1 Flavobacterium sp. | reverse complement strand
TGAAATTCTATGGCGAAGAATAAAATATCAATGGTTAGATTTTGATGCTTATAAATCATTCGAAAACCTCAAAGAAAAATTAAATTTTGTCCTGACTAATTTTGGAACTAAATACGACATTAAATTTTAACCATTACTTATTAGCTTATAACAAATGAAATATATTTTTTATTTTCTCTTCCTTGCATTTTCGGTTCAAGCACAACTAAAAGGTGTTGTCAAAGATAGTATTTCGGGTCAGCCTATTCCTTATGTAAACATTTGGGTGGAAAATGAAAATATTGGAATCACCTCAGAACTAGATGGCACTTTTACTATCAATACAACGTCGGATAAAGTATTGGTTTTTTCGGCTTTGGGATTTGCATCCAAAAAGATAAAAGCAGATAAAATTGAAAGTGTTGTTCTCAAAAATGAAGCCATTGCATTGCATGAGGTAATCATTGCACCTCCAAAACACGATTCCGAAATTGTAATTGGAAATTATAATAAGGGATCGATTAATCATTATTTCGCTTGCGGTACTTCTCCTTTTATTGTGGCTAAATTTTTTCCATTTACCAAAGAAATGGAACAGCATTCTTTTCTAAAAAGTTTACTTGTTCTAACAAAAGCGGAAAAAGGAAACGCAAAGTTTGTATTGCGTTTCTTTGAAGTTAATTCTGATGGAAGTCCTGGAAATGATTTGATAGCTCAAAATATTGTAGTTCCTATTAAAAAAGGAAAAAAGAATACTTCAATTAATTTGGAATCCTACAAAATAAAAGTACCGACAAACGGCTTTTTCGTTGCTGTTGAGTGGTTAATCATCGAAGACAATCGCTATGAATATAAATTTACCAAGGTAAATGAAGGTTCTAAAAAATTTGATGGTGTGGATTATGATCCTAGAGTAGGGACAATTCCTAGTGAGGAAACATCCACTTGGACATATTATAAAGGAAAATGGCGAATTAGTAATTTTAAAAATTCTCAAACTGAATCAGCTCGTTACAAAAACAAATATTTAGAATTAGTGATGAAATTAACGTTAACCAACTAAAAAAAACTTTTACTTACCTTTGAGAAGTGATAAAAAACAAAGAAGATGAATACAACCAAACATATATCAAGATCTAGAGCGCAAGAATCTTCTGCGGCTATAGAAAAAATGTACATTACGATGCGCCATTTGTTCAACCGTGGGTTTTATAAACCAATGGGAATTTCGGGAGATACCTTACGGGAAGCTTTATTGGCTTTACGCCCAGAAATTTATGGTTCTATTGCCGATGAAAAAGTAGAATTGAATGGTTTATTATACGTTATCGAACGCCTTCCAGTAGGGATTGAAGAATGTCGATTTATTAATCTTACTTCGGATGAAGGGTATTCTAAATCGCATTTTCAGGCTATTGTTCCTCCAAAGCGAAGAAGAAATTGTTACCGAATTGACGAAGAACAAATGAATGTTGAAATCACTCGCGGACGTTCCGATATTTATGATATTTTGACGCATTTGACCTTCATTTTTATCGAATCCCATAAAATCAAAGACCGCGTTTTACTTGATGATACTGGCGAAGTTTCTAGAGATTGGCTAAAATTGGAAGCAGCGGTAAATCAAACGAAGAAACTAACACAAATCGAAAAAGAAAAAGCGATTTCACATGCGTCTAATATTTTAGGAAGAACTTTTGAAGAAGTATTAGACATTTATGATGCTTTTGGTTCAGAGAATGCACCTGATCGTTTTTTGCATGTGATCTATTGGTTAGGAAAATTAGCCATCGAGGAAGTGGTAGACAACAATAAAAGAACCATCACTTTTAGCCCTATTTTGAGAGAACGTTTGGGACACCATATTCATGGTGAAGTTTGGGCGAATAATATCAAAGAGGTTTTACAATCCAAAAACTTATTAGACCGACCTATTCACGTTATTAGTGCTAATATGCACAGTGTAATGAATTCTATTTTTGCCACACCACTACTCAAATCGAAGTTTAAGGATCAATCTGATTTTGTGATTTATGAAGAATTGAGTAAATCAGGCGCCAAAGAATTACGCAAGCAGGTAGAAACGGTGGCCGAGAAAAACGGAATGGTATTTTTGCCTGATACTTCAGGAACCAATATTGATGTGCAATTGTTTGATACCGCTAAAATTGATTGGTCCAAAACCGCTTTTCCAAAGGCAAAATTAGGTGACAAAGCGCCTGTTTTGATTGTTATGGATTATGCTTTTGGAGAACAAGCCTATGAAACCATTGATGAATTATTAAAACCCTACAAAAAAGAGACCTTGCTTAATGTTCAGTCCGTTTCTATTATGGGAAAAGCTGGAATTCTCGAAGGAGGTAAAGGCGATATTATGATTCCAAATGCCCATATCAACGAAGGAACAGCCGATAATTATTTCTTTGAAAATGAATTGACCGCTGAGATGCTCGAAGGTAATGACATCGCTGTTTTTGCAGGACCAATGGTTACCGTTTTGGGAACATCACTTCAAAATAGAGATTTATTGAAGTTTTTTCATGAGTCTACTTGGGGCGTGATAGGCCTAGAAATGGAAGGGTCCTATTATCAAAAAGCGATTCAATCGGCCTCTAAAATCAGAAAGAGTGTACCAAAAGATATCAAAGTGCGTTATGCATACTATGCTTCGGATAATCCGTTAGAAACAGGAAGTACCTTAGCCTCTGGCGGATTGGGAACTACTGGCGTAAAACCTACCTATTTGATTACCATTAAAATTTTAGAACAAATCTTGAATAGTAAATAAAAGCTCATGAGTACACCTTCGCATAGCGATTCAGAAATAGATGTATTTCAAATTACCACCAAAGTAAAAAAGGGTTTCGAGCGATTGAATACGTTGCTGTTCAATTGCATTCAGTTTTTTGTACACCAATGGAAAATAGTTGTTGCCTTATTAATTATTGGTTTTGGTTTGGGATTATTTTTGGATAAAAGCAATAAATTGTATACCCATGAAATCACTGTGATTCCCAACTTTGGGAGTGTCGATTATTTGTATGCTAAAATCAATTTGATTCAATCGAAAATTAATGCTGGAGATGCCGATTTTTTGCAAAAAGAAGTAGGACTATCCCACCCAGAAGCTTTAAGAAAAATTGAAATCAAACCCATTGCCGATGTTTATAAATTTATTGAAGATAAAGAGCGCAACTTTGAGTTGATTAAGTTAATGGCCGAAGTTGGAGAAGTTAAAAAGGTGCTCGAGGACAATATTACCAGTAAAAACTACACTTACCATAATATAGCAGTTGTTACTAATGGAGTCTCGAATGAAAAGGAGTTGATTGCACCTTTACTGAATTACCTCAATCAATCGGACTATTTTTCAGCAGTACAACAAGTAGGTTTAGCAAACTTGAAACAAGATATCGCACAAAATGATACCATTATTCAACAAATTAATGGTGTTCTTAATGGGTTTTCGGCTAATGTAAAGAGTTCGTTAAAAAACGACAAATTGATGTACTATAATGAAAATACGCAACTCAATGATATTATCAAAACCAAGCAAGATTTGATATTTCAACAAGGTAAAAACCGTTTGAAATTAATCAACTTTCAAAAAACCATTAAAGAAGTAACATTTACTTTGAATAGTAATACTTCAATTGCAATAAATGGAAAGATGAAGTTTGTATTGCCGATCGTTCTTCTATTTTTGTTTGTAGGTATTCATTTGTTCATTCGATTTTATCAAAAACAATTGGTTATATCAAAAACGGTAGCTTCCTAAAAAATATTTTTCTTTGCTAACAAGACCTAATGTGTTAAAAACAATTCGATTTCACTTACTTAAAACGGTCCAAAACCCTGTGGTTCGGCAAAGTTTTTTAACCTTATTGATTCGGGTTTTTGGGGTGGTGCTTTTGTTTGGTTTTACTTTGTTTTTAACGCAAAAGTTTACCCCTCAAGTAGTAGGACAATATGATTTTGTCCGCACTTTTCTTTTTGCTATCGGAAGTATTTGTTTATTGGGTTTTGATCAATCGATATTGTATTTCAAAGGACGTTTGTATCCCAACTACTCTTTGGGACATCTGAAAAAAGTATATCTAAAAATGGTCTTAATGCTGTTTTTTGCTTCCCTGCTTTTATTTGTTTTTATTTTACTATTGGATGCTTCTATAGTTGCCCAATTTTTCTCTGACGATGCAACCTATCTACTTCTGTTAAAAGCTTCTGCAGCCTTGTTTTTTTATGGACTTTCTATATTAAACGTTGAGGTTTTTAGGGCATTAGAGGAAATAGTAGTAGCTGAATTGTTTCGGAATATATTTAAGTACTTGCCCATAATTGTGGTAGCTTTCATATTAGTACAATGGCAATTAGAACCGTATTTGGTTGATGCTTTTTTGTTGAGTTTTGTTTTTTTAGGAATTTTGACAACACTATTGACAGTTTATTTTTTCAGCAAAAAACCTGCAACTTCTACTGTTGATTGTTTTTCTTCTCGTGAAATTATCACGCAATCATTTCCGATTGCAGTAAGTGGAATGGCTATTTTTTTGATGATGAGTTTTGATATTCTTTTTTTAAAAAAATATCAAGGCGATGCAACCGTCGCCTATTATGCTGTGGCGGTCAAGTTAATGACTTTGTTGTCTGTTATTATTTTAACAGTAAATATTACCGTTTCGGCAGCTATAGCAGCCAGTTTTTCCAATAAAGAAATAGATAAAGTACAGAAAATAGTCCAAAATAGTTCCCGATTAATAGTAGCGATTACGCTGCCCGCAGTTATCGGACTGCTTCTCTTTCCAGAGTTTATTTTGCATTTTTTTGGTTCCAATTATATAGTTGCAAAAGAGGCATTAGTAGTGTTGGTTTTAGGACAAGGGTTTTGTGCTTTTTTTGGATCGGCTCCTGTCTATTTGAACATGACTGGACGCCAACGTATTTTTCAACGTATAGTTTTGGGTGCTCTTGCCCTTAATTTTCTACTCAATTATTGGTTGATTCCTTCTTATGGAATGGTGGGTGCCGCTATTGCTTTTTCAGTAAGTGCCTTATTTTGGAATCTTGGAACCGCTCTTTTTGTGTATGTCAAAGACGGAATTAAGCTGTTTTTGAGTTAAGTTTGTCACTATATTTTCAATTAGAACTGAATGTCTTTATTCCTAAAAAAAAACACCGCGGCTTTTTTTCTTCTTGTAGGACTCAATCTTCTTGTGGCATTTGCTGCTAGTTTTATTTTGCCCAAACGGTTTTATTACGATGCTGCCATAATTGCTTATGATAAAGGAAATGAAATAGGCTATTTTGGAAGTTATCCGTTGACTATTTTGTTTTATAAAATAACCGGTTTACGGTATTTGCCTTTTGCTGTGATTGCTTTGATTCAGTTTCCTATTCTGATGGGTGTTTTGTACAAAATTGGTGTTCCGAGCACGTTCGAGAAGATTACCATCAAGAATGTTTTGACTTATCTTGCTTTTAGTATGATGGCTATTTTTATGGCGATGCCTTCTAAGGAGTTTATTACTTTTTTGTACCTCTCGGCAATAGTTTTTTTATTTCAGAAAAAGCTATTTTCTTTTCAGAAGACATTGTTTGTAGCCTTGTCTCTTTTTGTTTTTTTTGGAGCGATGTATAGACCATATTTTGCCTTATTACCTATAGTTGCTATGGGAATGTATTGGGTTACTTGTATCAAAATTCCTAATCGAACTTTTGCTACCTTGTTTTACGGAATTGCAATAATTATTTTTTTGTCATTGAGTTATGGCTTGGTACAAGGGCATTTTTTTTCGGAGCAAAGTCGAGAGCTTATTAATAGTGTTCGAATGGGGTCTGTTGATGCCAATTCTAGTATTGTTTCTCCGGTAAAAACAGACACTTGGTATGGTGAAATCATAGGGATTTTGTATGGTTTTTTTACGGTAAATGTTCCGCTAAATGGATTAAAACATATTTTTTCTCCTCAGATTTTATTGTTTGTTATTTGGCAATTATTTCTGTTTTATATTTTATTGGTTCGATTGGCTCGTTGCATAAAAGACAAAAAAGAATATGTTTACGAGTTATGGATACTTCTTTTTGTGTTCTCTTTTTTTATACTTCAAGGCGTTTTTGAACCCGATTTAGGATCAGCGATTCGTCACAAAATGGGTGTTTTCCCACTAATCTATTATGCTCTTTATTATGACCATTTCCGAAAAGCACTTCAATAAAATTTTTTCTTTTTTTTTGGTGGCGATTGCTTGTACCTTAATTTTTAGGAAGCCTTGTACTTGGTTAATTTTTGCTTTTGCGATTTTTAATATACTCTATTTCAAGAAAACGCAGTGGTCTAAAAAGTCCTTGATTTTATCAGGTATCATCGCTTCTCCATTTTTGTTAGAATTAGTGCTTTTTTGGAACAATGATTCTTTGGCTCAAGGCCTTAAATCAATCGAAAAAACGACGGCATTGGTCTTATTTCCATTGTTTATATTGGGGAATTACCAAAGAATATCTTTTCTAAAATTGTTGCGGTATTATGTAAATGGTACGACCTTAGTAATGATTGTTTTTACACTTCGGTTTGTATTTGTTTTTCCAGAGTATGTCACTAAGTATTGGCATGGAGTTCACCTTTGGGAAATGGGTTATGTTTTTGCAAATTCTATCGGAATTCATGCTCCAGCACTCAACATGCATTTGGCTTTTGTGAGTATAGCGGCTTTGTATTTGTTATTGCAAAGTTGGCAAATGAGAAAAGATAAAAGCGTTGTTTTTTTAACTTCTATTGTATTTGCTTGCTCTTTTTTCTTTGTTCTTTTGGTCAATACTCGAATGGCATTATTCAATGTTTTGGTAGGCTATTTATTTGTAGTGTTTTCGTTCTTTTTAGTTCATTTTAATCTAAAAAAAATGATACTGTATAGTCTATGTATTGGTGGAGTGGTAGTGGGGATTTTTATGCTTTTTGTTCAAAAAAATCCTTATATGAAAGAAAAATACAGTTCGGTTACTTTTGCTTATATGGACAAGGTTGGAAAACTAGACGAAATTGATCACCCCGAAATAAAGGTTTTTAATGCTTTGGTAACCAGAGTTTCTATTTGGAAATCCGCGTGGGAATTATCGTTGCAACATTTGCCTTTTGGAGTAGGCTCATCGGATGGAAAACCAGAATTAGTGAAGTATTTTAAACAAACCCATCAGCATTTTTTAGCAAAATATGCTTTTCCTACGCACAATCAGTTTCTTGATTTTTTACTCAAATTTGGTGTTTTAGGGCCGCTTGTAGTGTTGTTTTACATTGGTACGATTGGTTATTTGGGAATCGATTTGAAAAATGCTTTGATTTTTTCTTTTTTCTTTCTTTTTTTTACGTCGAATTTAACCGATGATTTTTTATTGCGTTTTGATGGAATTACGTTCAGCGGCTTTTGGTTTTCTATTTTTGGGAGTCTTTGGTTGCAGCAAAAAAATACTGTTCGTATAGCTTCGTTAGAGCCTTAAAATTCTTGGTTTTATCAAATAAATTATCGCATCTTGATTCTGCATTTTTGCCAAATTCGGCTCTGACATTTGGATCTTCCAACGTTTTGAAATATTCTGTTAGTTCTGATGTTTCTTGGAATAAAAATCCAGTTTCGTTCGGAACAACGGTATCTTTATTACCATTTATTTTTGTCGCAATTACGGGTTTCATTAATGCCATAGCCTCAAGAACCGCTATAGGTAATCCTTCCCAAAGGGAGGTTTGAAGGTAAATATCCAAAGCATTTATTTGCTCATACACCTGTTTTTTTTCTAAAAACCAACCGGTAATTTGGATATTTGGAGCTGTAATTTGATTTCGTTCTTCTCCATCGCCAATCCACACAAATTGGTACTCCGGGAATTGCAAGGCAATGGCATTGAATTGTTTTGGATTTCTGGCGGCAGTAATGCGACCTGCTGTTCCAATAGTTAGTCTTGAATTTGTAACAGGTTGTACATAGCTTTGAATGGAAGTAATGTCAATCCCATTTCGAATTACTTCTGCTTGACCTAGTTGTTTTGCTAAAACATGTTCTGAGTCACCACAAGCGATAGTGGTTCCTCCGAAGATTTTTTGGAAGTATTTTTCAATAAACCAATACATTTTTTTGGAGATGGGCGAAATGTCGGTACGTTGAAAAGCATATCCGTGTGGCGTATAAAAAACTATTGGTTTTGGACTCAAAAAACAGCAGGCGATTCTTCCTAAAACACCTGCTTTGGAGGAATGCAAATGGACCACATCGGGTTTGATTTTTTTGAGTTCACGGACCAAACTTTGTATGGCTTTGAAGTCTAAAATAGGATTGATTTCTCGTTCCATCGAGACTTTTACGGTAGGAATGGTTGAGAATAATTGCGCGACTTTTTGAGGGTCGATTTCTTTGCGATTGTCGCTATAGAGGATAGAAGTTGGCACTTTTTGACGGATATCTTCCTTTTCGAAATGATGGGTTAGATCTTCAAAATAGGTATAAACGCCTCCGCCTAACGCTTCTATGATATGTACAACTTTCAATTTTTTATTTTTTGCTTGGGAGACAAAAATATAGTTTTCTAAAGAACTTATACTAAAACCAGCTTACAATTGAGTAAAAAATAAATCCCAAAATACCTATTGTCTTTCCCTAGCCCCGGGAGTAGCCTACCGTCTGGACACATCTTTTGATAGGCCACAGATGACACGGATTGAACGGATTTAAACCAATAAATTTGTTGTCTTTTAAAAAAATGTGTAGAAAAAACATAAGTTTTATAAATAATATTTTAAAATACAACCAAAAA
>NZ_JAPZSU010000054.1 GCF_027531905.1 Flavobacterium sp. | reverse complement strand
CCATCAACAACAAACCATCAACAACAAACCATCAACAACAAACCATCAACAACAAACCATCAACAACAAACCATCAACAACAAACCATCAACAACAAACCATCAACAACAAACCATCAACAACAAACCATCAACAATAAACCATCAACAATAAACCATCAACAATAAACCATCAACAATAAACCATCAACAATAAACTAAACAATTTCTTCTTTACTTTTTTTGTCTGGACAAATAATCATACGCAACGATTGATCTTTGGAAAAATAAGAAATCATCCAATGATAAAAAGTATTGATACGGTTTCGGTATGTGATTAATGATATCAAATGCACAAACAACCAAATCATCCAAGCAATAAATCCTTTAAAATGAAGATTTGGTTTTGGTAAATCCACGACAGCTTTGTTCTTTCCAATAATTGCCATAGAACCTTTGTCTTTATAAATAAATGGTTTAAGTGGTTTTACTTGAAGTAAATTCTTGAAATTTTGTGCTAAAGTTATTCCTTGTTGAATAGCAACCTGCGCTACTTGTGGGTGTCCTTGCGGAAAATTTTCATCCGATAATTGTAAACAAGTATCACCAATGGCAAAAATATTAGTCGTACCATTCACTTTATTATACGTATCAGTAAGCATTCTTTTGCCGCGACCATAACTTTCTGCAGGAATGCCTTCAAATTCTCTAGCAGTAACTCCGGCTGCCCAAATTAAGTTTTTGGTTTGAATCGTGTTTCCATCAGCAAAATATACTGTATCGTCTTTGTAGTCTACGAGGCGAGTATTCAATTTTACCACTACACCAAGTTTGGTCACCGCTTCTAGTGTATCTTGCTGAGATGCAACACTCATTGGTGACAATAAAGCCTCACCACCATCGACCAAATAAATATTACTGGCAGATGTTTCTAATTCTGGATACTCTTTAATCAAAATACTTTTTCGCATTTCAGCAAACATTCCAGAGACTTCAACTCCTGTAGGACCACCTCCAGCAACTACGATAGTTAATAATTTTCTGCGTTTTCGTATGTCCTTACAAATCGCTGCTTTTTCTAGATTTTTTAACAAGGTATTTCGCATATTTATAGCATCATTGAGTGTTTTCATGGGAATGGCATTTTTCTTTACATTTTCCATACCAAAATAACTGGTCTCTGCTCCTGTGGCAAAAACCAATTGATCGTAACTCAATTCACCATTGTTGAGGATTACTTTATTTTCTGTTGGAATGACTTTTAAAAATTCACCCAATCGAAATTGTAAATTCTTTTTTCCTGCAAAAAACTTTCGGAATGGATAACTAATACTTGAAGGTTCTAAAAAGGCTGTTGCTACTTGATAAATTAATGGTGGAAAAAAATTATAATTATTTTTGTCTACTAATGTGACTGTAATTCCTTTTTCGTTAGTCAATGCTTTGGCCAAATTAATGCCTGCGAAACCTCCACCAATAATTACAATATGCATCTTTTGCTGATTTAGAAGTTAAACTCGCCATAGATAAACTTTTGCCGCTTTCTATGTGCTATTTCTTTTATTTGTACTCAATAAAAATACAACAATAAATCAGCAGAAAATTTAGTTTTTGAATTTTTTAACAGGTTTTTCTGTAGGTTCTGCTTTGTTTTGTATCCAATAATTGGCGATTAATTTTTCGATCAATTCTTCTTTGGTGAGATGATGAAAAATAGTTTTGATTTTGGTTTTGAATTCAGCTTCTAACTCGTGATTAGGTTTGGTTTTGAAGATTTGTTTTGCCCACAAAAGCGCGTTATTCTCTTCAATACTAGCTGTTGATGGTTTTTGATATTTGGAAAATTGAAGACCTAATTCTCGTTCAAAATCAGCAATTTCTGCTTCTTCTTCAGTTTGTAAAACGGTTAATGAAAGTCCATTAGCTCCTGCTCTAGCCGTTCTACCACTACGATGTACATAAGCTTCATACGTATCTGGCAAATGATAATTTACGACATAAGAAATGGCGGCAACATCAATTCCACGAGCAGCCAAATCGGTTGCAATCAAAATATTGATATGCCCTTGACGGAATTGGTCCATAATTCTATCTCTAATTCCTTGTGACAAACTGCCATGTAAGGCACCGGAGGAAAACTTGTTGATTGCTAAATTTTTAGCTAATTTATTGACTGCTGCTTTAGTTTTGCAAAAAATAATACCGCGCTCTCCTTCTTTGGTATTCAAGAAATGCATCAAAACATCTAGTTTTTCTATAGGATCTACCACAATGTACTTATGGTCAATACCTTGATTACCCATGATTTCCATACTAGCGCTTACTTGTACAACGTTTTTGTTCAAGTAATTCTGAATCAGTTGTTTTATGGTTCCAGGCAGTGTGGCTGTAAAAAGATAGGTTTGATGTTTTTTAGGTAACTCAGTGACAATCGTATCTAAACTATCCTTCAAAATAGAAACCATTTCATCAGCTTCGTCGAGAACTAACAAAGGAGTTGCTTTTAGATTAACAGCTTTGCGTTCGATTAAATCGATCAAACGACCAGGTGTTGCAATAACAATATGCGTAGGTTGAGACAAACGCTCTACTTGAGGTTTGATAGGTACTCCTCCGCAAGTTACAGCAATCGAAATAGCAGGTTGGTACTTGGCGAATTGTACTAAATTATCAAAAATCTGATTGCCTAATTCTCTAGTGGGTACCAAAATAACGGCCTGAATGGATTCGTTATTGGGGTCTATTTTATCTAAAATAGGTAAGCCAAAAGCGGCTGTTTTACCCGTTCCTGTCTTGGCAATTCCTACTAAATCTGTATTGTTAGCTAATGCTAATGGAATAATTTCCGTCTGAATTTCAGTAGGTGTTACAATTCCCATTTCGGTAATCGCTTTAACAAGGGGTGCTGAAAGCCCTAAATCTGAGAATTGTTTTGACATATTTTCTGTTTTTTTGAAATTCTTGTTTGTTACCTGAAATAGCCCGGATGGGAACGGCATCCTTTTCTTTTTTTCCTTTAAAAAAAGAAAAGATACAGTGTACAGCCGGAAAAAGCTCCTAAAAATTAATCTAATTCACTTAGGACTTTTTCTCTATATTTTTTTCCTATTAATAAGGTTAATTTTTGTTTGTAATCATCAACAAGCCATTCGCGGTAGTTTTTGCTACATTGGCTTAAGCATTTTGAATAACGCTTGATTCGGCATTCAATATCTTGTTCTAATTCTCTGGCTAACGCTTTGGCCTCTTGAGGTAATTCGGCATTGTCTACACACATTGAGGCGTGTTGGTCTAGAGATTTATCAAGAACTACTTTAGAACGTAAGTTTTGTTTGATGGCTAGTTTGTGTTCTTCATCAACATCAAAAGTTACGACTTCGGTTTTACTGAATTTTGCTCTTAATTCCGGTGGCATTTGATATTTAAAGTGCAACTCAATTTCCTGATCATCTCTTAAATTTTCTAAGTAAAATTCAGGAGATTTGAAGATATGTTGCCAGTTTACAGGCTCACTCCAGAGTCCAAAACGTGCGGCATTGTTACCTAAATCGATCACTGTAAATTCGTCTTTTCCAGGCAATTTTCTTGAACCACGGCCAATCATTTGGAAATACAATGTCAGCGATTTGGTGGCTCTATTAAGGATAATGGTTTCGACTGTTGGCTCATCAAATCCTGTGGTTAAAATTCCAACAGAAGTCAAAATAGCATCTGGCGTATGCTTGAACCAATGTAAAATTTCTTTACGTTCCTCGTTATTGCTTGTATTATCTAAATGTCGGATAGGATAACCTGCTTCTCGGAACGTTTCGTAAACATATAAAGAAGTGTTGATTCCGTTATTAAAAATTAAGGTTTTCTTACCTATCGATTTTTCGGTGTAGGCATGCAATAATTTTTCTTGCATGACTGTGTTGGTGTATAAATCATCGGAAGATTTTACAGTGTAATCTCCGTTGATTCCGACTTTAAGAGAAGTTAATCCTACGTCATAGCTATACGTCACCGCGCGTGCTAGGAATCCTTTTTCAATCAAAGAACCAATAGTGTCACCCACAATTAATTCATCATAACTTTGATGCATAGGTAGCTTAATGTTGGAACTTAAAGGCGTAGCTGTCACCCCAAGAATAAAAGCATTCTTGAAGGAACTTAACAATTTTCGGAAAGAATTGTAATGTGCTTCGTCAATAATAACTAAGCCAATATTATCTAAATGTAGTTTTTCGTCATTAATACGATTTTTTAACGTTTCAACCATGGCCACAAAACAAGAAAAGTCGTTTTGGTCTGGCAATTCTTTGACTTTGCTATTTATGATTTTGTTTTTTACATCAAATCCTTTAAGCATTTTGGATGTTTGTTTGCATAACTCAATTCTATGAGTAAGCACGACTACTTTTTTGTCATGTTGAGACAGATATCTACGAACTATTTCTGAGAAAACTACGGTTTTTCCACCGCCCGTAGGCAATTGATATAATAAATGATGATTGTTTGGGGCATTATCTATTCGTTCAAAAATAGCGTCGATATCTCCTTTTTGGTAGGCATAAAGTTCTTTTTTATTTTCAACTTGAATTTCTAAAGTGTCTTCTAACATTGTATTTTCTTGGATTTTTGCAAAAATACACCTAAAAAAGAGTTAATGCACTACTATTAAAATAAAAATTATAGTTTCGATTAAATAATTTTATTTAAGCAGCTTTATGAAATTGAAAATTTATCGATAACGGTTTCAAATTCAAAACGATTTTGCCATTTCTGCTGGTTTGTTTCTTCGGCAATTTTTACAATTCTTGCTTTAAAATCAGTAAAAATTCCATTCGAAACACAAAAAGTGGTAGCTTGTTCAAAGGAATTGAACATGCTTTTGTAGAAAGTTTCGCTTTTAATCGGATTTTCATCGGCGTAGGTTTGAGCGATTTCAATGGCATACAGCATCAAATCGACCACAATAAAAGGATCCACTCCCAACAGAATAAAATGCTTGATAAACTTTTGAGCCACCGAACGTCTCATTTTGGCTCTGGGTTTGCTTTTTCTTCCAGGATTTCTAATTGGAAAATATTCATGGCTGACTTTGAGTTTAGCTTCTTGTAAAAGAGTTTCTTCTTTTGGATTAAAAACAAAATTATAATAGACTTTTACAGGACTGAATTTTTCATACAATTCGAGAACTTGTTCTTCCAATTGTTCTTTGGTTAATTGGGCTACATATTTTTTTAATTCGCGTTTACTCATTTTCAATCGTTAGGAATTGTAAAAGTAAATACTTTGACTTTACAAACGCTAAAATGAATAAGAATCCTTAATTTTGACCTTATTAAAATTATTTAAATTAAAAAAATGCTTAAATTATTCAAAATTACTGCCATTTTAGAAGGATGTTCTTTTTTAGTTTTATTAGCTAATATGTTGTTTATCAAACCCACTAACATGGAATTATACAAAACACTTTTGTATCCAATAGGAATGAGTCATGGTGTTTTGTTTATAGGTTATGTATTGCTGGCGATTTTATTAAAGAAAGCGCAAAAATGGTCCTTCCCTACTTTTGCAATTATTATTTTAGGTTCATTACTTCCGTTTGGGACTTTTTATATAGAAAAGAAATACTTAGGAAATGAATAAAATCTTAGAACAACTCTTTAACTTCCTCTACCCTATTTTTAGAAAATGGGGATTGGGTTATTCGTTTGCTTCTTATTTGAGCTTGGTGTTGAATATCATTATTTTGATTGTTCTAACCTATGCTATTTATATGTTTTTTCGTTTTTTGTTTGTTACAGCCATGGCCATTATTGCGCTAAAAACAAAAACCAAATTCGACGATTTGATTATCTCGAACAAAACGGTGATTTACATCGCACAATTAATTCCGTTTACTTTAATTTATAAATCGGTTCCAATAATTTTGAAACGTTACGATTATTGGGAAGATATTTTCGGAAAACTGGTCGGAGTGTATATTGTGTTGTTGGTGCTTTGGATCATTCGAACACTTTTGAATACAACACAAGATTATCTAAAGCAGATTCCAAGATACAGCGATAAACCTGTTGATAGCTTTACACAGGTAATTATGATTGTGCTTTGGATGTTTGGAATTTCGGTTATTATATCAAAGTTATTTGGTATTAGTCAAAAAGAAATGCTCACCATTCTTGGAGCGGTATCCGCCATTATCATTTTGATATTTAGAGATACTATTTTAGGTTTTGTGGCCAGCGTTCAAGTAGCGATCAATGATATGGTGCGCATAGGTGACTGGATTACAATGGATCGTTACGGTGCTGATGGCGATGTAATTGAAATCAATTTGGCTACTGTAAAAGTTAGAAATTTTGACAATACCACGACCACAATTCCTACCTATAGTTTGAGTTCTGACTCCTTTCATAACTGGCGCGGTATGCTTAAATCTGACGGAAGACGAATCAAAAGACATATCTTAATCAAAGCTAGTACCATCCGTTTTCTTGAGGATAAGGAATTAGATGAATTACAAAAAATTGAGCTTGTACGACCTTATATTGAATCGCGAAAAGCCGAAATTGATCGGTATAATGGAGCCAATGGGGTTGATAAAACTTTAGCTATCAACGGCCGAAACATGACCAATTTAGGCTTGTTTAGAAAATATATCAATCAATATTTGCACCAGCATCCGGGTTTGAACAAAAACATGATTATGCTTTGTCGTCAGTTGCAACTCACACCTCAAGGAGTACCGTTAGAAGTTTATGCTTTTTCGACAGACAAGCGATTTGAAAATTACGAATACATCATGGCAGATATTTTTGATCACGTCATTGCTTCTGTGCCCTATTTTCATTTAGAAGTTTATGAAATGCCTTCAGAAACTAATTTTTTAGATTATGAATTGCCTGTTAAAAAATCAAAAGGGACACTTTAGTTAGTGTCCTTTTTTTGTATAGTTTATTATATTCATTTCAGTCTTTCATAAGATGCAATAGCAGTACTTTAGCTATTCTTTACCATAAATATTTTTTTGTTTATTTCTAGATAAAATACATAGCAAACTAGTTTTTGATTAACTTTAAAGAAAAAACGATGACACAACGAGAACTGCTACTAAAAGAATTAAGAGGAGAAACTATAGGAACCATAAATGCTCAATCTTCGAGTGAAGAAATTTTTCAAAATCAGGTACTTCGTCCAATTCTAAAACTTCAAAACGATTTATTTATAGCTTCATTAGAAAATTACATCAATAAAAATAAAAGAGATTTTTATACACTTTCTATAGAAAAGAAGCTGCTTTTGATCGAGAATGCAATTCAAAAAGATATCAAACTTAGGAATGCTTTGAAAGGAATGATTATTGCTCTTTTTTCATTGGAAGAATATCAAATTTATATTCAAAATTCATCTAATCTAAACAAAAGAATGATGAATATGCTTATTGAAAGGCTTAAAAGTCAAATCCAATTATTTGATAAGTAATCCTAAATGTCTTTAATGTCATTTTAACGCAATGAGACATGTTTTTTTGCATTTAATTAAAATTTTAACAAGATAAATATTATAATTATATCTTTTTTATCCCTTTTTTTTTATTGCTGTTTTAAAAAGTATCCTTAAAAAAATTAATAAATCGTATTCAATATTCAATCTTTAATCTATTATTTCATTATTTGAGATAAAATTAAAAAAATCATTGCTAATAATTTATTAATGCTTTTTTATTATAATTAAAAAAACGAATCTGTCATTTTTTTACTTATTATTGTAATACATTGATAATTGTATTTTTTATACTATAAACCTAATTCTTATAAATTTTATTAAAATGGATCGAAGAGAAGCACTAAAGAAAGTAGCCTATTTAATGGGTGGCGCTATTTCTGCTACAACAATGGGCGTTTTGTTTGAAAGTTTTACACTATACGAACCAGGAAAGAGTCCCTATTTGTATTCGATATCCGAAGAAGAAATTTTAGCTGAATTTGCGGATATAATTCTGCCCACTACTTCAAGTTCTCCAGGTGCTAAAGCTGCTGGTGTTGGAGCCTTAATTCCCTTGATAATAAAAGATTGCTATCCTCCAAAATTACAAATGGTTTTCAAAAACGGATATGAAGCGATGTTATCTAAATCAAGGTCGAAATTCAACAAAGAATTCTTGGCTTTGTCAACTGAAGAAAAAATCCAATTGATGAATGATTTGAAGCAAGAAGCTATTGATAGCAACAAAGAACCTTCCTTCTTTTTAATTGCTAGAGATTTGACCATTTTATGCTATTTCTCTTCCGAAATTGGTTGTACTCAAGCTCGTGAGTACTTACCAATCCCAGGAAAATATGATGGAAGTGCTCCCTATACTCCTGGGCAAAAAGCATGGGCCACTTCATAGATAATTAGCAATCTGTTACTATAGTATTAATTCAAAAAAAAGCAACTCGTGAATATCAATACCGATTTAAAAAAGCAAAATACTTATGACGCCATCGTTATAGGTTCAGGAATAAGTGGTGGTTGGGCAGCCAAAGAATTAACCGAAAAAGGACTCAAAGTGCTGATGCTCGAACGTGGTAAAAACATTGAACACATCAAAGACTACGATTCGGCTATGAAAGCCCCTTGGGAAATTCCGTATGCAGGCAAAATGACCGAGGAACAAAAACGCACACATCCGGTGCAAACCCGTGATTATCCGTACAATCAAGCGACTGAAAGTTGGTGGGTTAATGATTTAGAATGTCCTTATACAGAAGACAAACGTTTTGATTGGTATAGAGGTTTTCATGTAGGAGGAAAATCCTTGATGTGGGGACGCCAGAGTTACCGTTTGAGTGACCACAATTTTGAAGACAATGCTAGAGATGGTCATGGCAATGATTGGCCGATTCGCTATAAGGATATTGCGCCTTGGTATGATTATGTAGAAAAATTTGCTGGTATTAGTGGTCAAAATGAAGGTTGGCCTTTGTTACCCGACGGACAATTTTTACCTCCTATGGATTTGAATTGTGTTGAAAAATCGGTGAAAGAACGTATCGAAAAACATTATAATAAATCTAGAATTCTAACCATTGGTCGTACAGCCAATTTGACCGTACCTCTAAATGGTAGAGGCAGTTGTCAATACCGAAATTTATGTAGTAGAGGTTGTCCTTTTGGGGCTTATTTCAGTACCCAATCTGCGACTTTGCCGGCAGCAATGGCAACGAAAAAACTAACCGTTCGCCCCTACTCGATTGTCAATCATATTATTTATGACAAAGACACTAAAAAAGCCAAAGGTGTCATGGTTATTGATGCTGAAACCAATAAAACCATGGAGTTTTATGCTAAAATTGTGTTTGTGAATGGTTCAACATTAGGATCTACTTTCATTTTATTAAACTCTACTTCTGAGGCACATCCAAACGGTTTAGGTAATGGTAGCGGACAATTAGGTCATAACCTAATGGATCATCATTTTAGATGTGGCGCCGAAGGAACTGCCGAAGGTTTTGAAGACAAATACACTTACGGTCGACGCGCCAATGGAATTTACATTCCAAGATACCAAAACTTTAATGGCGATAAACGCGATTATTTAAGAGGTTTTGGATACCAAGGCGGTGCTAGTAGAGGCAATTGGCACAAAGAAGTGGCTGAATTGGCTTTTGGAGGTGATTTTAAAGAAACGTTGTCAAGGCCAGCTGATTCATGGACTATGGGTCTAGGAGGTTTTGGAGAAATGTTGCCTTATTATGAAAACAAAGTATATATCGATCATTCTAAAAAAGACAAATGGGGACAACCCGTTTTGGCCATCGATTGCGAATACAAAGAAAATGAAGCAAAAATGCGTGAAGACATGATGTATGATGCAGCAGAAATGCTAGAAGCCGCAGGAATGAAAAACATCAAAACCTATGATAACGGTTGTTTCCCAGGAATGGCGATACACGAAATGGGAACTGCTCGCATGGGGAATGACCCAAAAGAATCTGTTTTGAACAAATGGAATCAGATGCACGAAGTAAGCAATGTTTTTGTAACTGATGGTTCTTGTATGCCTTCTGTAGCTTGCCAAAATCCATCATTGACCTTCATGGCTTTGACCGCAAGAGCTTGTGATTATGCCGTAAAAGAATTGAAAAAGAAAAACATATAGAGACCAATTGTCAAGCATGAGAAAATTAAAAATGGGAATGATTGGCGGTGGGAAAAATGCTTTTATTGGAGCTGTACACCGCATTGCTGCCAACATTGATGGTTTAATTGAATTGCATTGTGGTGCTTTTAGTTCCAATCCTGCACTATCAAAGGAATCGGGTCAAGCGTTGTTTTTACCAGAACACAAATGTTATGGTTCTTACGAAGAGATGATTACCACCGAAGCGCAATTACCTCCAGACGAAAGAATGGATTTTGTATCGATTGTAACGCCCAATCACGCGCATTTTGCACCAGCTATGATGGCTTTAGAACACGGTTTTCATGTTGTTTTAGACAAACCAATGACGCTAACCCTTGAAGAAGCCAAAAAGCTAGAACAAAAAGTAAAGGAAACAGGACTTCGACTGTGCCTTACACACACCTATGCTGGCTATCCTATGGTAAAACAAGCCAAAAGTATGATTGCCGACAATTTGTTGGGAAATATTCGCAAAATTATGGTAGAATATCCTCAAGGTTGGTTGAGTACACAATTTGAAAAAGAAGGCAACAAACAAGCAGCTTGGCGAACTGATCCTTCTAAAAGTGGAATTAGCGGCTGTATGGGCGATATTGGAACCCACGCCGCTCATTTATCCGAATACATCTCAGGATTAAAAATCACCCAACTTTGCGCTGATATTACTACCGTAGTGCCCAATAGACGATTGGATGATGATGGAAATGTATTGCTCAAATTTGACAATGGTGCCAACGGAGTATTAGTTGCTAGTCAAATTGCCGCTGGAGAGGAAAACGGCCTAAAGATTAAAATTTATGGCGAAAAAGGAGGCCTTGAATGGCACCAAATGGAACCGAATACCTTAATCGTAAAATGGCTAGATGCTCCAGCACAAATATACCGAACAGGAAATGGGTATGTATCATCAGTAGCTGCATTTAATACCAGAATTCCAAGTGGGCATCCAGAAGGGTACTTAGAAGCCTTTGCCAATTTGTATAAAAACTTTGCCTTAACGCTTCAAGCCCAATTAGAAGGTAAGGAACCAACTGCTGAAATGCTTGATTTCCCAACAGTTTCAGATGGTGTCCGCGGTATGGCATTTATTGAAAATGTAATTACCTCTGGGCGTTCAACTCAAAAATGGACTGAATTTAAAATTTAAATTAAAAGAAATGACCACAATGCAAGGCCCAGCCGTTTTTTTAGCTCAATTTGTCTCAGATGAAGCTCCTTTTAATTCGTTAGATGGCATTTGTCAATGGGCGGCTGATTTGGGATTCAAAGGAATTCAAATTCCAACGTTGGATGCTCGCTTTATCGATTTAGAAAAAGCCGCAGAAAGCAAAACCTACGCTGAAGAACTTACAGGAAAAGTAGCGTCCTATGGCCTAAAAATATCCGAACTCTCTACCCATTTGCAAGGACAATTGGTTGCTGTTCATCCTGCTTATGATGATTTTTTTGACGGTTTCGCCCCTGCACATTTACGCGCTAATCCCAAAGCAAGACAAGAATGGGCGGTTCAGCAAATGCATTATGCAGCCAAAGCCTCTCAAAATTTAGGTTTAGAAGCTCATGCTACGTTTAGCGGCTCTTTATTATGGCAATATTTTCATCCTTGGCCACAACGCCCTCCGGGATTAATTGAGGAAGGGTTCAAAGAACTGGCCAAACGCTGGTTACCCATATTAAATTCCTTTGACGAAAATGGTGTCGATGTGTGCTACGAAATTCACCCAGGGGAAGATTTATTTGATGGAGAAACCTACGAGATGTTTTTGAAAGCCGTTAATAATCATCAACGGGCTTGTTTATTATACGATCCATCGCATTTTGTATTGCAACAATTGGATTACCTTCAATATATCGATTTTTATCATGAGCGCATTAAAGCGTTTCACGTAAAAGATGCCGAATTCAATCCCACAGGAAAGCAAGGCACTTTTGGTGGTTATCAAAGTTGGCTCAATCGTGCGGGACGTTATCGTTCTCCTGGTGATGGCCAAATTGATTTTAAAACCATTTTCAGTAAATTGGCGCAGTACAATTACAAAGGTTGGGCCGTAATGGAATGGGAATGTTGTTTGAAAAATCAAGAAGATGGTGCAAGAGAAGGTGCCGAATTTATAAAAAATCATATCATAAAAGTCACAGACAAAGCTTTTGATGATTTCGCAGCAGTTAGCACCAACACAGCATTAAACAGAAAAAATTTAGGATTATAAAAATTTGAATTGAAATATAAGAATAACAAAAAACTACTATGAAAATTAAACTTTTTTTTGCCATTATTACTATAGGGGGCTTAAGTGCCTTTTCAGATTATGAAACCATACCCACTTCGCATTCTTTTCCAACTACTGTGGTGCAGCCTTCTGAAGGAGAAAAATTAATAGCAAAACAAGATTGTGCTACTTGTCATAAAATCGACAAAAAAGTAATTGGGCCTTCTTATTTAGATATTGCCAAAAAATACCCATTAAGCGATAAAAATATTAATTATATCTCAGATAAAATTATCAAAGGAGGTTCAGGTGTTTGGGGATCGGTCCCGATGGCTGCTCACGGTGCGTTAAAGAAAGACGATGCCAAAAAAATTGCGAAGTATATTTTATCATTGAACAAGTAAATTGAAACTTAAACTATGGATCAAGATTTTACCCCAAAAAAAGAACCCGAATCCAATATTCGCAGGGATTTTCTAAAAAAAGGCGCATTAGCTACGGCAGCCTTTATGATTATCCCACGCCATGTGATGGGAAGAGGTTTTGTCGCCCCAAGTGATCGACTACTTATAGCTAGTATTGGTGTAGGCGGAAAAGGCCAATCCGATATTGCTTCGTTTGAAAAAAGCGGCTTAGCTAACGTGGCTTATTTATGTGATGTGGATACGAGAAGAGCGTCTAACAGTGCAAAGGCCTTGCCAAAAGCAAAATTCTACAAAGATTGGCGTGAAATGCTCGATAAAGAACATAAAAATTTTGATGCCGTTTCGGTTTCAACCCCCGATCATAATCACGCGATTCAAGCGTTTGCAGCAATGCAATTGGGCAAACACGTGTATGTGCAAAAGCCAATGGCACACGACATTTATGAAGCGCACATGATGACTCAGGCTGCAAGCCGCTATAAAGTGGTGACTCAAATGGGAAATCAAGGCTCTTCGAATGATGGTACGCGATTGCTAAAAGAATGGTTTGAAGCCGATTTAATTGGCGATGTACATACCGTTTACGCTTGGACCGACAGACCCGTTTGGCCTCAAGGGATTCCGTGGTCTACTGCAAAAGCCGAAATTCCAAAAGAATTGGATTGGGATTTGTGGCTGGGAACAGCGCCTCACAAAAATTATGTTGACAAACTAGTGCCGTTCAACTGGCGTGGTTGGTGGGATTATGGGACAGGTGCCTTGGGTGATATGGGATGCCATTTGCTAGAAGCGCCATTTTCTGTATTGAATTTGAAATACGCGAAAGATGTACAATGTAGCGTAGGTTCTGTGTATGTGGATGAATTCAAAAGAGGCTATTTTCCTGATAGTTGTCCGCCTTCGAGTCATGTGACATTGACATTTCCTAAAACCGACAAAACCAAAGGTGATATCAAAGTCCATTGGATGGATGGAGGAATTCAGCCAGAACGCCCTGAGGAATTGGGCGCTAATGAAATCTTTGGTGATGGTGGAAACGGAACTTTATTCATTGGAACCAAAGGAAAAATGATTTGTGATACCTACAGCGAAAATCCGAGATTATTGCCTTTGAGTCGCAATGAAAACCTAAAAATCGCCGAGAAATACCCTCGTGTAAAAGACGGTGCCAGCGGACACCAAAAACAATGGATTGAAGGTTGCATTGCGGGTTATGGCAAAAAAGAATTGAGTTCACCGTTCGAAATTGCAGGTCCGTTGACTGAAGCTTTATTGATGGCGAATCTAGCTGTTCGAGGTTATGATTTATACAAAGAAGTATTGGGAGAAGAGGTGTATCCAGGACGTTCGGTGAAACTGCTTTGGGACAATACCGCCAAGAAAGTAACCAATGTTGACGAGGTGAACCAATTTGTAAAACGAAATTATAGAGAAGGTTGGAAGAATTTGAGTTTTTAGGTTGGTAACCAAGAATTCAAATTGTGGCTCCCTAGCCCCGATGGCAGCCTACCGTCTGGACACATCTTTTGATAGGCCACAGATGACACAGATTGAACGGGTTTAAACCAATAAGTTTGTTGTCTTTTAAAAAAATGTGTAGAAAAAACATAAGTTTTATAAATAATATTTTAAAATACAACCAAAAATCAGTGATAATCTGCCTAATCTGCGTGCCATTTTAACATAAAAATATTTGTGTCCAGACGGTAGGATGGCAG
>NZ_JAPZSU010000067.1 GCF_027531905.1 Flavobacterium sp. | reverse complement strand
ACATCGATCATTTACTAACTTTTTGTCTAATCTTATCGCTGGAATAATTGCTTATAATTTTCTGCCTAAAAAGCCTTCTTTGAAATACGAAACGGTTAAAACTAACCAATTAGCGGTCTTTTATTAATCGAGTTCAGGTTAGTAAAGAATTTTGGTCTTTCGCTCTGTGGTTGGGAGGACTGATGTTTCTTTTACAATCTTTATCTTTGGTACCCAAATTCCCCCATTCATGAACAAGACCTACAGCCTGTTTCTTTTCCTATTATGTACTTCCTTTTATGCTCAAACACGGCTTTTGTCTTGGAATATCGAAAACTTAGGAAAATCCAAATCGAATCTTGAACTGGAGTTTATTGCCAATACCCTAAAGGACTACGATATCGTAGCGCTGCAAGAAGTCGTAGCTGGTGATGGAGGTGCGCAAACTGTGACTAAATTAGCAGACGAATTGAACCGAAAAGGAGCGAAATGGGACTATTCCATCAGCAATCCCACCAGCAGCAGTGCCTACAAAACGGAGCGCTATGCTTATTTATGGAAAACGAGTCGGGCACGTTTAAAAGGAAAACCGTGGTTGGAGTCCAAGTTTCAACTCGAAATTGACCGCGAACCGTATTTGGCTACTTTTATCGTCAACCAAAAAGAAGTTACGCTCGTGAACTTTCACGCCATCACCAAAAGCAAACAACCCGAGCGAGAAATCAAATATTTTAAGTTGTTGCCTGGTCAATACCCACAATTGAACCTTTTGTTTTTGGGTGATTTCAACTGTCCACAATCCCACTCTGTTTTTACTCCCTTGAAGAAAATGGGCTATGAATCGACTTTGAAAGGACAAAAAACCTCCTTAAAGAGAAACAGTAAGAACGGAGCAGCATTGGCCTCTGAATTTGACAACCTATTTTACCATAAAAAAGTCAAAAAAATCGATGGAGGGGTCATCCATTTTTATAAAGCGTTTAGTTCTTTGCAAGAAGCTAGAAAAATTTCAGACCATATTCCAATATGGATGGTTTTTTCTCTAGAGGAATACTAAAGTAGCCATTCAAAACTATTTCGGTTCTACCCTCAACTGTGTGGGTAAACACACTAGCAAAAAAAACATAGGAGGTAGGTAAGGTCATATAAGAATAGAGAAAATGTACATTTTATAAATGTAAGTCAATTGATTCGTTGTAGTAGGGATGAGTTGTGTAAGAAATAAGAGCGGTATGTTTATCAAACTTATATGATCTTAAATGCCTTAAATGGTTCAAAAATAGAAGTTTCTTGCGCTGGAACAACACTATTAAAATAGTAAAAACCATACAATTCAAGGTAGAGCCACTATTTCAAATACAAATTAGGGCAATATATGATGTCCTACATTTTAAAATCGAAAGGAAAACAAATAAAGTTTATGTAGCGTACCAGTAAAAAATAGGTAGTGTGCCATATTTTGCTTGTAGTGGTTGATAATCAATATTTTGAGCGTCTTTGGCAAGTTGAGTTAAGCCCCTAAAATCATCTCTTGGTAAGGAATAATTGTTGTGTAGCCTTTCTCGGTAAAATAAGCCGTTGGATCATCGATAGCAATAGCCAAAACAAAATCACCACCCCAAGCGCCTAAGCTTTTTATTACGCCATCAAAATCTGGAAAGAGCGCTTCTTGTACGGTTAGTAATTCTAAAATGGTGCTCATTTCATTTTCGTGTAGTTGTAATGCATTAGCAAAAGCGTGGATGCTTTTGGCATTGACTACAGTATTGGTTAGTTTGTTAATAGCAGCAATATTCTCTTGTAAATTTTGATTTTTGTTGTTGTAGTAAGCTGCAATTGCTGTTTTGCTGTTTTGTTTTTGGTTCAGATATACAAAATACAAATTTGAAGCAAATTCAGGTTGAAACCTCACAGGTGTAACGATGGGTTTTTGATTCTCTAGGCGATAGAAAATTGGCGTATTATGTTGCGCACAAGCTATGTCATAACCGCTTCCACCGAAACTGTTGTTTAGTAATTCAAAAGCGTCTATTTTTAGCCATTGGGCCAAATTGTTAATCAAAGTAGAGGAGGTTCCCAGTCCCCATTTTTTTGGAAAAGTCAGTGTCGTTTCAATTTTATATCCAGTTGTTTTTTGAAAGGCATTGGGTTGTAGCAACTGTGCATGATGTAAAATAGTCAACAAAGTGTTTTTTATCGAGGAATCTGCGCTTTCTTTGTGATTAATGATGGCTTCAAGTTCAAGTTCGTCTTCAAACCAAATGCTCCCATCTGCATCAAAACTTTTCCATGAGATAGTAGGTTTATCTTGAGCAACAACTTGTAGATTTTGCCCCATTTTGGTGGGGAGCGCCAAGGCATTGGCACCATCCAAAACGAGGTATTCACCAGTAAGTAATAGTTTTCCGTTGCTGTAAAAAGTCTGCTTCATGCGTAAAATAAGTTGTTGTTTTATTTTCTTAATTCTTCTATGTAGCTCACAACGGCACTGTGCGAAATGGTGTTGTTTTTGAAATGTTTTTTGATGGCAAGACGTTCTTCTTCATTTACCATAAATTGATTTAAAATGTTGTTTAAATGCATTTTCATGTGTCCTTCTTGAATGCCGGTGGTCGTTAAAGAACGTAGTGCTGCAAAATTTTGTGCAAGCCCTGCTACGGCTACCACTTGCATTAATTCTTGAGCGGAAGGCTTTTCTAGCATTTCAAGGCATAATTTTACTAACGGATGTAAGGAGGTTAAGCCGCCTACCGTGCCTAATGCTAGTGGAATTTCTAACCAAAATTTAAATTGGCCGTTTTCTATTTCGGCATGAGATAAGCTACTGTATTGACCGTTTCTAGAAGCAAAGGCGTGTATTCCTGCTTCTACAGCTCTAAAGTCATTTCCTGTTGCCAAAACTACAGCATCAATGCCGTTCATAATGCCTTTGTTGTGAGTAACGGCACGATAGGGTTCTACCTCGGCTATGCGAACGGCTTGTACAAAGCGTTGGGCAAAAACTTCTGGGTCTGGAATATGTTTTTCGGCTAAATCTTCTACAGGGCATGAAACTTCTGCTCGAACCAAGCAATTCGGAACATAATTAGAGAGAATACTCATGATTACCTCGATTTCCTTTTCCTCAGCTGTAAATAATTCATAGTTTTCTGCTTTTTCTTTTAAGGTTTTAGCAAATTGCTCCAAGCAAGAATTGATGAAGTTAGCTCCCATACTATCTTTCGTTTCAAAAGTAGCATGCAATTGATAGTAATTTGGAATCAAGTCGGTTTTGTCTCTCAACTCGATGTCTAAAATTCCGCCACCGCGTTGTCTCATATTTTTGGTCAACGCATCAGTTTCAGAAAAGAAAGTAGTTTTTGTTTGGCTGAAAAAAGCGGTCAATTTGTCTTTATCTCCAGTGTATAAAAAATGAACTTGACCAATTTTCTCGGTGTTGATTATTGTTGCTTTGAACCCACCTCTTGTAGCCCAAAATTTAGCCGATTTTGCTGCGGCTGCCACAACCGAACTTTCTTCAATGGCCATTGGAATAGTGCTGTATTTTCCGTTGATTAAAAAATTTGGTGCGACGCCAAGTGGAATATAAAAGTTGGTAATCGTATTTTCGATGAATTCGTCATGCAATTGTTGTAAAGTAGCGTCAGAATTCCAGTATTTTTTTAATAAATCAATTGCTTCTGTTGGACTGGAAAAATAGTGGTTGGCTATCCAATGTATTTTTTCTTCTTTGGATAATTTTGAAAATCCTGCAATGGTGTTGTTCATTTTCAGCTGATTATTGTTTCTGCTGGCAAATATACGGTTTTGCTTTTTTTTAAAACCATTACTTTTTGTAATCTTAGCTTTTGGTTTGGTATGTGAGATTGGTAAGTTTTAACACATTTCATGGCTGATTATTGTAATTTTTTTATTAAAATTGACATCGTTTTACACATAACTTAATTAAGTGCTGTTTTTTGTTTTTATTCCAATATTTAAGTAATGACAAAAAACACACCTAATCCAGTTCGAGTTTTACTATAATTAGCAGTAGTGATTTCAGATAAAATCATATTTTAATACGATAACATTTAAATTTTACTTTTATGAAATTAGGAAAATTGGCATTGTTCTTTTTGGTTGGCGTTTGTTCTGTTTTTGGACAACAAAAGATAACCGTTGAATCAATCTTTACCGGTGCTTTTAGAACCAAAGGAATGGATGCTTTGCAAGCCATGAAAAACACCAACCAATATACGGTTTTGAATGCTAATAGAGCAAGCGGAAGCGCACAAATTGACTGGTATGATTATGCTACATTAAAGAAAGTAGCCACTATCATTGATACTAAAGACTTCCCTCAATTAGCAGACGGAATTGATAGCTATAGTTTTAGCGACGACGAAAAACAAATGCTAATTGCCAATACTACCCAACCCATTTTCCGTCATTCCTTTACAGCTAATTATTTTTTATACAACATAGCTTCTAAACAATTAGTCAAATTATTTGATTTTCCAGTTCAAGAACCTACTTTTTCGCCAGATGGTAAAAAGATAGCTTATGCAAAAGACAATAACTTGTTTGTTTACGACATTGCTTCCAAAACGACAACTCCAATTACTACAGACGGAAAAAAGAATAGCATTATCAACGGAATCACCGACTGGGTGTACGAAGAAGAATTTGCTTTTGTAAAGGCTTTTGATTGGAGTGCTGATAGTAAAAAGATTGCTTTTATCCGTTTTGACGAATCCGAAGTTCCTGAATTCTCCATGTCTATTTTTCATAAAGACTTATACCCAAAAGTAGAGACTTTTAAATATCCCAAAGCGGGTGAAAAAAATGCAGTAGCCTCATTACATATTTATGATGTTGCAACTCAAGCCAAGCAAAATGTAAATCTAGGCAACTATTCTGATTTTTATATTGCAAGATTAAAATGGACAAACGAGGCCAACGTTTTGTCAGCTCAAGTATTGAATCGCCATCAAGATAATTTAGATTTGTTATTCATTGATGGTGCTACAGGTGCTGCAAAAGTAGTTCTAAACGAAAAGGATAAAGCCTATATTGATGTTACGGACAACTTAACTTTTCTAAAAGATAACAGTTTTATTTGGACTAGCGAAAAAGATGGTTTCAATCATATCTATTTATACGATAAAACAGGAAAATTAATTAATCAAGTGACCAAAGGCAATTGGGAAGTAACCAATTATTACGGATTTGATGAAAAAACAAAAACTATTTTTTATCAATCGGTAGAAAATGGTTCCATCAACCGTGATATTTATCGTATTGGTTTAGATGGTAAAAACAAAGTACGTTTGTCGTCTCAAACGGGAACTAGTGCAGCTACTTTTAGCCCAAATTTTCAATATTTTATTACTACATTTTCAAGCGCAACGCAGCCTCCAGTTTATACTTTGAATGAAGCAAAAACAGGAAAGCAATTGCAAATGATTGAGGAGAATCAAACCTTATCCAACAATTTAAAAGGCTTCAATTTGCCTACAAAAGAGTTCTCTGTTTTGAAAACAGAAAAAGGAATTGAACTCAATATGTGGATGATGAAACCTAAAGATTTTGATCCTAATAAAAAATATCCTGTTTTTATGTTCCAATATTCAGGACCGGGTTCACAACAAGTCAATAATGATTGGAACAGCGGCGATGATTACTGGTTTGCCTCGCTTACACAAAAAGGATATATTGTGGCTTGTGTTGACGGAAGAGGAACTGGTTTTAAAGGCGCAGCATTCAAAAAAGTGACTCAAAAAGAATTAGGGAAATACGAAGTAATCGACCAAATTGATGCTGCTAAAGTATTGGGTTCTTATTCTTTTGTAGACAAATCAAGAATAGGGATTTTTGGTTGGTCGTTTGGTGGATTTATGGCATCGAATTGTATTTTGAAAGGAAACGATGTTTTCAAAATGGCTATAGCAGTTGCTCCTGTAACCAATTGGAGATTCTATGACAGTATTTATACTGAGCGTTATATGCAAACGCCGCAAGAAAACCCAACGGGTTATGACGATAACTCACCCATCAATCACGTACAGAAGTTAAAAGGTAAGTTTTTATTAATACACGGCTCAGCAGATGATAATGTACACGTTCAGAATTCAATGCAAATGATGGAAGCCTTGATTCAAGCTAATAAGCAGTTTGATTCTCAAATTTATCCAGACAAAAACCACGGTATTTTTGGAGGCTATACCCGAATTCAACTTTATAATAAAATGACTAACTTTATCCTTGAAAATTTATAACAACTAACCTAAATTATCTAATTTAAACTAAAACAATATGGTAGAAACTCAAGAGAAAACAGCACATCCAAAAGGACTTTGGGTATTGTTTGGAACAGAAATGTGGGAACGATTCAATTTCTATGGAATGCGAACCCTATTGGTGCTGTTCCTAGTAAATTCATTATTAATGAAAGAAGAAGATGCTTCTTTAATCTATGGTGGTTTTCTAGGATTGTGTTATTTAACACCCATGTTGGGAGGTTTTATTGCAGATCGTTTTTTTGGAAATAGAAACTGTATTCTTTTAGGTGGATTAATGATGGCGGTAGGGCAATTGTTGTTGTTCTTTAGCGGAAGCATTTTTCCAACCAATTTATCATTAGCTACTACGTTAATGTATAGCGCATTGGGAATTATTGTTTTTGGAAACGGATTCTTTAAACCAAATATCTCAAGTATGGTGGGAAGTTTGTATCCAAAACAAGAAAAAAGCAAATTGGATACTGCTTTTACTATTTTCTATATGGGAATTAATTTAGGAGCTTTTTTAGGTCAGTTTATTTGTCCTTATTTGGGCGATGTAAAAGATACTGGCGGAATCAGAGATATTCATGCTTTCAAATGGGGATTCTTAGCAGCAGCAGCAGCGATGTTCATTGGAACCATTTTGTTTTACTTCCTAAAAGATAAATATGTAGTTTCTCCAGAAGGAAAACCATTAGGTGGATTGCCTTCTAAAAATGAATCTTCAGATTATGAAGAAGGAGAAGCTCAAAGTGCTGTTTTTTCAACCAAAGCTTTAGCCCTTTCTGTAGTTGCTTTTGTAGGTTTGTTTCTCGCGTTTCATTTTTCTGTAGATGGAACCAATGTCGTAAAAACAATCATTTATCCAATTATTTATGCTGCGGGTATTACATTGGCAGGATTAATTTTATCTGATAGTTCTTTGACCAAAGTAGAACGCGACCGTATTTTGGTAATTTATATTATTTCTTTTTTCATCATCTTCTTTTGGGCAGCTTTCGAACAAGCAGGTTCTTCATTGACTTTTATCGCCGATTACCAAACCGATAGAAATTTCTTTGGTTTCCAAATGCCAGCTTCTATGGTTCAAATTTTTAATGGATTGTTCGTTGTGGCTTTAGCCGTTCCATTTAGTGTGTTGTGGGATAAATTAAGAGCTAATGATAAAGAACCAATTTCGCCAGTAAAATTAGCCATTGGTTTATTTTTGATTGCAGTAAGTTTTTATATGATTGCTACTCAAGTTAAAGATTTAGGAACTTCTGGATTGTTGGCAATTAAATGGTTAATTCTTTTATACTTAATCAATACTTGTGCAGAGTTGTGTTTGTCTCCAATTGGACTTTCATTAGTTGGTAAATTGTCACCAAAGCGTTTTTCTTCTTTATTGTATGGTGTTTTCTTTTTGTCTAACGCTTCAGGATATGCGTTGGCAGGAACTTTAGGGTCTATTCTGCCTGCTACTGGGGATAAGTTTATTAAAGCGAAAGAATTGGGGATTGATTTACAAGCCATTTTGGATAAAAAAATGGTTCCAACTCCAGAGCAATTACAGCTTTTAGAAACCAATCAAATTAGTCCAAACAATCCTGTTTTTGCAGGTTTTGAAATCCATAATTTATTTGAATTTTTTATGGTATTCGTTATTTCAACTGGTGTAGCTGCAATTATTCTATTCTTGTTGACGCCATTTTTGAAAAAAATGATGCACGGTATCCGTTAATTTATTTATACTCTTTTTAAACCTACAAGTATTTCTTGTAGGTTTATTTTTTAATACTATTTTCTATGTGGAAAAATCATCCTAAAGCTCTACCTTATTTGTTTTTGTCTGAAATGTGGGAACGTTTCGGTTATTATTTAATGATTGGAATTTTTACGCTTTATCTTAAAGATGTAGAAGCTGGATTTTCAATGACCGAAAAAGAAGCGTCGGATTTGTATGGAACATTTATCGCTTTGGTATTCTTAACCCCTTTTATTGGTGGATTAATTGCTGACCGTTATTTGGGTTATAAAAAATCCATTATAATTGGTGGATTAATGATGGGAGTGGGATATCTAATTATGGGAGTGCACAGCATTCCAATGTTGTATACTGCGATGACGTTGGTCATTGTTGGGAATGGTTTCTTTAAACCCAATATCTCTACCTTATTGGGGAATTTCTATAACGATGAGCAATACAAAGACCGAAAAGATGAAGGGTACAACATTTTCTATATGGGAATCAATGTTGGGGCTTTCATTTGTAATTTCTTCGGTGCGGCACTAAAAATTCTTTTTGGTTGGCAAGAAGCTTTTATGGCTGCTGGTGTGGGGATGTTTATTGGTGTTTTGGTATTTATGTTGGGCACCAAACATTATGGGGATAAAACCGAAAAGAAAGGAGTTCAAGAAGGGGATATGCCTTTTTACAAAATTGTTCTTTTTATTTTAGTGCCTTCGTTGATTTTTGGAGTGATTGGTTGGTTAATCAAAGGAATTACTTCGGATAGTAACCTAGACAGTTCCATTTTTGGTTCGGATAGTACCGATGCTTTTGTGTTCGCTTGTATTCCAGTGATTTTCTTTTACGGAAGCCTTTACTTTAAAGCTAAGGTAGAAGATAAACGACCTATTGGGGCTTTGCTTTCAATTTTCGCAGTGGTGATTTTATTTTGGGCGGTTTTTAAATTGAATGGTTCTGCACTCAACAATTGGGGCGATAAATATACTGATAGAGAATTAACAGGTGTGACACAACAAATTGGTTCAAAGTTGGTGCTTACTGATACGTTGACTTATAAGAAAGATTCTGTTGCCTTGTATGATGCAGCATTTAGAATTCAGAAAGAAGATGGAAAAGTCATCAAAGTGGTGGATTATCCTTTGTATTTTAGAAATGTAGCCAAAGAAAAATTGCCTAAAGAAGAAAGTAAAATCTATACTTGGTCGGCAAACTTGAGCCAATCGATTAATCCAGGTTGGGTAATTCTTTTGACGCCTTTGGTAGTGGCGTTTTTTACTTTTTTGCGAAGCAGAAAAAAGGAACCCTCAACACCTACCAAAATTGCTTTTGGATTGTTGATTTCAGCTTTATCGGTCTTGGTTATGGTGGCTGCGGTTCATATTGGTAATAATGGCGCAGAAAAAGTTTCCGTATGGTGGTTGGTGGCCAATTATGGGGTAATTACTATTGGTGAATTATTCTTAAGTCCGATGGGATTATCTGTGGTCTCAAAATTAAGTCCAAAAAACATCACCTCTTTGATGATGGGTGGTTGGTTTTTGGCCACTTCAATCGGTAACAAATTAAGCGGCGTTTTGGCCAGTATGTGGGATTCTTATGAAAACAAAGCTAATTTTTTCTGGATTAATTTTAGTCTTTTAATTTTTGCAACATTACTGATGTTTGCTTTGGTAAAAGAATTGAATAAGGTGATGAAAGAAAAAGGAATTAATTAAATTAAGTAAATGGAATCAAATATAACATTAGAACAAATTCAGAATTTTAAAGGGAAATACCCAAAACAATTGTGGTATTTGTTTACAGTTGAGATGTGGGAGCGCTTTTGTTTTTATGGAATGCGTGGAGTTTTAACTTTTTTCATGGTCGATCAGCTTTTGCTTAAAGATGCAGCAGCTAGCTTGCAATACGGTGCTATTCAGGCTTTTGTGTATGCGTTTACCTTTATTGGAGGTGTTTTTGCCGATAAAATTTTAGGATTTAGAAAATCATTATTCTTTGGTGGAATTGTTATGATTTTGGGGAATTTGCTTATTGCTTTGGCTCCTCAACAATTGTTTTATTATGGGTTGGCATTTTCAATTATTGGTACTGGCTTTTTTAAACCTAATATTTCATCCATGGTTGGAGAGCTTTATCATGAAAAAGATAATAGAAGAGATGCTGGATATGGAATGTTTTATGCAGGTATTAATATTGGAGGTTTTTTTGGAGGAATTATATGTATATATCTTGGTAAATATTATTCTTGGCCCTTGTGTTTTCTTTCGGCTGCAATTGTAATGGCTTTTGGATTGATAACTTTTTTATTTACCAAAAAGCATTTGGGGCCTATTGGGGACTCCCCATTGTTACATTTAGCGCCAAGTAAAAGAAAATTTAGAGAAGTTTGTGTTTATTTAATTTCGTTATTAAGCATACCATTTATTTTTATTATGGTTAAGAACACAGATTTCACAGATTATTTTATGTATACAATAGGCATAATTGCAGTAGTTTATTTTGTTTACGAAGTGATTAAGTTAGGGGATCATAAGATGCAAAAAAAGATGATTGCTGCTTTTGTTTTTATTTTCTTTTATTTGGTTTTTAATGCAATTTATGAACAAAGTGGTGGTTCTTTATCCTTGTTCGCAAAAGATAATTTGGATTATGATTTGTTAGGTTTTACCGTTGACCCTAATGCAGTTAATAATAGTTCAAATACATTATTTGTTGTTGTTTTTAGTCCTTTGGTTGGATTGTTGTGGCTTTGGTTAGCCAAAAGAAGGATAGAGCCAAATACTTTGATAAAATTTGGTATTGGTTTTTTATTTTTGTCTGCCTCTTTTTTTATTTTTTATTATACTAAGTTTTTTGCAAATGATAAGGGAATTACTTCATTGAATTTATTTACTCTAGCTTATTTAGTTACTACCCTGGGGGAACTTTGTTTAGGCCCTATTGGAATGTCAATTATCACTAAGTTATCTCCAAAAAGATTGTTTGGAATGATGATGGGCTTGTGGTTTTTGGCAAGCGCATTTGGACAATTGTTTGCTGGAAAATTAGGTGCTGAAATTTCTATGTCTAATACTGGAACTTCACTAATGTCTAAATTACAATCTTTTACAGATGGTTATTTACAATTGGCTATTTATGCCTTAATTGCTGGTGTGGTTTTGATTTTACTTTCGCCATTGGTTAGAAAATTAATGCAAGAAGTAAAGTAGCCAACAATTAAACGTTAGAATTTTATATACATTTGTCAAAAAATCAATAACACATATGAGAAAAATAATTGTATTTCTTTTGTTTACATTTTGTGTAATCGAAGGGCAAGCGCAAGAACTAAAATGGTTTACTAATGTAAATGAAGCCATTAAGGTAGGAAATAAAGAAAATAAACCTCTTTTGTTATTTTTTACAGGAAGTGATTGGTGTGGATGGTGCATTCGTTTGCAAAAAGAGGTATTGAAAACGCCAGAGTTTGCTAAATGGGCCAAAGATAATGTGATTTTAGTAGAGCTTGATTATCCTCGAAAACAATACCAAACTGCCGAGATTAGAAAGCAAAATGAGGAATTGCAACAAGCCTTCGGAGTTCAAGGCTATCCTACGATTCATTTTGCCAAAGGGGTAACAAAAAATGGTAAAACTAATTTTCAAGGCTTAGGAAGCACAGGCTATGTAGCTGGTGGTCCATCCGCTTGGTTGGCTGTAGCCAATGGTTTTTTAGCGCAAAAGAAAAAATAGTTTTTTAGATAATTACTCTTTAATGTAAAAATATCCCTTTTCACGAGTTGAGTGGAAAGGGATTTTTTGTTGATCACAGGTTCGTTCCCATAAGGTTATCAATGATTTGTAATTAGAAGCATCTGCCACGACCATCTTTGGTGTATTGTTTTTTATGACGCGCTCTAAATTTACTTTTGGTGATGCTGTTAGTAGTAAAACATCTGTTGCTTTATTTGGAAAATATACGCTGCTACTGTCTAAAATAAGAATGTGATTTCCGTTAAAATAAGCCAAGTTTTTTAAAGGACTTTGTTTTGTAATCGCACTAAATGTTCCAGTTGCATAATTTTGCAAAACGGTATTCTTCAGAATTTCTGAATTTGGAATAGCATTCGAAATGACTTCTATTTCATTTCCTATTCGTTGGCAAATAATGGTTTTTCTTGAGGCATTCAGTACGACCCACTCCTTACTGCTGCCATAGTCTAGTTTGTTTTTGATTAGAACCAGTTGAAAAATGATTATTGATGAGAAGAAGAAAGTAATTCTAGTAAAAGAGTTTTTCTTCCACCATAAAACAAGCGCAATTAGAAAAAAGTAGGAGGCAATCATTAAGTAAAATGTACTCGGAATATTGGTGAAAATGAAACTTTCAAACGAAGCGACCCAATGAATGATTGAATTCATTAATGAAATACCCCATTCTAAAGGTTTGATACACCAAATGGGTAAGGATGTGAAAGTGGCTATTGTCATCACCATCACTCCAAGAAGCATAATGACACTTACTAGCGGCAGTACTAATAAATTGGTTACAAAAAATAATCCAGGGAATTGATGAAAATAATAGAGACTCATCGGTAAAGTTCCAATTTGAGCAGCAAATGAAACGGTTATTATGTCCCAGAAGAATTTTAAAATTCTGTTTTTTGGTGTCCAATAATTTGACAATACTGGTTGCAACCAAACAATAAAAAACAAAGCCGCATAACTCAATTGAAAGCCTACATCGAATAAGAAATAGGGTTGAAACAATAGTATTAAAAATATTGAAACAACTAGAGTATGATAGATATTGGTGCTTCGTCTCCAATAATGTCCAACGGCAACAAAAGAAAACATTGTAATAGAACGCACAACCGATGGAGCCAATCCTGCCAAAACTCCAAACAAGGCTAAGGTGATTAATGAAAGTAATAATTTAATAAAACGTCCTTTCTTGTTGTTGGGAATGGGATTAAGTAAAAAATTTATGAATAGTACAATGCAACCTATATGAAGCCCAGAAACAGATAAAATATGGACTGCACCTGCATATTGATAGTCTTTCGTAATGTTTGGGTCAACATCTTGTTGTTGTCCCAATAGTAATGCCATCGCTACTGGCAATGCTTTTTTGTCAAAACCACTTTCTTCTAAATGAGTTACAATGGTTGTTCTCAATTTCGAGGTATAGTACCAAATGTCTTTTGATAGCGTTTTATGATAAAAAATAGCTTCTTGATTTACATAGGCTTGAGCGTAAATCTGCTTGTTTTTGAGATAAGCCGAGTAATCAAATTGATTGGGGTTTTTAGGTTTTTCAGTTTTTATCAATTGAATAGAACAGCGTATCTGATTTCCTATTTTCAAAGGCATTATACCAGAATTTCTAGGAATATTTAGAACGATTTTGCCACTTTTATGTTGATGGTTTATACTTTGAATCAAGGCTACATAGCGATAGTTTTGATTGGAATCCCTGAGTTTTTCTCTAATGATGAACTCTATCCAATTTCTTTTTTGAAAGGCTTCAGGATAATTGGTGTAACTATTTTTATGATTACTTTCTGTATGTAGGGCCAGAACAAGGAGTCCAAGTGTGAAGTATGCAAATAGTGAAGAACCTTCAAAATACAGACTGTGGCTATTCTTCTTTTGAACATACCAATAAGCCGCCAGTAAATTCAGTAGCGCAATTACAGCAAATAGAATAGTTAATTCGATGGATAAGGTTGTATAATAAGCTGTAATTAGGCCTATTATAAATCCAATCGTAATTTTAATAAGTGGGAATTGTAACACATTCATTCTACTAAAATACAAATTTTAGTAAGAAATGGTGTTTATTTAAATTATTTTAAATCGGCTACAATTAATTTTGCGGTGGTACTGCTTGCTCCTTTACCGCCTAATTTTTTTTCAAGTAGAGTATAGTTTTCTAGTACAACTTTTCGATGCTCAGGATATAGAATTTTTTGTAATTCTGTTTTAATTCTTTGGGTAGAACAATCGTCTTGAATCAACTCGGTAACTACTTCTTTGTCCATAATCAAGTTGACCAGTGAAATGTATTTTAAGGTAATGATTCTTTTAGCTATCTGATACGAAATCCAATTTCCTTTGTAGCAAACCACTTCAGGTACTTTGAACAATGCCGTTTCAAGTGTTGCTGTTCCAGAAGTAACAAGGGCTGCAGTAGCGTGTTGCAACAAATCATAGGTTTTGTTCGATAAAAATTTAATGTTATCTGAAGTAATGAATTGTTGGTAAAATGAATACTCCTGACTTGGCGCACCAGCGATTACAAATTGATATTCTTTAAAATCATCGGCTACGCTTAGCATAACACTCAGCATTTTGGTGATTTCTTGTTTACGGCTTCCTGGTAATAAAGCAATAATTGGCAAATCGTTCAATTGGTTCTCTTTTCTAAAAGTAGCATCATCCACTAACGGATGTGCTTGTATGGCATCAATAAGCGGGTGACCTACAAAGGAAACAGGAAAATGATGCTTGTCTTCGTAAAAGGTTTTTTCAAACGGAAGAATCACATACATTTTGTCAATATCTCGTTTGATTTCTTTGATTCTACTTTCTTTCCAAGCCCAAATTTGTGGGGAAATATAATAGTGATTTTTAAAACCTAAGGCTTTTGACCACTTGGCAATTCTCAAATTAAAACCAGGATAATCAATAAAAACGATAACATCAGGTTGGAAAGCCAAAATATCCGTTTTGCATATTTTGATGTTGTTGAGAATGGTTTTTAGATTCATTACCACTTCTGCAAATCCCATAAATGCTAAATCGCGGTAGTGTTTTACTAAAGTCCCACCCACTTTTTGCATTAAATCGCCACCCCAAAAACGAATTTCAGCAGTTGAATCTTCTTGATAAATAGATTTCATCAAGTTGGACCCATGCAAATCTCCTGAGGCTTCTCCTGCAATGATGTAGTATTTCATAAATAGATGATTCTAATATTTTTTTATGACCAATCTTTTGATTTTGTTACTTTTTTTAAAGAAACTTTGTCTAATTTCATTAACAATGGAAAAACTGAATAAAGCAACAAGAGGCAAAGGTAATAAAAACACTTTGCCTCTTGTTAGTTATAATGGATTCAAATAGGTATTTTCTGCTATTCAATTTAAAATTTTTAATTTAACGAATACCTAAAAAATAACATAGCGCTAAACCAAGATTTGGCATCACCTCCTAATGCTTCCTTTACTCCAGCACCGGGAATAGTTTGTGCAAAATGCCCATGAAAATACCATTTTCTAGAATGAAAATATTTCCAAGTTAGATTAACTTCTTGACCGTATTCTTTTTGTGGCATGTAGCTTAATGCAGGATTTCCTCCTACATTGTTGTTATTGGCTGCTAGGAAATAGAAATATTGAGGGACTAATTCTACTTTTTTACTAACCCTTAAACTAGCTTGAATTTTATGAGCAATCAAATTGCTGTTTTGCACAATTTTAAAATGATTGGCACCCAAAACCCAATCTTCACCATTTCCGCCAGTCAACAATGGATCCCATCTTTCGAAGGTTTTAGTAGTGGGATCGTCTCCAGAAAAATATGAAAAACGATAGATAAAGGTAGGTGACGCTTTGGCTTTGGCAAAACTCCATCCTATTTCTCCATAGCCAGCAAAAGCAGACATTTTGAAATTAGAATTGGTTTCGTGAGCCAATTCGGTTTTAATTAAAAGCCCAGCATTTCCTTGGGTCAAATTTTTAAAATAACGAATGTTATAGAGATTTAGGCCGTTGCGTCTAAAAACATCACCCGTAGGTGTATAATAACCAAAATCTGATCTAGAAACATTCAAATAGGTAAAGCCCACTTTATGACCTAAGTTAATGCCGTATTCCGTATTGAAACCGTTCATCACTGTTCTTGAATCTATAATGGGTAATTCATCGGGATTGATTTGAAATACTTGCAACATTAAATTGTTGTACTTAATGGTTGCCAATCCTAGATAATCCGCTGCCCACCTTGGATTGAGTTGTAATGCAGCTCTATCTCCACCATTCGAAGCGGTATTTCGAATGATGAAACCGTTACCTATCGTAAATTGTTGCCTTCCAACAGAAAAATTATAACTCAAAAGATTTCCTTTTGAAAAAGATTTGGTGCCAAAAAAACCAACATAAGCATCATCAAAAGCAGTATGTATTCTGGAAACATCCGTAAATAATTCCCTTCCAGCACTTCCGCTCATAATGAAGCTAGCGCCTCCATATAAATAGATATTGCGTTTATTCGACAATGTTGTGATACCGTATATTCCTCCTGAAACCCAGCCTTCAAACCAACCAGTATATCCTTTTCCGGCAGGGCCATCTACAAGTGGATTTCCTTGTAGCATAGCATCATCTCTTCCATACCAAGAGTTATTGTTAGAATACAGCATTTCTGCCAAAGCAAATTTTGTAGTTAGTAAAGATTTATTATCTAAATACAACAAGGGGAAATCTTTTCCTCCAGCTAAAACTCCGCTTTTTGAAGGTTTGTCTTTCAAAGTATCGCTTAGGGTTACTTTCAAGGTTACGTTGATGTCTCCTGTAAGTGATGGCCTAACTTCGTAGTACGCATCAGCTACTTCGGGTAATTGTTTTACCTTGGCGGCATACGCATCCAATAAAATGGTTCTTACGGTAGTTTGCGGATAAACAGGGAAAAGCAGCTCAATTTTTGCATTTAAATTCTTTTGATTTAAATCATCATCCAAAGGATTTTTGAATTCGATAACAACTGACTGAATGTTTTCTCCTTCCAAAAAATTACCACTTTCTTGAGCAAAAGTTACATTTAATCCTATAAAGAGGAATAGGAAAAGAATTCCAATTTTTTTCATCATCTTTTTAGATTAGTAAGCAGTCCATCCTCCGTCAGTTGCGTAAGTTCCTCCAGTCAAATTAGAGGCTTCATCTGATAATAAAAATAAAATCACTGATGCTTGTTCCCAAGAGGTTGACATTCTATGCTTGCTGTCATTTAACATGAGTAAACTTTCTGTCTTAGCACCTCCCATTCCTGTGATGCCTCTTTTTTTTACTTCTTTTACAAATTCGAAGGCTTTATCAGTCATAGGTGTTTTTGTTGCTGCCATATTTACAGAATTCACTCGAATTCCATACGGAGCATAATCAATTGCTGCACTTTTGGTTAATCCATTTACAGCATATTTACTGGCTACATAGGCGGGATTTCCGGCCAGTCCTGTTAATCCTGCAATTGAGCCTACAGTTACTAGCGCGCCTCCTTTTCCTTCTTTAAGTAATTGTTTCAAAACAGAACGCATTGATTTGAAAGTTCCAGTAGCATTTACATCAAAAACAAAATCCCAATATTCATCAGTAGCTGTATCTACTGCAGAAGGTAATAAAGCTTTTTGTTTGTCGTAATCCAAAGGATCACCAGAATGTATTCCATCCATTACACCGGCATTCAATACTGCTCCGTCTAATTTTCCGAATTTTTTAATGGTTTCAGACACCAATCTATTACAGTCCTCAGTACTTCTAATATCTGTTTTTACAAATAATACTTTTCCTCCATTGGCTTCAATAGTTTTGGCAGTCGCATTACCTTCTTTTTCTAACCAATCTGCAATTACCACTGAAGCTCCTTCTTTGGAAGCTCTAATAGCTGTAGCGCGACCAATTCCTCTTGCTGCGCCAGTAATTATGATAACTTTTCCTTTCAGTCGATCTTTAGCAAAATAAGTAGAATCGATGGGTGTAATGTCATTCTTTTTAGGGGCAGATTGAGAATAAACCAAAGAGATTGCAAAAAGGAATGAGAGAACAAATCCTTTTTTTATTAATGATTTAAAAAAAATGGTAGTTTTCATGTTTTTCATGTTTAAGTTGAACAAAATTTATTGCAGCAATAAAATTAAGGCAAATAATTTACATCTCTTTTAATATCAATAGAATAAAGCTGCTTTTTTGGAGTAAAATAAGAATACACTTATTTGTTTTGATGCTATGCCTTCAAAAGGTAACGTTTTTTTTATTTTGTTACCTATACATCAAGGTGATTATCGTTAAAATGATTACGGAAAAAACTACTCCTCTAGCCATCAATTCTTTATTTATTTTTAGTAAAATTCCAAATGCAACCAAATCCAATATAGAGCCAACAGTGATTAGTTTTCCCAAATAGCCTTGTGATTTTAGTATTTGAACGCCTTCTATAAATTCATAATCTGTGAAAAACGTCATAAATAAAAATGAGCCTAGTAACGAAGCTGCTAATCCAATAAGGAAACCATATAATACATCAATTTTATTCATCCCAATTCCATGTGTTGAGTTGTTGAATGCTGTGATGTGCCGTCAAATCAAATTGAACAGGAACTACCGAAATGTAACCATTTTCTAAAGCCCATTCATCGGTGTCTTCTCCTTTGTCTTGGTTGACAAATTCACCACTTAACCAATAATATTCTTTCCCGAAAGGTGTTTTTCTCTTGTCGAATTTCTCTACCCATTGTGCTTTGGCTTGTCGGCAAATTTTAATGCCTTTGATGTTTTGTTCTTCTAGTTTCGGAAAATTGACATTCAAAACAACTCCTGCTGGAAGTCCTTTCTCTAGCGTTTCGAGGGCTATTTTTTTTACAAAAGACAAAATCGGTGTAAAATCAGCATCCCAATTATAATCCAAAAGCGAAAATCCAATGGCAGGAATACCCTCGATTCCAGCTTCAACGGCTGCACTCATGGTGCCTGAATAAATGACATTAATAGAGGAGTTGGATCCGTGATTAATCCCTGAAACACATAAATCTGGTTTTTGCTTCAAGATTTCATTAGTCGCCATTTTTACACAATCTACCGGTGTTCCAGAACAGCTGTATTGGGTAATGGCATCTCCCTCTTTCGAAAGTTTATTCAAATACAAAGTACTGTTGATGGTAATGGCATGTCCCATGGCACTCTGAGGTTTGTCTGGGGCAACAACGATAACATTTCCAATTTGAGTCATTACACTGATTAAGGCTTGGATTCCAGGGGCGGAAATTCCGTCATCATTGGTAATTAATAGGAGTGGCTTTTTGGAAGACATGGTTTTGATTTAAATTTTCACAAATATACTAGGGGTTCGTATTAAAAAGTAGCTAAATCCTTTTTTTTGTTAACTTTTTTCATAAAAATTAAATCCTATAAACATTTTTATATCTTTAACAAAAATTTATAAAGAGCCAATGTTTCTTGGCTTTATCTTTACATAAATTACACATTGGATTGATGAATGCTATTATTACTTTTATGAGAAAAAATTTTAAAATTATACTTGCTACATTATGCTTGTCAGGAGTATTGTTTGCTTTTACCATTAATGGTTCAAAGAAGGACACTGCAGATCCAGAACGAGATAGACTCTTATTGGAGTTGTTGACTTTTGTAATTGAAAAAGGGCATTATGATCCAGCGGTTATGGATGACGAATTTTCAAAAGGGGTTTATAAAGATTATATTCAAGCCTTGGATCCTTCTAAACGCTTTTTCTTGCAATCAGATATCGATGAATTTGCTAAATACGAATTGGATTTAGATGACCAAATCAATAATAAAGAATTAACTTTTTTCGAGTTGACGTATTCTCGCTTGATGGTTCGTATGGAAGAAAGCAAGAAAGTCTACAAAGCATTATTGGCTACTCCGAATAATTTTTCTATTGATGAAAGTTTCGACACAGATTATGAAAAAATGCCTTATGCTAAAAACAATAAAGAATTGATAGAAAGATGGCGTAAACAAATGAAATTGTCTGCCTTATCTTCTATTACGGAGCGTTTGCGTTTGCAAGAAAGTAAGGGGAAAGCAGTTGAAGGTACAGAAACAACTAAAACAGAAGAATTAAGTTCTGATTTAGGAATGGATGCTAATTTAAAAGCAGATAAAAATACTAAAATAAAGACTTTTGCAGAATTAGAAGCAGAAAGTAGAGTGAATATTGGCAAGTCTTTAGACGAATCGTTTGGTTTTATTAAAGAATTGACCAGAGATGATTGGTTTACGGTGTATATCAATTCTATTATGACTCGTTTTGATCCTCATACAAGCTATTTTGCACCAGAAGAAAAAGAACGTTTTGATGTGAGTATGAGTGGGAAACTCGAAGGAATTGGTGCTCGTTTGCAAAAGAAAAATGATTTTACAGAAATTAGTGAATTGATTTCAGGAGGTCCTGCTTGGAGAGGGCGACAACTCGAGGCTGGAGATGTTATTTTGAAAGTAGGTCAAGCTAGTGCAGAACCAGTTGATGTGGTAGGAATGCGCTTAGATGACGTAGTCAAAAAAATAAAAGGGCCAAAAGGTACTATTGTTCGTTTGACGGTTAAAAAGGTTGATGGAACCATTAAAAACATTTCTATTGTTCGTGATATCGTTGAAATTGAAGAAACGTATGCAAAATCCAGTGTGGTGGAGAAAAATGGATTGCGTTATGGAGTGATTTATTTGCCTAAATTCTATATCGATTTTGAAAACCGTGACGGACGTGATGCCGGTAAAGATATTGCTCTTGAGGTAGAACGTTTGAAGCAAGCTAAAGTAAACGGAATTGTGTTAGATGTCAGAGACGATGGAGGAGGTTCTTTGTCTACTGTAGTGGATATTGCTGGACTTTTTATTCAAGAAGGGCCAATTGTTCAAGTGAAATCTGCGGGCAAGAAAAAAGAAGTGCTTTATGATAAGGATCCAAAAATTGAGTGGGATGGACCATTGGTAATTATGGTGAATAGTTTTTCAGCTTCTGCATCAGAAATTCTAGCAGCTGCTATACAAGATTACAAACGCGGAATTATTATTGGTAGCAAGCAAACCTACGGAAAAGGAACAGTTCAAAACGTGATTGATTTGAATCAGTTTGTCCGTAATAGTTCTGTGGGTGATTTAGGAGCTTTAAAAACGACTACTCAAAAATTTTATAGAATAAATGGCGGTTCTACGCAGCGTGAAGGCGTTAGTAGTGATGTGGTAATGCCAGATCGTTATGCTTATTTGAAAATGGGAGAACGCGATGTTGATAATGCAATGCCATGGGACAAAATCGACGCTGCTCCTTTTACACAATGGAAAAAAACTGAAAATTTTGATAAAGCCATTGCTAAAAGTAAAGCTAGAATTGCTGAAAATCCTCAGTTTAAATTAATAGAAGAAAATGCTAAATGGATTGATAGCAAAAGCAATGAAAATACTTATAGTTTGAATATTGATAAATTTAGAACTGCACAAAATAGCGTAGAAGAAATGGCTAAAAAATACAAGCCAATTTTTGAGTATAAAAATCAATTGAAGTTTTCTTCTTTACCTTATGAAATAGAAGAATACAAAAAAGATCCAACATTGAAAGAAAAAAGAGAAAGATGGCACGAGAGTTTGTCAAAAGATATTTATGTTGAAGAAGCTCTTAATGTTTTGGATGATTTGCAACCCAAGACTATCGCAAAATCAATGCCTTCAAAAGCGATGAATAGCAAATTAGTTAAATCTTAAAGACTTAATTTTTTCAGACAACGACTCAAAATAGTTTTATTTTGGGTCGTTTTTGTTTAATCTCTTAAGCATTAGAATATGAGTAAGTATTTAGTTTTATTTCTTTTTATCCCATTTTTTTCTTTTGTGGAAGAACAAAAAGGTACAAGTAATTTTGTTGAATCAAATACTGTTACTACTACATTATTTGCTTTGAATCAATCTAATGGTGCTAAGATAAATCTTCTGCCAAAGTCTACCACTAAAGCAATTGTAGATCATGATTTTTATACTTTATCTTATCATGAAAAGTATGAACAAGCGGAGTGGGTAGCTTATGAATTGAAGAAAGAACAGGTTGTTAATGCCCACTTTAAACGCCCTTTTTTTATTCAAGATAATAGAGTAACTACAAATTCAGCCGATTGGCGTAATTACAAAAAATCTGGCTATGACAAAGGGCACTTATGTCCAGCTGCTGATAGAGAATTTAATAAAAAAGCCTATGAAGCTACTTTTTTAACCTCAAATATTTCGCCTCAGGATCATGAATTCAATAGCGGAATATGGAATCGATTAGAAGAAAAAGTTAGATACTGGGCGGTAAAATATGATGGATTATTTATTGTTACAGCAGGGGTTTTAGCACCTAATTTAAAAACTATTGGCAAAGAAAAAGTTGCAGTACCCAATTATTTTTACAAAATAGTTTTGGATGAAAATCAGGGTAAATACCGTTTAATTGCTTTTTTGATTCCAAATAGAGCGAGTACTAAACCTCTGTATGAATATGTGGTATCCGTTGATCAAATTGAAAAATTAACGGGAATAGACTTTTTTCCTCAGCTGCCAGACACTATTGAAAATCAATTAGAAAAAAAAGTTAGCTACAAAGAATGGAGTTTTAATTGATTTACCATTCATTTACTTTGTTCGCATCCATTTTTATAAAAATAAAGAGTAAAATGGTGAATCCCCAGAGTCCTGAACCTCCATAAGAAAAGAAAGGCAACGGAATACCAATTGTAGGGAATACACCAGCTACCATCGCTATGTTTACAAAAAAGTGCAAGAATAGTATGGCCGCCACAGAATAGCCGTAAACTCGACTAAATTTTGTTTTTTGTCTTTCTGCCAAATAAATGATGCGCAATAACAAAATGACAAACAAAGAGATGACAACACTTGCCCCCAAAAAGCCCCATTCTTCTCCAACGGTAGTAAAGATATAATCGGTATGTTGTTCAGGTACGAATCCTCCTTTGGTTTGAGTGCCTTCTAAAAATCCTTTTCCTAGCCAACCTCCAGAGCCAATGGCGATTTCAGATTGATTGGTGTTGTAACCAAATCCTTTGTCGTCTACCGCTTTGCCTAATACGATATTAAAACGATCTCTGTGGTGTTGTTTGAACACATGGTCGAATACAAAACTAACGGAAAAAACAAATCCTGAAATTAAAGCTAAAATCAGAAAGCTTCTGAGGATGTTTCTATCGGCTAAGCGTGATTTAAAATGTATGGCTAACAATACCAAGGCGGCAAATAAAATCACAACATAGGTTTCTAAAACTAAAGTTAATACAAATAGAAGTATGATAGCAAACCCGGTTCCAACATACCATCCTGGCAAACCTTCGCGATACAGGACAATGATAAAGATGCTGTAAACCAATGCGCTACCTGGGTCTGGCTGAGGTAAAATGAGCATTACAGGCAAAAAGACGATCGCTAATGCTTGAATTTGTCTGTTGAATTCTTTAAGATTGATCTGCGGGTCACTCAGATACTTTGCTAAGGCTAGAGCTGTTGCAGCTTTTGCAAATTCTGAGGGTTGTAGGGTAAAACTACCAATGGCATACCAGCATCTTTGACCTGCAATCGTTTTACCAAACGCAAATAAACCAAGTAATGATATTAGTGAAACTGCAAAAATAATAGACGCATATTTTTCATAGAACTTGCCATCTACATAAAGCACTGTAAAGATTAAAGGAATAGCAAATAGTATAAATATCAATTGTTTGTCTGAGGTGCCTTCTTCAGAGGATAGAGAAGAAGAGTAAATGTTTAGCCATCCTAAAACAACAAGTGCTATGTAAATTAGTACACAAATCCAGTCAATATTGCTAGTTATACTTTGGTTTTTCATTTTAGTACAAATGATTTAGTTTTTCTTGGTGCTGTCCATTTTTACTTCAGTCGTAAGTTTTGGATTTTGTTTCTTTAATTTGAGTTGTGCAATAGAATCTTTAATTCGTAACTCTCTTTTTACATCCTCATTCAATCCGCCTAATTTTGCATATTGACCTTGCAAACTTGTATTGAGTATTCTAGTTTCAAGATCTGTTCTTGTGATTTTTTTCTTTAAATACTTTTCAATCATCAAACTAGCTATTGGTCCCGCAATAGTAGAACCAAATCCACCGTTTTCAATCATTATGGCGATGGCAATTTTAGGATTGTCTTTTGGGGCAAAAGCCACAAAAATCGAGTGGTCTTTTAACTGCGTTCTAACCCCATTAATTTTGGCAAAATTCTCGGCAGTTCCTGTTTTTCCACAAATGTCAATGCCTTCTACTCTCAAACCAGCTGCTGTACCCATATTATAAACATCAAAAAGTCCACTAATAATGGGTTTGAAATGACTTTTATCTATGGTAGTTACGTGCTTAGTAGTGAATTTTTTATCAATAGTAGTTCCTGCAATTTTTTTGATGATGTGAGGGGTGTAATAATAGCCTTCATTAGCAACAGTTGCCATCATATTAGCCAATTGAATCGGGGTCATTAAGACTTCTCCTTGTCCAATAGCGTTTGAAACAATAGCGGTACTTCTCCAGCCCCCGTTTGGATACATTTTTTTATAGGTAGCTGAAGTAGGGATTTTTCCTCTACGTCCTGTTGGTAAATCATATCCCATAAATTGACCTAGACCAAAACTTTTTACGTGGTCACTCCATACGTCAACAGCATAACCTGGTTTAGCATACTTATTAATAGTTCTCATGTAAGCTGTTCCAAAATACGCATTACAAGATTCATAGATTCCACGATGTAATTGCAACAGACCTCCGCGACAATGACAACGCATAAAGCGGCCTCTAGCATAACTGAATCCGTGATGACATGCTACGGTTGTGTTTTCGTCGATTACCTGTTCCTGAAGGGCTACAAGTCCAGTCATGATTTTGAAAGGAGAACCTGGGGGATATTCAGCCAAAAGTCCTCGGTCATAAAGCGGTTTTGCAATAGAATCACGATACAATTTGGTGTAGTTTTTTGAACGTTGTCTTCCTACTAGAATACCAGGATCATAAGAAGGTGCTGTTATTAAAGCCAGAATTTCACCAGTCTTTGGTTCAATAGCAACAATTCCACCTCTTTTATTGACCATCAATTCTTCGCCATACTTTTGAATTTCTGCATCTATTGTTAGAGTAATGTCTTTTCCAGGAACCGCTATTGTATCGTAACGCCCGTCTTTGTATGGGCCAATTTCACGGTTGTATTTGTCCTTCTGTGTATAGGTTACTCCTTTAATTCCTCGTAGAATTTCTTCATAGCTTTCTTCTACTCCTTGTTTACCAATCAAATCTCCACTTTTATAGTATGGGTTCTTTTTGATGATGTTATCATTTACTTGGGTGATAAATCCAAAAATATTGGCGCCAAAATTGGCTTGGTAATCTCTTAAGGACCTTTTTTGAAAATAGAACCCTTCAAAATTTCTTATTTTTTCCTGAAAAGCAGCGAATTCAACCTTGTTCAATTGTGATAAAAATACGGAAGGAAGTCTTGGGCTGTACACTTTAGCCTTTTCAATATTTTTAATAAAATCTTCTTTTTTTATATTTAAAAGTTGACAGAATTCTAAGGTATCTAAATTTTTAATTTCTCTTGGAATTACCATGATATCATAGGAAGCCTGATTGGCAACCAATAGTTTTCCAAATCGGTCATAAATATAACCACGCTCAGGATAATCGTATTTTATCTTTATAGCATTGTTTTCGGACTTTAATTTAAAAGTGTCGTCAATGATTTGAAGGTAAAATATTCGAATTACAAGCAGTGCAGCGCCAATAATAATTAAAGCAGGCAACAAGACTTTTCTCATCGTTTATTTGGCTTAATAAGGTATATGATGGTGATAGATAAAAGTAAAGTAAAAACAGTGCTTAGCAAGGTTCTTAATGCTACATCAAGGATAAAACTAAATTCAAAAGCTTCTAGTGTAAATAGAATGATATGATGTAAAAGAATGGATATGAGCAAAAATGAGAACCGTTCCGGGGTCAGTACATCGTTTAGTTTTACCGTTTGGTATTCATAACTAAGACCAAAAGAGAATTTAAAAATATAAGGTCTATAGTAAGCCAAAATTAAACATGCTGTAGCGTGTACTCCACCCGAATTTGTAAACATATCCATAATCAAACCGAGCATAAAACTTGAGACAAGCAAAGTTGATTTATTACCGTTTACAGGATACAATATAATATACAAAATATAAGGAAAGGGACTAATATAGCCATAGAAATTCATATTATTAAAAACAACGATTTGTATTGCTAATAATGCTATAAAACGGAAAAAATTTACAATCAATGTACTATTCATCCTTCTTTCTTTGGTTTTCTAATTTTGTAATTTCTTCTTTTCCTTTGCTTTTAAGAATATAAACATGACCCAAATTCGTCATGTCGTTAAATAGTTTGACTTCGAGAGTATAAAAATTAGTTTGATTATCCTTATCACGAAAAACTCTATGAATTGTACCAATATTAATGTTTTCTGGGAAAATGACAGATTGGCCTCCTGTAACAACTGTATCACCCTTATGAATGGTAGCTAGTCTAGGCACATCGACCAATTGAACGAAACCGGTACTTTTTCCATCCCAAATCAATGATCCAAAATGATTGGATTTTTTTATTTTGGCATTAATTCTAGACTTTTTATTCAAAATACTAACTACAGTTGAGTAGTTTTCTGAAGTGTCATCCGTAATTCCTACGATTCCAAGACTATTGATTACAGCCATATCAGGTTTAATACCTTGTTTGGCACCTGCGTCAAGGGTAAGATAGTTTTCGTAAACGCTATAAGAGTTCTTGATTACCTTGGCAACTACAATATCCGAGGGTTTTACTCCTTTGATAGTGTCGAGTTTTGACATAAAAGCGGAGTCTTTAACCTGAAAGAGTAGGCTTCTCAACATCGCGTTTTCTAGCGCTAAGTCTTCGTTTTCTTTTCTTAAGTTTAAGTATTCTTTGGTTTCATTTATTTCTTTATAAATGCTGCCACTTACTACATTAGCGGAGCTTATGACTTTGCTTCTGTGAAAGGAATGAAACTGAATAGTGAGTGTTAATGATATCCCCAAAAGCAGCAAAAACAGTATTCTATAACTGTTTCTAGTAATAAAATTAAATATTTGCTGCATTTTGTAATGGAATAATTAAGTGATAATTGCGGATGGGTTATATAAGTTGATTTTTGAAAATGCTTATTTAATCAAGATACTTTTAAATTTAGTAATATTTTTTAAGGCCATACCAGTTCCTCGTACAACAGCTCGCAATGGATCTTCCGCAATGTAAACTGGTAAATCTGTTTTTTGAGAAATTCGTTTGTCAAGTCCTCTCAACATAGAACCTCCGCCAGCTAGATAAATCCCTGTATTGTAAATATCGGCTGCTAATTCTGGAGGTGTTTGCGAAAGAGTTTCCATCACAGCATCCTCGATTCTTTGTATTGATTTGTCTAATGCCTTAGCAATTTCACGGTAAGAAACCTCTACTTGTTTTGGTTTACCAGTTAATAAATCACGCCCTTGAACAGACATATCTTCTGGTGGACTCTCTAAATCTTCTATAGCGGCTCCAATTTGGATTTTTATTTTTTCAGCGGTGCTTTCTCCAACAAAAAGGTTGTGTTGGGTACGCATATAGTAAACAATGTCATTCGTGAATACATCCCCTGCAATTTTTACAGATTTGTCACAAACAATTCCGCCCAAAGCAATTACAGCAATTTCTGTAGTACCTCCTCCAATATCTACAATCATGTTTCCTTTTGGTTGCATAATGTCGATACCTATACCAATTGCGGCTGCCATTGGTTCATGAATTAAGTATACTTCTTTGCCGTTTACTCGTTCGCAAGATTCTTTTACGGCACGCATTTCAACTTCGGTAATCCCTGATGGAATGCAGATAACCATACGCAATGCTGGAGTAAACATTTTTTTATTTAGCGCAGGGATACTTTTGATGAACATACTGATCATTTTTTCAGAGGCATCAAAATCCGCAATTACACCATCTTTTAATGGTCTAATTGTTTTTATGTTTTCATGCGTTTTTCCTTGCATCATATTGGCTTCTTTGCCAACGGCAATGATTTTGCCTGATACTCTATCTCTAGCGACAATAGAAGGACTGTCAATAACTACTTTATCATTGTGAATGATTAAAGTGTTTGCGGTACCAAGGTCTATCGCGATATCCTCAGTCATGAAATCAAAAAATCCCATAGGTTTTTATGTATTGTAAAAATTATTAAACAAAGTTAAACAAATTAATGTTTAAAATGACGTGTTCCTGTAAATACCATTGCCAAATTGTTTTCGTTGCAATAGTTGATACTTAACTCATCTTTAATGGATCCTCCAGGCTGAATAACAGCGGTAATTCCTGCTTTTTTGGCTAATTCTACACAGTCAGGAAAAGGAAAGAAGGCATCGCTTGCCATAGAAGCACCTTCTAAACTAAATCCAAATGCTTTTGCTTTGTCTACAGCTTGCATCAAAGCATCAACTCTTGAGGTTTGGCCTGTTCCTGATGCAATAAGCGTACCGTTTTTAGCAAAAACAATCGTATTTGATTTGGTGTTTTTGCACACTTTCGAAGCAAAAATAAGATCTTTAACTTCTTGCTCAGTTGGTGCTGTAGTTGTTACTGTCTTCAAATCTGATGCTTGATCTGTGATATTGTTTCGATCTTGAATCAATAATCCATTTAAGCACGTACGAACTTGTCTCTCTGGTAAGGTTACTTCATTTTGAATTAAAATGATTCTGTTTTTCTTTTCTTGTAAAATTGTCAAAGCTTCTGCGTCATAAGCTGGAGCAATTACAACTTCGCAGAATAATTTGTTGATTTCTGTGGCAGTAGCAACATCTATTTTGGTATTGGATATAAGAACGCCACCAAAAGCAGAGGTTGGATCGCAAGCTAATGCAGCGTTGTATGCTTCGCTAATAGTGGTTCTAGTGGCTAGTCCACAAGCGTTATTGTGTTTCAAAATGGCAAAGGTAGGGCCATCAGTTTTGAATTCATTGATTAAGTTTACGGCAGCATCAACATCTAGTAAATTATTGTAAGACAATTCTTTTCCGTGAACTTTATCGAACATTGCTTCAAAATCTCCGAAGAAAAACCCTTTTTGATGTGGATTTTCGCCATAACGAAGGACTTGACCGTTAGCGATACTTTCTTTATAAATTGTTTCGTCGGTATTGAAGTAGTTGAAAATAGCTCCGTCATAATGCGAAGAAACGTGAAATGCTTTGGTAGCCAAAAGTTTTCTATCTTCTAAAGTAGTGTTTCCATTTTGATTGGTAATCATCTCTAAAAATAAACCATACTGATCCATTGATGAAACGATCACGGTATCTTTAAAATTTTTGGCACCAGCGCGAATTAATGAAATACCACCAATGTCAATTTTTTCTATAATATCGGCTTCACTTGCGCCAGAAGCAACCGTTTTTTCAAAAGGATACAAATCAACAATTACTAAATCGATTTGAGGGATTTCAAATTCCATCATTTGTTGCACATCGCATTCGTTGTCTTGACGATTTAAAATGCCACCAAATACTTTTGGGTGCAAGGTTTTTACTCTGCCTCCAAGAATTGAAGGATAAGAGGTTACGTCTTCTACAGGGATTACAGGGATGCCTAAGTTTTTAATGAATTCTTCGGTTCCTCCAGTAGAATAAAAAACAACGTTTTGTTCGTGTAATTTTCTAACAATTGGCTCTAATCCGTCTTTGGAAAACACTGAAATTAAGGCTGATTGTATTTTTTTAGTAGTGCTCATGTGTAGTAGTTTTTTTGAAAGTGCAAAAATAGTTAATTTTTATAAATAAATTCACAGGAAATGCTGTAACATTTTTATTTAAATTCGTACTTATGGAAGTACTATATTTATTAGGTTTTTGAATAAAATTTAATGAATTTTACCTAACACAATTTTTAAGTCTATGCTAGTTTATCTTCGATTGTTGAAAGAGAGTTTTAGTTTTGCAATGAATGCATTGTTGGCTAATAAATTAAGGACTTTACTTTCCTTATTAGGGGTTACCATTGGTATTTTTTCAATAATCGCAGTTTTGGCAGCGGTCGATTCTTTGGATAGAAAAATATCCAAGGATTTGAGTAGTTTAGATAAAAACACCATTTATCTGATGAAGTTTTCTTTTGGTCCTTCAGAAATTCCGCAGTGGAAAAGAGAACAGTTTCCGAATGTAAAATATGATGAATACATTTATATGAAAGGGGCAATGACCCATACAGACCAAATGGGGTATCAGATTTTTACCAAAAGAGAATCCATAAAACATGAATCAAAAACGGTTAGTGACGTCAATATTGTGCCGGTTTCTCATGAGTTTATTGATATTCAAGGGTTAGAATTTGAAAAAGGCCGTTTTTATAACGAGTCTGAGGCCAATTCTGGTGCTTCGGTGATTGTTTTGGGCGATGAAATCGCTTCGTCATTATTCGAAGGTAGTGATCCAATTGGCAAAACGGTGCGCCTGTATGGGAAACGTTTTACAGTGATTGGCGTGCTAAAGAAGAAAGGCTCGGGTATTTTTGATGAAGACGATACGTCTGCTTTTATTCCAGTGAATTTTGTACGTCAATTATTTGGAGATAATAATGATGGATTGACGAATGTAATCATATTCAAGCCCGAAAAAGGGGTAGATATGGAGGCTTATAAAGGTGAAATTACGCAAAAACTCAGAGCTTTTCGCGGTTTAAAAGCAGGTGAAATTGATAACTTTTTCATTAATGTTTTTTCAGGATTTACTGATTTTATCGATGGAATCATTGGGCAAATGAATGTGGTTGGCTGGATAATTAGTGGTTTTTCTTTGTTGGTTGGTGGTTTTGGAATTGCGAATATTATGTTTGTTTCGGTAAAAGAACGAACCAATTTAATCGGCATTCAAAAATCTTTAGGAGCCAAAAATCGATTTATTTTGTTTCAGTTTTTGTTTGAGGCGGTTATTCTTTCTTTAATTGGTGGATTAATTGGATTATTCTTTGTTTGGGTTATAGCAATTGTGTTGACCAATGCGTTGGATTTCGAATTTGTATTAGGTTTTGGTAATATTCTTCTGGGAACAAGTTTGGCAGCTTTTATTGGTTTGCTTTCGGGTATTTTACCTGCTATTTCTGCTGCTAATTTAGATCCTGTTGAGGCAATTCGAACAGGGATGTAGTATGGTTTGTCAAAGAGTGACTAAATGTTTTAGTTTATTGAATAAAAAAAATCCCAAGAATTCCTTGGGATTTTGTATTTAAAAGTAAAAAGACTTATCGAATATCGTTGTTTTGAATCAAATCAATATACAAGTTGATTTTGTCTTTCAATTCTTTTCTTGGGGTAATGAAATCTAAGAAACCATGTTCCAAAAGAAATTCTGCAGTTTGGAAACCTTCTGGTAAATCTTTACCAGTAGTGTCTCTAACTACACGAGGTCCTGCAAATCCAATTAATGCTCCTGGTTCAGAGATATTAATATCGCCTAACATGGCGTAAGAAGCGGTGGTTCCTCCGGTGGTTGGATCTGTACATAAAGAGATGTATGGTAATCCTGCTTCTGCCAATTGTGCTAATTTTACCGATGTTTTGGCCAATTGCATTAAGGAATAGGCAGCTTCCATCATACGAGCACCTCCTGATTTGGAAATCATTACAAAAGGTAATTTGTTTTGGATGGCATAGTCAATCCCTCTAGCAATTTTTTCTCCTACCACAGCCCCCATAGATCCTCCGATGAAAGCAAAATCCATTGCGCAAATTACTAACTCTTTTCCTTTAGATTTTCCAACGCCAGTTCTAACAGCATCTTTGAGTTGTGTTTTGTCCATCACATCTTTTAGACGGTCTGAATATTTTTTGGTGTCTACGAAATGTAAAGTGTCTTTCGAGCTCATGTTTTTATCTAATTCAACAAATTCATTGTTGTCGAATAAAATTTCAAAATAGGTTGCACTACCAATTCGAACATGAAAATCATCTTCTGGGCTAACATATAAGTTACGTGCTAATTCGTCAGCATCTATAATTTTCCCTGTAGGTGATTTGTACCAAAGCCCTTTTGGGATGTCCATTTTGTCTTCGGTAGCGGTAGTAATTCCTTTTTCTTTTCTTTTAAACCAAGCCATTTATTTAGTATTCAGTGTTCAGTAATCAAGTATTCTGTTTATTAATCAATAAAGTGTTCAATTATCAGTTTTTGATAACTGAACACTTAAAATTAAAAGTGAATCACTTTTTTATAGTGTATTTACATTGTTTAAGTCAGCAAATGCTTGTTCTAATCTAGCATTAAAAGTCACTTCGCTTTCTCTTAACCATTTTCTTGGGTCATAGTATTTTTTGTTTGGAGCATCAGCACCTTCTGGGTTACCAATTTGAGTTTTCAAATACTCTAAATTGTTAACCATATAGTCACGAATTCCTTCTGTGAAAGCAAATTGCAAATCAGTATCGATATTCATTTTAACTACACCATATCCGATAGCTTCTCTAATTTCTTCTAAAGTAGATCCAGAACCTCCGTGGAATACAAAATCAACTGGGTTATGTCCTGTGTTGAATTTGTCTTGAACATAGTCTTGAGAGTTTTTCAAGATTTTTGGAGTCAATTTCACGTTTCCTGGTTTGTAAACACCGTGAACGTTTCCAAAAGAAGCAGCAATAGTAAAACGTGGGCTTACTTTTGATAATTCTTCGTAAGCGTATGATACTTCAGAAGGTTGAGTGTATAATTTTGAACTATCAACATCAGAATTGTCAACACCATCTTCTTCACCACCTGTAATACCTAACTCGATTTCAAGCGTCATTCCCATTTTGCTCATACGAGCTAAATAACCTTTACAGATTTCGATGTTTTCTTCGATTGGCTCTTCAGACAAGTCAATCATGTGTGAAGAAAATAATGGTTTTCCTGTAGTTGCAAAATGCGCTTCAGAAGCATCTAACAAACCATCAATCCAAGGCAATAATTTTTTTGCACAGTGGTCAGTATGTAAAATTACAGTTGCACCATATGCTTCTGCTAAAGTATGAATATGTTTTGCACCAGCGATTCCACCAGCGATTGCTGCTTTTTCTCCTGCATTTGAAAGTCCTTTTCCTGCGTTGAATTGCGCTCCACCATTAGAGAATTGAATAATAACAGGCGCGTTCAATTTTGCTGCTGTTTCAAGAACTCCATTGATGGTGTTTGAGCCAGTTACATTTACTGCTGGAAGCGCGAAGCCTTTCTCTTTTGCATATTTAAATATCTCTTGTACTTGGTCTCCAGTAGCAACTCCTGGTTTTATGTTGTGTGCCATTTTACTTATTTTTTAAGTTATTTGTTTTTTACTTATCAGTTTGCAAAATTAATCATTTCTAATTTTAGAACGGGTAATTAATTCCAAAATTTAAGACCGATTTTGTGAAATTTATATCTTTAAACCAACGATTTCCAATTGGGTAAGCAGGGTTGTAAGTCTTAAAACCTAAGTCAAATCGAACTACAAAGAAGCTAAGATCATATCGTAGTCCAAATCCTGTTCCAAGAGCAATTTCTTTTAAGTCTTCGAGTCCATTAAATCTGGCGCTTTCTACTTCCATTGCATCAGATACATTCCAAATGTTTCCAGCATCTGCGAAAAAAGCACCTTTCATACTTCCTGCAATTTTGAAACGGTACTCGGCACTTAAAGCAATCTTCATGTTGGCTTCGTTGAAATCAAGAATAGAACCGCTACTTCCTGGCCCTAGACTGTAGGGTTGCCAAGCTCTATTGTCATTGGTCCCTCCCGAAAAATAACTTCTCGAGAAAGGAATGTAATCTGCATTTCCAAAAGGGAGCGCAATGCCGAAGAAACTTCTAAAGGCAACAATGTTTTCTTTCGAAAAATCCCAATGCTTTATATAGTCTAATTCTAATTTTAGATATTCTGAATAGGGCAAATTGAAGATTTCGTATTTGCCTGAGGAGCTTTTTGGTAGGTTGCTGGCTTTGGCGATCAAACTCAATAAAGTTCCCGCTGATTCGATTTTGGTTCTAAATTGGTAAAAGTCATTGTCTTGGTTGTCTTTTTTTGTGGATTGAGTAAAAGTGTAACTTGTTCCAAGGATAAAGTCGTTTTCTGTCAATCGTTGCCTTCTTTCTTCTATGCTCAATACTTCTTTAAATTCTTTATCTTCAAATTTTATAGCAGTATTAAGGTTTAAAACGTCATTAATAAATCCATCTGTTCCGGAGTTAATTATGAGGTTTTTTGTTTCGTAATCTATATAGTCTGTGTTGGTGTTAAAGTCTTTAGCTATTTTATTCAAAGCGTTGTAAGAAGAGCCATAGACATTAAAATAATTGTCTGGATTTAGATTTCGTACAAATTGAACGTTCAATAATTCTACTCGAGCAGTATTATTACGAATTGGGTTCCAGTTATAGGTGAATAAAGCAGTAAAGTTTTCTTTGTCTAATCCGATGTTTCTTTGTTTGTTGAATCCCGATGAAATTTGCGTATACGGAATCATTCGTTTAGGGATGATTTTATCAGTACTGATAGGGAATAAAATACGAGGGAAGTTTAATTTTAAATTGATTCCATATTCAGTTACATTGAAAAAAGCGTCATTCGGGTTAGCAAAATCTTTAGAAGAACCAATATTGCCTCTAAGACCAATTTCCAATGTTTCGGCCCTGTTAAATACATTTCGAATCGTTTCGGTTATACTGGCTCCAATCCCAAAATCTTGGATATTAGAATGGGTTACCTCCAAAGTAGTTCCAAAGCTAAATTTTTTCCTTGGCGAAAGATATATTTTTGCAATAAGGGATTGAGCGGTACTATCTTTTCGGTCTACTTCGTATTGGATACTTGGGTAGCCAAATATTTTCAAATTATTTAAAGAACGATTAGAAAGGACCGTTTTGTAGTCCCCAAAATAAGAACCTTTTGTCAAGAAGACTGCATCTGTTATGGCAGATGGTTTGTATTTTAGCTTTCCATGACTGTACAGATGAAATCCTTTGTATTCTGTGCTATCAGTTACAGTTTCGGGTGGATTTTTTGCTGAAAAGTCGGTGTAAATTTTTACATCACTTATTTTAAAAAGCTTAAAAGGAGCGGTATAAGTTGAGTCGTCTTTTTGATACGAGTAATTTTTAATGATCATTTTTACATTGGCTTTGTTTTTTTTGCCAATGGTATCTATGTCAAAAGTCACATTGTTGGGTTGAAAGTGATAAGCCCCGTTGTTTCTGAAGTAAGTGGTGATTCTGTTTTTTTCTTCTTCAAAATCACTCGTTTTATATTGTTTCCCTGATTGAATATAACTACTTTCTTTAGTCGAATTGTAGAGCGAGTCTAAGGCCGGTGTCGAAATCACTCTGCTGATGGTGTCTAAAATAAAAGGATCTGATAAAGCAATTTTGTATTTAACTTTTGCTTTTTTAAAGCCAACGGTATCAATAGAGTAGGAGGTTTTGGCGTTGAAATAGCCATTATTAAAATAGTAATTGTTTAAACGATTAACTGTTTTTTGGGTCTTAATCGTGTCAATGATTACAGGAGGTTCGCCTACTTTTTTTAGAAATTTATGAATGCCTTTGTAATAAAATGATTCTCCAAGTCGGTCTACTTGTTTTGCAGACAACCACTTGGCTTTTCGTTCGTATTTTCCTGGATTGTTGGTGAATTTGGCTTGATAAGTAGAATCTGGATTTAAATTTGCTGCATTGTATAACGCTAATCGTAGCTTAAAACCGCCAAAAGTTCCGTTCGGATTTTGAGACATTTGATCGAATGCCGATTGATCCTTGATGGGTTTATCATTTACTACTATTTGATTTTTTGTTAGTAAAAATTTGCCCTCAGGAACTCGTTTTACAGCATTACATGCCGAAATAATTATTGCAATTAGAAGAAATGCAACTACTTTTGTGGTATTCTTTTTCAAGTGCTCTAAATAAATTTAATTCAAAAGTACATTTTTTTATGGTTAGTAAAAACCAAATAAAGCTTATATCGAGTTTGCATCAAAAAAAATATAGATTAGCGCATCAATTATTTATTGCCGAAGGCGTAAAAGGAATTGATGAGTTATTGCGTTCTAATTTCGAGTTGCAACATCTTTATAGCACTGTTGATGATTTTAAAACTATTCCGTTAACGCAAAAAACCGTTATTTCTGATGCTGATTTAAAAAAAATTAGCGCCTTAACTACTCCTAATACGTGTTTGGCTGTATTTAAAATTCCAAAAGAAAGAACGATTTTGAATGAAGGAATTACAGTTGCGTTAGACACGATTCGTGATCCTGGAAATATGGGGACGATTTTGAGATTGTGTGATTGGTTTGGGATTAAGCAAGTGATTTGCTCAAAAGAAACAGTCGATTTGTATAATCCAAAAGTAGTGCAAGCTACCATGGGTTCTATCGCAAGGGTGAATGTGAATTATTTGGATTTAAAAGAATATTTAAAAGCGACGAAATTACCTGTTTTGGGTACTTTTATGGAAGGTGATGTTTTGTATAGCACAGAACTTCCAACTGAAGGAATTGTTATTTTAGGAAATGAAGCAAATGGTATTTCTCCTGAAATAGAGGCTTTGGTCACCCAAAAAATTACAATTCCGCGTTTTGGTGATTTACAACAAACCGAAAGTTTAAATGTCGCTACTGCTGCAGCAATTGTTTTGAGTGAATGTAAGCGTAGGGTTTTTTAATGAAAAGTAAAGTTGATAAAAATAGCTCTGTTTTTTATGGATTCAATATTGCTAGTCCAAGGGCTATTGGGGTCTTTGTCTCTTATTAATTCATCATTTATTCCAAAAACCCCTCGTATGGATGGTGAAAAAATAAAGTACTCAGAAAAAATATCAATTCCGAAGCCTAATTCATAGTTGGTTGTCCATGATTTCATTCTGAATCTTCCCTCTGCATTGTCGTCCAACGATTTGGCATTACTGGACAAATTTAATGTAAATGAGCCACCACCTACTAAGTAGGGTCTAACATTTCCTGTTCGTAGTGCAGAAAATTTAACCAATAAAGGAAAATGAATATAAGTACTATTTACTTCTCTTAATCTATCACTTGCAGTAGGTGTGGTTGCAAAATAGCTGCTAGGGTAGTACAAATCTCTTTTGGTGTAATATAATCCTGGTTCAAATCTTAAGTTGATGTATTCTTGAAGTCTTATATCAGACACCAATCCTACATTAAAGCCGGTACTTCTTTTTATTAATATATCTGGGATGTTGTCTTTATAATCAATTTTGAAATCAAAACCATTAAGACCCATATAAAATCCAAAATACAATTTTTGTTTTTGAAAGTTTTCTAAATTGATGATTGGGTCTTTGCTAAAAAGGCGTTTGTTTCCTTGTGCATTTGCAAAGGTTAAACAAAGCATAAAAAAGAGAACAAGTGTTTTTTTCATAGGAAACGGGATAGTTTCTAATTATTTTTTTGATGCATAATATATGGAAGCCACCCCAAAAGTTTGAGGCATGTCTTTTACATCTATAAACCCTGTTTTTCTCAAAATATTGTTCAATCGTTCGCCATAAGGAAAAACTGCCGATGATTCAGACAAATAACCGTAAGCTGTATTGTCTTTTGAGAATAATCTTCCAATTAATGGTAAAATATTTCTACTATAAAAATGATACCCCTGTTTGTAAGGCGTTTTTTCAGGAACTGAAGTTTCTAAAATTACAAAAGTTCCTCCCGGTTTTAATACTCTTAAAATTTCTGACAGTCCTTTTTCTAGGTTTTCAAAGTTTCTAACCCCAAAGGCCACGGTTATGGCATCAAAGTAATTGTCTTCAAAAGGCATGTTCTCGGAGTCGCCTAAAAGCATTTCGATACGGTTAGAAAGTTTTTTGGTGGCTATTTTTTCAACGCCTACCGCTAACATCCCCGCCGAAATGTCTAATCCTATGATTTTTTTAGCCTGGGTTTGCGCCATTAAAATGGCTAAATCTCCTGTGCCGGTTGCAATATCAAGAATGGTACTTGGATTAGATTTTGTTACTAAATTCAGTACTTTTTTGCGCCATTTAATATCAATGCCAAAAGAAATAACTCGGTTTAAATTGTCATAATTTCCTGATATCGTGTTGAACATGGTGGCGACCTGTTCTTTTTTGCTTAACTGTGAATCTTTATAGGGGGTAACTTTTTCTGACATTGTATTTTAATTTCTACAAATATACTATAAACTCCATTATCATAGTACTTGATTTAATTTCAAAGCTAGATTTTTATGAATTGACTTTTCTTAAAGGTGCATTTTTAGGTTGTCAAAAAAAAATGAAATATCACTAAAAGTGGGTATTGTACAGTATGAAAATATTAGTCAAATTTGTCATGTAAAAGAATCATAAATGATTAGAATTAATTTAATGACTCAAATCAAATTGTTTATCATTGCGCTGATAGTCACTTTTGTTCTAGTTATCAGTTTTGAAAATATTGCTCTTGTGAGCGGTACTTTTTTTCAAGCGCAAAATACGTTCTTAGGATTAAATTTGTTTTTGGAAATTTTAATTTTTTTGGTCTTTAGTATCTTTGTGGTATTTGGTATTAAAGGCTACTTTGAGTTTTACTCAAAAAAAGTATCAAACATTATTATTTCAGTCTCTGGATCAATATTGTTTCTTGGTATTTTAATATTGTTGTCTCAAATTCTGTTACTAGAAAGTCATTAACAAAATCATTTCTTTTACAAAACGAAAAACATCCTGAAAAGGATGTTTTTTTGTTTTATAGCGTTTGATTATTTTATCGGGGAATAGATTTCAAAACTATAATCATAAAGGTGTTTCTCGTCTTTCAAATGTTTTTCGGATTCTGACAATTGCCACTTTTTAGGATCAATTTCAGGGAAAAAAGTATCTGCTTCAAATTCATGATGCACTCTAGTAATATCCAATAGATCGGCATAAGGCATGGCTAAATTGTAGATTTCTCCTCCTCCAATGACATAAATGTTATCTGTTGTAGAACAAGCTTCAATCGCTTTTTCTATGGAATCAACCACAATGCATCCTTCGGGTTGATAATTTTTTTGTCGAGTAATGATAACATGGATTCTATTAGGTAATGGCTTGGGGAAACTTTCAAAAGTTTTTCTGCCCATAATGATATAGTGACCCGAAGTTATTGCTTTGAATCGTTTAAAGTCATTGGGTAGGTGCCAAAGTAAATCGTTGTTTTTGCCTAAAGCACGATTATCAGCCACAGCGGCAATAAGTGTAATCATTTTTTTATTTGGTTTCGTTTTCAATTTGATGTTGCAATTGACTTATTTTTTTTTGTTGCAAAGCTACTAATCGATCAATTTGATCTCTTTCCCAATTTTTATCCATAAAGCGGTCTGTTATAAATACTTTTATAAAGTGAAGCACAAATAAAAAAGCCCAAAAAGTAATAATCCATAAGCACCAATTATTTTCTGCTCCAATTGCAAAAAATCGATGTGCTATGAATAAAAAAATGCTAGTTAATGCAAAAAGTACAAAATGAAAGTACAATCTCTTTTTTTGCTTAATTCTTCTTCTAGCATATTCGTATTGTTCGTGAGTGGCTTGGTCCATATTTTTTTTGTAGATAAAGATAAAATTTATTTTCCAAAAGTGATAATCTATAGCAAGTTTTACATGGTTTTGAGAATTTGTAAATTTCTAATTTTATTTTTTAATAGTCTTTAAATTATTGATTTATTTAATTTTTAACATTGATTTGTATTAAGTTATAAAAATGAATATAGGATGTATGTAGTTGTTTTTAAATCACTTACCTTGTCTTAAAATTTTAAAAATCAAAAAGTTATGGCTATTAAAAAACAATTTGTTAAAACGAAACCAGTGTGTAAAGTAACGTTTTCAATCGAAGCAAAAGAAGCAGCTTCTGCGGCAGTAGTAGGTGATTTTAATAACTGGAATGTAGAAGAAGGTACTTTGGCAAAATTAAAAAATGGTACTTTTAAAGGTGTTTTCGATTTACCTAAAGATTCTTCCTATGAATTTAAATATTGGGTTGATGGCGCCTATCTTAACGACCCAGAAGCTGACGGTTTAAAGTGGAATGATTATGCTGGTGCTGAAAATTCTATTTTAGCTTTATAAATTATATTAAAAAACCGCTATTTAAGCGGTTTTTTTATACAGCAACGCTTCCTTTTATTGTAGGATGTGGGTCGTAATTTTCTAAGGTGAAATCTTCGTATGTAAAGGCGAAGATGTCTTTTATATTGGGGTTTAATATCATTTTTGGCAAAGGTCTTGGTTCTCTGGAGAGTTGCAATTCAATTTGTTCAAAATGATTGTTATAGATGTGTGCATCCCCAAAGGTATGAATGAATTCGCCTGGAGCTAAGTCGCAAACTTGCGCTATCATAAGTGTTAGTAATGCGTATGATGCAATATTAAAAGGTACTCCTAAGAAAATATCAGCACTTCGTTGATACAATTGACAGGATAATTTCCCATCGGCCACATAAAATTGAAAAAAAGCGTGGCATGGGGGCAAAGCAGCCTTGTTGTTGGCCACATTTTCCTCAAAGGATTTCTTAGTATCTGGTAATACCGATGGATTCCATGCAGAAACTAATAGTCTTCGGCTATTGGGATTGGTTTTTAGTTCCGTAATTAAATCGGAGATTTGATCAATTTCTTCACTGTTCCAATTACGCCATTGGTGGCCGTAAACTGGTCCTAAATCTCCATTGCTGTCTGCCCAAGCATCCCATATTTTCACTCCATGTTCTTGTAGGTAAGCAATATTAGTTTCTCCTTTTAAAAACCATAGCAACTCATGTATAATGGATTTTAAATGTAGTTTTTTGGTAGTTACCATCGGGAATCCTTCGGCTAAATCAAAACGCATTTGATACCCAAATACACTCTTGGTGCCCGTTCCAGTACGATCTCCTTTTTGTGTGCCGTTTTCCAAAACGTGCTTAACTAAGTCGTGGTATTGTTTCATAGTATGGAGCGTTTTTATTGATTTTTATAAATTTTTCCGTCTTTCATTACAAAAGAAACTTCTTCGAGTGTTTTGATGTTTTTGAGAGGATTATCATTTACAGCGATAATGTCTGCCCAAAAAGATTCTTTTAGTTGACCAGCTTCTTTATCAATTCCAAGTAATTGAGCATTGGTGATGGTTGCAGATTGAATGGTTTCTATTTCTGGCATTCCAGCTTCGACCATATATCCAAATTCTTTTCCATTTATTCCATGTGGAAATACGCCAGCATCGGTTCCAAAGGCAATTTTTACGCCTTTTTTGTAGGCTTTGGCAAAGGTGGCTTTAATTTGAGGACCTACTTCGCGAGCTTTAGGCACTATTATTTCTGGATAGAAGCCTGGTACTTCTGCATTTTTTTCTACTTCTTTTGCAGCAGTAAGCGTTGGAACTAAGTAAGTGTCGTGTTTTTTCATAAGTTCCATGGTTTCTTCGCTCATAAAAGTACCGTGTTCAATGGTTTTGATTCCTCCTAATATGGCTCTTTGCATGCCTTCATCTCCATGAGCATGTGCTGCGGTTAGCATATTGTAATCTTTGGCAGTAGCCGTAATGGCTTTTATTTCTTCAATAGAGAATTGTGGGTTCTTACCGCTTTTTGCTACACTTAAAACGCCTCCAGTTGCGGTGATTTTAATTACATCTGCTCCTTCTTTATAGCGTTCTCTAACGGCTTTTACTGCCTCTTCTGGTGAATTGATTACGCCTTCATGTGGTCCTGGATCACCAACGAGTTTTCTGTTGCTCCCGTTTGTTGGGTCAGCGTGACCTCCTGTTGTGGCAATAGCTTTTCCTGCGGTATAAACTCTAGGTCCTTTAATCAGTCCTTTGTTGATGGCATTTCGTAGAGAAATATTAACTCCCGTTCCTCCTAAATCTCTAACGGTGGTAAAACCAGCCAGTAAAGTAATTTCAGCGCAATTCACGGCTTGAAAAGCGACATCGGCTTCATTGTCTACATATTTTGAAACGTAGCTTTTAGAGTTTAGTTCTCCTTCTATATGGACATGAAGGTCAATTAGTCCGGGTAAAACGAATTTGTTTTTTAAATCAACTTCAATATCATTTGGATTGGCTTTGGCAACAAAACCTTCTTGTATCTTAGCTATTTTGTTTTTAGTAACAACAATGGTTTTATTTGGAAGTAATTTGCCTGATTTCGTATCAAGTATAGAGCCGCAATGCAAATAATAGTCTTGTGCCAAAGTAACTTGCGCCAAAAGTAGTGCAAAGCCAAAAATGAGTTGTTTTAGTTTCATAGGGATACAATTGAATGAACACAAGTATTAGTTGTTTTGTTGGGGTGTCTTTCTTTTATTAAAAAACGATTATTTGCTTAACGTTTGGATATTTCGTCCCTTATTTTGGCTGCTTTTTCATAGTCTTCATTGGCTACAGCTTGTTCTAAAAGTTCGTTTAGTTCCTGTAAGCTATGATTGGCATAGGTTGGTCCTGATTGATTCGTTTCTTCTCCATGACCAAAAGTTTGGGGGTTGGAGAGGATGTTGTCAATTTCTTCAGCACCTGGATCTGTTGGGTTTGGATTTGATTTTAAGTAAATGCCTGCCTTATCCAAAATATTTTTATACGTAAAAATAGGAGCACTAAATCGAAGCGCTAATGCAATAGCATCTGATGTTCTTGCGTCTATAATTTCTTCTATTTTATCTCGTTCACAGATGATACTAGAATAAAATACGCCATCAACCAACTTGTGAATAATAACTTGCTTTACAACTATATCAAAACGTTCTGCAAAGTTTTTAAATAAATCATGTGTTAACGGGCGGGGTGGTTTGATTTCTTTTTCTAATGCAATAGCAATAGATTGTGCTTCAAAAGCTCCAATAACAATGGGTAGTTTTCGTTCGCCATCCACTTCGTTCAAAATTAAAGCATAAGCTCCGTTTTGTGTTTGACTGTATGATATTCCTTTTATGGTTAATTTTACTAAGCTCATGGATTTTTTATAGAAAAAATAACTACTGATGTGGCTAGTTATTCGGTTTTTTAAAGGTGCAATTTTAATCAAAAAAAGGCATAAAAAAAAGAGCTACCTAAAGCAAAGATACGATTATCTTGTTTTTAGGTAGCTTATAATTTAAAAAGATTGTTTTTTATGAATGTTGCGCTTTGAAAGCTTTGAATTTTTCAATCAATTGAGGGACAATTTCGAAAGCGTCTCCAACAATTCCATAATCAGCCACTTTGAAGAAAGGTGCTTCTGGATCGCTATTGATAACTACTTTTACTTTTGAAGAGTTAATACCTGCAATGTGTTGAATCGCTCCAGAAATACCTACTGCAATGTATAAGTTAGTGGCAACTGGTTTTCCTGTTTGTCCAACGTGTTCTCCGTGAGGTCTCCATCCTAAGTCGGAAACTGGTTTTGAACAAGCAGTTGCAGCGCCTAAAACGCCTGCTAATTCCTCTATCATACCCCAGTTTTCTGGCCCTTTCATTCCGCGTCCTGCTGACACTACAATATCAGCATCGGCAATTGAAATTTTTCCTGAACTTTTTTCAACTGAAGTAACTTTCACACCAAAATCGTTAGCATCGATGGTTGGATTAAAATCTTCTTCTGTTAACGAACTTGCATTTTCGAAAATACCATAAGAATTTTTGGCAATTCCTAATACTTTTACTTCAGTGCTAATTTCGGTTGTATTGAAAGCTTTGTTTGAAAAAGCGGTTCTTTTTACTTGAAAAGGAGTTGTGCTTACTGGCAATCCAACAACGTTCGATGCAAAACCTGCTTCTAAACCAACAGCTACTAATGAAGACAAATAAATGCTATCTGTAGTTGATGAAAGAATCACCACTTTTGAACCCTCTTTTTGAGCAGCTTGTTTGATTACATCCGCGTAAGCTTTTGCTGAAAAAGTTGCTAATTGGTCATTAGATACTTTTAAAACTTTATCTACACCATAATTTGATAATTCTGAAACATCACCAGCATTTACAGTTACAGCTGTTACTGTGGTGCTTAACGTTTCTGCTACTTTTTTAGCATAAGATGCAAGCTCGAATGCTACTTTTTTGAATTTTCCTTCTGCAGATTCTGCGTATATTAATATTGACATGATTTTTTTGTTTAAGAGTTTAAAGTTTAAGATTTAAAGTTTTAAAACTTAAAAAACAGATACTAAAAACTGAATTATTTTAGATTTTTAAACGGAACACTAAAAACGGATTACTGAATACTAAATTACTTTAGCTTCGTTGTGTAACAAACTGATTAGTTCATCCAAGTTATCCGCTGCTACCAATTTTACTGCTGATTTTGGAGCTGGTTTGTCAAATTTTACTGCTTTAGTAGCTACATTAGCATCTACAGGCTCTAAAATAGTTAAGGCTTTTGTTCTTGCTGTCATAATTCCTCTCATGTTTGGAATACGCAAATCTTTCTCTTCAACTAAACCTTTTTGACCTCCAATGATTAAGGGTAATGTTGTAGCAACAGTTTCTTTTCCACCATCGATTTCTCTGGAAGCAGTAACGGCATTTCCGTCTACAGTTAAGCTCACGCAAGAGTTCAAAAAGTTGTAGCCTAAGATTCCAGCAATCATTCCAGGAACCATTCCACCGTTATAATCTAATGATTCTTTTCCAGCGATTACTAAATCGTATCCGCCATTTTTAATTACTTCTGCCAATTGTTTGGCAACGAAGAAACCATCCGTTGGATTGGCATTTACACGAATTGCTTCGTTGGCTCCAATAGCTAAGGCTTTTCTTAAAGTAGGTTCGGTGTCTGGTCCACCAACATTTACAACAGTTACCGTTGCGCCTTGTTGTTCTTGAAACCAGATTGCTCTAGTTAATCCAAATTCGTCATTTGGATTGATAACGTACTGAACGCCATTGGTGTCGAATTCTGAATCACCATTAACGAAATTGATTTTTGAAGTAGTATCAGGAACGTGACTGATGCAAACTAATATTTTCATAAGACTTGTTTTTTTTGATAAAGCATTACAAATTTAAAATAATAATTGGAATATTTACTATGCATGCATAATATTTTTTCAAAACTATTACGATTTCGCTGGAGGGTCTGTGTTCTCTCAGAAAACTTTCAAAGAAACGGCTGGGCAGGAATTAGTGTTGTTTTCGTTTGCTCTCTTTTTAACAAAATTAATTTTATTTGTTTTAAACACTTTCTTGATATGAAAATGAAATAGGTCTTTTGTAAGCTGAACCCTAGCCCAGATAGGAGCGGCATCCTCTAGTGGCGGGGTTCGCCACTAGAGATAGAGCGGATAGCTGGAAATAGCTCCTAAATAATTTTAAACCTATTTTATGCTTTAAACTAGTTTAAAATATTTATTTTTGCTGTTCGAAAAAACACACATAGATATTATAATATGAGAACGATACAATTTAGAGAGGCGATTTGCGAAGCGATGAGTGAAGAAATGCGTCGCGATGAGTCCATATACTTAATGGGTGAAGAAGTTGCTGAATACAATGGTGCCTACAAAGCATCGAAAGGGATGTTGGCCGAATTTGGTGAAAAACGAGTAATCGATACTCCTATTGCAGAGCTTGGTTTTACTGGTATTGCTGTAGGTTCAGCCATGAATGGATGTCGTCCGATTGTAGAATACATGACCTTCAACTTTTGTATGGTGGGTATTGATCAAATTATTAATAATGCTGCCAAGATGCGTCAAATGTCTGGTGGGCAATTCAATATTCCAATTGTTTTTAGAGGACCAACAGCTTCTGCGGGACAATTAGGAGCAACGCACTCTCAAGCTATCGAGAATTGGTTTGCGAATACTCCAGGGCTAAAAGTTGTAGTGCCTTCGAATGTATATGATGCCAAAGGATTGTTGAAATCGGCCATTCGTGATAACGATCCGGTGATTTTCATGGAATCAGAACAAATGTATGGAGACAAAGGCGAAGTGCCAGATGGTGAATATACTATACCACTTGGAGTGGCAGATGTTCCTAGAGAAGGAACCGATGTGACAATTGTTTCTTTTGGTAAAATCATTAAAGAAGCTTTTAAGGCAGCTGATGACTTGGCCAAAGAAGGGATTTCTTGTGAAATAATCGATTTGAGAACGGTTCGTCCTATGGATACAGAAGCGATTTTGAAATCGGTTAAGAAAACAAATCGTTTGGTAATTTTAGAAGAGGCTTGGCCTTTTGCTAGTGTATCTTCAGAAATTACTTATTTAGTTCAAGAACAGGCTTTTGATTTCTTGGATGCGCCAATTCAAAGAATCACAACAGCTGATACACCAGCACCTTACTCTCCTGTACTATTAAAAGAGTGGTTGCCAAACGCTGATGACGTAGTTAAAGCAGTTAAAAAAGTGATGTACAGAAAATAAGAGAGGTTAAAAAGCATAAAATAGGTTTTTTTTAACAGTCCTAGTAGCGGTTTAAGACGACTACTTATCATCTAACTTATTATATTTGGGGCTTCATCGATACGCATTCGATGAAGCCCTTTTTTTATTATGAAAAAATCAATTTTATATCTCATTATACTTCTATTTGCATCAGTTGCTGTTGTAAAAGCACAAACTAAGGTTAGCGGTATTGTGGTCGATAAAGCCAATCAACCAATTCCCTATGCTAATGTTGTGTTTAAAAATTCTAACGTTGGAATTGTATCTAACGAAGATGGGCGTTTTTACATTGAGTCTCCAAAAAACTATACGGTTTTAGTAATTACCTCGGCTGGCTTTTCGGATAAGGAAATCACTTTAGAAAAGGCGGTGAATTACAATTTTAAAATTGTATTGAAAGAAATGGAAGAATTGAATGAAGTGGTTATTTTTACTGGCAAAACTTCCAAGAAAAACAATCCTGCCTTAGATATTTTGCGTAAAATTTGGGAACGCAAACGCAAAAATGGTTTGTATCAATTCAATCAATACCAAATGGAGAAATATGAGAAGATTGAATTTGATATGAACACCATTGACAGTGCTTTTATGAAGAATAGAATTTTCAAAGGCATGGAGTTTGTCTTTAAACAAGTCGATACATCAAAAGTTACTGGAAAAACGTATTTGCCGATTTTTATCAACGAAGCTTTGTACGATGTGTATGGAGACAATACCATCAAGAAAGTCAAAGAAATCAATAAAGCCAATAAAACCTCTGGATTTAATGGAAATCAGCAAATCCTAGCTTTTGTTAAAGATTTGTATTCTGATTACAATATCTATGACAATCACTTGACTTTTTTCGACAAAAGTTTTACCAGTCCGCTTTCTAGAACAGGGATTGATGTCTATAATTATGTGTTGCGTGATAGCGCATTAATCGATAACAAATGGTGTTTTAATATCGTTTTCTATCCGAGACGTAAAAACGAATTAACCTTCAAAGGCGATTTTTGGGTAAACGATACCACTTTTGCTATCAAGAAAATTAATATGGCGGTAACCAAGAGTGCCAATATCAACTGGGTTAAAGATATTTATATCGAACAAGAATTTGAGGTAATGAACGACTCTGTTTTTCTTTTGACTCGCGATTATTTGATGTCGGATTTTGCTTTGAACAAAAAAGAAAAATCAAAAGGTGTTTATGGCAAAAGAACTTCTTTTTATCGCAATCACGAGTTCAATAAGCCTAAACCCACTTCTTTTTACAAAGACGAAGTCAATTTTATAGACAACGAAGTTTACAACAAGTCCGAAGAATATTGGGAAGAGAATCGCTTTGAAAAGCTTTCCAAAGACGAAAAAGGTGTTTACAAAATGCTCGACACCTTGCAAACCGTCAAAAAGTTTAAGCAATTGTACAGCTTGGTTTCTATCTTAGGAAGTGGTTATGTAGAGTTCAATAACTTTGATTTTGGTAATGTTTTTTCCACCTTTGGTTATAACGAAGTAGAGGGTATTCGACTTCGTTTGGGCGGAAGAACCTATTTTGGCCCCAATGACCCCTGGCGCGTTCAGGCTTTTACAGCCTATGGTTTTAATGATCAAAAAATCAAATATGGTGTTTCAGGAAAATGGATGGTCGATAAGAAAAATCGAATCATCATTTCGGGAGGAAATCGCCGAGACATTGAGCAAATTGGAGCCAGTTTGACCACGACCAATGATGTCTTGGGACGAAGTTTTGCTTCTTCGGCTTTGTTTACTACAGGAAGTAACGGAAAGCTCACAAACATTAACCTGACCAGTTTTTCATTCGAGATAGAACCTTTTAAGAACTGGACCTTTCAAACTGGGATTTCACATCGCACCTTAGTTTCTGCCTCGCCAACCTTTAGTTTAGATTATTATACGACTTTGCCATCGGCTTCGAATCCTCTGGGTGTTACAAAAAGTGAGGTGAAACAGTCCGAAGCAAATCTTCAAATTGAGTACACTCCCAACCGAAAAACCATAGGGTTTGGCGTAGAACGTGATATTGTAGACAGTCCGTACAGTCGTGTTTTTGTCAATTTTAGCCACGGATTCAAAGGTGTCTTAAATAGTGACTTTAGATATGATAAAATTCAGGTGTATTACAAACAGCCGTTCATTATCGGACCACTCGGAAGAACCAATTTAATTTTAGAAGCCGGAAAAACATTTGGCACCATTCCTTTAGGATTGATGAGTGTTATTCCTGGGAATCAAACCTATTTCAGTATCGAGAATACCTTCAATAATCTGAATTTCTACGAATTCATAAGCGATCAATACGTAACCTTACAATGGAATCACAACTTCCAAGGGCGTTTGTTTGCTCGAATTCCCTTCATGCGAAAGCTCAATTGGAGAGAGGTAGTGGGGGTAAAAGGCGTTTATGGAACGATCTCAGATGCCAACCGAGCCATCAATGCCTCTGGGTTACCCTATGTGGCGCCCGAGAACATTTATTGGGAATACAGCGCCGGAATTGGAAATATTTTCAAAGTATTTAGAATAGATTTTGCATGGCGCGGTAGCTATCTCAACACGCCCGAAGCACAAAATTTCACGGTCAAAGGAACCTTTGGATTTAATTTTTAGGAGCTAATCCAGCTGTACGCTATATCTCTAGTGTCGAACCCCGCCACTAGAGGATGCCGCTTCCATCTGGGCTAAAAAATCGATTATGCAAGAACCTTTTTCGTTATTAATTACCCAAGAACCCATTTTCAAGACTATAGTCGAAACGTACGGTTTGCCCACCATTCCACAACGCCCCGAAGGTTTCGAGACACTCGTACTCTTGATTCTAGAACAACAAGTTTCTATTGATTCCGCTAAAGCGACTTTTTTGCGAATAAAAGAAATCGCAAAACCCTTTTCTTCAGAAATGGTTGTGCAACTTAATGATGAGCAATTAAAGGCAGTGGGCGTTAGTCGTCAAAAAATATCCTACATCAAAGCTTTGGCTGCTGCACTCCTGTCAAAAGAATTAGTTTTAGAAGAATTGTCTACACTTTCTGCTGAAGTGGTTCGAGAAAAATTAATCAAAATAAAAGGCATCGGTCATTGGACTATCGATATTTATTTGATGTTTTCGCTTCAAGCACCAGATTTGTTACCTCTTGGTGATATCGCCGTGGTAAATACTTTCAAAGAATTATTTAACCTACACGACAAAGAGCAGATGGAGCAGCGCGCACAACTGTGGAAACCCCATCGTTCTTTTGCTACTTATTTGTTATGGCATCACTATTTGTGCAAACGAAATCGAAAAGTGGTTTATAATCCTTAAATTGTCGAAAACGTTATAGCTATATATCCTTATTTTTTTCTTGTAAAAACGTTCGGTTTGCATACTTTTGCAAAAAAATTATATAAAGCTAAGAGGTAATAAAAATGACTGCAGACAAATTAAAAACTTTCGATGTATTGATCGAAATACCAAGAGGAAGTAGAAACAAATACGAGTACGATTTTGCTATTAAAAGAATGCGTTTCGATAGAATGTTATTCTCTTCTATGATGTATCCAGCAGATTATGGATTTATTCCAGAAACATTGGCCTTAGATGGCGATCCATTGGATGTTTTGGTATTGGTAAATGAGCCAACTTTTCCTGGATGTGTAATGGAAGTGAAACCAATTGGCGTTTTTCACATGGCAGACGATAAAGGGCCAGATGAAAAAGTAATCTGTGTGCCTGTTTCTGATCCAATTTGGAATTCATTAGAAAATCTTTCAGATGTAAATCCACACTTGTTAAAAGAGATTGAACATTTCTTTCAAGTTTACAAAGATTTGGAAAACAAAAAAGTAGATGTTGAAGGTTGGGGAGACGTGAATGAAGCGTATGCAATCATTAAAGAATGTACGAAGCGTTTTGATGAAATCGAAAATAAACCAGAGGGATTATTTAGTATTAAATAATTTTAACCATCAAAATTTATAAAAAAAGCAATACTCAGTAATGAGTGTTGCTTTTTTTGTTTAAATTCGTTACCAACTAGATTATTTAACTAACCAAAAATATTTTTTTTATGAATGCATTTATGATTTACGTGCCTATTGTAATGGCGCTTATTGGACTTTTGTTCATGTGGGTAAAAAGAGCTTGGGTGCTCAAACAAGATGCTGGTGATGGCAAAATGAAGGAGATATCAGATTATATTTATGAAGGAGCTTTAGCCTTTTTAAAAGCAGAATATAGATTATTGGCGGTGTTTGTACTTTTAGCAAGTGCTGTTTTGGCAGGAATCACTTTTTTACCTGGTGTAAAGACCCATTTGTTAATAGTTATAGCCTTTATTTTTGGAGCATTTTTCTCGGCTTGGGCTGGAAATATGGGAATGAAAATTGCCACCAAAACCAATGTAAGAACTACTCAAGCCGCACGTACTAGTTTACCTCAAGCTTTAAAAGTGTCTTTTGGTGGAGGAACCGTAATGGGATTAGGTGTAGCTGGTTTAGCTGTTTTAGGGTTGACCGGTTTTTTTATTATCTTTTTCAGAATTTTTATGAATGGCGAATGGACTTCTACCGAAGACATGACGATTGTTCTAGAAACCTTAGCTGGTTTTTCTTTAGGAGCTGAATCTATCGCATTGTTTGCTCGTGTTGGTGGTGGAATTTACACCAAAGCAGCCGATGTTGGTGCTGATTTAGTAGGTAAAGTAGAAGCTGGAATTCCTGAAGACGATCCAAGAAACCCTGCAACTATCGCTGATAATGTGGGAGATAATGTGGGTGACGTTGCCGGTATGGGTGCCGATTTATTTGGTTCGTATGTAGCGACTGTATTGGCAGCAATGGTTCTTGGAAACTACGTGATTAAAGATATGGGCGGTAAAATCGAAGATGCCTTTGGCGGAATCGGTCCAATTTTATTGCCGATGGCGATTGCTGGTTTTGGAATTTTGTTTTCTATCATCGGAACCATGTTGGTAAAAATCAGCAGTGATGATGCCAAAGAAGCACAAGTACAAAAAGCCTTAAACATTGGAAACTGGGTGTCTATTGGTTTAACATTAATCGCATGTTATTTTTTAGTACAATATATGTTACCTACGACCATGAAAATGGAGTTTTATGGCGAAGGAATGAAAGACATCGACTCAATGCGTGTTTTCTATGCAACGATTGTAGGTTTGATCGTGGGGGGAACGATTTCTTCCGTAACGGAATATTACACTGGTTTAGGAACAAAACCAGTAATGGCTATTGTCCAAAAATCATCAACTGGTGCTGGAACTAATGTAATTGCTGGTTTAGCAACAGGAATGATTTCTACTTTCCCAACGGTTTTATTATTTGCAGCCGCCATTTGGACTTCTTATGCGTTGGCAGGATTTTATGGTGTGGCTTTAGCAGCTTCTGCTATGATGGCTACTACTGCAATGCAATTAGCAATTGATGCATTTGGACCTATATCAGACAACGCTGGTGGAATTGCAGAAATGAGTGAATTGCCAAAAGAAGTGCGTACGAGAACCGATATTTTGGATTCTGTTGGAAACACTACCGCAGCAACTGGAAAAGGTTTTGCGATTGCTTCTGCTGCGTTAACATCATTGGCCTTGTTTGCGGCTTATGTAACTTTTACAGGAATTGATGGAATCAATATTTTCAAAGCACCTGTTTTAGCAATGTTATTTGTGGGTGGAATGATTCCGGTGGTGTTCTCGGCTTTAGCGATGAATTCTGTTGGAAAAGCGGCTATGGATATGGTTTACGAAGTACGTCGTCAGTTCAAAGAGATTCCAGGTATTATGGAAGGAACTGGAAAACCAGAATATGGCAAATGTGTGGAGATTTCAACCAAAGCGGCTTTACGTGAAATGATGTTGCCTGGGGTTTTAACTATCGGGTTTCCAATTGCTATTGTTTTACTTGGAAAATTAGTTTACGGTGATAACAACCAATTAATTGCTGAAATGTTAGGAGGCTATATGGCTGGAGTAACAGTTTCTGGTGTACTTTGGGCGGTTTTCCAAAATAACGCTGGAGGTGCTTGGGATAATGCAAAGAAATCTTTTGAAGCTGGGGTTATGATCAATGGAGAAATGACGTACAAAGGTTCTGATGCGCATAAAGCTGCGGTTACAGGAGATACGGTTGGAGATCCATTCAAAGATACCTCTGGACCATCTATGAATATTTTAATCAAATTGACTTGTTTGATTGGATTAGTAATCGCACCTATCTTAGGAAGTGGGCATGCTGATACCGCTGCAACAGCGTCTTGTTGCGCAGGTGGAGCTACAACAGAAATGATGTGCGAAGCCAAAAAATGTGACCCTGCAAAAATGGCCAACATGACCAAAGACGAATGCGCAGCGATGTGCAAAGAAAATGGCTGTTCAGAAGAATGTACCGCCAAATGTTTGTCCATGTTCGAAGCCGATGGAAAATTTGTGGGCGAAAAGACACAAACCATCAAAGTGACCACAATGAAAGATGTGCGTGTGGAAATGACTAATGATAACGGAAAAACCAATGCGACAGTAACTACTACAGCCAACGGAACGACCACCACTCAAACTTTTGAAGGAACTGAGGAAGAAGTGAAAGCGAAAGTAAATGCTTTGAAGTAAAACTATTAAAGTGTCAAACTAATTGCTTTGACACTAGTTCAAACTAACACCTCACAGCATTATTTTGTTGTGAGGTGTTTTTTTATCCAATCAAAAAAAAAGCCTTGCATCTGCAAAGCTTTTTGTTTTTATGGTTCTACTGGGTTTTGTGTGAATATCCATTTAAGTCACCGTGAAAAAAAAGAATAGCTGTTCTAAAATTTTGCTTGTTTCTATATCCTCTACCGATTCGTTTTAGCTCTTCAATTGCACCGTTAATTCTTTCTGC
>NZ_JAPZSU010000006.1 GCF_027531905.1 Flavobacterium sp. | reverse complement strand
AGTTTTTCTTCATCAATTTCTAATTTTGATAATTTCCAGCCGTCTTGAATCGGTAAAATAATTTTCTCTAGTATCGTTTTTATATCGTATTCCATTTTGTAAATTTAACCTTTTCACAAAATATCCAGTAGAAACGTTTTTTTTAAAGATGCTTAGGCATCTTTTTTTGTTTTAAGTACTTGTCAAATTGGGGATAACTTATTTTAGGACACAAGACTAACGACCCAATCAACCTATATTTGAGTTTTTCGAAGGATATGAGATAATAGATGTGATGATTTTCTCAAATTTCACCATTCACTTCTCAGGTCTAACATTTCAACGATTCAACAATTTTACATTAAATAGAGTGAAGTTTTGATTTCCTGCAAGGTCTTTTTTTGACCTTGTAGGTATTTCGAAAAGATACCTAAATACAAAGATCAAGCAAATCAGTCACCTTTTGAAATTTGGGATTTTGATTTTGGATTTAGGAATAGTTCACATTTCACCCAGCTCTGCAAAGTATTCTAAATTATAGATAATGTTGTGTATGCTGCGCAAAATGTCCTCACTTTGCGCCATTTTAAATCGTCTGCTAACCCTTATACTTCTTGATTAAATTTTGAATTTGGTATTTCAATTTTGGAATTTAGGACTAGCCCTGTTCCTGTGGTTATGATTTCATTAGTTGGGAATCATAAGTAAAAATACAATTTTGAATTAAAAATCATCGAACCCCACTAAAGAATAAAAGCCAAGTGAGATAAAATTCGCAATTTACCTTGCCCGGAAATTAAACGGCAGCATAAGAAAAAATATAATTTTGCACTGATAACCATCGAATACCTTTAAAATGCAAAACAAATGTGTTATAATAATGCAATACTAACTTGAGCGCTAGGTCATTAAGTAAAGAGATTTTAGATTGCTTCGCCAGTTCGCCTTCTAGGCTCGTGTAAAGAGTAATGATTCTTGACTCGAGCGGTAGCGAACTGGCGAAGCATTTTAGATTTTAGAGCAAGTGAATAAAAAGCACATGATTTTCAGTGTTTTATAAATCAGCAATCATTTGTTCATTTAACCCTTAACTTAATGAAATTGGGCTAGGCGAGGTGGTTTTGGTTCACAACACAAAAAAAATAGCAATAGTATTTTTTATTCTAGGGTAAACTCAATGGCGTCTCACCCCTGACAGGTTTTTGAAACCTGTCAGGGGTATAAGGCTAGACAACACTTCGAAGGTTTCGATAGGTATCGTTTTCACAACATAGAAAAAAAGAGCAATAGTATATTTATTCTCGGGTAAATTCAATGGCGTCTCACACCTGACAGGTTTTTGAAACCTGTCAGGTGTATAAGTCTAAAAACTTCTAGGATCCCGATAGGTAACGTTTTCACAACACAAAAAAAACAGCAATAGTATTTTTATTCTAGGGTAAACCCGCTGGGTGAAATTCAAAAAAACAAAAAACCTCACCACACTTCGATGCCTCAGTGCAGGCTAGAGTCATAGAGTAATCGCAAACGGACATAGAAACAAACAGAAATAGCACTATTTCTCACAATAGATGAGCTAGGGGAATAGTAAAACGTCTATTGGTTGCTATTAAAAATATGGTTACTAAAATAATTTTTCTCATAGGTATAGTATTTCCAAGATGAAAGGATAACCAAAATAGGTACGGTGACACTATCCCAAAAAGTGTGTAAGTTGAAAAGTCAAGGCTTCGGTTTTTATAATCGGAGCCTTTTTTCAAATAGAAGGATAAATTGGTTTAAAACCACTCCCCAATTTCGAATAGGCATTGACCATTTTTTTGTTGCTTCTCTTAAAGCCAAATATACCGATTTTAGAACTGCTTCATCTGTGGGGAAGGACATTTTATTTTTGGTGTATTTTCTAATCTTCCCGTTGAGATTTTCAATTAGATTTGTAGTGTAGATTATTTTTCT
>NZ_JAPZSU010000029.1 GCF_027531905.1 Flavobacterium sp. | reverse complement strand
TTGCGAGTTCAATTTCACGCAAAGGCGCAAAGACGCAAAGTGAATTAAGTACTTTGACTATTTGGTATGAGTTACGGACAGTCATAAATCAGTTTTTCACTATTTTTAAGCTTGATTCATTCTTTTCTTTGCGACTCTGCGTCTTTGCGAGTTCAATTTCACGCAAAGGCGCAAAGACGCAAAGTGAATTAAGTACTTTGACTATTTGGTATGAGTTACGGAGAGTCATATTGTTATTTATGGTTTTAGATAATAATCCGGATCAATCAATCGGTTTCCGGTACTGTCATAAACAGCATAGTTGAAACCACTTTGAACACAATACGAACCGTATTCGCCTTTTTTGTTCAATGCAATAAAACCAACTTGAATATCTTTCAAATCCTTATTCCTGTTTTTCATCAACTTAACAACCCTCAGAACAGCTTCTTCACATGCTTTTTGTGGTGATCTTCCGTGACGCATTAATTCGACCACCAAATGGCATCCCGAAATTCGAATTACTTCTTCCCCATGACCCGTTGCAGTTGCAGCGCCAATTTCATTATCTACATACAAACCCGCACCGATGATAGGGGAGTCTCCTAAACGGCCATGCATTTTGAAAGCCATTCCGCTTGTTGTACAAGCTCCCGAGAGATTACCAGCGGCATCCAATGCGATCATTCCGATGGTGTCGTGATTTTCGATGTTAGCAATCGGCTTATATTCTGATGTTTTTAGCCATTCTTTCCATTCTCTTTCAGAATCAGGTACTAAAATATTTTCTTTTGGGAAACCTTGTGCTAAAGCAAACTGTAAGGCACCATCACCCACTAACATTACGTGAGGTGTTTTTTCCATGACGGCACGTGCTACGGAAATAGGGTGTTTAATATGTTCTAAGCAGCCTACAGCGCCAATATTGGACATTTCATCCATGATACAAGCATCCAGCGTCACGCGTCCATCTCTATCAGGGCGTCCTCCGTAACCAACACTTCTTTCTGTTGGGTCGCCTTCGGGTACTTTTACGCCTGCTTCTACAGCGTCTAGGGAACGTCCTCCTTTTTTTAAGATTTCCCACGCAGCTTCGTTGGCTTCAAGACCAAAACGCCAAGTTGAAAGTACAATAGGCTTTCTTGTTTTTGGGGCATTCATTATTGTTTCTTCTTCTCTTGATGCTATTCCTTTGAACGAACTCAATGCGACTGCTGTTGAAGCAATCATTGTTTTTTTTAGAAAATTTCTACGATTTGTCATTTCATTTCATTTAAAAGTGATTGAAAAAAGGGGAGTAGTATAGCTCGTGAACTTTTGCTTTTATAAAATAATTCAGCTTCGCAACGAAGTCAAATGTCTGTTTTGGGTTTTAACAATAAAAAAAAACACTTACAACCGGGTTTTAAATTGCCAATGTAAGCGTTTTAATCCATTAAAAAAAAAACAAATTGAATTCCAAAAGTGTTGTGTATTCGGTGCATTGGCTTTTAAAATACTGTCTAACACTTTTGAAAATCTACGGGGAAAGATTGTCACGCAGATTTTCGCAGAAAAATCAGTTAAAATCTGTAGAATCTGCGTGCTATTTTTTTTCTCTTAACTTAATGACATTGGTAGCGAACTGGCGAAGCATTTTAGATTTTGCAGCAAGTGAGTAAAAATTGGTTCTACCCTGAATTGAGTGGGTTTTACTATTTTAATAGTGTTATTACAACACAAGAAACTTCTATTTTTGAACCATTTAAGGCATTTAAGGTCATAGGAGTTTCATAAACATACCGCTCTTATTTCTTACACAACTCATCCCTACTACAACGAATTAATAGACTTACATTTATAAAATGGTACATTTTCTCAATTCTTATATGACCTTACATATTATATGGTGAAAAAAATCAACCAGAAAGAGCGCAAAGAATTACACAAAATTCACAAAGAAAAAAACTTATAGAGCTGTAAAGTTATCTACTTGTTTTAATTGATTGTAAACCAATAGGCTTTTGATTAATCATTCTTGTGATTAGATTGTCAAATATGGTTTGCTTGTGTATTGATCTGTTTAATCGATAGCTATACTCGTCTAAATACTTTTGAATATTTTGTTCATGCATCCAAGAATATGTACTTCTTAGCCATGATTTTACTTGATGTATTATTGTATTTATTTGGAAAAAATCAGAAGTATTACTTTTAATTTGTTCAATATCATATTCCCTTTTCAATGGTATATACCCAGACCATTTGTCGGTTTTTACCTTTGCTTGAGTTGATATATGACTATGAAAAATTTTACCAAGTTCATCAGAAGAGTAATCGTCAATTCTTTTGAAATATGCTCTTTTTATGCCTCCTTCATCATCAATTTCAACCGCTGCCACAATCTTCTTTTTCTTACTATCCTTGCTTCTTCCTTGCTTCAAATCTTCCTTACCGCCATAAACAAATTCATCAACATAAACAGTGCCAACAACTGGGTTCAACTCACTACTTTTCATCGCTGAACGGACTTTATGCATGAACAGCCATGCTGTTGGACGACTAATAGAATAACGTTTTGCCATCTGGGAAGAAGATAAACTTTTTGTGGTGGCACTCATTTCAAAAACAATTCCAAAAGCTTTGCGGATTCCAAATTTT
>NZ_JAPZSU010000010.1 GCF_027531905.1 Flavobacterium sp. | reverse complement strand
AACACTTAATTTGCCACTTTCAAAAACAGAAACAATCTCTCGTTTAAAATCTTCTGAATAATGCCGTACTTTTCGAACATTCTTTAAATTTGCTTTCATATAAATTGACTTTTGTGGTCAACCTATATCAGGGACGTACAGGTGTTCTAACACTTCAATCTCTTCTTTTTTTAGGGTTACATATCTCATAATGAGATAAATATACAAATTTAACTACATATAAACAATAAAATACGACATTATTTTATTCTGATTACTTAAATAGCAATTTTAGTCCAAATAATCATAAAAATTATTGCTATTAATGACCGTAAAAGTATGATTTGGATATTGATTGGCAAATGTTTTTGTTAATTTCGCTTTTGTTTTTGCATTCCATTTGATTTCAAATGTTCTCAATTGGCCATTTTTTTCAATGATTAAATCGATCTCTTGTTGTTCTTGAGAGCGCCAAAAATAAAATTTTTCAAAACGTTCATTGTATTCACTGGATTTTATTAACTCATTAATAACATAATTTTCAAATAAATTGCCTTTATCTTTTCTAGTTTCAAATGGGGAAAAGTCATTGATAATGGCATTTCGAATACCTAGATCATTAAAATATACTTTTTTCCCCTTTTTAATTTCAGTTCGTTGATTACTATGAAAAGAATTTAGTCTATAGATTACAAATGATTGCTCAAGCAAATGGATGTAATCTTCGACAGTTTCGCTCTTCAAACCAATCATTTTTCCTAATTCATTGTAATTTACTTCACTACCAATCTGCCATGCTAAAGCTTTAAGTAATTCTTGCATTTTTTCTGGTTTTCGAATACCTTTAAATAATAAAACATCTTTGTATAAATAGCTATCCGATACTAATCTCAATATTTTTTCAGGATTGTTTTTGGTGGTTACTATTTCGGGATAATATCCAAAAACCAAGCGATGAGGAAGCATTCTGATTTCTTCTAAAAGGCCAATTTCATTTTTCATTTCAATGAATGAAATCGGAAACAATTTATGCTCAAATTTTCTTCCCGTTAAGGGCTCATTGAGCTGATTTCTTAATTCGAAAGCACTAGAACCTGTGGCAATTACTTGAATTTCAGGCAAATGATCTGTAATTAACTTTAATTTACTACCAATATCAGGAATTTTTTGTGCTTCGTCTATTACCACAAATGTATTGTCTCCAAAAAAAGATTTCAAACGTGTGGCATTAGCATTTTCAAAAATCAAAGACACATCAGGATTTTCTGCATCTAGCCATAAAACATGAGATTGATTTTGAAGCAAATTCTTTAACAAAGTACTTTTGCCAACCTGTCTAGCCCCAAGTATAACTATCGCTTTTTTTTGAAAAAACTCTTCTTGAATCGTTTTTATAATGGTTCTAGCAATCATTTTTTATTTCAAAAATACCTAATTTTTCCATTACGATAGAAAAAAAAGTAGTTTATTTTCTATCGTAATGGAAAAATAAAGGTTTTTATTGTGCTTTAGGTAACACGTCCGCAATTTTTCGATCATTACTCAATCGCGGAATTTTATTTTGTCCGCCCAATTTCCCGATGGATTTCATGTAGTCTTGGAAACCGTTTTTGGCGACTTTGGTGATGACTACTTTTCTCAAAACGTTGCCTACAATCAAATCATCATAATAGATATTTTGCTTGCGCATGGCTTGGTCTATGGCTTCTGCAAAAGCTTCTAAATCCTCTGGTTTTATCGAAGCCTCGGAATCAAATTCAATAAACCATTCGTGATAAGGCAATCCCTCTTTTGGCGTGATTTGCGGCGCCACCGTAAATTCATTGATGCGAATATTAGTGTTTTGAATCGCTTCTTGCAGCGCACTTTCTACCTCTTTGCCAATCACGTGTTCCCCAAAAGCAGAAATGTAATGTTTGATTCTACCCGAAACAATAACGCGATAAGGTTTCAATGAAGTAAATTGTACTGTATCACCAATATTGTAACCCCAAAGTCCCGCATTGGTAGAAATAATCAGTACATAATTTACGCCCAATTCGACTTCGCCTATGGTATAACGCTTTGGACTCTCGGTAAAAAATTCCTCACTTTTAATGAACTCATAAAAAATTCCTGAATTCAAAAGCAACAACATTCCTTTTTCTTTTTGAGAATCTTGGTAGGCGAAAAAGCCTTCGGAAGCAGGAAAAAGTTCGATACTATCTACTTTTCTACCAATTAAATTCTCGAATTTGGCGCGATAAGGTTCAAAATTAACACCTCCATAAATGAAAAGATTGAAGTTTTGAAACAATTCTCCAACTGGCTTTTGCCCCTTTTGTTGCAATTTTTCGAAATACATTTGCACCCAAGACGGAATTCCAGAAATCACGCGCATGTCTTCTTTGAAAGTTTCTTCTACAATAGCATTCACTTTGGTTTCCCAATCTTCGATGCAATTGGTTTCCCAAGAGGGCATTCTGTTTTTTTGCAAATAACTCGGAACAAAATGAGCGGCTATGCCCGATAATCTTCCTAATTTGATACCGTTTTTCTCGGTTAAAATTGGACTTCCTTGCAAGAAAATCATTTTCCCATCTACAAAATCAGCATTGCCCGTTTCATGAATATAATGCAAAATGGCGTTTCGAGAGGCTTGAATATGTGTCGGCATCGACTCTTTGGTTAGCGGAATGTACTTAGCACCTGATGTCGTTCCCGAAGTTTTGGCAAAATAAATTGGTTTGCCTTTCCAAAGTACATTTTCCTCTCCATTCACCACACGGTCTACATACGGTTTTAATCCTTCGTAATCTCTGATGGGAACATTTTGAACAAAATCGGCATGCGATTGTATTTGTTCAAAATGATGGTCTTTTCCAAATTGAGTGCTCTTGGCTTCTTTTATTAATTGTTTAAAAACAACCTCTTGTGTGGCAACGGGATGCTGTGCCCATTCTTGTGTCTTTCGAACTATTTTCTTCGCAAATAATTTTGCTGCAATGGCTTTTATTGACATTTATTTTGAATTTAAAACAAGCTATTTTTGATCGTTTTTACTTTTTCTTTTTGTGGGATACAAGCCCGTTAGAGGTCTTCTTTTCCTCTTCGGCAACTTCGTTTCTTAAACTTAATTCTTCTTCCGAGGCTTTGAGTGCTTCAGGAGGAATCGTTGTTTGCGTTTGTGCCAAAATAGAATCTTTATTGAAGGTGACATGTTCTAATTTACCCGTGAGTACTTTTTGGATGGCTTTGAGGTAGGCCTCGTTTTTCTCTAACGCCTGACTCAACGAATCGGTCTTTAATGCCAGAATTGTAGCTTCTTTTTTTAATTGTGAAGATGAATACCCAGGAATATATTCGCGCAACGGGGTAAAAGCAATGAGTACGGTAGTCATAGTGATTAAAAAAATAACGCCCAAAGTTCCCGCTACAAATACATTCAAAAGACTCAATTTGATTGAAAACAATTCCTCAAAGGTTTCTTCATTGATTAGAATCAACCGTTTTTTCATGAATGCGACTTGCTTAAGATGATTCGGTAACAAACGATTTTTAAACATAACTCTTTTTTATTTGGACAAATATAACGATTAATGGTTGTTTGCCTAAAGCACCTTTACCGTAATTATGGTGTTGACAATCCAAATTTATCAATATTTAACGCGAATGCGAATAAATTATTCCTTCAAAATCAAAACAGATTAAGGAATTCTATATACATTTGCAGCATTAATTAGTACAAATTTGCTTCGGCAATAAAAAATACAATCATGGGAAGATTTGGAGTTACAGAAATCCTAGTTATACTAGCTGTTGTTTTATTACTTTTTGGAGGTAAAAAAATTCCAGAATTAATGAAAGGTTTAGGAAGCGGCATTAAAGAATTCAAAAACGCCGCCAAAGACGACCAACCAGCTACTTCGAAAAAAGAAGAAGAAACAAAAGAATAAGCTTTTCAAAAGTAAAAAAACAAATTCCAAACTCCTTACTATTTCGTGAGGAGTTTGGAATTTTTGTTTTGATAACGAATGTTTTGGTTGTTGTTTTTCTAAATAAGAGCTTCATGAATAAAAAATTGACCTTCAAACAATTCTGATTTTTAAAAAATAAAGACTGAATTCGAATGACTATGGATTTGTAACTAAAGAAGTCTCTGCGGAATTTGGGTTCATTTTGTCCAAAGAAAATGTAGAATTGATATTTTTGTTTAATATTTTCTTTATTTAGAATTATTGGAATTGTAAAAATGCTATATTCGTAAAAATAAAAGTATAGTTTAGCCCCAACAATGCCTAGTTAATGACTACAAACGACTATTATCCTGGTTTACATAAGCTTGTAACACTCGAAGTACAAGATAATGCTAAACTGACTACAAGTGAAAATTTTATCCAATTTTCTGAAAATTTAATTACACAATACCAACTAGAAAAAGTGGGGATTAGTGAACATATTTTCGAAAACAATAGTTTTACCATAGCCATTTGTTTAAAAGAATCTCATATTTGCATTCATACATGGCCTGAATTCAATCAATTGACTTTGGATGTATATTTATGTAACTATTTGCAAGACAATACACAAAAAGTAAAAGACATTACACAAGAATATATCAGCTACTTTGAAGCAAAAATTCTAAAGGAATTCGAAATTAATAGATAATACATGACTGTCCCTTGTTATAATTGTAATACAACTACAACTCTTGAGGTAAATTTTGAAGTTGAAGTTTTTGCTTGCCCTGCTTGTAACTATGTCTATAAAAACAAAGAAGGTGCAGGTTTTTCGCTTTATATGAAGTCTCAACCCTGCTCCTTTGAGAATACATTTGAGATTGGCAAAACTGCCGTATTTGATAATGTTGACTATCAAGTAACTGGATTAGTGATCAAATCACACCAAGACTTTGAGTGGAGAGAATACATTTTACAATCAAAAAATGGCAACTTTTTATACCTCTCTGAATCTGATGGGCATTGGATTCTTCTAAACGAGATTACTTATGATACCAAAGTTGGCAATCATCCTTTAACAGTAGAGCATAACGAAATCACCTATGATCGTTACGATTATTATTATCCAAAACTAGTCGCCTCAAAAGGCTTTTTCGATTTTGATATTTACAAAAATGTTGAGCTTATAGAATATATTCATCCACCCTTCTTGCTTAGTTTTGAAAAAGTGGGCCATCAACAAACGGCTTTCTTGGGAAAACATATTTCAAATAGAGCGATAAAAAAAGCGTTTGCTACTACTTCTTTACCTTCAAAAAGAGGCATTGGTCAAGTACAACCCTTTCTTATAAATGTTAGAAATACGGCACTTATTTTTTGTGGAATTGCTTTTTTAATTTTGATTACTCATTGGTTCCTAAACAAAGATCGTGTCGAACAAAAGGTTCTCGATACCTCCATCGCATTTGATGAATATGCTAAAAAAGATTTTATCACGCCTTCTTTTGAATTAAAAGGAAGTTCGGCTCCATTGACCATTCAATTACAATCTAACGTAGATAATTCTTGGGCAAATGTACAAGTAGCATTGGTTAATGAAAAAAATGGTGACGAAGTTTATGCGAACAAGGATATAGAGTACTATCATGGCTATACCGATGGTGAAAATTGGACTGAAGGCGATACTTCTGAAGAATTTAATATTTGTGGAGTCGCTGCTGGTAAATACCATTTGACCATTACCCCAATGAAGGCAAAAGAAGATACTCAAAACCAAACAGTGCATATTCAAGCGAGTTGGTCTAGTCCTTCTACAAGAAATGTTTGGATGGTTTATATTTTTATGACCGTGTTTGTTGTAGCTATTTATTATTTAGAAAAGTCATTTGAACAAAAAAGATGGGAATAATCATTTTTAATACAATATGGAAAAAGTAAAAGAATTTGTGCAAACCAATCTTATTGCACTGCTCGTAGGAGGTTTATTTTATGCGCTTTTTGTGTATTACAATTGGCAAGGCAATAGCATTTGCGATTGCGAAACCACAGAGAACTATCGCCCTTCACAAGGCAATCGCTCAGTTAATCATTTTTATCACAAATAACTAAACAAAATACTATGGAAACTTTAACTATGAGACCTATTTTAGCATCTATCATCTTTTCGCTTATAGGTATTGCAATTTTATTGATCACCTATTTTATCATCGAAAAATTAACTCCCGAAAATACTTGGTCTCAAATTTCAAAGAATAATAATGTGGCTTTGGCAATTGTTTTTGGAGCCTTTATCATTGGAATTTCAATGATTATTAGTGCCGCAATTCATGGGTAAAAAGATTTTAAAATTTGAATATTTATTACTTTTTGCCGTATTCACCATTGCTACTTGTGGACTCGTTTACGAGCTAGTTGCGGGTACTTTGGCCAGTTATTTATTGGGCGATTCGGTAAAACAATTCTCGTTTATCATTGGAGTTTATCTTTTTTCAATGGGAATTGGCTCCTACTTTTCAAAATTTTTGACCAAAAATCTGCTCAATACTTTTGTCGAAATTGAAATTTTGGTTGGATTAATTGGAGGGTTGAGCTCCGTGGTTTTGTTTTTGCTTTTTGAAAGTATTAATTCCTTTCAATTTATACTTTACTTTCTTGTATTTGTAACAGGTTGTTTAGTAGGATTAGAAATTCCACTCTTGATGAATATTCTGAAAGACAAAGTCGAATTTAAAGATTTAGTCTCAAACGTTTTTACTTTTGATTACATTGGAGCTTTATTGGCTTCCATATTATTTCCATTGGTTTTAGTGCCAAAACTAGGCATTATGGGTACTTCCTTGTTCTTCGGAATGATCAATGTATCTATTGCAATTGCCCTATGTTACTTACTCAAAAATGAGTTGAAAAAAGTGCATTTAGTCCGAAGCAAAGCCATACTTTCCTTTGTAATTTTATTAGCTGTTTTTATATTCTCTGATAAAATTTTGTCCTACTCAGAAGGGAAACTCTATGGTGAAAATATTGTGTATACCAACACTACTCCTTATCAAAGAATTGTTTTAACGCACAACAAAAGTGACTATCGCCTGTACCTAAACAATAACTTACAGTTTAGCTCGACCGATGAATACCGCTACCACGAAGCACTGGTGCATCCCGCATTGTCAATGGCAAAAAGCGTGTCCAATATTTTAGTTTTAGGTGGTGGTGATGGCCTTGCCGTTAGAGAAATTTTGAAATACAAAGAGGTGCAAAAAGTAACTCTTGTGGATTTGGATGAAGGAATGACCAAAATGTTTAAAACCAATACCATCTTAAGCGGTTTTAATGCTAATTCGCTCAACAATCCAAAAGTGAAGGTGTTTAATAAAGATGCCTACATTTGGGCAAAAAATTGCCAAGAAAAATTTGATGTGGTCATCATTGATTTTCCAGATCCATCCAATTACAGTCTAGGAAAATTGTATTCGCTTAATTTTTATGCCACGGTTCAAAACCTTTTAAACCAAGATGCAGTGGTGGTTATTCAAACTACTTCGCCTTATTTTGCACCCAAATCATTTTGGTGTATTAATAAAACGGTACTGCAAGTTTTTCCTCAAATTGATGCTTATCATGCGTATGTTCCATCGTTTGGAGAATGGGGTTTTACCATCGCAATTAATGGTTTTGGAACTACATTTAATACTGTTAACCGAAAAGTAGATACCTTGCGTTTTTATAATTATCAATTTGATAAATTCAATTATTTTTCTCAGGATATGATTTCAAAAGACATCGAAATCAATCGATTAGATAACCAAATTTTAGTACGCTATTTCGATGAAGAATGGGGAAAATTACAATAATTCAAGAAGAAACTTTCTAAAAATAATAACCACTTCGCTACTCGCTATTCCTTTATTCGAAGCGTGTAAAGAAAAAGTGGTTACTCTTTTGATTCGATTATCAGGAGCCAATCATATTTTGGGGCATCGTCTTCGAGTAAAAAATTTTCCTAAACCAACAAAAGAAATTGCCGTTCCTTATTTGATTGTGGGTGGCGGAATTTCAGGATTGAGTGCGGCTAGACAACTGACCAAAAGAGGAATTACTGATTTTTTAATGGTCGAATTGGAAGATCATTTAGGTGGCAATTCATCCAATGGCGAGAACAACTATTCTAAATATCCACTAGGCGCCCATTATTTGCCTTTACCAAATTTCGAGGACAAAGCCTTATTGCAATTTTTAGAAGAAGAAAAAATCATCGTAGGGTATGATTCCAAAGGGTTTCCAAAATTCGATGAAACCCAACTCACTTTTGCCCCAGAAGAACGCTTGTTTTATAGAAATAATTGGCAAGAAGGAGTCGTTCCAAAAGCAGGAAACACTCCTTCTGAAGATCAAGAATTTATCCGTTTTGTCAAATTAATGGATGCCTTTAGATCCCAAAAAGATGAGGAAGGAAAGTACTGGTTCACGATACCTCTTGCTGAATCCTCTCAAAATAAAGAGGTAAAAGCATTGGATGCTATGACTATGGAACAATGGTTCGAGAGTCAAAATTTTACAGCAAAACCTCTTTTTAATTATATTGATTATTGTTGTAAAGATGATTTTGGTTTAGGAATAGCCTACGTTTCAGCTTATGCAGGCATTCATTATTTTGTCGCAAGAAAACAAAATGCTTCCGAAGACCGTCAAGATTCAGTGCTTACTTGGCCTGAAGGAAACTCAAGATTAGCCAATCACTTGAAAAAATATGTAAAAGGAAAATCATTAAAAAACCACTTGGTTTTCGAAATTGAAAATGATACCCAAAAAGCAGTTGCCAAAGTTTTTGATAATGAAACTAAAACAACCATTGCAATAACTGCAAATAAGATGATACTAGCAACGCCTCAGTTTGTAAATCAATACCTGTTGAAAGACCGAAAAGATTTGGCTTCACATTTTCATTACACTCCTTGGTTATTGGCTACTTTAGTTGTGTCTGAAATAAACGATAACGGAAGCTTTCCTTTGTGTTGGGATAATGTAATTTATGGTTCAAAAGGTTTGGGATATGTCTACGACCAACATCAATCCCTTCAACAACTTCAGGATAAAAAAGTAATCACTTATTATTACAGTTTCTCTAGTGCCGATTTGAAAAAAACACGCAGAGAAGTGTATAAAAAGACCAAAGAATATTGGAAACAAATGGTTTTTGATGATTTAAAAATAGCCCATCCCAATATTGAATCTCTAACTGAAAGTATCGAAGTTCATTTATTAGGTCACGGAATGATTAGTCCTGTTCCCAATTTTATCTTTAGTGATGCCAGAAAAGAAGCTGCAAAACCTATCGCCAATACGCTGTTTTTTGCTCATAGTGATGTATCGGGTATCTCTATTTTTGAAGAAGCCTTTCATCAAGGAATTAACACAGTAAATACAATGCTCGATGCAACAACCTTGGATTCATAAAGCCAAAACAGATAGTATATTTATCTTATCGCCTTCCTTTTTGGTGGTTGCTATTGTATTTCTATTTCAAAAACAGCTGCAACAAATGGAAACTAAGTATTCGTTTTATACTTGGCTCTTTCTGATTGTTTTTATAGATGTTGCACACGTTTATGCTACTTTATTTAAAACCTACTTTGTTGCAAGCGAATTTCAGAAAAGAAAAAAATTATTAGTCGGTTTGCCTATTGTATGCTTTTTAATTGGAATCGTTTTATTTTCTTTTGGAAGTAAAGTCTTTTGGTCTGTAATGGCATATATAGCTGTTTTTCATTTCATCAGACAACAATATGGCTTTATGCGTTTATATGCACGAAATGAATCTAAAAAATGGGCTTGGATTGACAACTTAATAATTTATACCGCAACAATTTACCCAATGTTGTATTGGTTTTTATCATCCCCAAGGGAATTTAATTGGTTTGTAGAAAACGAATTCTTGCATTTCGAAAGTCCTTTCTTAATTATGGTTTTGAGCTGGATTTACGGTTGTATTCTTCTTTTTTATGTAGTCCGAACAAGTTACTTTGGCGTTAAGAATAATTATATCAATATTCCAAAAAATGCAATACTACTAGGAACCATTTTGTCTTGGTTTTTTGGAATCGTTTATTTTAATAACGATTTGATTTTTACTTTGCTTAATGTCGTTTCTCACGGCATTCCATACATAGCACTTATTTATCTGAATGAAATCGATAAAAAACCATCCAAAGAATTGCATTCGTTATACTATTTCAAACATTTTAAAGGCCTTTTACTCTTCTTATTCGTTTTGCTTTTGATTGCTTTTTCTGAAGAATATCTTTGGGAAATTTTAGTTTGGAAGGAACAATTGTCAGGTACAACAGAAGATTTTTCAAATTGGTATTTCTTAATTGTACCCTTACTAACCGTACCACAATTTACTCATTATCTCTTGGATGGATTTATTTGGAAGAAAAGCAACAGCTCAAAAAGCGAATAATTTTTTTTTGTAAACCTAAACTTCATTGGATATAGTCTTCAAATAGAAAAAGTGCTGTTTTTTATAAACTTCTATTTCTTAAACTGAATCGATTAACAACATACTTTACTTGCTTCAAAGAAAACTTTAAGTTTTACCCCAACCCTCAATCTTAAAAGAAAAAAGGGTACTATCTCGGATGAAATAGTACTCTACATTTAAATTTGTTCCGAATCGTTATTCAAATGATGAATGATTTCGGCTATGAGTCCCGTCCATCCTGTTTGATGATTGGCGCCCAATCCTTTTCCGGTATCGCCGTCAAAATATTCAAAAAACAAATGATTCGAATTAAAGTTGGGGTCTTTTTGAAACTTTTCATAAGGCCCATACATCGGTATAAATTGCTCTTTATTAGGGACAAAAAGTGAGAGTAAACGATTCGCAACGCCATCAGCTGCATCTTTTATATTCATCATTATTCCTGAATGCGTTGGGAATTCTACTTTGTAATCATTTCCGTAATAGTTAAAGAACTTCTCGAGTGAGTCCAAAATCAAATAGTTCATTGGGAACCAAATTGGGCCACGCCAATTGGAATTTCCTCCAAACATATCTCCGGTAGCTTCGGCAGGTGTATAATCTACTTGAACGGTTCCTCCATCATAGGTAAATCGATAAGGATGCTCTTTATGATATTTAGACAAGGAACGAATACCAAAATCAGACAAAAATTCCGATTCATCGAACATCCGTTTCATAATCATCTTCATTCTATGCCCACGAAGAATAGACAATAACTTGCTCTCTCCTTTTCCGGGATTGTACCAACTTGAAACCAAAGCTGCCAAATCTGGTCGGTTAGAAATAACCCATTCCACCCTACGCTTGAAATCTGGCAATTGGTCTAATAATTCTGGGGTTAAAACTTCAACAGCAAAAAGCGGAATCAATCCCACCATCGAACGCACTTTAAGCAATTCGGCTTCGCCATTTTCCTTATGCAACATATCATAATAGAACTGATCGTCTTCGTCCCAAAGATTCAATTTGTCTCCACCAATGGCTTGCATAGCGCCTGCAATATGCAAAAAGTGCTCAAAAAACTTAGAAGCCATATCTTGATACACCGGATTTTCAATCGCAATTTCGCAGGCAATTCGCAACATATTTAGACTATACATTGCCATCCAACCCGTTCCATCGGCTTGTTCTAAGTGACCGCCAGTAGGTAAAGCCGCCGAACGGTCGAAAACACCAATATTATCCATTCCAAGGAATCCGCCTCCAAAAATATTATTCCCTCCTTCGTCTTTCAGGTTGACCCACCAAGTGAAATTGAGTAATAATTTATGGAAAATGCGTTCTAAGAAAACGCGGTCGCCTTTACCACCATTCATTTCTTTATCAATTTCATACACTTTCCAGGCCGCCCAAGCGTGTACAGGAGGATTCACATCCGAGAACGACCATTCGTAAGCAGGAATTTGTCCGTTGGGATGCATATAATATTCTCTCAAAATCACCGATAATTGTCGTTTGGCAAAATCAGGATCCAATCGTGCCAAAGGCAAAGTATGAAAGGCCAAATCCCAAGCGGCAAACCAAGGATATTCCCATTTATCGGGCATGGATAAAATATTGGAAGCATACAAATGTTTCCAAGTATTATTTCTTCCTTTGCTTCTATTCGTATCTGGTTTAGGCATCGAAGGATCGCCTTTAATCCACTCATAAACATTGTAATAATACCATTGTTTGGTCCACAACATTCCAGCATAGGCTTGACGTTGTACCGATTTCAAATGCTCCTCTTTGATGTTTTTTTGCAAACGATCATAAAACAAATCGGCTTCCTTAAGACGTTGCGCATAAATAGCGTCAAAATCTTCAAAAGGTGCTGTTGGCGTTTGATTGGTAAAACGCAATCGGATTACTTTTTTTCCTTTGGCAGGAATAAATTGTTCATATTTTGCTGCAGCTTTAGTTCCAATCTTATTCGGATTTACGGTGTCTTTTTGAGCATTGATTATATAATCGTTGATGCCGTCTTTGGTATATTTTGTTAAGTTCTCAGATTGATACAAACGTTGAAAATTGGTTTCGTTTTCACAAAAAAGCAGTTCATCTGCATTTTCTGCATACAACGTATAATGTCCAACCAAACGATGATTCACTTGAATTACAGATTTACCGTTGCCCACCAAAGAAGGTTTGTGCTTGTAATTTTCGTAGCCCCAGCACCAAGTATTTCGAAACCAAATAGTAGGTAAAACCGTAATTGGAGCCGCCACATCCGATTGATTTTCGATTGTAATTTGAATCAAAATATCCTGCTCATCCGCTTTGGCATATTCAATGCTAATATCAAAATAAGCGTCTTTATCAAAAATGCCCGTATCCAAAAGTTCGTACTCGGGTTGCTGACGATTGCGCTTTTTGGATTCTTTGACTAATTTTTCATATGGAAATGCCGCCTGTGGATACTTGTACAGCATTTTTTGGTAAGAATGCGTTGGCGTCGCGTCTTGGTAATAATAAATTTCTTTGACATCTTCTCCATGATTGGATTCGTTTCCAGTGAGTCCAAAAAATCGCTCTTTAAGAATTTTATCATTGTGATTCCAAAAAGCCAAAGCAAAACAAATGTGCTGTTTATTGTCTGAAATTCCTCCTATTCCTTCTTCTCCCCATCGATACGCTTTAGAACGCGCCATATCGTGAGTAATACTATTCCAAGCATCTCCATTGGCAGAATAATCTTCTCTAACAGTTCCCCATTGTCTTTCGGTTAAATAGGGACCCCATTTTTTCCAGCCTTTATTGTCTTTTCTTTCGAGTAATCGGGCTCTTTCTGCGTCTATCTCTGTCATAGCTCTATTTGTTTTTGTATTTTGCAATTTATTGAAATAAGGTTAAAAAAAGTGGAAAAAATCCATAAAAATCCTGAATCAATTCTTCCAGATTAACTGTTTTTCAGAGTGTACAATGCTAAATCTCTAAATTTTGGTCTTTTGAAAGGTTTTCAGAGAAACGAACCATACCTTTTGAATGCCTTAATTGTAAAATTTTAGCCAATGATGATAGGAAAGCGAGCAAACTTTGCGAACTTTGCGATTCAGAAATTACTACAATGGCAAAAATATTAACGGGAGTACAGAGTACAGGAACTCCACATTTGGGCAATTTATTAGGCGCAATTATACCCGCAATTGCATTATCGAATGATCCAAAAAATGAATCATTCCTTTTCATCGCCGATTTACATTCGATTACACAAATCAAAAATGGCGAAACCTTAAGAAACAATACTTACAGTACTGCAGCAGCTTGGCTAGCTTGTGGATTAGACGTAAACAAAGTTACCTTTTACAGACAATCCGATGTACCTCAAACAGCAGAATTGTCTTGGTACTTGAGCTGTTTTTTCCCCTTTCAACGTTTGACTTTAGCGCATTCTTTCAAAGACAAATCCGATCGTTTAGACGATGTCAATGCTGGATTGTTTTCGTATCCAATGTTGATGGCTGCGGATATTTTATTGTATGACGCCGAATTTGTGCCTGTAGGAAAAGACCAGTTACAACACCTCGAAATCACTCGTGATGTCGCTTCTCGTTTCAATCACCAAATGGGAGAGACTTTCGTATTACCCGAAGCCAAAATACAAGAAGACAGTATGTTGATTCCTGGTACCAATGGCGGAAAAATGAGTAAATCGGCCAATAACGTTATCAATATTTTCTTGGATGACAAAGCATTGCGCAAGCAAATTATGAGCATCGAAACCGACAGTACTCCATTGGAAGATCCAAAAAATCCTGATACTTGTAACGCTTTTGCTATCTACAAATTATTGGCCAATGAAGACCAAATTACCACGATGAGAGCCAATTATTTGGGAGGTAATTATGGCTACGGTCACGCCAAACAAGCCTTGTTTGAACTAATTGTAGAAAAATTCAAAACCGAAAGAGACCGTTACAATTATTACATCAATAACCTGACAGAAGTAGACGCCTTATTGAAACAAGGTGCCGAAAAAGCAGCAACTATCGCCAATGGTGTTTTGGATCGCGTACGCTTGAAATTAGGTTTCGAGTCGTTACAGTAAACGTTACTACGAATAAATTATAAAAAGGAATATTCCGATTGGGGTATTCCTTTTTTGTTTCAAATACGTTGTGAAAGTAAGCCCAAACCTTAAGCTGATTTCGTTACTTAACTTCTTTTCCATATAAAAAAAACAAGCAGCACATTTCAATAATTAGCTACAAATAAACTAGTGCTACACTTCTCAATAGACCAAATTAATGTAAATTCAGTCAACTAACTGACGGATTTAATGTAAATTCGGTCAGTTTATTGACTGAATTTACATTTTTTGAGTATATTTGTATCTAAATTTTAAAATTTCAGGCTATGGATTTTTTAGAAAGAGGCATAGATGCATTGTTTGCCAAAAGAGTATTACCCAACAAAGTACTTATTTTATTAGGTGCAAGGCGTGTAGGCAAAACAGCATTTATCAAAAATTATCTTTCACAGCTCCCAAAACAAGAATATTTACAATTGAACGGCGAAGATATTGAGGATGCAAATTTGTTGAAAGAGCGTTCCGTAAGCAATTACCGCCGACTTCTTGCAAACACGGAATTATTAGTTATTGACGAAGCGCAAAACATCCCAGACATTGGTTTGATTCTAAAATTAATTGTGGATTCTATTGAGGGTATTAAAATCATTGCCACAGGATCATCGGTTTTTGATTTGTCTAATAAATTAGGAGAACCTTTGGTGGGAAGAAAAAATACGATTTATTTATTTTCACTAGCTCAGATGGAATTTTCCAACTATGAAAACTTCAAGGAAACCACTCAAAAATTGGAAGAACGATTGCTTTTTGGCTCCTATCCTGAACTTGAACAATACCCAGATTGGAACGACAAAATCAACTACTTGAAAGAAATACTCAATTCCTATTTATTGAAGGATATTTTGGTGTATGAAGGTATCAAACATTCTAACAAAATTTTAGAGGTTTTAAAACTGATTGCCTTTCAAGTAGGACAAGAAGTTTCACTGCAAGAATTAGCCAGACAATTAGGTATTTCTAAAAATACGGTAGAAAGTTATTTAGACTTACTTTCCAAGGTGTTTGTTATTTATAAAGTACCTGGTTTTAGCAGAAATTTGCGTAAAGAAATTACCAAATCCAATAGGTGGTATTTTTATGATAATGGAATTCGCAATGCTATTATTTCCAATTTTAATCGATTAGACAATCGCACCGATGTTGGTGCATTATGGGAAAATTATTTGGCTTCGGAACGTATAAAACAC
>NZ_JAPZSU010000068.1 GCF_027531905.1 Flavobacterium sp. | reverse complement strand
AAAATTTGGAATCCGCAAAGCTTTTGGAATTGTTTTTGAAATGAGTGCCACCACAAAAAGTTTATCTTCTTCCCAGATGGCAAAACGTTATTCTATTAGTCGTCCAACAGCATGGCTGTTCATGCATAAAGTCCGTTCAGCAATGAAAAGTAGTGAGTTGAACCCAGTTGTTGGCACTGTTTATGTTGATGAATTTGTTTATGGCGGTAAGGAAGATTTGAAGCAAGGAAGGAGCAACGATAGTAAAAAAAAGAAGATTGTGGCAGCGGTTGAAATTGATGATGAAGGAGGCATAAAAAGAGCATATTTCAAAAGAATTAACGATTACTCTTCTGATGAACTTGGTAAAATTTTTCATAGTCATATATCAACTCAAGCAAAGGTAAAAACCGACAAATGGTCTGGGTATAAACCATTGAAAAGGCAATATGATATTGAACAAATTAAAAGTAATACTTCTGATTTTTTCCAAATAAATACAATAATACATCAAGTAAAATCATGGCTAAGAAGTACATATTCTTGGATGCATGAACAAAATATTGAAAAGTATTTAGACGAGTACAGCTATCGATTAAACAGGTCAATACACAAGCAAACCATATTTGACAATCTAATTAAAAGAATGATTAATCAAAAGCCTATTGGTTTACAAACAATTAAAACAAGTAGATAACTTTACAGCTCTATATTTTAATAATTTATAACCTTTGTTAAAAACACTAAAACTTGTAAAACCAAAAATAGTTTTAATAAAACCTCTAAAATCAAAATCTTCGATCTGTGAAATAGAAAGCTTTTTTAGATAATAAAACCTATATTCATCCTTCTTAACCAAAGCATCTCTCAGAATAAATTTATATCGGGCTTTAATATAATTTCCTAAAACCACTGGATTAGCCAATTTATTTATTTTTAATAAAAATAAATGCTTTTTTCTCGCTCTAAACTCAGATTGTGTTTCTTTGAAATTCAACTTTCCTATTTCTTGTGACAACGAATTTTGATGAATTCTATATTTTATTAATGGCTTATCAATAAAAGCAATTGTAGGCTTTTGATATAACATTCTCAAATTAAAATCCCAATCATCTAAATTTGAAAGGTTTTCATCAAATAATTCTTTTTGATTCTTTAAAAAACTTTTTCTCCATAGTGGCCCAGAAACATAAAAGGTTACCTTTCCTAACAAATAATCTTCAATTAAATTGTCTGAATAAATTGTGCTTTCTTTTAACACTCTATCAATCTCAAAATCATAATAAGCTACTTTACAAACACTACAATCAATATTCTTATCAATTGTATTCAATTGCTTTTCGAGTAAACTTTTATGCATTATATCATCGCTATCAAACCACTTTATATACTGCCCTTGACTCAATTCAAAACCATAATTCCTACAAGTATTAGCCCCTTTTATTCTTTCAACTGGTCTTTGATAATATTGAAATCGGTTGTCTTTTAAAATATACTTTGCAACAAGAGTAGCTGTTTCATCTGTACTACCATCATCCACAACTATACATTCCCAATTGGAATAGGTTTGTGCTACAATACTATCGAGCGTTTCACAAATTAAGTGGGCTCGATTGAATGTGGGGATGATTATAGATATAAGATTTGACATTTTAAATACAATCATACATAAACTTTGTAATTCTATAGTATCCCTTTCTGTTATGATAATAAGTATTGAGATAAATGATCAAGAATAATAAACAATAAATTACTAGATTTATACTTAATTCACTTTTAAACAATCTAATTGTCATAAATGCATATTTTGGGTTGATTTTAGGGTAAACATAATGCTTCAATTGTTTAAATAATCGTTGAATAAGTTTTTTTTTATACTCTGTCTTTTGTTTTTTAGATAATATTAAAAAAACAGAAGTATAATAATAATATAATGAATCAATTATGTCTTGATATCCTTTTATTGAATTGTACTTATTAATACTTGCTTCATCAAAACGATAATAACAGTCAGTTATGTCAATTGACAAATATTTCGGCTTTAAAAAACCCAAAACTCTTACATTAAATTCCTCATCCTGAAAATTTTGTATTTCTTCATTGAATCCGATTTGATTTTGAATTAATTCAGTTTTAAAAATAGGACGACTGACATTCCAAGGTAAAGTGCTACTCAAAATAAAATCTTCAAGGGTTTCTTTCAAACTAAGATTTATTACTTTTCGATAAGGGTATATTTCACAGAGTGATTTATCACTAAAAACCCCCATAGAGAAAACGAGAAAATCCTTTTCTGGATGCTCTGAAAATAGCTTTACTCTTTGCTCCAAACAATTAGTCGTCATAATATCATCACTATCAAAAAAAATACAATAATATCCTTTCGCATGTGAAAGCCCAAAATTTCGGCATGCATTAGCGCCCTTTAACTTTGTATCTGGACGTTTAAATCTTTTTATTCTTGAATCGCTCTCACAATAGTTCCCAATTACCGAAAAAGTAGAATCAAAAGAACCATCATCAACCACAATACATTCCCAATTTGAATAAGTTTGGTTTATAATCGAATCTAATGTATCATTTATAATTGTCGCCCTATTAAATGTAGGTATAATTATAGAAACTAAAGGTTGCTCCATTACTTTTGATTTATTGCATAAATCATTCCTGAGTTATGTTCCAATACATGTGAAAAAAAAACAAACCCATTTTTTTTCAAATACTTTTCGATTTCAAATGCCCCTTTATCATGCCACTCAATCATTAAACAATCAATTTCTTTAAGAATACCCGAATATGCAATGTTATCAAAAATATCATACTCCCCTCCTTCACAATCCATTTTCACTATAATTTTAACATTTGGATTATCATCAATAATTCTTCTTAATTGAACTGATGCATCATTAATCATTACTTTAGTTTTTACAACAGCATCAGCTTTAAAACTAGAACTCAAATTTCCTCTTACCCCCGTATTACCTTTTACATTTCTATTAAAAAAAAATACTTCATTTTTATCTTTTTCCCCTAAACCAACATTATAAAACTCAACAAGTTCCTTTGTTACTCCATTTAATGACATATTCAACATAGCTTGTTGGTAAGACATTCCAACTGGTTCAAAAGCATAAATTTTAAGAACGTTAAATAGTCTAGAAAAATACAAACACGAAATACCTATGTTTGCGCCAATATCAATAATAACTGATTTTTCATCATATGAAAAATTATACGTATTTTGAACAAAAACTTCGTTCAAAATAAAAAATTCTTCAAATGTTTCAACATAAATTTTCAGGGAATCAATCTCAACTATAACGCCATCTTCATAATCTGAGATCTTCAATTCTGGAAATTTTTGCTGAATCTTTTGGATAAAGTCATATGATTTTAATAATAAATCTTTTTGTTTAGTAACATTGTAAGTTGAAATTCCTTTAGCTTTTATTAAAGATATCTTTTTTTTATTCTCTATCCTATAACCTAATTTTGAAATCAATTTATATATATACAATCTCATATTCTTTTTTTTTATAATTTTTAGACTTACATTAATAAATCAAGTTTGGACTTTTTCTTAAAAAATTCATTTTTTATTTTAAAAAAAAGATTCCTCCCTATAAAAACAACACTCTTCTTTATACCCACAATTACAAAAAAAGATGGAAAATAATACAAAACATTAATAATGTTTATAAAAGAATATCTATTTGACTTTGCACTAAGTACTCTACATAAATATTCTTTTTCTTCAAACATTTCTTTAGAAAAAATTGTTTGATCAAAGATTGCTTTTTCATTGTTCTTATTAATTATATAATCAATTGTTTTAATTATACTTTGTAATTCTCCCAAATGAAACTCCTTTTCATCCAATTTGGAATCTAAATCAAAAGAGTGAAATTTAAAATTTACTGTAGGAACTACTTTTTGCAACATTCTATTTCTTAGCTCTCTAGAAATTTTACCTTGACGTTCACTCCTAGCTATTGAGGTTTGTTGAGAATGTATTCTATAATAAAGTAATACTTCCCCAATGTTTGCCATTTTCCCAAGAAAGACTATGCGTGTCCATAAATCATAATCCTCGGCTGGTTCCATATTTGGATCATATTCCAGATTATAAAAATAAAATGTTACTTTGCGAAACATTACCGTTGGATGTGCAATATAACAACCAGAAATCAATTTTACTTTTATCTCTTCGTGAGTTAGAGGATGATTACAAATTTTTTCTGACCCAATTATCTGATATAATGTTCCACACAAAATTACATCTGGATTTGAATCTAAAAATGTCACTTGTTTGGCAAATCGTTCAGGTAAACTAATATCATCCCCATCCATTCGAGCAATGTACTCACCTTTTGCAACTTTTAATCCGTAATTAAGACTATTGGTATAACCTGTGTTAACAGGCTTTTCAATTAATTTAATTCTAGAATCTTTGTATTCCTTGATAATGCTAACTGTTTTATCAGTAGATGCATCATCAATAATCAAAAATTCAAAATCTACAAATGTCTGATTAATTATGCTATCAACAGCATCTTTGATATACAGTTCGCAATTGTATACTGGCATTAGTACGGTTACTTTAGGGGTCTTTGTTGAAATCATAATTATAAATTAGAACATCTTTCTTTTTAAAGCTTTCAACAATAAACTCCAATAGAATCTAACATCTTTTTTTCCAGCCTCTATTCTCTCTAATTGATTTTTATAATATTTAAGACTATTATCCTTCCCCATAGATAAAACCGGGTGCACCAAATGCTTACCAGAGAAACTTTCTAAAACACTTAGTTTTAAGTTTAAATCAATATTTTTAGTGAATAGAAGCATATTTTGTCTGTACCATGAATCTACATTTTCATTCTCCCAAAAAATAGGTCTTACAACATCAAGGAGATAATATCCTTCTCTTTCAAATTTTTCAATCCAATAGTTGGGTTCTTGTTCATTAATGTGATTTTGCCCTCCTTGATTAGGTATAGCAGCCGAAAATAAAATGGTATCACTTAAATTGCAAATCGTTTTTACAAATACATCAGCACTATCAAGACTAAGATGTTCAGCAACTTCTAATGAAATTGCTAAATCGAATTTTCTGTCGGCTAAATATAATTTTTCGAGGTCGTATTCAACAAAATTGCTTTTGTCAATTTTGAGTAAACTTTTATCTACATAATTACCATCAATTCCTAAAATATCACGAACTCCATTTTCTTCAAAAACTTTTAACCAGGTTCCAATTCCACAACCTACATCAACTACTGAACTGACATTTAGTGTTTCTAAAAGAAAAGGAATTACTTCCCTCGCTGCCTTAAAATTATGAACTGCTTCTTCATGAATATATCTAATATTCTCTACCATCTTATTTGAAGTTTATTTCTGAATCATAAAAATAATTCAATCGTTCTTGAATGGGCTTCCTTGTATCTAAATCTTTTAAAACATTAAAATGAAAAGCTTCGAATATAATATCAACATTGTTTTCTTCATCTCCATAATAAATATCAACCTTATAATTTTTTGATTTTATTAATCTAAAGACTGGAAAGCAAAGTTTAATAATGCCTTCACTTTCTTTATGTTTTAAACTATCACCAGTATTTCTGTTATTCAATCCCAATATAGGTAAATCTTCATCATCCTTAATTACTATTCCCAAAACTGGTTCTTTATACTTTACGGGATTTGAAAAGGCAAAATGGAATTCTACATTTTTTCCAGTTAATAAGGAATTTGTTCTTTTTCCCTCACAAAAAATTTCAACACTTAAAATACCGCCTTCTTTATATTTCTTATTTGGATTTTTTGAAAAATCAAAAAATCCAACATTTTGTAATTGCGTTTCATCTATTGCTTGATTTGAGTTCAAATATAAATCTACAACTTCATCAATCCCCCCTTCAAATACCACTCGCCCATGCAACATCACAATCCCCCTTGTACACAAACTCTTTACCGCTGCCATATTATGACTCACAAACAACACCGTTCTCCCTTCACCTTTGGAGATATCTTGCATTTTGCCGATGGCTTTCTTTTGGAATTCGGCGTCGCCTACGGCTAAGACCTCATCGATGACCAAGATTTCAGGCTCTAGGAATGCGGCTACGGCAAAGGCCAAACGCACCGTCATTCCGCTGCTGTATCTTTTTACCGGGGTATCTATATAGCGCTCACAACCCGAGAATGCAATAATTTCATCCAATTTCTGGGTGATTTCTTTTTTGGTCATCCCTAGAATGGCACCGTTTAAATAGACATTTTCTCGTCCGGTGAGTTCGCCATTAAAACCAGTTCCTACTTCGAGTAAGGAGGCAATTCTCCCTTTCGACTTAATGCTCCCAGTTGTCGGTGCGGTGACTTTGGATAAAATCTTCAGCAAAGTCGACTTCCCTGCGCCATTCTTTCCAATGATTCCCAACACTTCGCCTCGTTGTACCTCAAAATTAATATCTTGTAAGGCCCAAACATAGTCGGAATTTCCTTTGGTGCTGCGGTCGTTGGTTTCGCCTATCTTCAAATACGGATCTTCTTTCCCTCGTATTTTGTGCCACCAACGGTTCAAGTCGTGACTGAGCGTGCCCGTTCCAACCGTACCCAAGCGGTATTGCTTGGAGATGTTTTCGGCTTTTAAAATTATGTCTTTCATAGTAGTAGTGAGAGGTGAAAAAGTGAAAGGTGAGAAGTAAAAAAATCACTTCAACTATTTCTTTAATAGATAATTTTTCATTCCTATAATCAAACTTTTTACCTCATTAATACTATTATCTACTTTCAAATCTTCATTTAGATATTGTAGACGAATCGCTATCAGATATTGTGTTTCCACTTCCGCTAAGGAACCCAAAGCAATATATAAAAATTGAATAAATTCTTTATCACTTTTTCGCGCTGCCCCTTCTGCAATATTTGAGGGTATTGAAACTGCAGCTCTACGCATTTGACTTGTTAAACCAAATTTTTCCGTATCGGGAAACAAATTAGTAATTTGATATACTTGAAGCACCAAATCCATACTCTTTTTCCAAACCTCTAAATCCTTGTGATTCATATTTATAAATTATTCATAATAAACATCTTAACCTTTCTCACTTCTCACCTCTCACCTCTCACTCCTCACCTTCTCACTCCTCACCCTCTCACTCCTCACCTTCTCACTCTTACACCGTATCAATAAAACTTTTCTCGGTTCTATTAAAAACCAAAAGACCTGCAAAAAAAACAAACATCGTTACGACAAAAGTAAAAAGTAGTCCGTTTACAGACAACGTTCCAACATTCAACAACATATAACGAGATGTTTCGATGCTATAGGCCAAAGGATTATAATGGACTAGCCATCCGTATTGCGGTAATTTTTCTTCAATCAATGCCAGAGGATACATCACTGCCGAGAGGTACATCAACAGTTGCACGCCAAAACCAATCAAATGGGTGAAATCTCGATATTTGGTCACTAAAGACGAAATCAACATTCCCAATCCCAGCCCTAAAATACCCATGAAGAGGATTAAAATGGGGAGCATGACCACCGACCAATGCAGGCCAACAGCGGCACCTTGAAAGAAATAAAAGGCGTAAAAAACAAAGAAAATCCCAAATTGTATGCCTAGCTTTAACAAATTAGAAATAACAATCGAAAGAGGTGTAATGATCCTTGGAAAATAGACTTTGCCAAAAATACTAGCATTGGCCCTGAACGTATCCGAAGTTCCGGTAAGACAAGCGGTAAAATAATTCCAAACGGTAATCCCTGCCATATTGAATAAAAAAGGAGGTACCGCTCCAGTTTTTATTCCTGCAACCGAATTAAAAATGATAGTGAAAGTTATGGCCGTAAACAAAGGTTGTATCAAATACCAAAGCGGACCCAAAACGGTTTGTTTGTATACGGTAACGATGTCACGTTTCACAAAAAGAAACAACAAATCACGATAGTGCCACACTTCTTTGAAAGGAAACGAAAAAAAAGAATTTTTGGGTGTTATTTCAAACAACCAATCTTCATTTGGGGTAGGCGTAGTATTCATTTTGAGTACAAAAGCTATAGCTAAAAATCACCAGTTAAGAATTTCTATTTTTTGATGGCACAAAGATAACTATTAATCTTAAATAGCGAACAACAAGAAACCCTTTCAACGTACAAGACACTGAAAGGGTTATAATTTTATTAGATCAACAACAGTGACATTTTGTAACCTTGGCGAGAACTCACACTGACCACTTACTCACTGAAGATTCCTATAGCGTCCCTTTTTCGTAACCCTTTGCGAACTTTGCGGTTAAATCATTAAACTTCTAAACCACCATAAACAATTAACCACAAACAATCAACTATTTACAATCAACTATAAACAATCAACTATAAACAATCAACCACAAACAATTAACCATAAACAATCAACCATAAACAATAAACCCATTACTTATCCAAAAACTGATAGCTAGAATTCATACTCTTAAACTCGGGGACAATTTTTTTCATTTTGCCTACTATGTCATCATTGCCAAAGAAGGGTGACATACCGATGAGCTCCTCAATTTCAACATGCAAGTTTTCAAATTCCTCTTGAATTTCTTCTGCAATCATGATTTTTTCATGATAGGTTGGAATCGTTTTAGAAGTATCGTTTAATAATTCTTCGTATAATTTTTCTCCAGGGCGTAATCCAACAATTTTTATTGGAATATCTTTATCAGGAATAAACCCTGCCAATTTGATCATTTTGCGAGCTAAATCGATAATCCTTACGGGTTTCCCCATGTCAAAAATATAGATTTCTCCTCCTTTACCCATAGATCCTGCTTCTAGAACCAACTGACAAGCTTCGGGTATCGTCATAAAATAGCGAATAATATCTTGATGTGTAATAGTTACAGGGCCTCCTGCGGCAATTTGTTTGGTAAACAAAGGCACTACCGAACCATTAGATCCTAACACATTCCCAAAGCGAGTCGTTATAAATCTAGTTCCCTTTCCATTATTTTCCTTGATGCTTCTCAACTGTAACGATTGCACATACTTTTCTGCAATACGCTTGCTTGCCCCCATCACATTGCTTGGATTCACAGCTTTGTCCGTGGATACCATAACAAACTTTTTCGCTTTAAACTCACAGGCCAAATCTGCTACATTTTTGGTCCCTTCCACATTGGTTTGAATCGCTTGTGCAGGATTCTCTTCCATCAAAGGTACGTGCTTATATGCTGCAGCATGATAGACCACTTGTGGCTGATACTCTTTGAAGACTCTTTTCATCACTTCTTTGTTACGAACATCCGATATGACACTAGATAATTTAGATTCAGTCGCAATTTCTGCTAAATCTAGGGTTAGTTGATGCAAAGGAGTTTCTGCTTGATCTACTAAAACTATGGATTTAGGCTTAAATTGTATCACTTGACGCACAATCTCACTACCTATGGAACCAGCAGCGCCTGTAATCATAATCGTCTTATCTTTTAAGTCTTTAGAAATCGTCTTAGTATCCAATATAATCGGATTTCGCTCCAAAAGGTCTTCAATCTGTATGTTTTTTACTTTATCCGAAATCTCTTTTTGGTTTTCCCAATTCGAAATCAAAGGCACAGTATACACACGGTAATTGTATTCTAAACACTTATCTACTATCAATAATTGTTCGTCCTTAGTCAAGGATTTGTCGGCAATAATAATGGCTTCCGCTCCAACGGACCGCATCAAGGTAGGCAGTTTTCTCTTTTGTACCAATATAGGCAAATCTAGCATTCGCTTGTTGGAGTTCAAATTATTTTTATCTACAAAACCTACTATCTTAAAACGTGTTGGCGTTTCAAATTTCAACGCATTGGCCACCGAAATGGCATTGGCATCCGTTCCATAAATAATGGTACGGATTAACTTATTACTTCCTTTATCTGAAAAATACAATTCGAAAGTCTGTTTCACCACTACGCGGTACAAAAACAACCCACAAAAAGAAAGAAGGATATTGATAAACAATGCCGTATTTAAAATCGCTTTCTCTCCGGTACTTATTTCATAAAAAAAGTTAGCTATTAAAAAAAACACCAAGACCGCCAATTGAGAAAATAGCAGTTTTACAGCATCAATATAAGAAGAGTGACGGATAATACCCGAGTAAGTACGAAACAACCAAAAGAAAAAAACATTAACACCGATCAACAAGCTAATATATACTAGGTAATGCGGAGTAACAATATACTCTAAACCAGTGCCTTTAAAAATTAAAACGGTAAAGAAAAAAGAGACGTTGAGTACCATCGTGTCCATCAACACGATAATCCAGCGCGGCAAATAACTGAGATTATGAATACTGAATTTTAGATTCGCTCTGGAGAAAAAACTTTGCGTAGTCGTACTCAAAATAAAATTGCATTATAAATTAGTAAACACAAAAGTACAAATTGTTGGGAAAGCATGGACAAGAAAAATGTTAATATATGCTACCAGTCGTTTTTTTTGCTGGTTAACGAATTAACTGTTGAATCGGTTATTCGTGGAATCGGTTATTCGTGGAATCGGTTATTCGTGGAATCGTGGAATCGGTTATTCGTGGAATCGTGGAATCGGTTATTCATTGAATCGTGGAACCGGGTAATCGTAAAAGGGGTGAGCTCAATGTCATTAAGTTAAGGAATAATCAATAATTTGATTGCTGATTTTTGAATAACGATTCTTGATTTCTGATGTGTGTAAACCATTGAAAAAACTAGTTTTTCCTATTTATTAGCACAAAAATCTAAAATCAAGAATCGTTTATCTACAATCAAAAATCTCTTAACTTAATGACATTGGGGGTGAGCTGTTGAATCGGTTATTCGTTGA
>NZ_JAPZSU010000003.1 GCF_027531905.1 Flavobacterium sp. | reverse complement strand
ATACTTAAAATTCGTAAATTATGACTACAAAAAAAAGAATCCGGAAGCATTAAGGGAAAATAAAATCCTACATCAAGCCAAACGGGAAGTTCTAGGTTTTGAAGAATTACTATCACGCTTTGAGCGCACGGTTTCTGTCTTGGGGAGAAGTCGAAGCACTTTTGAAAACTATGCGCGTCACTTGGCGGCGATTTCGCTTCATTTTGGTACAATCCCCACCGAGCTTGATTCAGAACAAGTACAAGACTACTTGTTTTTGCAACAAAAAAAGTCCAAAACGCCCTCGCAAACCTATTTTAAACATTGCGTGTATGGACTACGTTTTTTACTCAAATCCGAGGGCATTCCGTACGAGTACCTTCGATTACCCTCGATAAAGCACGAGAGAAAGCTACCTGTGGTGTTGAGCAAAGAAGAAGTTTGGGCCATGCTACAAAACGCCAAATTGCTGAAACATCGCATTCTTATTGGTTTGCTTTATGGTTGTGGCTTGCGCTGTATGGAAGCGCGTTCGGTGCGTTTGCAAGATTTGGATTTCGATAGAAAACAACTCAAAGTAGTGCAAGGTAAAGGCAAAAAAGACCGCTATGTACCACTTTCAGAACACTTAATTCGAGGGCTCAAAAAATACATCGAAGCCGAAAAACCACAAGATTTTCTTTTCAATGGTCAGCCTATGGAAAGGGCTGGAGGGGATTTTGACAATCGATATTCTCAGCGAGGCGTACAATGGGTCATTAAGCAAACCGTTAAGGCAGCGGGTATCCAAAAAGAAGTTTGTGTACATACACTGCGACACTCCTATGCTACGCATCTGCTCGAAGACGGCATGGATATTATGACCCTGAAAGACCTTTTGGGACATCAAAGCATCGAAACCACGATGGAGTATCTGCACATTGCGCAACTCGAGAGTCAACGCATTTTTAGCCCACTCGATACGTTGTTTGCCAAGTGCAGCCCGAAGTAGCCTGCACTGAGCCAAGTCGAATAGCCTGCACTGAGCCAAGTCGAAGTGAAGTAGCCGATATACTGCGAAAAGTAGGTTCAAAAATCGAAAATTATGGACTCAATACTTGGCAGCTTCGTACGCTTTATGCCCTAAAAAAATGTCGGACAGCCGCGTTAGGCGGTCATATCGATGCTTGTGATGGCTGTGGCAATTTGAGCATTAGCTATAACTCGTGTCGCAATCGGCATTGTCCTAAGTGTCAGGGTAACAAACGCGAAGATTGGATACAAGCCCGAAGCACGGAACTCTTGCCTGTTCCTTATTTCCACGTGGTTTTTACTTTGCCTGACAGCATCAACGCTTTGGCGATTCACAATCCAAAAGTAGTGTATGATACCCTCTTTGAAGCAACTTGGGAAACCCTGCAACACTTTGGCAAAGCCAAAGAACTGCAAATGGGAATGATTGCCGTTTTGCATACATGGGGACAACAATTGAGTTTGCATCCTCACCTGCATTGTATTGTGCCTGGTGGTGGAATTGATAAAAATGCAAATTGGCAAAACTTGCGTACTGATGGAAAATTTCTGTTCCCAGTGAAAGCCATGTCTAAAGTGTTTCGGGCTAAATATTGTCAAAAACTCAAAGCAAAAGCACCTATCCACTACGAGCAAATCCGGCAGGAATTATGGCAAAAGCCTTGGGTTGTTTTTGCCAAAAAGCCCTTTGGAAGTCCAAAATCGGTAGTGGAATATTTAGGGAGATATACCCACAAAATCGCTATTAGTAACCAAAGAATCAAGAGCATTGACAATGAAAACGTAACTTTTGATTATAAAGACTATCGCGCTGATGGTTTTAAAAAGCAAATGACTCTTACACATCAGGAGTTCATCAGGCGCTTTGCGTTGCATATTTTGCCCAAGAGGTTTGTAAAAATAAGGCATTATGGCTTTTTGAGCAGTACTTGGAAGCGTCAAAAACTACAACTCTTACGGGAGAAACTCCAGGTAAAAGTGTTGGAAAAAGTAGAAAAAAAGCCTTTTTTACCCAAATGCCCTTGCTGTAAAACAGGCAATTTACACCGAATAGCGGTTTTTGACTACCGTGGCCCGCCTGCTTGGTATCTTGGCTGTAGCCAAAATTCGAATCCCTGTGAAAATTGATTTTACGGGTAAGGGATTTTATGCTCCTATGTGAAGGAAAACACGAAAAAAACCAATGAAAACCTACTCCCCAAAAAAAAAGAGGCGCAATTGCCTCTTGTATTCTCTCTCAAAACTTTACGATAACTCCATAGTGTTGACGGATTTGTAATCGGTTCCGTTCAACACGGGTTTCATTGTTCGGCTTGCAGCCGCAACGAAACCCTAGCTGTTCTATGACATTTTTTTATTTTAGGCTTGACTTCTATTTTAATTTTAGTCTAGAAAATAAAATGAAAGCTAGAATTCTTTGAATGCATTGAAATACTGCATAACAGATTAAAAAGATATTCTGCTTTGAATTATGTAACTATTGAAGAATTTAGCAATCAAATTAATTACAAAAACGTAGTTTAACTTAATGTGTAATTTTTATTTGCATATCCATTATATACAATTAACTAAATAAACAATACTATGGGAATAATTACAAATTCTGAAAAAGACGGACTTACTAATCCACCAGGAACGCCATTAGAGACAACAGTAGTCGTATCTGAAATTGGAAGTATTAATTTTGGTGAGACTTTTAAACAGCCTTTGCCAACTTTAAATCAGGCTATAATGACTGGAAATGGTTTGGAAATTACAGCTGTTGTCTTAGTTAGAACAACATTAAGTGCAAATGATTTAAAGCCTAAAATAAATCAGCAATTCACAATAGGTAGTTACGGAGAAAACCAACTCCAATTTTTTATTTACTGTGATGAAGAACAACTTAAAGCAATTATTGATAGTAATAAAATAACTGATGGTGAAACAGTTGATAACACATATCAAGTTTTTAAAGTTGAGTTTACTACTACAGATGAAACAGGTTTCCCTACTATGCCTGAAGATATTAAAAATAAAGATATATTTACAGGGATAGATGTTAAATTAGAACACATTAAACAAGTACAAACTTTCCTTTGGAATATAGATCCTAAGACTTCAAGAGGGACTGTTACGACTGTACAAACAACAGATTGATTTTTTTTTTTTGAAGTACGAAATATGTTTACTCATCCAATCCGTTCGTTTTTTCTTCTAGCGTTTACATTATTTTGCAATCTAAATTTTTCTCAAGAAAGTGACAAACAAATGATGTTATTAGAAAGAATCAATAGATGTAGAGGAGTTGAACAAAACTTTAATAAAACAAAGTATTTTTTCTTTAAAGAAAGGTGGGATTCAGTAATTGTTTATTCTTCCAAAGCAATATCCCATAATACTAGCAAGGAAATTTTAAATTTTACTTATTATATGAGAGGTTACAGTTTTATGAAAAAAAAACTGTTCAAAGAAACTCAAAAAGAATATAGTGCTGTAACTATAGATTTTCCCCTTTACAATTTGATAATTAGAAATTTAGGAGGTATCGCTTTAGAACAGAGAAAATATAAATTAGCTATTCATTATTTTGAAAAACTAAATACTCTTCCAAAAAAAAATGATAGTTATTTAAAAAAAAGCTCAGTAATTCACGATCTTGGTTTGTGTTATTTTCATTTAAAAGAATTTGAAAAGGCAGAGAACTATTTGTTAAAAGGTGCTGCATTACAAAAAAAGGAAAACGACACGTTGTTGTTGATTAGTTCCTATATGGATATTGCCAATCTCTATTACGAGCAATACAAAGACAGTCAGGCCATTCCTTATTTTGAAAAAGCTTATGCCTTGTCCCAAAAAATAAAAAAATTTGAGATAAAACAAAACGCAGCTTTGAATATGGCGGTTGTGGAAGAAAACAGAAAAGATCTTACAAAAGCTATGCTGTATCGAAAAGAATATGATACATGGAAGGACTCCGTAAATAATCAAAACAAAATATGGGCTGTAGCAGAAACAGAAAAAAATATGCTATAAGCCAGAAACAAAAAGAAATACAACTACTAGAGTCTGAAAATAAAGTAAAGGTTTCGCAACGAAATGGTTTTGTCGCTTCTTCAATTTTATTCTTATTACTTTTTGGGACAGCTTTTTACTTTTATAATCAAAAAAGTAAAACCAATAAAATTATTGAGGCTCAAAAAGAAGATTTAGATGCTTTAAACGCTACCAAAGACAAACTTTTCTCCATTGTTAGTCACGATTTGCGTTCCTCTGTCAATATGCTGAAAGTCACCAATACAAAGTTGCTAAAAGATATTGCAAATCGGGATTATGAGGCATTAGACAAAATTGTACATAAAAATGCGGCGATTACCAACAGTACTTTTAATCTATTAGAAAACCTGCTGCATTGGGCAACGCTACAAACGCAGCAATTGTATTTTCATATCGAATCTGTTGACTTATATTCTGTCATCCAACAAATAGAGTACAATTATAAACCCTTATTTGAAAACAAAAACCTTGTTTTTACGAATACTATTCCAAAAGCTACTCAGGTACTGGCAGATTTAAATTCTTTGAAAATAATTCTTCGTAACCTGCTCGATAATGCTATTAAATTTTCAAACGAAAATGGAACAATCTCTGCCTATATTGATGTTAAAAATGATGCTTTTCATTACCTCATCATTGAAGATACAGGAATAGGAATGGATGAGGAAACAAGGACAAATTTACTCAAAGAAGGAAATTTCCTCAACAAAAAGAAAAACCAAAAAGGAATTGGTACTGGCTTAGGTTTACAACTTTGTAAATCGATGATTCAAAAAAACAATGGTGTCTTTACTATCGAAAGCATTGAAAATAGTGGTACAAAAATGATCATCGGACTTCCTAAATACAAATCTAATGGATAAAATAAACATTCTCATTATTGAAGATACTCCTGAAGAAGCTACTGCACTGCAAGAAGTATTAGAAGAAAATAATTATAATGTAGTTGGAATTGCCAATTCTTATCAGGAAGCTTTATCCTTATTCTACAAATTACCTATAGATCTAGTTATCATTGATGTTTTTTTAGAAGGGAATCCAGATGGTATTACTTTTGCTGAAACTATTTCGACTATACCTAATGCTTTAAAACCTTTCGTTTTTTTAACCAGTTCTATAGACAGACAAATTTTTGAAAGAGCCAAACTAACCAAACCTTATAGTTTTTTACTAAAGCCTTTCAATGGGTTAGAAACTTTATATGCCATGGAAATGGCTTTAGAAAAATTTTATGATCAATCTAATGTTTTTATCAACGATCATCAAGATACTATAATAAGTGAGTGCTATCTTTTCATAAAAAAGAAAAACGCCTTAAACAAAGTAAAAATAAGCGACATTATTTACATTGATGTAGAAGATCGCTATTGTAATATCATCACAAAACAAGAGAAATTTGTCATTCAAATCTCCCTAGGAAAAATAAAAGAGTTATTATGCAGTAAAACCTTTGTACAAACCCATCGAAAATACATTGTAAATACCAATACTATCGAAAAAATTATTCTTGAGGATAATTTATTGATTTTAGAGGGAAATCACCAAGTCACGTTTAGTGGAAAATATAAAGAAACAATAAAAAGTTTCACAATTTTGAAATAAGGAATTGTTACCTCCAACCATTTAAAATCTTCTCCATCGGGAAGATTTTTTATTTTATAATGTTTTGTAAATAATATTCACACCTCTTTTTCTTTCCATTCACAACAGAGAGTCTTCCATTCACAACATCTTTTTCATTTATCTCTTATTCAAGAACTAATTTTATCTCAGAAAACAAAACCTAGCGCTAGAGAGTAGTTTTCATGAGTTCTTAAAAACAGCAAACTAAACTACACACAACTCATAGGTGTTTACCTTAATTATAGATAAAGTTTAAAGAAATAAACTGTTTTTAAGAATATTTAAAAAATTAAAACAGTGGAGCAGAACCCACTTTAAAAAACGAACCTTTCTGCAAAGGGTAATTGTAGGGGCGGAAACTGAAAAGCCTTATGAGTAGGTATTAAATTATGAAAATATGTCAAGTAAATGTATGTTTAAAATATCTAATAAAACCAATCAATCAATAACGTTAAGAATTGATTCTTTTGCTCATTTAACGGATAATGGTAAAATGATTCATGATCATCCTGTAATTCCATCAAGTAAGGAGACTGATTATGTTTTGACTTCCACAACAAACCATGATGGTGAAATAAAGTTGAGTTTAATTGGAGGAGAAAAGGCTATTATACTGGGGGAAATTTATATTAAGAATATAAAACACCCTGGTGATAGCGGGGCACTTGTTTCGAGATCCACTGCGGAAGGTGTTGATGTTCAGTGTACTGGTGTTGGGCGTGATGACAAGAGTCGTATTATAACCGCAATTATAAGTCAAGTGAAGCAGTTAGCATAGTTATAAAACGGCTTTCGTGGTTGCTAGCATCTTTGTTAGCATAGCTCGGATGAATTTAAAATCACATTATAATTCAATACTGTTTTCCGCTGGCTTATCTTTATTTCAACAGGTTCATCAGGCTTTTGCAACCTAACAAAATTCTAAGACTCTACAATCATCTATAAAATAAACCATTCGAGCAGAACACTTAAATAAACGAACCTTTCTGTAAGGGTTAATTGCAGGGTAGGAATCCGAATAACCTGATGAGTAGGAAGTAAATTAACTTATAGAGATTTGAGTATTCTATAAAATATATAGTACCCCAATGGCGCAGTTTTGTCTTCAATCTAAAGGTTAGCGCAGGCATTTGCCTGTGCCCACAACAGTGAGCAGACATTTAAAGTAAAAAAGTTGTAGTTGTAAAAAGACTACAACTTTTTTGTTTAATTTTAAAACAAAAACGGCAACAAAGTATAAAGTAACTATTACTGATGAAGCCTATTTTGTAGCCATAACAACAGTAGGTTGGATGGATGTATTTACGAGGTTAAATCAAAAAAATAATATTATAAAGTATTGCAATATTGTCAAGAAAACAAAGGTTTAGAGATTTATGGTTATCATGCGGAACACATTTTTAGCAATAAATTTATTAAGCAAAAAGTAGACTATATTCATTTTAATCCTGTAAAAGATAAAATAGTGACACTACCTGAAGATTATTATTTCAGTTCCGCTAGAAATTATGGAGGTTTGGATAAATGAATTAACTGCAATTTTGTTAGATTTTTTTTGAAGTTTGCTATTGGAGTGGGCACAGATGAATATCTGCGCTAACCTATTGTGGCATATCGGCACAGACGGGAATACAAAGAAATCATAAAAAGTTTTACCATTTGAAATAGCCTTTTATTCTCTCTAACTACTTAGAAATCTTCTCCAAAGGGAAGATTTTTTATTTTATACTGATTTGTAAATTACATTCACACCTCTTTTTCTTTCCATTCACAACAGAGAGTCTTCCATTCACAACATCTTTCTCATTTACCTCTTATTCAAGAATTAATTTTATCTCAGAAAACAAAACCTAGCGCTAAAAAGTAGATTTCGTAAGTTCTAAAAATAGCAATCTAAACTACACACAACCCACAGTTAATTAACTGATTATAGAGGTGTAATAAGGAGTAAAACTATTTTTTAGAATATACAAAAATTAAAACAGTGGAGCAGAACCCACTTTAAGAAACGAACCTTTCTGCAAAGGGTAATTGTAGTGGAGGAAACCGAAAAGCCTGATGAGTAGGAGTAAATACAATAAATTAAAATGGCAGAAAATAAAGTTGCAAAAATTTGCATACGAAACGATGCAAAATATCCGATTGCAGAAATTGCAGTAATTCAATGGCAAGAAGCTGGATACTTCAAAGATATAACCACAAAATTTACCGCTGAATACAAAAAGGGTCAAGAACTTAATCTTGAATTTGAAATTGTTTACGATAGTAAACATACCAACTATTGGGCAGTAGCGTACCGAAACTTGCATGATACAGTTCTTCAATACCTAGTTTCTGATCTATCATTCGTACAAAAATTTGAAAGTGAGGTAATAAAAGCAATGGATGACGCAATTGGAGCAGCTATCGATATCGTCACAGATAGCCCTTTGGGAACTGTAGCAGCTGAGGCTGCAAACATTGCTGTCGAAGCCATATTTGCCTCTAAAAGCGGCAAGGCAATTATTAAAAGTGACATCGATGAAACAGCATTTAAAATCATCCTTAATAAAGATCGGAGAACCTATTATATTGGCAAAAAGAATTGTTACGTGAGTTGTTATTACCCAACGAAAGTTATAGTAAGTGAAATAGCTTGAATTGCAAATATTCAGCTAATAATGGACACCCCTATTATTTTTACTATTGATTTTAATATATAGGTTTGCATGTACTTAAAGGCGTTTAGATGTCCAAGCCAAATTCGATTATAAAAAGAGGCTGTCCGAAAAGCATTGCCTCTCTTAAGTTTTTTTATCGAAACAATTCTTTCACCTCATTAATATCAAACGATTTTTTCTCGTCATCTATCGAGATAATGCTCGAGGCTACCGTTTTCTTTTTTTGTTGTAAGGAAACGATTTTTTCTTCGATGGTATCTTTGCAAATCATTCGATACGCCATCACTTTTTTGGTTTGTCCAATGCGGTAACAACGGTCGATGGCTTGATTTTCCACGGCGGGATTCCACCACGGGTCAATGATAAACACATAATCGGCTTCGGTAAGATTGAGTCCCGTTCCGCCCGCTTTTAGGCTAATTAAAAACACTCTTATGTTCTTGTTGTTCTGAAAATTTTCTACCCGATCTTGTCTGTTGGTGGTTTGTCCATCCAGATATTCATATTGAATGTGTTCTTCATCGAGGCGGGTTTTTACAATTTGAAGCATTTTTACAAATTGGGAAAAGACCAAAATTTTATGATTTCCTGTTTTTTCTTTGATATTTTCGATTAATGTTTCCAATTTTATTGAATAATCTCCAAAATCTTCTTCGGATGGAATCAATGCGGTCGAATTGCATATTTGTCTCAATTTGGTCAATCCGTCCAAGATGTACATTTGTGATTTTTCGACACCATTTTCGTCAATTTTGTTCAACAAATAATCACGATATTGATTTTTAAAAGTATCATACACTTTACGTTGTTCGTTGCCCATTTCACAAAAAATAATGCTTTCGGTTTTTTCGGGCAATTCGGTAGCCACTTGCTCTTTGGTTCGGCGAAGCATAAAGGGCGCAATGATTTTGCCCAAAAGTTGTGAGGCATCAAAATCTTTTTCCTTATCAATAGCATCCGAAAAGTTGTTTTTAAAATGGGTCATATTGCCCAATAAACCTGGATTTAGGAAATTGAGTTGCGCATACAAATCGAAGGTGTTGTTCTCTATAGGTGTACCTGTAAGTACAATTTTGTTGTGCGAATGCAATAATCGTACGGCTTTGTATCGCTTAGAATTTGGATTTTTGATAGCTTGACTTTCGTCCAAAATAACATAATTGAATTTAAAATCTTTCAAAAATTCGACATCGTTCAGCAACGATCCGTAGGTAGAAATAATCAAATCGTATTTGTTAAAATTATTTTTGTTTTCAATTCGGTTTGCCCCCGTAAAAACCAATAATTTTAGGGTTGGACAAAACTTTTCGATTTCGTTTTTCCAGTTAAAAATTAACGAAGTAGGCGCAATGATCAACGAAGGTAAACATTTTGGATTTGTTACTTTTGAATGTTGCAAAAACGCAATGGTTTGCAAGGTTTTGCCCAGTCCCATATCATCTGCCAGGCAACCACCTAATTGATTTTTGTCTAAAAAAGCCAGCCAATTGAGCCCGTGGTGTTGGTAATCTCTCAATTTGGCTTTGATACCTTTTGGTATGGCAATAGGTTCAATTTCGGAAATGTTTTGCAAACGCATTTTCTTGTTGTACAATTCTTCTAGAAAAGTAGGTTTGCTTTCTAATTCATCATACAATTCGTCGATAATCCCAAATTGATAATTCGAAATCTGAACGCCGTTTTTCTTAATTTCTCCCGTTTTAAAATAGTTGGCAAACTTTTTCATCCACTCTTCGGGTAGGATTCCGAGTGTGCCATCGCCAAGTGTAACATAGTTTGATTTTTTCAAAAACGCTTTCTGCAATTCTTTTATGCCTACTTTTTGATTGCCAAAACTAATGTCAATTTCAATGTCAAACCAATCAATGTCTGATTTCAAATTCACTCGAATAACCGGTTTGTTCAGATTGAATTTGAAAGATTTTAAGTCATTCGCCCCAAAGACGGTAATGCCTAACTGCTTCATTCTTTCGGTGGCGTGGAGCATCCAATAACTCTCAAAAAGTTGCTCGGGTGTAAGAAAAAAAAGTTCCTCTTGCGTTTGAAATGCAGAATGTAAACCTTTAAATTCTTCTATGAAATTATCTTCAAATGCTTGATTGCGTTCTTGATAGGAGTTGGTTTCTTTGTTAAATAAAAATTCCGAAGATTGTACGGAAACCAATTGATTAGGATATTTTACTGCTAGTTTGAAGGTTATAAATTCACCTTCAAAATCAGTCAAATAGACTTGTTTTTCTAGTCCGTTTTCGTTGATTTTTTCTTTTTCTTTTTTGAAAACTGTTGTTTGAACTTCAAATTTTTCGGATAGTGGTTGGACTATTTTTTCAAAAAAATCAGGAGTCTCTTTCTTCAGATAATTCACTTCGGCAAAATTGCTGAAATGATTAAGGTAAATAGAAAGTTTTGCATCGTATATAGGGATAATTACGCCCTCAACAAAGATGAACAAAGGCGTGATTTGCAAAGCTGCCGCATCGAGATTGTAGTTTTTGTCGTTTAGCGAAACTTTTGCTTTTAGGGTATAAAAATGAGGCGTTTCGGTGATGATAAAAAACAATTTTATCGTTCTATTGTCATAAACACAAGCTTCTAAGTTTTTGCGAACCAAATTGTTTTTGGAGTCATAAACATAACTATAACTATTTTGTAAAATATCCATCAGTTCTTGGTTAGAAGCAATGGCTTTTTTTAAATAATTGACATCTTTAGTTGATTTGTATTTTGACAACAATTTGTTGATTTGCATTGTTTTTATAATCAATCGTTGTTCTTGATCGGAGCTGTAGATTGTTAATGCATCTTCAATATTATAATAGTTGACTCTGGTGATTGAAGAAGAAAAGTCTGTTCTTGTTTTGTTGTACTTGGCTTGAAACAGAAAGAGCTGTTCGAATTTTTTTCTTTCAAATTCAAGACAAACTCCCAAGCCAAAATCATTATCTCTTCCGTCTAAATACGGAAGATTTATCGTGGTGTTGATTATCTCGGCTTTAAAAACTTTTGAAAAATCTCTAGAATCTGTTGTAATGTTTTTGGCTTTAGATTTGGTTTCAAAGCCTTTGGGGGTTATTTTAAAACTAAAGATACTATTATAATCATCCTCAATAGTAAAGCCGTATTTTGCAATTGCATCTTTTGCTTTTTCTTCCATATAATTTTTGGCAAACAAATTATTGCCAAAAACGTTCTCTATTTCTTGTAGTGCACTTCCGATATGTTCACATTTTTTTTTTGTTTTGGAACAATTGCATTCAAATTCTAAAACTTCTGTTTCAGGATTGTATTGAAACTTTTGCTCACCTGAACCCCAACCCGTATTTTTTGTAACTACTTCTGTTTGTGAAGCGGCAACAATTCGGTAGTCTTCATAACCATAACCACGGTATCTTGGAGCAATTGTGTTATCATTAATTATTTTTGAAGTAATAATTCCTTCTTTTAAATGAATTTGATTGGGTTTGAGTTTGGTTGTCGAAATAGGAAGTTCTTCAAATAAAGTATAGTTTTTTTCTGTAGTAGGACTTGTTATTTGAATCTCTTTTGAAATTGTATCACTATATGTTTCAATTACAATTTTTAATGAAGCAATAATATGTTTACAAATGCCAGGATAGGTATAAGAATAAGGACAAGTGCAAGAAGTGTCAATCGTGTCTTTTTCAAAAACAATTTGTATTTCGTAATCACCATAATTTCCCTCACAATCGAATTTAAATGTGTTTTCAGAAAAACTGCTAATTTCAGGATAAACATAATTAGAATTACTTCTTGAATTCGGGTTGCTATTGGCTTTGATGAATTTTTGGATTGTCTTAATGTCCATTTAATACTATTTTTTTCAAATGTATTGAAAGAATGTTTCTTGAAAAAGATAATTACAAAAAAACTGAAGCATTATTGCTTCGGTTCTATAATTGAATTAAGTTTTTTTGTAAATCGACAGAACTTTCGTTCCCCTTTTTTGGGTTAGGAGGCTATCAATCCTGCTCTTTTCAAAAGCGCATCCGCCTTTGGTTCTTGCCCTCTAAAACGTTTGTAAAGTTCCATTGGTAATTCGGTACCGCCTTTTGAAAGTACGTTGTCTTTGAATTTTGTCGCCACTTCTTTATTGAAAATGCCTTTTTCTTGAAAATAAGCAAAGGCATCGGCATCGAGCACTTCAGCCCATTTGTAGCTGTAATATCCAGACGAATAACCGCCTGCAAAAATATGGGAGAAGGAAACCGACATACAGTTTTCGGCTACATCTGGATATAATGAAGTGCCTTCAAAAGCTGTTTTTTCAAACGCTTTAATGTCAGTAATGGCGTTTGGATTGTTACTATGAAAGGCCATATCTAAAATACCAAAACTCAATTGGCGAAGTGTAGCCATTCCTTCTTGGAAACTAGCGCTTTCTTTTATCTTGTCGACATATTCTTGTGGAATAATTTCGTCCGTTTCATAATGTTTCGCAAATAATGCCAGTGCTTCTGGTTCGTAACACCAGTTTTCCATCACCTGACTTGGTAGTTCCACAAAATCCCAATACACTGAGGTTCCTGACAAACTTGGATAAATAGTGTTGGCCAACATACCGTGTAAGCCGTGACCAAATTCGTGAAATAAAGTTGTTACTTCATTAAATGTTAGTAATGAAGGTTTGGTGGCAGTTGGCTTGGTGAAATTACAAACATTAGAAATGTGTGGTCTTTCATTGACACCGTCTTTGATGTATTGCGATTTGAAAGAAGTCATCCAAGCACCGTTTCGTTTGCCTTTTCTTGGGAAAAAATCAGCGTAGAAAATAGCCACGAGTTCTCCAAACTCATCTTTCACTTCATAGGTGGTTACTTCTTCGTGGTATTTATCGATGTCGAAAACCTCAGTAAAAATCAATCCAAATAATTTATTGGCTATAGTAAACGCGCCGTTCAAAACGTTTTCTAATTGAAAATAAGGTTTTAGCTTTTCGTCATCCAAGTTGAATAATTTTTGCTTCAATTTTTCGGCATAATAAGCGCCATCCCATTTTTCTAATTGTTCAATGCCGTCTAAATCTTTAGCGAAAGCTGATAATTCAGCAAACTCTTTTTCAGCAGCTGGTTTGGCTTTGGTCAACAAATCATTCAAAAACGATTTGACTTTGTCGGGATGTTGCGCCATTCTTTCTTCCAAGACAAAATGAGAATGCGTTTCATATCCCAATAAATTAGCTCTTCCGAAGCGTAACTTAGCAATTTTTAAGGCAATGGATTGATTGTCGAATTCGTTATTTTGAAAGGCTTTTTTACCAGCAGCGATGGCGATTTCTTTTCGCAATTCACGATTGTCGGCATAGGTCACAAATGGAATGTAACTTGGAAAATCCAAAGTAAAAATCCAACCCTCCAAATCCTTGCTTTTGGCCAATGCACTAGCTGCTTCGATGGCGCCTTCTGGTAAACCTTTCAAATCGGCTTCGTTGGTTAGATGCAATTGGTAGTTGTTGGTTTCAGCCAAAACATTTTCACTGAAAGTTAGTTTGAGTTTAGCCAATTCCGTGTCAATCTCGCGTAATTTTAGTTTGTCTTCTTCCGAAAGCAAGGCACCATTTCGAGAAAAACTTTTGAATTTCTTGTCTAACAATGTTGCTTGTTCGGGCGATAAATTCAAGCTGTTTTTTTGCTCGTAAACCGTTTTTATTCTTTGGAATAAAGCTTCGTTTAAGGTAATATCATTACTGAATTCGGTCAACAAAGGAGAAACTTCTTGAGCGATTTTTTGCATCTCATCGCAAGTTTCGGCGGAATTCAAATTAAAGAAAATAGACGATAAACGGTCCAAAGCATTTCCTGAAAAATCCAAGGCCTCAATAGTGTTTTCGAAGGTCGGAGCTACTGGATTGTTGATGATGGCATCAATTTCCGCTTTTGCCGCAGCGATATTTTCGATAAATGCAGGTTTATAATCCTCCAATTTTATCTGAGAAAAGGGTGCGGTATTGTATTTCGTGTTGAAGGTAGAGGTTAAAATTTCCATAGATAAGCCCCCTATCCCCCAAAGGGGGCATTGTAGGGTATTGAGTTAATAATTTTTTTTGTTTTCGGATTTTACTCCCCCTTCGGGGGTTGGGGGGCTAATCCTTCAGCTGCTTTGTTTACAGCGTCTTTCAATCCTTCTTTATAAAGGATAATTTTATCTAAAACGCATTTATCAGCACTACCGATGATTTGAGCAGCCAAGATTCCAGCGTTTTTAGCACCGTTTAAGGCCACAGTTGCTACAGGTACACCACCTGGCATTTGTAAAATCGACAATACCGAATCCCAACCATCAATAGAATTGCTTGATTTTACAGGAACACCAATTACTGGAAGTGGCGACATAGAAGCCACCATTCCTGGTAAATGCGCGGCGCCTCCCGCTCCTGCAATAATCACCGAAACACCACGTTTGTGAGCATTTTGGCTAAAATCAAATAATTTTTCTGGTGTTCTGTGTGCCGAAACAATATCGACTTCTACTGCTATATCAAATCCGTTTAGGATATCGATGGCGTCTTGCATTACCGGCATGTCCGAAATGCTTCCCATTATGATGGCTACTTTCATATCAGCCCCCTAACCCCCAAAGGGGGAATTCCTACTAGGGGTGAGTAGGGTTTGAGTTGTTATTTGTTATAGTTCTGGAATCATATTCCAAATGTCAATATTGAATTCTTCTTGAATGGCTCTCAAATAAGAGATCGAATTAATTTCATTATCGATTTTGTCTTGGAAATATTTTTTTATTTCTAAATCAGTTTGAAGCTTTCTATCATTTATTGATTCTCTTCTTCTTTTTATGTAGTTTTTTCTGTCTTCAACTCTTTTTTGATTATTTAAGTCTAATAGGATAATAAGATTATTTGCTTCATCATCATTTAGTTTAGCAAAGTATTCACCTTCATTATAAATAACTCTATCTTCAAAATTTTCAATATATGGCAATAAAATTGGTTCAATCCAATTGTTCGTTTTTCTTTGATTAGGAAGATGCTTGACTTTATACCAATTATAATAATTGTCGTTCGGCTGGTCTTTTAAGTTTGGATTGAAATGTTCAATGTCATTTGCGTCGTCAAATCCTATGTAATGTTCAGTATAAGCGCAAAATCCCTTTTGTTCTTTTAAAAGAAGTATGCCTAGTTTGGTATTATTTCCGTTAGATTTATAAGTTAAATTGTTGGAAATAATTAAAGAAGTTGGAGATTTTAATACTCTTTTCATTGATTAAAAATTATATTTATCTCCAATAGATTCAATTTCGTTTTGAAGTTTTTGTTTTACTTCTTCGTTTTTTTCAAACAGCAATTGTCTTCTTTTTTCAAGATACTCATTATACACTTTTTTGCCATATTTGTTTATATAATCAATTCCAAAATCATTATAAAGCATATCATTCGGGTCATCTCCAATTGGCGATGTTCCTCTGCGAACCGCTACTTTTCCTTCTTCATTAAAATAAAGAATAAAACGTTCGTCTGGTTCAAAAGAGGCAGCAATAAATGGAGAGTGTGTGGCTACGATAAATTGTGCTTCCGGTGCAAGATTTTTATAATAATCCATTAAATCCATTTGCATATCTGGATATAAAGAACGCTCTGGTTCATCAATTAGAATGATTGATTCTTTAGTTTTGAGTTTGTATAGAGGTAAAGCAGTTAATAAAAGGTGTTTTGTTCCTGTACTGATGTTCTTTATAGGGATGTTTTCTCCTGTAATTTTATGCTTTAATGGAATGATATTTTTAGTATTAATCAAATCGACTTCAAGTTGAATTTTACTTAGAATAAGATTGAATTTCTCAGAAAAATCAATTAATGGATTACTGTTTATTAATTTCCAATCGTCAACTTTTTTTTGTGATGAACTATCTAGGACACTTCCACTATTAATTAATTCTGTTGCGAATTGTAAAAAATTTTGTAAATATTTTAGATTGTTATCTAATAACCTTATCCAAATCTGTTCATCTATATCTTCATTAAAAGTTTGTTTGTAAATGGCTTGTTCGTTACGATTTGCGATTGATTTGTATTTCTCAATCAAGAAGATGGAGTCTTCTTCGAATATTTTGATGTTTTTGAAAGATAACAATTCAGATGTAAAGTAAAAAATACTTTCTGTTTCTTCAAATAAACATCCTAACCAAGAAGCAGATCTTTGTGTTTTGTCATAAGGAACTTTGTTTTTTAGATAGACTCCATGGATATATTCAAAGATGTCATCTCTATTATGTATTTTTAAGTTACTATTAAAATTATTAAATTTTACCCATATATTCCCATCTTGATCAATTTCAGTATTCAAGAAACCATTTATGTCTTTATTGATCAATTCCAACAAACTAGTTTTCCCGGTTGCACTCTGTCCAATAAAACAAATTTTATCCAAAGGTTGACCTTTACGATCACCACTTTGATACGTAAAATCAAAATCCAGATTTTCCAGATGTCTAAACTGATCGATATGTAATTTTGAAATTTTCATAAATTCAATTTTTACAAAGCTAATTAAAAATTATTAGGTAAATGGGCAACGAAACTAAGGACTAATCAGTAGGAACTATTTACTAAGCACTAATGACTTTAATCGTATTCTTTACTTCCTCAGCAATTCTTCTTGCTTCGGCCATATTTTCATTCGCAATGGTCACGTGTCCCATTTTTCTAAAAGGACGCGTTTGCTTTTTGCCATAAATATGTGGGGTTACGCCATTCCAACCTAAAATAGTTTCGATGTTTTCGTAAACTACATCTCCTGAATGCCCTTCGGCACCTACTAAATTGACCATAATTCCAGCCACTTTGCTATCGGTATTGCCTAAAGGTAAATCCAAAATGGCACGCAGATGATTTTCGAATTGCGAAGTATAACTCGCCTCAATGCTGTAATGACCTGAATTGTGCGGACGAGGAGCCACTTCATTTACTAGGATTTCGTCGTCTTCAGTTTGAAACATTTCAACTGCCAAAAGACCTACGTGGTTGAATTGTTGCGAAACATTTAGTGCAATCGCTCTGGCTTTTTCGGCTACTTTTTCATCGATTCTTGCAGGACAGATTACGTATTCTACCTGATTGGCTTCGGGATGAAATTCCATTTCGACCACAGGATAGGTTTTGATTTCGCCTGATGGATTGCGGCAAACAATAACGGCCAATTCGTTTTTGAATGGAATCATCGTTTCGGCAATGCATTCTACATTGGGTAACAAATCCAAATCCGAAGCTTTTCGAACTACTTTTACGCCGTTTCCGTCGTAACCAAATTCAGTACATTTCCAGACAAAAGGCATTTTGATTGTAGATTGTTGATTAACGACTTCAGATTTTAGATTTTCAAGATTGTAAAACTTTTGGAAAGGAGCAGTTGGTATAGTATGTTTTAAATAAAATTCCTTTTGTATCCCTTTATTTTGAATCAAACGCAAGGTTTTTGGAGATGGATAAACTTTTTTGCCTTCATTTTCTAGTTTTTCTAAGGCTTCTAGATTTACCAATTCGATTTCGAAAGTCAGCACATCGACTTGTTTTCCAAAGTTGTAAACGGTATCAAAATCCATCAAATCGCCTTTGAAGAATTGGTTACAAGCGATTTTGCAAGGCGCTTCGTCGCTAGGGTCTAGTACATAGGTTTGTATATCGAATTTTCGAGTGTCAAACAACAGCATTTTGCCTAATTGTCCGCCACCTAATATGCCTAGTTTAAAATCAGAAGAAAAATAATTCATTTGTTTTATAGTGTGTTTAAAAATTCATCAGGAGAAAGCACATTAATTTCTGCATTTTTATAGTCTTTTAAATCTCTTGTTACAATGCATTCTATGGTGTTAATAGATTGCGCTGAAGTGATTTGAATGGCGTCTTCGAAATCTTTGTGATTTGATTTTAAGCTTTTTTTGATGATATTGATATCCACCGGAATAATCAATACGTGTTCAATAACGTGCTCTAATGCCAATCTTGTTTTTTCCTCAGAAATTGATTTTTTTAAGATATAATGTAATGTTGTTATGGTATTTGAAGAGGAATATAATTTTATTTTTCTTTTAATAGCCAGATTATAGATTGATAACGATTTATGAACAAATGGTTCTCTATTAGCAAAAATATCAACTAATATATTGATGTCGATAAAAATATTTCTCATATACCGTATTTCTCTTTGTAATGCTCGTCTCTAGCTTTCTTTACATCAAAATCTGAAGGTAATTCAATAATGCCCACTAATTTCTTTAAACTTGGGTCTATCTCGTCGTCTTTGTTTTCTTGGGAATTATTCGGGGTAGAAACCAAACTTTTAAAGTAGTTTTCTACCATTTCCGATAGACTTCTACCAGTCCCTTTAGCATAGATTTTAGCTTTTTCTATGACATCTTTTTCTAACGATAATGTGAGCTTGGTGTTCATATACGTATGGTTTTTGCAAATGTACGGATAATTTTTATTTCGTTTATTTTTGAAAATAGAAAAACACTACTTTATTTTCTTTAAAATCTCCCTCGAAACGGCTTTGTAGGCTGCGGATTGAGCGGGATAGTCTTTTTCGATTATGATTTGTAACTCAGGATAAATCCAATCATTCGATTTTCCTAACACAAATAACGTGCGAATACTGTAGCATTTGGCTGCTACTTTAGTATCAGAAATTAACCAATCAAAGCAGCATTCCGTTATTAGTTCAAGATGTTTTGGGGTGAGTTGTATGGTCTTCTTTTTGAAATGATTTTCAACCAATAACTGCAATACTTTGGCAACTGGACGGATAGCACTTTCATTGTTGAGTTGGTTTAAATGCGAACAAAAGAAATCCAAATGCGGTTGCCACCATTCTAGTTGACTATAAGCCACTTGTTCCAAAACCCAAGAGGCTTTGTATGACTTTTCATTTTCTGTGGCAAAGCAAAGGTGTAGCAATTCCTCAAAATGAGCGGGATGATTCAAAACAAATTGTGCCGCCAACACTCTTTTGTCTCGATAGCCACTTACATGATCTAGATGGGACAACAGTTCAGTGCTCATTTTGGATGGTTTTAATTTAAAAATACAAATTTAAAATCAATTGTGAATTGTCAAATACGAATTCTGTATCTTTGTGCATTATTTTAAACCTAAAAAATAATGATACAACTTCACGATAAACAATTTGTTCCGTTTATTTCTGCTAACGAAATTGATTTTGCTATTACCAAATTAGCCGCTCAAATTCAAGATGATTTTGCCGATGAAACTCCTGTTTTTGTTGGAGTTTTGAATGGGTCATTTATGGTGGTTTCAGATTTGATGAAAAAATACAAAAAACCTTGTGAAATCACCTTTATTAAGATGGCTTCTTATGAAGGAACTTCTTCTACAGAGAATGTAAAACAATTAATAGGTTTGAATCAAGATCTTACAGGAAGATCGGTTGTGATTATCGAAGATATCGTAGATACCGGAAATACTTTGGTAGAGCTAAAAGAATTGTTCAAAAGTCAAAATGTAAAGCATTTCAAAATTGCTACGCTTTTCTTTAAGCCAGAAGCCTACAAGCAAGATAGTAAAATTGATTATGTAGGCATCCGAATTCCTAACAAATTCATCGTTGGCTATGGCCTAGATTATGATGGATTGGGAAGAAATTTACCCGAAGTATATCAGCTAAGCGAATAACTAAAAGTAACTATAACTAATTTAAAGGTAATCTTTAACCATAAGGTTGCCACTTTTAAAATTACAAAAATGATTAACATTGTTTTATTTGGGAAACCAGGTGCAGGAAAAGGAACTCAAGCAGAATTCCTAAAAGAAAAATACCAATTAGTTCACATTTCAACAGGAGATGTATTTCGATACAATTTAAAAAATGATACCGAGCTAGGAAAACAAGCTCGTGTTTTTATGGACGCAGGAGATTTAGTGCCAGATGAATTAACCACCAAAATGTTGATTGACGAGGTAAACAAACATTTGGATGCTAAAGGAATTTTGTTCGATGGCTACCCAAGAACTATTTCTCAAGCCGAAGCATTAGATGCCTTTTTGCCAACTATCGGTAGCCAAGTAACCGCTACTGTTGCACTAGAAGCTGATGACGAAGTACTAGTGGCACGTTTGCTTGAAAGAGGAAAAACGAGCGGTAGAGTAGACGACCAAGACGAAGAAAAAATCAGAAACCGTTACCAAGAATACAATGAAAAAACTGCTCCTTTGATGGATTATTACAAGGCGCAAAACAAATTTCACGCTGTAGATGGTATAGGAAGTATTCAAGAAATTACCGAAAGACTTACACAAGTTATCGATAATTTGTAGGAGCATTTCCAGCTGTACGTTACAAGTCCTCCTCTTGTGGTTTGTTTTTGTAAAGTATCGCCCAAGCTTCTTTTAGTCGCTTAGCGCTACTAACAAAAACTAAACCACAAGAGTCCGGGCTTTTCTCTTCCATCTGGGCTAAAAAGAAGTTTAACTAACAAACATAAAATTGGAAATACTGATTATCTTTTTTCTAATACTCTTAAATGGCGTTTTCTCTATGTCAGAAATCGCATTGATTTCAGCAAGGAAAAATAGATTAGAAACAGCAGCAAAAAAAGGAAATAAAAGTGCAAAAACTGCATTAGATTTAGCCAACTCTCCTAATAAGTTTTTGTCAACCGTACAAATAGGAATTACCTTAATTGGTATTTTGACAGGTATTTATTCTGGAGATAAAATCACCAAAGATGTAGAGCTTTTTATACAAAGCTATCAAGTTTTTCAACCCTATGCCCACTCCATTGCAGTAGGGATTGTGGTAGTCGTTCTTACTTTTTTCTCTTTAGTATTAGGGGAGTTGTTGCCCAAACGAATTGGTCTCAACCACCCAGAGTCTATTGCAAAGACTGTAGCGATGCCAATGAAATTTATTTCGATAATCACGGCTCCTTTTATATGGTTACTTACTTCATCTACAGATGCTATTTTGGACCTTTTGCAAATCAAACCTACAGCAGATGGCAAAGTAACTGAGGAAGAAATCAAAGCCATTATCAAAGAAGGTACCGAAGGAGGAGAGGTACAAGAAATAGAACAAGATATAGTGGAGCGCGTTTTCCACATTGGTGACCGAAAAGTCAATTCTTTAATGACGCACCGTAAGTCTGTAGTTTTCTTGCCATTTAATGCCAACAAAGAACAAGTAAGGCAGTTAATGTTGAAAGAATTGCATTCCATTTACCCAGTTTATGGAGAGAATTTTGACGACATAGTTGGGGTGGTTAATTTAAAAAACATATTCTCTAATTTTGAAAATGATAATTTCAATTTAGCGGATATTATGACCGAAGCGCCTTTTATTATGGAACAAACTACCGCTTACACTGCTTTAGAGAATTTCAAAAAAACAGGTATTCATTATGCTTTTGTATCTGATGAGTATGGTGATTTTCAGGGGGTGATTACGTTAAATGATATTTTAGAAGCTTTGGTAGGTGATGCTGCCGAGTTTTACAAAGATGATTTTCAACTAATAGAAAGAGAAGATGGTTCTTGGTTGGTCGATGGACATTATTCATTACACGATTTCTTAACCTTTTTTGAGTTAGATGAACTAATTAATGATTATGAAGTAACTACCGTTAGCGGATTAATCATGACCGAGTTGTCGCATATTCCTAAACAAGGAGAAAAATTGATTTGGCAAAAGTTCGAGCTAGAAGTCATTGATATGGATGGAGTTAAGATAGATAAAGTTATGGTGAAAGCCTTGAAATAAATGGTTTTGGGTTTTGGGTTTTGGGTTTTAGTTTTACCCAATACCCGAAACCCAAGACCTAAAACCTAAAAAAATGACAGAAGGAAATTTTGTAGATTATGTAAAAATATTTGTTTCATCTGGTAAAGGTGGAAAAGGGTCTACGCATTTGCACAGAGAGAAATTTATACAATATGGTGGCCCAGATGGTGGTGATGGAGGTCGAGGAGGACATATTTATCTAGTAGGTAATAAAGGGCTTTGGACTTTGTTTCATCTAAAATTTGCCCGTCACATCAAAGCGGGTCACGGAGGAGATGGTGGTGGCGATAGAAGTACGGGTGCTGATGGAGAAGATAAATTCATCGAGGTGCCATTAGGAACTGTTGTAAAAGACAAAGAAACAGGCGAAACATTATTTGAAATCACAGAAGACGGAGAAAAACAAGTTTTATGCCGCGGTGGAAAAGGTGGATTAGGTAATTGGCATTTCCGTAGTTCGACTAATCAAACACCAAGGTATGCGCAACCTGGTTTGCCTGGTGTTGAAATGGATGTGATTCTAGAGCTGAAAGTTTTGGCTGATGTTGGTTTAGTAGGTTTCCCAAATGCAGGAAAATCGACTTTGCTATCGGTGTTGACTTCTGCAAAACCTAAAATTGCCGACTATCCATTTACGACTTTGAAACCTAATTTAGGAATTGTTGCGTATCGTGATTATCAGTCGTTTGTAATTGCTGATATTCCTGGTATTATTGAAGGTGCAGCCGAAGGAAAAGGGTTAGGACATTATTTCTTACGTCACATCGAAAGAAATTCTACGCTGTTGTTCTTGGTTCCAGTAGATACGCCAGATATCAAAGCGGAATACGATATTTTGGTTAACGAATTGACCAAATACAATCCAGAGATGCTAGACAAAGAACGTTTGTTGGTCATTTCAAAAATTGATATGCTCGATGACGAATTAAAAGCAGAACTAAAAGCCGAATTAGATGTTAAGTTCAAAGACGTTCCTTATATGTTTATTTCATCGGTTGCCCAGCAAGGTTTGACCGAATTGAAAGATAAATTATGGAAAATGTTGAACGAATAATTTCTTTTCAATCAAATATAAAAGGTGTTCTTGAAAAAGAGCACCTTTTTTTGTTTTATAAAATTCATAAAATTAAGTTAAGAAAGAGAATGTAAAATGTGATTTTGAATACGAATAGTCGTTTAAAATGCGAAAATGACTTATATTCGCAATGCTAAAATAAATATTTACCTATATGAAAAAGATTGTCTTATTCTTGACCTTATGCCTGATGGCTTTTCCTGTAAAAGCAGACGAAGGAATGTGGTTCTTGATGTTTATCGAAAGATTAAACCATAGAGATATGGAAAAAATGGGCTTGCAATTAACAGCCGAAGAAATTTACAGTATCAATCACCACAGTTTGAAAGATGCGATTGTACAATTCAATGGCGGATGTACTGCCGAAATTGTTTCAAAACAAGGACTGGTTTTAACCAATCACCACTGTGGCTATGACGCGATTGCAGAATTGTCATCAGAACAAAATAACTATTTGAAAAATGGTTTTTGGGCAAAAGACAAAAGTCAAGAGCTAAAACCAAAGTCGTTGTTCGTTCGTTTCTTTGTGCGTATGGATGATGTTTCTAAACGTATTTTGTCTAAAGTAAATGATAAAATGACAGAAGCTGAGCGCAACAAAGCGATTCAACAAGAGATTGCTTTGATTGAAAAAGAAAACAATGAAGGCGGAAAATATACTGTTTCTGTTCGTCCGTTTTTTCAAGGAAATGAGTACTACTATTTTGTGTACCAAGATTACAAAGACGTTCGTTTGGTAGGAACTCCAACAGAGAGTTTAGGAAAATTTGGTGGAGACACAGACAACTGGGAATGGCCACGTCACACAGCCGATTTTTCTATGTTTAGAGTGTATGCTGACAAAGACGGAAATCCAGCAGAATATTCTCCAGAGAATGTGCCATTGCAACCAAAACATTACTTGCCAATAAGCTTAAAAGGTGTGCAAGAGAATGATTATGCTATGATTTTAGGGTATCCTGGTCGTACCAACAGATGGATGCCAGCTAATGGAATTGAGCAAAACGTGAAGTATGCTTATCCTGCTTGGGTAGAAGGTGCCAAAACAGGAATGGACAATATGAAAAAGTTTATGACTAAAGATGCTACTGTAAACTTACAATATGCTTCTAAATATGCTTCTACAGCTAACTATTGGAAAAACCGTCAAGGAATGATTGATGCTTTGACTAAAGCTAAAACGGCTCAAACCAAAACAAAAGAAGAAGCTAAATTTAACGCTTGGGCTAACAAAGCTGAAAATAAAGCCAAATATGGTGATGTAATTACAACTATCAATAATTATTACGCTCAAACCAACTTGAAAGCGCGTCACGATAATTACTTGACACAATTGTTACGTACTGCTGCTTACGGTGCTTTGCCAGCTAGTTTAGGAAATGGTTTAATCGCTTATGCTAAAGAAAACGAAGCAAAGAGAACTGAAATGTTGCCAAAACTTACCGCTGCGATTGATGGCGCTTACGGAAGTTTGTACGCACCTCTTGAAAAAGAAGTTTTGACCGCACAATTGAATTTGTATGCTGCAAAAGCTGCTGAATATGGTTTGGCACCAAAAGTGGCTGAAATGAAAGCGGCGAATAATGGTGATTTTACCAATGATGTACACAAGGCGGTAACTTCTAGTATTTTTACCTCGAAAGATGCAGTGCTTGCGTTTTTGAAAGAGCCTAAAGTTGAAACTATTACTAACGACCCTTTGTATGTTATTTCTAATGATTTGGTGACTAAAATCAGAGCGAAATCGCCAGAACAAGCCAAAGCTGATGATGATTTTGCTATCGCTTTCCGCAAATTGGTGGAAGGTTTGAGAGAATCAAAATTGAATACGATTCAGTATCCAGATGCGAATTCTACTTTGCGTTTGACTTACGGAAAAGTTCGTGCTTTGCCTGCTGACAAACGTAACGACGCCAAAATTAACAATTACACCACTATGACAGGAATGGTAAACAAATACAAAGCGGGTGACGCTGAGTTTGATTTGCCTTCTCGTTTATTAGAGTTGAATAAAGCCAATGATTTTGGTCAGTATGCGGATAAAGCAGGATATATGCCAGTAAACTTCTTGACAGATAATGATATTACTGGTGGAAACTCAGGTTCGCCAGTATTGAACGGAAAAGGAGAGTTAATTGGTGTTGCTTTTGATGGTAACATTGAAGCGATGGCAGGTGATGTTATTTTTGATAAAAAATTACAAAGAACCATCAATTTAGATATTCGTTTTGTGCTTTGGATTATTGACAAATATGCTGGAGCTCAAAATATTATTGATGAAATGACTATCGTAAAATAGTTTAAAAATAAAATTGAAGGCAAGAAAGAATGTTGTGGCTCTCTAGCCCCGATAGCAGTGAAAATCCTCTAGACTCGTGACCAAACGAGTCTAGAGATTACTTCGACAGTTCGCTTCGCTCGGGTGTAACGGATAGCGGGACGATGACAACCAGAGTGCCTATTTTTTCTGCTCCTAAAAACTTTAATAGATAAGACCGTCTTGATTCATTTCAAGGCGGTTTTGTTTTTGGTGATAGGTGTCAAATAGGAAATCTAAAGTGTGTGGAATGACATTGACTTCGATTCTAGGGTAATTCATAGGCAGTGAGAGCCAATTTTCTATAATCAAATCGAAATCTGGGCCGACTTCGTAAATGACAGGAATGCCCATTTTTTTTAGAGCGGCGGCATTGCATTCTTGTTCGTAATGTTTTCGGATGGGAATGGAAAGGATTTTTTTGCGTAGGTATAAAGCTTCTGAAGGCGTTTCAAATCCGCCACCCGTAATGATGCCCCAGCATTTGATTAGACTTTTGTTGAAAAAGGTTTGGTCTACAGGGTAATAGGTGATATTTTTTGCTTTATGCTTTGTTTTGACATCGCTCAAAAACCAGTGAAAGTGCTCGTTGGGTAATTTATGGAAAGCTTTTTCTAAACACTCTTTTTGAAAAGAGGGAAGATAAACGGTGATATGTCCTCCATTTTTTGGGTCTGCGTTTAAAATTTCGTCCTTGATAATGGGAGGTAAAATGAAGTCATCGTAACGCTCAAAATGCAATCCAATATTTTGTGGAGCGGGTGCATAATGTTTGAAAATTAATTCACCAAAGGCATCTTTTCTTTCGGGTCGAGGGGTTTTTTTGGACCTGAAACTGGCTTGATGCCCGAAGGATACGGAATGTTTTTTTTGTAGTTTGCAGGCCAATGCAGTAATGGAATCAAAATCATTGATAATGACATCGTATTGGTCTAATGGTAGCGAGCGAGCGTCGTTGTAGATTTGGTTGGGCTTTACTTTTTTGGCAATATTCCAATAGTCTAATCCTCCACATTGACTGTAATGAAGACTCAAACCGTTGCTTCGGTATTTAATCGGAATGCTTGGATTTAAGGAAGCATAAGTGCCACTTAAAAGGAAATCTACTTCACCATATTTTTGTAGATAAGGATAGAGCTGAATGGCTCGGCTAATGTGTCCGTTTCCTGTGGCTTGAATGGCGTAGAATATTTTCATGCTTAAGATTGAAAGATTGAAAATAGATTTAAGAAGACTATCTAACACTTTGTATTACTTCAACAAAAAACTTTACGATAAGTATTTGGTCTTGATTCTGTTTTTTTAACTCTATTTCACTAGGATAGGATTTTGACCACGATGTCGTTCTTTGTTTTTTCTTCGGAAGTGTCGGCATCTTTGTAATGTTCTTTAAGGTATTGGTAGATGCTCCATTTTCCTTTTTTGTATTCTAAAGCCGTTAGATTTTCGACCCAATCACCACTATTGAGATAAGTGACTTTTCCGTGTTCGTTTTCGATGGTTTTTATTTGAGGTTTATGGATATGCCCGCAAACCACATAACTGTAGCCTTTTTCTATGGCGATTTCGGCCGCTGTAGTTTCGAAATTGCTGATAAATGCGACCGCTTTTTTTACACTGTCTTTGATGGTTTTGGAGTAGCTTCTTTTTTCTTTGCCGAACAATTCGCGAAACCAATTGATACAACTGTTGATTAAAATCAGTAAATCATAGCCTTTGCCTCCTAATTTAGCAAGGATTTTGGCATAGCCTCTGGTGGAAGAATCAAAAACATCGCCGTGAAAGAACCACGTTTTTTTACCATCGATTTCTAAAATCAATTTGTCGACCAACTCAAAATTCCCTAAAACAAAATCTGAATATTTACGAAGGGCTTCATCGTGATTTCCTGTAATGTAGATGACTCTTGTGCCTAAATTGGAGAGTTTTATGACTTGTCTCAAAACATTCATGTGGGCAACAGGAAAGTAACTTTTGCTAAAATTCCACATATCGATAATATCGCCATTAAGAATTAAGATTTGCGGCTGAATGGATTTGAGGTATTGTAGTAATTCTTTGGCTTGGCAGCCATACGTGCCCAAATGCACATCACTTATAACGACTAAAGGAATTTTTCGTTTACTTTTCATATGTGATTTTTTTTCTTTTGGACTCACATATCAATTGCTTCTTGGTGGTAGAATTTTGTGCACTAGGTTTTGTAAGTTTCAATTTCATATAAAGTTTTTACGAAAATAAGGTAGTAGTGTTAGGGGAATGTGATTTTAGTATTATTTATATATAAAAAAAAAGGCCTCATTTTGAGACCTTTCTAATTAAGAAGTAGCTTTATTACTCTTTTGTATTGATTCGAATTCCTTTGGTGTGATTGTTGAATTCTGGCGCATACATGCTCTCAATAGTGGTGATTCCGTTAGAGAAGTCACCTTGATTGTTTACTCGAATATCGTATTCTAGTACATAAGTTCCTTTGTTTATTTTATCAAAAAAGAAGTGTGTGGCAGCGTCTTTTGTACTCATATAAAAACCTAGTCCGCCTTTGTATTGGTATTCCGAAAGAACATTTACTGGCTCAAAACAAGCAGCGCGCATATCTTTTAAGTGAACAAATTCCATATCTTCTTTTGAAGAAATGATTAATCGGATGGTTACTAAATCGCCAATTTTCAAACTATTTTTAGTGGTGATTTTTTGTAGTTCTTCTCCTGAAAGGGTGTTTTTCTTCAGATACAATTCTTTAGCTATAGATAAAACGGTTCCCGAATTGGTTTTAATTTTGTCTAAGTCTTCAAAATATTGCCAATACACGCCTCCAAATCCAGGAACTTTCGATTTGTTTTGTATAGTAATGTTGGCCATTTCTTTCTTGATTTCATCGGCTTTCCAATTGAGTTTGATATAGCCAGTTTCGGCTTCTTTTTCGTTTTCGGATAATTTTTTGGTTAGGATTTTTTCCTCTCCAATTTTTAAGATGGTATTGTCTTTAACACTTAACCAATCGTTTCCTTGTAGTAACAAGGCATAAATAGCTTCGGTGGTGGATTTTGTAGTGGGCCAGTTTTTGGTTTGTTTGTTTTTGAGTAGCCAAACTTTCATAGCATCCACCGATTTTGTATCGTTTAAAACTTCGGCGAAGGCTTCAATCAAAAGTGCTTGTGTTTCTATAGGAGCTTGATACCAATACCAGCCTGCTTTGTTGGCAATCCAATACATTCCCCAATCTTCATTATTGGCGGCGGTTTCTTTTAGACTTTCTAGAATTTTTTTAGCGGATTCTTTTTCTCCAAATCGGTGTAAAGCCAAGGCAGCTACTCCTTTTTCATATAAAGAATAATCCAACCAATCTGTTTTGGCAGTTTCAAGATACCTTTTTGTGGTTTTTGTTAAAGTATCTGAAAGGGGGAATTGTTCTAAATAAAAACTTCTGGTATATAAATAATGCAAATCAGAATACGGATTTAGCCATATCAATTTGTCGGTTGTTTTTAAGTGTTGCGTTCTACTATTGTGTTGCTCTAAAAATTTTCGATCCAAGAAAGGAATAGCAGTTGTAGCAATTTGATTTATTTTATCTGGGTTGTTCTTTTCTTTGGTCAATTTCGATAAATGTCCTAAGCCAGCCAAAATATGTCGGGTAATGTATTCGCTTTCATTGCCACCGTCAAACCAAGCAAATCCTCCTGAAGCGTGCTGTTTTTGTTTTAGTTTATTGAATGTCGTTTCTTGCGAGAGCTTCATTTTTTCTAAATCGAAAAGCAAGGCGAGATGCTTCTTTTTTTCTTCTTCGTTTTGGGCATCATTCAACCAAGGTGTTTCGGCCAAAATCATCGTTTTGAGTTCTTCGTTTTCTTCGAGTTTTGAATTTAACTTTCCGTTTTTTCTCCAAGTTTCAAAAAGAGTAGCGATTTTTGGGTTACTCGAAATGATTGCTGAAGCCAAGGCATTAGCATAAAAACGCGCAAAAGTTTGTTCGGCACATTCGTGTTCATATTCCATCAAATACGGCAAGGATTGAATGGCTAGCCAAGTAGGGTTTGAGGTATATTCCAAAACAAATTGATGGTTTCGTAAAGTAGTCGAAGTATTATTTTTTAGGTTTTCAAAAGTGTATTCTTTTTTTGAATTTTCTCGTACCCAAATTGGGATACTTTCGGTTACTAGCCTATTATTTGTCAAAACGGGTAGGATATTTTCTTCTCCGTCTGAGAAATTACCAGCTTTTGCCAAGATTTTATATTGAATACCTTGCATCCCTTCAGGAATATAGATTTTCCAACTCACAATGCTGTTGCCAAAAGCAGCAATCTTGAAACTTTTAACCGTTTTTGTGTTTGCTGTTTTCGCATCAATAGATTGCATAGTTGCGGCATCAAAAAGCTGTAAAAGGGCCATGCCGTTTTTGGTTTCATTAGTCATATTGCTCACTTTTGCAGTAATGACAATCGAATCTTTTTCTCTAAAGAAGCGAGGGAAATTGGGTATAACCATCAGTTCTTTTTGTGTAATCACACTTTTTTCTAAATAACCTGAAACGGCTTCTTTGTTGTGCGCCAATAGACGAAGTTTCCAAGCGGTCAAGGCTTCTGGGGAAGTAAAATTGAAACTCACTTTGCCTTGGGCATCGGTTCTTAGATTAGGAAAAAAGAACGCGGTCTCTGATAGATTTTTTCTAGCTTTTACTTGTGTTAAGGCTTCTAATGATTTTTTGGTTATTACGATAATAACACCATTTTTGCCCTTACTGCCGTATAGTGTCGTGGCTTTTGCATCCTTTAAAACATCAAGGGAAATAATGTCTGATGGATTTATATTTTTAAGCATTTCTTCAGAAGCATTTTCTCCATCGATGAAAATTAGTGGCGTACCTTGATTGCCTGTTAATGAAGCTCCTCCTCTAATTCGAATATCCTCTGCTTTTGCTACTACTGGTTTTATAAACTTAACTTGATCCACTTTAGGAGCAGGAGAAAGGCTCATCGCCATTACAGTTGTTTCTTCTACTGCTATTACTGCATCTGGGTCTCCTTTAATTGTTTCACTTCCAATTTTTTTGTCTTTTATATCAACAATAGACATCACATCTCCATAAGTTGTATTATTAATATCAAAGCCAAACCATTTTAGGAGTGTTGCTTCATTTTGAAGTTCTAATGGATTCGATTCTACATTTAAATTCTCAAGATAGATATACGTTTTATCAAATCCTAAACCTGTCCTGAAAAACACCCTATTGGTATAATATTCATAAATGTTCAATGCTCCCCATGCCGTTTTTGTAAACTGGTCTAAAGAACTGTCATACATTGAAACCAAAATTTCCGCTTCCGATTTGGTATTGGTGGCATTCAATTTGAAGGACCAATTTTAGGTACTTCCAGGTTGAATTTTGTTTCTAAAGCTTTCTACAGAAAAATCTATCTTGGGTTCATCGGATTTCAATAGTACTTCTAATTGGTCATTGAAAGTTTGGTTTTCGAAGATACTTTCAAAACCAATGTTTAGAGAATTCTCGAATTCTTTTTGAAGCGGAATTGTAATTGTAGCTTGATGGTTTTCCAAATCAATATTTTTTTCATAAAAAGTACTGTTTTTATAATTGGCAGTAGTATGAATATGCAACGTGTCTAATGTTGAGCGGATCTGAACGGTTACGAAACCATCTTTCTTAGGGTCTTTATTGATTTGCTCAACGGTGAATAATTTATTCGGGCTGTATATGTTTTTATTTTGAATGATTGAAAAATTAGAAACAGTTTCGATAGGATTTTCAAAACTGTCTTTTGCAGAAAACACTACTTTATAATTTCCAGATTGATAATCAGAAATGAAATCTAAATCCAAATTTTTATCTTTTTCCGTATCAATTTTTTTGGAGAAAACTACTATTTCTGTAGGTTTTGCTATTGGTCTTTCATTTGTTTCATAAGGAAATAATCGTTCGAAATCAACATCAGTGATAGCGCTTATTTCTGGCATTGGAAAAATTCTATCTTTGAATTTTTTAGAAAATGGACTTACAAAATACAATTTGATTTCTCCTTTTGCGGCTTTAAATTCTCCATTTAAGTTAGTGCTGCTCAAGGTGATTTCGTTTTTGTTTTTTGTCTCAATACTATTTGGAATAGAAGCATTCAGTATCAAATCATGATAGCCTACTTTTAGTATTGTTTGTGCAGTATGCGTCTCTCCATTGCTATCCGTAACGCTTGCGTCTATTCGATAATTGAAAACAGGAAGCTGTTCCTTACTCGCATTTTTAGACGGTTGGGCAATGAAATCAATCGAAAATTTTCCGGAGGCATCTGTTTTGGTTTCACTACTTACTAAAGTTTCTTCTGATTCATTATTGTAATAATTTTGAAATGAAGTCGTGAAACGTGTAATTGTGTATGTAACTTTAGCATCCGAAATAGTGCTTCCTGCAAATGCTTTGGCGGTTCCTTTTACGCTAACCGAGTGATTCACTTGTAAACTTTGTTTTTTAGGTTCAAACGTAACTTCAAACTTTGGACGCTTGTATTCTTCTACTCTAAAATATAGTTCTGAATTTTTAAAATCTACGTTATCCCAAAACGGATGTTCGTCTTTTATTTTATTATTAGAAACATCCTTATCGTAATCATCGGGTTCATTTGCTATAATTCTAAAATTCCCTGTTAAGCCTGTCTTGGGTAAAACAAACTCGCCAGAGAACGAACCAAATTCATTAGTGATGATATTAAATTGTTTGAAATCTGAATAGTTAGGGTCTTGAATTGTAATTTTAAATGTAGTATGAGGAATTATACTTGATTTGTTTTTCTTTTTTTGGATAGCAATTCCTTTGTAATATACAGTTTGACCTGGACGATAAATGGCTCGATCTAGGTAAAATTCAACTTTCCCTATAGATTTAATAGCTATGTTTTGTTTATAAACACTCCTGTTATGTAAATATCCTTTTTGGAGGAACAGCGTGTCATTTTTGGTTGAGAATGTTATCGACTCATAACCGTCATTGTTTATTTCTTTTGTGTAAAAAGCGATTCCCTTTTTATCTGTTTTTAGGGTTTGATTTAGTAGTTTTATTGTAACATCCTCCAATGGTTTACCCGTTTTTCTATCAAGCACCGTGAAGTATTCTGTATTTTCTTTTGAATTTGCCAAGACAGAAATATTCGATACTGTGATGGTTTCGTAGCCATAACCTTTTTTGTCTTTTGAGTTGGTGTCACTTTCGAAATAAACCAAATAACTGCCTGTTTCAAGTTGTGGTAAAAGGATTTCGGTAGTGTATTCAAAATAATCTTTTTTGTCAACGAGGTCGTATTTTTTTGTTATTGATGGTTTTTTATTAGTTACAATTTGGGTAGCCAAACTGTCTTGATTTTGGGAAATAGTGTAGAACTCGGCAATTTTGTTGTTATTTATTTTAAAAATAGAAATCGTTAAATTGTTTGTGTTTTTATATCGAATAAAAGCTCTAGCGTTTTCTTTATTATAAATGTATTTTTGAAGTTGAACCTGAATGGTTTTTGAAAGCAGTTCGTCTTTTTTTTGAATTGCCAGTTTGTAGGTGTTCGAATTATTGTTTGTTGTCAAAACACGTTCTAATTCAGAAATCGCTTTGCTGTTGTAATCAGGATGAAGTTCTTTGGAAGCTAATTCAGCGTAAACAGTTGCTTTTTCTAATTGAATTTTTTGCAGTTGAATTGTTTCATTTGTTTCTTTTTCCAACTTAATTAGGGCATTTAATAAATCTTCCTCTGATTTTATGAGGAATTGTGAACAAAACAAAATTCGTTCTAATTTGTTTTCTAAAACAGTTGTGTCAGTTTCCAGTTTTTGATATAAAGAAAGTATTTTTTTTAGGTTTTCATCTTTAATTAAATCGAGATTTAATTTTAAAAAGACATCAGTATTACCCAAAAGAGTGTTTTTTTGAGCTTCATATTCTTTGGGTTGAAACTGCCATTCATCTATTTTTGATTTATAAAAGGCAATGTTTTCTTTTAGTAAATAATCAAATAGATTTTCTTTTTTGAATTTTTCTAAAGTAAGAAAATCAAAAATAGCTTCATAATTGGTTAAAGGTGTGGTTTTTAAAATAGCTTCGTTTTCTAAAGTTCTTTCAAATATTTTGACAATGTTCTCTGGAGTTTTAAATCCAGTAACTGTTGAACTGTCAATGGTTACTTCACTATTTTCATCTGCGATTTCAGAGGTATCTGTCGCTGTGACTGCAATATTTTCGTACTCTTCTCTGTAATCGCTCAAACATTTTCCATAAATCCAATTCAAAATAGCTTTAGATGGTATAGAAGCCTGATTGATTTCTTTCTTTAAATTGAGAATGATTTTAGTTTGTGCATTTTCGTCTACTACTTGCAAATATTTTGATTCGTAAAAAAAACATTTAATGATTTGTACTTCATTTTTTTTAGAAATGGCTTTTTTGTGTATTTTGGTTACAATAGCATTTGCGGATTTTAATTTTCCTTGATTTTCAAATTGAAGTACTTTTTGCCAGTCTTTATCATACTCTTGAGCAAATAGTGTACTTGACAGCAATAAAAGTAGATAGCATATATTTTTCATAAGCTTGTTTTTATATCTAGAGTGTTTTTTGATTGATAAGGTTGGGAGATCGCAAAAAGTATTTTGTACAAATTACTATTTTTTATTCAAACAGAAACGAAAGTTAACACATTTTCTTATTTTTGAAGAATGAAAAAATCAGTATTGTTTTTTATTTTATATCCACTTTTTATGGTTTCACAATCTAATTTCGAAACTGCCGAAAAGTTATTTGAAACCGGAAAGTACGCACAAGCTACTCCGTTGTTTGAGTCGGTTTTGAAAACAAATCCAAATGATCTTAAGGCTATTGAATTTCTTGGCGATATTGCTGGAAAAGAAAAAAAATGGGATAAAGCGTTGGGGTACTATAATAAACTAAAAAAAATAAAGCCTAACGTAGCCGATTATCATTACAAATGTGGTGGAGTCATGGGAATGAAAGCCAAAGAAGTGAATAAATTCAAGGCCTTGGGAATGATTGGTGCTATTCGTTCCTCTTTTGAAAAAGCCATAGCTCTCGAACCTAAACACATTGAGGCGAGATGGGCACTCATCGAACTCAATTTGCAATTGCCCGGAATTGTCGGTGGTAGTCAATCCAAAGCGATACAATATTCTAATGAGTTGTTGAAAATTTCTCCCGTTGATGGTTATTTGTCTCGAGGACATATTGAGGAGTATTTTGACCGCTATTCGGCTGCTGAAATTCAATATAAAAAAGCACACGAAATTGGCAATTCAAAAGTCACTTTTCAAAAATTATATCAATTATATTTGAAAAAATTAAACAACCCCAAGAAAGCACAAGAACTGAAATCCCCCTAGCCCCCAAAGGGGGGGCTCTATGTCATTAAGTTAAGGAATAATCAATAATTTGATTGCTGATTTTTGATTAACGATTTTTGATTGCTGATGTATTTAAGATGCTGAAAATTATATAATTTTTAATAACTTGTTCCGAAATCTAAAATCAAGAATCGTTAATCTTCAATCTAAAATCTCTTAACATAATGACATTGGTTGAGAATTCTTGCCTTTATAAATACAACAGAAATAATTTTACTCATTTATTATGAATTCAAATACAAACAATACAGCTGCTGTTTCCCCTTCGGGGGCTAGGGGGCTTCATTTTATAGCTATTGGCGGAAGTGCAATGCACAATTTGGCCTTGGCTCTTCACAACAAAGGATATCAAGTAACAGGTAGCGACGATGCTATTTTCGAACCTTCAAAATCTCGCTTGGAGAAAAAGGGAATTTTGCCTGCTGAGTTGGGTTGGTTTCCTGAAAAAATCACTGCTGATATTGAAGCGGTAATTCTAGGAATGCACGCAAAAGCCGATAATCCAGAATTATTAAAAGCTCAAGAATTAGGATTGAAAATTTATTCTTATCCTGAGTTTTTATATGAACAATCCAAAAATAAAACCCGTGTTGTAATTGGAGGTTCACACGGAAAAACTACGATTACCTCTATGATTTTGCACGTGATGCACTATCATAACATAGAAGTTGATTATATGGTAGGCGCCCAATTGGAAGGCTTTGATACTATGGTACATCTTACAGAAGAAAATGATTTTATGGTTTTGGAAGGGGATGAGTATTTGTCTTCACCAATTGATAGAAGACCAAAATTTCATTTATACCAACCGAACATTGCTTTGATTTCTGGAATTGCTTGGGACCATATCAATGTTTTTCCGACCTATGAAAATTACGTGAATCAATTCGAGATTTTTATTGAAAAAATCACCAATGGCGGTATTTTAGTTTATAATGCTGAAGATTCAGAAGTGAAAAGAGTGGCCGAAGCAGCTACGAATCCGATTCGAAAAATGGCGTATTCCACTCCAAATTATGAAGTAAAAGATGGAGTCACACTTTTAGAAACGCCAGAAGGTCCAATGCCAATTGAAGTTTTTGGAGCACATAATTTGAACAATCTCGCTGGAGCCAAATGGATTTGTCAAAATATGGGTGTAGATGAAGCGGATTTTTATGAAGCGATTGCCAGCTTTAAAGGAGCTTCAAAACGATTGGAAAAAATTGCCGAAGGTAAAGGGAAAGTGGCTTACAAAGATTTTGCGCATTCGCCAAGTAAAGTGGCTGCAACTACAAAAGCCGTAAAAGAACAATATCCTGAACGTACTTTGGTAGCTTGTTTGGAATTGCACACTTACAGTAGTTTGAATTCCGAATTCTTAAAAGAATATGAAGGAGCACTTGAATATGCGGATGTTGCCGTGGTATTCTATTCTCCAGATGCCGTAAAGATTAAGCAACTCGAAGAAGTGACATATGAACAAATAGCCAAAGCGTTCAATAGAGAAGACTTAATCATTTATACTAATCCAGCCGAATTCAAGACTTTTTTGTTTAATCAAAATTTAGAGAATTCCGCACTATTGCTAATGAGTTCAGGAAATTATGGCGGGTTGAATTTTGATGAAGTTAAAAATTTGATGTTGTAGATTCGAAGACATAAAACAATGATAAGGTGTCAGTTTTTGGCACCTTTTTTTATTTCTCGTATTGAAAGTGTCCCACTATCTTGTATTTGAATAAGCAATCTTCTAGGACTTGTCCGTATCCTACATTATGAACAATCAAGGGGCGTAAACCATCACTTGTTTTCTTATGAGTTACAATTCCTATGTGAGGAAGTTTTCCGTTAATCATCCAAGTGACAATATCTCCAGTTTTGTAATCCTTAGCGTTATCGGATACTAATAGTTTTTTACCTTTTCTTTCAAAGAAAACTTCCAAATTTGGAACCCTTCTGTGGTCAATGTTGGTGTCGGTTTTCTTCATTCCCCATTTTTTTAGATTGGGATATTTTGAAAAATTTGCCTTCATATCCTCGTGTACTTCTTTTTGTAAATCAATATTGAGTTTTCTGTAGGCTCTTATTACTACATCGGTACAAACACCTTTGTTTTTAGGAACATCCCCATTTGGATATTTTATAGAGCAATAAGTGGGGTCATAGTTCACATTTGGATTTATAATTGCTAGCGCAGCTTCCGAAAGTTGTAGAGAAAAGGGTTTTGTATTTGGTATAAAAGCTGGGTTTGTAGTAGTTGTGGAAAAATAATTTAGTAGGAAAATTAAATAAATTGCTTTCATTTTTTTACTTTTATTATAAAACGATGTTTTTTCAAAACTAGTATAGTGTTCAATTTTAATTATTTACCATTTGGAAGCAACTAATTTTCCTATTACGCATTGGTCCGAAGATGACAAACCTCGTGAAAAAATGATGCTCAAAGGCAAAAGTGCTTTAAGTGATGCCGAATTGGTCGCCATTTTGATAGGTTCAGGAAGTAGAAGTGAATCGGCAGTGGCGCTGAGTCAACGTATTTTGGCTAGTGTCAGTAATAATTTATCTTCTTTAGGCAAACAATCTTTGGCTCAATTAATGGAATTTAAAGGGATAGGCGAGGCCAAAGCCATTACCATTGCAGCTGCTTTAGAATTAGGTCGAAGAAGAAAAGAAGCGAACCCTCTCGAATTGGTAAAAGTAACATCTAGTAAAGTGGTGTATCAAGAAATGCATCCAATAATAGGAGAGTTAGCTCACGAAGAATTTTGGGTCCTTTATCTCAATAATTCGAACAAGATTATTTTTAAAGCTCAACTCAGTAAAGGCGGGATTACCGGTACTGTTGTAGATGTTCGTCTAGTGTTTAAAATTGCTTTGGAGCAAAATGCAGTCGCTATCGTTTTGGCGCATAATCATCCGTCAGGTAAACTGCAAGCCAGCGAAGCTGATATTCAAGTAACTAAAAAAATTAAAAATGCTGGATTACAGTTGGAGATTCCAGTTTTAGATCATGTAATTGTTACTGAACATAGTTATTTTAGCTTCGCTGATGAAGGAATTTTATAATTAGTGTAATTGATAAGGACATTTGTCTTATATTTGCAGACAAATGTCTTTTTTATGGAAGCGATTAAATTAAATTCTCAAACGGCTATAAATGCAATGGTGCGTTCCTTTGTTTCAAAATTAGAGCAAAGTAGTGGCTACAAAGTGTTGAATAAAAAATTAACGTATGCCGATTTCTTAAAGAATAAAATGCTAATTGTCCACGCCATTCGCGAAGGGATTCCCTATGATTTTTTCAAATTGATTCAAGAACAAACGCCTTTTAATGAAGAAGATTGGGCTCTTTTCTTAGGAATATCTACAAAATCTTTGCAGCGCAGTCGTGCCAAGGATAGTTTTGTTTTTAAACCTTTACAATCCGAAAAAATATTAGAATTAGCGGAAGTGACCACTGTTGGAAGAACCATTTTTGATTCAGAGGAACAGTTTTACAGCTGGTTAACGCTTCCTTCATATGCTTTAGGTAATCTAAAACCAATTGAGTTATTGCGAGATTCTTACGGCAAAGAAATGGTCTTGCAAGAGATGATAAAAATCGACCAAGGTATTTTTGTGTAATGGAAGTTTTTCGACTAGCCCGAAAGAAATATCCCATTGAGTTGTCAGGTAAAGGCGCTTCAATCTGTGGTGCCAGATGGAATTCTAAAGGCACAGAAATCATTTACACAGCAGAAAGTAGGGCACTTGCTATGGCAGAAGTTGTAGTGCATTTGTCATTGGCTACTTTGCCAAGTGATTTTGTAATGTTAACCATTGCTATTCCTGATACTATTGAGGTTCTAGAAGTTAAAATGGCTGAATTACAATCGGATTGGAATGTGTTTCCGTCCTCCTTTCATACCGCTGTAATTGGAGATCGTTTTATTCAGCAAAATGATTTTGCGATACTCAAAGTTCCTTCGGCAGTGGTCAAAGGAGATTTTAATTTCTTAATTAATCCGTTTCATCCGGATTTCAAACAAATTCAAATTACAGATCAGATTGATTTTCCTTTTGATAAACGAATATTCAAATAATAGTATGCTTTTAAAAAATATAACCGATGTCTTTTTTGATTTAGATCATACCCTTTGGGATTTTGACAAAAATTCTGAGATGGCTTTTGATGCTATTTTCAAAAAAAATCATCCTGATGTAGATACCACTTTATTTATAGAAAAATATATCCCAATTAATCAAGCTTGTTGGAAATTATATCAAAATGACCAAATTTCTCATAATCAATTGCGTTATGACCGTTTGAAATTGTCATTTGATGCTTTAGGATATGCCATTTCTGACGCAGCAATTCATCAAATGGCAATTGATTATATTGATTTGTTGCCTGAAAATAACTTTCTATTCGAAGGGACTATTGCTATTTTAGAATACTTGCATAAGAAATACACTTTACATATCATTACAAACGGTTTTGCTGCTGTTCAAGATAAAAAAGTTAGAAATTCTAATTTAGAAATTTATTTTAAAACCATTACCAATTCAGAAATGGCAGGGGTTAAGAAGCCGAATCCTATTATTTTTGAGCACGCACTCGAAATGGCCAATACCAAAAAGGAGCAGAGTGTAATGATTGGCGATTGTCTCGATGCAGATGTAAAAGGGGCTATAAATGCCGGTTTAACAGCAATATTTTTCAATCCAAATCAGGTTCCTGTAGACCCCGAAATCAAACAAGTGAAACATTTACTAGAGTTACAAAATTTCTTGTAACTTTAAACCAATTAGAAAGAGGCTTTTTCCTCTGTTTTTTTTACTTTAAAAATAATGATAATGAAAGTACGTTTTTTATTCTTTTTCGCCCTTTTGGCCAGTTTTTCATTCGCTCAATCGCTAAATGATTTTAGAGCGGTTATTGTTCCTTTGAAATTTGATTTTCAAAAACAAACAAACGAATACCGTGTCTCTACACTAACGAAGTATAATTTAACTAAAGCTGGTTTTGAAGCATTTTATGCAGAAGAGCCTAATCCCTACGACAAATGTAGTTTGTTGTATATCGACGTTATTAATATGAAAGCGTTTTTGGCGACCAAAATGTATTTTGTCTTGAAAGATTGTTATGGAAAAGAGATATTTAAATCGACTACAGGTTATACCAAAGAAAAAGACTATCAATTGGCCTATACTGAAGCCTTAAATGAAGCTTTTAATTCGTTGTATGCTATGAATTATAAATATACTCCAGGAGCAATACCGGTAGTTACATCAACTCCAAGCCAAGTTTCCGCTCCAAATCCCGTGCCTGTCCCAGTTGTGTCTAATGTTAGTACGCCAGTTAGCACTGTAGTAGCGGCTAACGCAGCAGCTAATACTACAGTTTATTACGCACAACCTACAGCCAATGGCTATCAATTAGTAGATACGACTCCAAAAGTTGTTATGAAATTATACAAAACCTCAAAAAGCGATTACTTCACGGCTGTTAGAGACGGCGTTCAAGGTGCTTTACTTTTAAAAGACAACGAGTGGTATTTTGAATATTATAAAAATGATCAGCTAGTGTCTGAAAAAATTGCGATTAAGTTTTAGTCAGTTTAGAATACCAACCGAATAAATAACAAAAACGAGAATGATTTGATTTATCAAATCATTCTCGTTTTTGTTTTATTTACCTCTTACCTCTTACCTCTTACCTCTTACCTCTTACCTCTTACCTCTTACCTCTTACCTCTTACCTCTTACCTCTTACCTCTAACTTCTAATTTCTAACTTTATCAGTATCCATACTTCTCCTTCCATCTATATTTCAAAAATTCTCTAATACTATTTTCTCTCGAGTTATTGCCGGGAACATAAATAGGGGTGTTGCTCAGTGCTTCCGGAAGGAATTCTTGTTCGGCAAAATTGTTCGCGTAATCGTGCGAATATTTGTATTCTTCGCCATAGCCCAACTCCTTCATTAATTTTGTTGGTGCATTTCTTAAGTGTAACGGTACGGGCAAATCTCCGGTTTGTTTTACGATTTGTTGAGCGGTGCCAATGGCCATATACGAAGCATTACTTTTTGGGGAAGTTGCCAAATACACCGCACACTGACTCAAAATAATGCGACTCTCAGGATAGCCTATCGTAGCCACCGCCTGAAAAGTATTATTAGCCATAATAAATGCCGTCGGATTAGCATTGCCGATGTCTTCACTAGCCAAAATCAACATTCGTCTGGCTATGAATTTAACGTCCTCGCCACCTTCAATCATCCGTGCCAACCAATATACCGCTCCATTGGGGTCACTCCCTCGAATCGATTTTATAAAAGCGGAAACAATGTCATAATGTTGTTCTCCCGTCTTGTCATACAAAACCGTATTTTGTTGCACCAATTCCAAAACCCGTTCATTAGTAATAATAATCGGTTCCGAGGCCGAGGCATTGACCACCAATTCAAATATATTAAGGAGTTTTCTACCATCGCCTCCAGATAATCGTAGCAAAGCTTCGGTTTCTTTTAGCTCAATTTTTTTGCTGGCCAAAATGGCGTCCGCTTGCATCGCTCTTTCCAGCAGAGATTCTAAATCTTGTTTGGTAAAAGCATTCAGAATATACACTTGACAACGCGATAACAAAGCGGGAATCACCTCAAAACTCGGATTTTCAGTCGTAGCACCAATCAAAGTAATCCATCCTTTTTCCACCGCCGCCAAAAGCGAATCTTGTTGCGATTTACTAAACCGGTGAATCTCATCAATAAACAAAATCGGATTTTTAGCCGTAAACAATCCGCCACTTTGTTTGGCTTTTTCAATCACATCCCGAATGTCCTTCACCCCAGAATTGATAGCACTCAATTCATAAAAAGGTCGTTTAGATTCCTGTGCAATAATCTGCGCCAACGTAGTTTTTCCAGTACCCGGCGGTCCCCACAATAGCAGCGAGGGGATGATTCTGTTCTTAATTTGTTGCGTCAACGAGCCGTTAGGCCCCACCAAATGCGTTTGACTTATATAATCCGTCAAGGCTTGTGGCCGAATGCGTTCTGCTAAAGGTGCTTCCATACCACAAAAATAAACATTTTTTATAGTTTTCAGGAGCCAATCCAGCTGTACATTACAAGTCCTCGCACCGCGCTCTGTTTTTCTAGGCATAAAAGGAGCTTCCTTTGGTCGCTCTTTTCTGCCAAGAAAAAATAAGAGCGCGGCACTCCGGGCTTTCCATTCCCATCTGGGCTAACCCTACCACAACACATTAGGTATGACAATTTAGCATTTTCGCTATTTTGGATGTATTTTTGAGAGACCAATAGCATAGCATTTATCCTATGGAAGAAAACCATTTTCAATTTCGTAATCGCGTAGTCTTATTACCGCTACTTTTTTTATTGACGATATGGTTGGTCTACTGGCTTGAAGTTCGTTTCCATTTCGATTTTGACAAAAATGGGATTTATCCACGTACTTTCTCGGGTTTACAAGGTGTCCTTTTTAGTCCTTTCATCCATTCCGATTTATTGCATCTGTATAATAATTCCCTGCCATTACTCGTTTTGTTGACTGCCCTGTCTTATTTTTATCCTAAACAAACGCTAACTGTTCTTTGCTTCGGAATAGTTTTGTCGGGTGTTATCACTTGGGTTATTGGTCGCCCTAATTATCATATTGGTGCTAGTGGCCTCATTTATGTTTTAGTGAGTTTTATCTTTTTTAAAGGAATTCAAACACAATATTATCGTTTGGTAGCACTTTCTTTAACTGTAGTTTTAGTTTATGGTGGTTTGATTTGGTATGTCTTCCCCGAAGTAGACAATACGATTTCTTGGGAAGGTCATTTAGCGGGTTTTATCACTGGATTTTTATTGTCTATTGTTTTCAAAGCCGAAGAATATCAAAAAATCTACAAATACGAATGGGAACGCCCAGATTATGACCCATCGCAAGATAAATTTATGCAACGCTTTGATGAAAATGGCAATTTTGTCAATCCACCAAAGCAAGAGATAGAGGAGGAGGTTGACCCCATAATGACGTATTTCACCTCCAATTTACCCATTCATTACGATTGTGTACCAACACAAAAAAAGGAACCAAAACAAGAGTCTTGATTCCTTTAATATTAAGTAATTCGTGATTTTCTACCACGAACTGTATTCTAAAATTTGACTTCTACAATCGGCCTTTTACAATCTAGCTACGCTGTCTCACCGCTTCATATAGGAAAGCGCCACAAGCAACTGAAACGTTTAATGAACCAATGGTTCCAAACATAGGCAATTTTGCCTTCTCATCAATGATTTTTAAAACCGATGGATTAATACCTCGGTCTTCGGCTCCCATTACAATAGCAGTAGGGCCAGAAAGTGTTACATCATACAAACTTTGCTCTGTTTTCTCAGTTGCCGCAACAGTGGAAATACCGCTCGCTTGCAGTAAGAAAATAGCATCTTTTATATGGTCTACTTTACAAATCGGAATATTAAAAACAGCTCCTGCAGAAGTTTTCACCGTATCTCCATTTACAGGTGCCGAACCTGATTTTTGAACGATTATTCCATTCACGCCAGTACATTCAGCGGTTCTAATGATGGCTCCAAAATTTCTAGCATCAGATATTCCATCCAATACTAAGAATAATGGATTTTTACCGTTTTCAAGAACTGTTTCAATCAAAGATTCTAAATCAAAAAAGGAGATAGGAGAGATAGTAGCTACCGCACCTTGATGGTTATTAGGCGTAAGTCGGTTTAGTTTTTCAACTGGAACATATGAGAAATTAATGTTTTCTCTTTTCATGACTTTCATTAAGTCTTTCATTAATTCGCCACTAGCTTCCTTTTGAATGTAAACTTTATCCACTGTTGCCCCCGCTTGAATCGCTTCGATGATGGCTCTTATTCCAAATATTTGATGTTCTTTTTCCATAGCGCAAAGATATAAAAAAAACCACTCCAAATTTTGGAGTGGTTTTATCATATAATTAAATAAATTTATTGATGTACAGGAGTTTTAGTCACAATGCTTGGAATTGGACTTGGTGTATTTGGATTTGCATTAATTTCAACTTGAGGATACAAGAAACGTTGCGGAGTTCCTGCTTTCCCAGCTTTTAATTGAATTTGTGCTGTATTATTAGATCTACCGAAATCATTATAGCTTTCGAAACTACCCATAAAATAGATATATCTTTCTTGGAATATTTCTCTAAGTAATGCATTTTGATCTGACAAAGCTGCTCCAGTATTGTTTTCTATTCCTCCAGCAGCAAAATCTGCTGCATCATATGGGGCATATTTGAAAGTCTCCGATTCATAACCTGAATTCGAAATTCCTATTGAATATCCGGTATTTAATAAAGCTCTATAGGTGTTATATGAAGACAAACCTGTTGCGAATGAACTTCTAGCATCAACTTCGGCAATGATTAATAACATTTCGCCATAGGTAACCATAGGTAGCCCTGAGTCACTTCCAAATTTACCGTTTGTTCCACCGTAATCTCCACCATAAATATTTAATGAATAGGGTGAGAAATATTCTTGATTGTAGCAGAATGCAAAACGTGCGTGTTCATCAGTTTTAGAGTTTCCTCTATAAAGTGTAGTTGATGGGTCTAGCAATCTTGCTCCATAACTATCTCCCGACATGTAATCATCTCTTTGGTAAACTAAGAAATCGTAAAAAGGATTGAAATTTTGGCCACTTGAGTTGCCAAATTTTGCAATTAAATCATCCGAAGCACTAGACATACCCAACAAAGCATTTGTTTTAGCTTTTGTGTAATCTTTAACATGCAGGTAGTATCTTGCTTTTAAAGAATAGGCTAGTTTTATCCATTTAGCAGCACTACCAGCGTAGTAAAGATCCTTGTCTGAAGGGATTCCTTTTCCTGTTGTTGCTTTTAAATTTGTTATAGCTTTATCTAGTAATGATTGTAAACTTGAATATATAGCTATTTGCGAATCATATTTAGGGGTTAAATTGTTACCTGTAATATCAAGTTCACTATATGGAGCATCTCCCCATAAAGCAGTAACTGCTCCCATTGCATGGGCTTCAATAACTTGGGCAGCACCTGCTAATCTTGGGTTAAGTTCTTTTTCTGCCTTTAGAGAGGTTATCTTGGCATTTGTTATACAGTTCACATAGGCATTATTCCAACTATCATCAAAAGCGGATGCTGTTGATAAATTCCAATCATTTAAAGCTACATATTGTCTGTTTTCACCATTTGCTTGATTCAACCATATCATAACATCTCTTGTATTTGAACTGGTCTGAAAGAATTGATCGGCTAAGAGTATTCCTTGAAACAAATTTTTCGCATCTGAATCTGTGATCGAGTCTGGGTCAACATTATAATCAGATACATAGTCAGTACAGCTGAATAAAGTAGCGCCAATAAAACAAAGACTAATTGATTTTATAAATATATTTTTCATTTTTTAGAATTTTAAGTTAACGCTAAATATTAACGATTTAGTGTTTGGAGCATTGAAGTATTGTAATCCACGCCCATTTGATCCACCCGTAAGGTTAGATTCAGGATCTTGACCTAAATCAGCTTCTGTCCATAACCATAAGTTTCTTCCTGTACCAGTAAAAGTGATACTTTCAACACCTAAATTTTTCTTTCTTAGATTTAAATTATAAGATAGAGATAGTTCTCTCCATTTGATCCAAGATGCTGATTTAACAAACTGCTCTCCAACTGGGCCAAAACCACCACCTAGAGATTGGTACCATGTTTGGTCTAATAAAACTGGTCCAGCACCAAAGTCTCTTAGATTTCCTCTAACTGTTCCTGGAGCAATAGTTTGTCCAGCATAATTTACTGTTGCTGTTGTCAAGGTAACTTCATTTGCAGTTTCTAATGTTTTGCCGAAGTTGTTTAAAGCTCCGCTTGTTCCATCCCATAATTGACCTCCTATCGAAGCATCAAACAAAGTGCTTATTTTGAATCCTTTGTAACTAAAAGAAGTTCCTATAGCTCCTCTCCAATCTGGGTTTGGATCTCCAATTATTCCTTCCGATTCAGCTGCTGTTGGGAATCCATTAGCGTCTAGTATTAATGAACCATCCGTATCTCTGTCGAATTTACCTCCCCAAAGTACTCCTAATGGTTGTCCTAAAACGGCACGAGAAGAAGATCCAGTAAATCCGTTAAGGAATAATGAACTAGTCCCGTCAAGTTTTGTTACTTTATTACGGTTCGTACTCCAGTTTCCAAATAGATTCCATTTTAATTCAGAACTTGAAGGTAATAAGTTAGCGTCAAATTCTACTTCAAAACCTTTGTTTTCAATAGTGGCAAAGTTTCCATAAAGAGTACTGTAAGTAGAACTTCCATTTAAAGGAACGTTTACTAATAAATCTTTGGTTTCGTTAGAGTAATAAGTAGCATTTATGGTAAAAGCTTTAAAAAATTGCAAATCAAGACCTGCTTCCATTTCTGTTTTAATCTCTGGTTTTAAATTTTTATTTCCACCAGTTCCTGCTTGTTGGAATGATCCATTATAGGCGCCAGAGTCGTAGGCAGGTCCATATCCCTCTGCTCCAACAGCTGAATTGAAATAAGTCGTTCCAGCGTATGGTCTCGGAATTGAGGCTATTTGTCCATAAGTAGCTCTTAGCTTACCATCTGTTAGAATTTCACTTTCAAAATTATTAGTAAATTTGTACCCAAATTCAGCTGTTGGATAGAAATAAACTTTTAAGTTAGGATCATAGGTTGAAGAAGTTTCAAAACGTCCCCCTAAAGTTAAAAATAAATAATTTTTGTAATCAAACGCAGTAGAAAAGTAAGCTCCACTTAATTTTGAATACGTTCTGTCTAAGAAAGTTGTTTTGTCTATTAATAAAGCATTATCGTAAGAAAAACCATTTGAGTCGATAATGAAATTTTTGTAGGAACCTCCTCTTTGATCATAATTGGTTTGTGAAAAGTTAATACCCGTCAAATATGATAATCCAATATTGTCAGTAATTTTAGTGTCTCCCAAAGCAATTAAATCAGCATTAAATGATTGGTAATCAGTTACGCTTTCAGTCGCTCTACCATTACCTGCATTTTCTGATGAATTCATAGGAAACATCGTGATTCTTTTATCGCTATACCCATCTAAACCTAATCTAGCTAGTACAGAAATCCAAGAACTAAAAGTGTGTTTTAATTCAAAACCACCAATGTATCGGTCAACTGTATTTGGATTTTTTTGGACATCAGTTGTCCAGAGTGGGTTATTATAACTAGGATTTAAATCTCCAGGAAATGTTCCAACATCTTGTCTGTAAGCTCTATGGCTATTTTGTTGTGCAGCACCATTAGCTTGAATATTTGTCCCAATGAAATCTCTATTGTCAAAATCAGCTGGAGAACGGTAAAGTCCTAAGTAAAGACCAGATAAGTTAGATCCAGTTTGAATCCTATTAGAATTTACCGATGAATATCCAAATTTAGTTTTAAATGACGTTTTGTCACCAATTTTAGATTCAGATGTAAAATCGATGCTGGTTCTTTCGTAATCAGAATTTTTGATAATACCTTGTTGATTGGTGTTACCTAATCCTAAATAGAAGTTCGTATTTTCTCCACCTCCACTTACGCTGATGTGGTTATCAAGTAAAAGGCCATCTCCTATTACAGCATCCATGTTCGATTTTTGGAAATTTGCTGTACTACGTTTGCCTCCTGCGGCTATTGGATAAATTTTTCTTCCATCAGGAGTTAAAAAATATTGTCCAGCAGTGTTGAATACATCACTTCCACCTGCTCTGGAAGATATTTTGTCTCCATAAGAGTTGGCATTATTTCTTGTCCATACTCCATTTGTTCCTTGACCATATATATCTTGCAATTTCATTTCAACATTTACTTTGTCAAAAGAAACGGTAGAATTTATATCAATAGAAATTTTTCCTTTTTTTCCTTTTTTAGTGGTAATCAATACAACTCCATTGGCTGCTCTATATCCCCATAAAGCTGCTGCAGATGCTCCTTTTAATACTTGAACATTTTCAATGTCATTAGGGTTAATGTCATTTAATCGGCTTTGTTGCCCTACGCCATCAACTCCACTTCCAATTTCGTCATTAGAAACAGGTGTTCCGTCAATTACAAACAATGGTTGTGTTGAACCAGTAATTGAGTTTTGCCCTCTAATTTGTATGTATGCTCCAGATCCTGGGTCACCAGAGTTAGACACGATTGCTACACCAGAAGCTTTTGCAGAAAGTCCTTTGATAACTGAAGTTTCTCCAGAATTTGCGATAACGCTTCCTTTTACTTTTGAGTAAGATGATGCTTTTTCATTTCTTTTAACCTCAATTCCTAAAGTGTTAATTACAACACTTTCTAGTTCCAATGCTGAACTAGTCATTTTTACATTAATAGTAGTAGATTTGGCTACTACTTCTTGAGTGTTCATGCCAACATAGCTAAACACTAATGTTTGACTTGCATCTACTTTGATGATAAATTTACCATCGAAATCAGTTTGAGTTCCAGCTTTGGTTCCTTTAACTAATACACTCACACCTGGTATTGGCAATCCTGCATTGTCAGAAACAATTCCTGAAACAGATCTTTCCTGCGCAAAGGTTAATTGCGTCATTAGTACTACTAAAAGCACTAAGAGTCCGTTGAACTTTAGTTTCATTATTTATACGTTTTGAATTAGTGCTTCAAAACTCATAATAATTTGTTAACATTCCTAATATTTTTTTATTTTTTTACTGTCTAAAGCTAAAATTTAACATTATAACATATGTTTACTATACTGTTAAAAAATTTTATATCGTTGTAGTTATTTATTCCATTTGTTATGGAAAACTTCAAAATACCACTGTTTGTTTGCATTCCGACTCCAATTCCAATACCTGTCATGTTGTTAATTTTTTTACGAATTGTTGAATTGCTATTATCTTTAAATATTGCATAATCAAGAATTGAGTGAATGTAAAGTGATTGGTTAAGAAGGTGTCGATATTCGGTTAGTAGTGCACTTACGTAATTTCCTTGTAGGCTATTTTCAGGAAAACCTCTTACGGAATATAATCCACCAAATCGAAATAATTCATTGGTTAAGTAAGTGTTGCTTTTTAAATAAGAGTTTTGGCTTTTTATGTTGAAGCTGTTTTTGGAATTAATGTTGAAGTTGTGGGAGAGATTCAAGTTAATGTAATATTGTTTTTGATTTGATGTATTTGTTATAGTATTTTGAATTTCTCTTTTCCCTAAACCAAAACGAAATTCTATGTTTGTTTTTTCCGCAAAGAAAGGTGTGTTTGGAGTGTTTTTTTTATGGTTGAGTCCAATCGTTAAAAATTGACTTTTAAAGTCACTAATGGTATTGCTGTTCCTGTTTTGTATGTCACTTGAAGTGGTTGATTCAATTCCTATGAAAAGGTTTGTTTTGTGGTCTAATAGGTAATTAAGGTCTAAAAGTGTTTTTGAGTTTTGAAAGGTGCTATCTTGTTTGAAAATGTTGAGTTGTGCGTTCAGTCCTAGTGGGGTTTTGAAAAGATAGTTTAGGGTTAAGCCTGTTCTAAATGTTTTTTGGTTGTTTCCGTCACTTTTCCAATATAAATAGAAATCTTCACCACCGTTTAACATATTGTTGAGTTGAATGTCTAGATAGCCATTTATGGTAGTCTTTTTTTCTTCGTTGTTGCCAATTCCTAAATAACCATCAAATGAATTGGATTTTCTTTTTTCAATGTAGACATATACGATGGTTGAATCTTTGCTAAACAGTAATTCGGGTTGTTTGGTTTGCTTTGCAAAAGAATAATTTTCAAATTCTGTTTTTATTTCTTTTAGGGTGTTCTGGTTGAATAGTTTTTTATTGAATTTTTTGTTGATTTGTGTTAAATAGTTTGAAGGAAAATATTTTTGTTTTTTTTCTTCTTCCTTGAATTTTAAAACGATTTGATTTATTTTTCTTTGAGTATTCAGTTGTATTGCTAAGTCTGCAATTACTTTATTTTTTTTTCTTTTGATATTCTCTAGTTGAACTTTGGCTAACGGATAACCCATTAGTTCGAGTTTGTGAATCGTTTTCTCCAAAAATGATGATGTTTCTGTGTATTTTAGAGCTAGTGTGTCGTTTTCTGTTTGTCTTTCGATGAATTGTTTTGTTTTAGGATTTTTACCTATATATAAATAGGTTTGCTTTGTTTGTTCTTTTAAATGAAATTCGATGATAAATGAGCTGTCGTTTTTTTTTATTAATTCAGTTGAGCTGTTTTCTAAGTAGCCCAATTGTTCGAGTTTTTTAGAAGTTAAGAGGATTTCTTTTTCAATTGATGATATGTTTGTGTGGATTTGATTGTAATGTAGTGAATCAATGGTTTTGGATTCAGCTTCTGATGAACCGTTGATTTTTAAAAAAAGTTGTTGTCCAATGCTTTTTTGGCAAAGAATAAGAAAAAGGACTATGCTTAGTAAATGTTTCAACTTGTTTTGTTTCAAATAAAAGTAACGCAAATATCCGTTGAATGTTATGGAATTCATAATCTAAAATGAGGATATTGAAAATTAATGAATTATGGTTTGTATAGTGAAAAATATTTTATACATTTGCAACCCCGTAAAAAGCGGGAATTTAATATAATAAGAAATTTTTAGTATTAATTATGCCAACAATTCAACAATTAGTAAGAACAGGAAGAACTCAGATAACTAAGAAGAGTAAATCGGTTGCTTTAGATTCTTGTCCTCAAAGAAGAGGGGTTTGTACGCGTGTTTACACTACTACACCAAAAAAACCAAACTCTGCAATGCGTAAAGTGGCGCGTGTACGTTTGACAAATGGTAATGAAGTGAATGCTTACATCCCTGGAGAAGGACACAATTTACAAGAGCACTCGATAGTATTAGTTAGGGGTGGAAGGGTAAAAGATTTACCAGGAGTTAGATATCACATCGTTCGTGGTGCGCTTGATACATCAGGTGTTGCAGGAAGAACGCAAAGAAGATCTAAGTATGGTGCTAAACGCCCAAAAGAAGCAAAAAAGTAATTTAAAAAGTTAAATGTGTGATTTTGAAATGGAATTTATAATTCTGTTTGAGAAGTTATGCTAATGACAAAAAATTAAAAAAAGACATGAGAAAAAGAGCGGCAAAGAAAAGACCACTTTTACCGGATCCAAGATTTAACGATCAATTGGTAACGCGTTTTGTGAACAACTTAATGTGGGATGGTAAGAAATCAACAGCTTTTAAAGTTTTTTATGATGCAATTGATATCATTGAAACTAAAAAGCAAAATGATGAAAAATCAGCTTTAGAAATTTGGAAAGATGCTTTAACTAACGTTATGCCACACGTAGAAGTACGTAGTCGTAGAGTTGGAGGGGCTACATTCCAAATTCCAATGCAAATTCGTCCAGACAGAAAAATATCTATGGCTATGAAATGGTTAATTCTTTATTCAAGAAGAAGAAACGAAAAATCAATGGCACAAAGATTGGCTTCAGAATGTTTAGCTGCGGCTAAAGAAGAAGGAGCTGCTGTTAAGAAAAGAATGGATACTCACAAAATGGCAGAAGCTAACAAAGCTTTCTCTCACTTTAGATTTTAATTCATAGAGAAATGGCAAGAGATCTAAAATATACAAGAAATATTGGAATTGCTGCTCACATTGATGCTGGTAAAACAACAACAACTGAGCGTATATTATTCTATACTGGAAAATCGCACAAAATTGGTGAAGTACACGATGGTGCTGCAACAATGGACTGGATGGCACAAGAGCAAGAAAGAGGTATTACTATTACTTCTGCAGCTACAACTTGTGAATGGAATTTTCCAACTGAGCAAGGTAAAATTTTACCAGAATCTAAACCGTATCACTTCAACATTATCGATACTCCTGGTCACGTTGACTTTACAGTAGAGGTAAACCGTTCGTTACGTGTATTAGATGGATTGGTTTTCTTATTTAGTGCGGTTGATGGTGTTGAGCCTCAATCTGAAACTAACTGGAGATTAGCTGATCAATACCGTGTGCCTCGTATGGGGTTTGTTAATAAAATGGACCGTCAAGGGTCTAATTTCTTAGCAGTTTGTCAACAAGTAAAAGACATGTTGAAATCAAACGCGGTAGCTATCACTTTGCCAATTGGTGAAGAAAATGACTTTAAAGGAGTGGTTGACTTGGTTAAAAATCAAGCTATTGTTTGGCATGATGCTACACAAGGAGCGACTTTTGATATTGTTGATATTCCTGCAGATATGGTTGACGAAGTGAAACACTATCGTTCAATTCTAATCGAGGAAATTGCTACTTATGATGAGAATCTTTTAGATAAGTATATGGAAGATGAAAATTCTATTACTGAAGAAGAGATTAATAATGCATTAAGAGCAGCTACAATGGATATGGCTATCATTCCGATGATTGCTGGTTCTTCATTCAAAAACAAAGGAGTTCAATTCATGTTAGATGCAGTATGTAAGTACTTGCCATCTCCAATGGATAAAGAAGGTATTACTGGTATTCATCCTGATGATGCTGAATTGCTTGAAGAGGATCAAACTCAAATCTTGCGTAAGCCAGATGTAAAAGAACCATTCGCGGCATTAGCATTTAAGATTGCTACTGACCCATTCGTAGGTCGTTTGGCTTTCTTCCGTGCATACTCTGGAAGATTAGATGCTGGTTCTTATGTGTTGAATACTCGTTCTGGAAACAAAGAAAGAATTTCTCGTATTTACCAAATGCATGCTAACAAGCAAAATCCAATCGAGTATATCGAAGCGGGTGATATTGGAGCTGCTGTTGGATTTAAAGATATCAAAACTGGAGACACATTGTGTGATGAAAAACACCCAATTATTTTGGAGTCTATGAAATTCCCTGCGCCAGTAATTGGTATTGCTATTGAGCCTAAAACTAAAGCTGACGTTGATAAAATGGGTATGGCTTTGGCTAAATTAGCTGAAGAAGATCCTACGTTTACTGTTAGAACAGATGAGGCTTCAGGGCAAACTATTATCTCAGGTATGGGTGAGTTGCACTTGGATATCCTTGTGGATCGTATGAAACGTGAATTTAAAGTTGAGGTAAATCAAGGTGAGCCTCAAGTTGAATATAAAGAAGCGTTTACAAAATCTGCTCAACACAGAGAAACTTACAAAAAACAATCTGGTGGTCGCGGTAAATTCGGTGATATCGTATTTAGAGTTGAGCCTGCAGATGAGGTTGATGGAAAAGTTCCAGTTGGATTGCAGTTTGTTAATGAGGTAAAAGGAGGAAACGTTCCAAAAGAATATATTCCTGCAGTTGAAAAAGGTTTCCGTGAAGCTATGAAAACTGGTCCTTTGGCAGGTTATCAAGTGGATAGTTTGAAAGTGACTTTATTAGATGGATCTTTCCATCCTGTGGATTCTGATGCTCTTTCTTTTGAATTAGCAGCTAGAATGGGTTATAGAGAAGTTGCTAAAGCTGCTGGAGCTATTATTCTTGAGCCTATCATGAAAATGGAGGTTATTACTCCAGAAGAAAACATGGGAGATATCGTTGGTGATATTAACCGTCGTAGAGGTCAGGTAAATGATATGGGTGATAGAAATGGTGCAAAAACTATTAAGGCTGATGTTCCATTATCAGAAATGTTTGGATATGTTACAACTTTAAGAACTTTGTCTTCAGGTCGTGCAACATCTACAATGGAATTTTCACACTACGCTGAAACACCTTCTAATATTTCAGAAGCAGTTATCAAAAAAGCAAAAGGAAACGCATAATCTTTAAGAAAATGAGTCAAAAAATCAGAATAAAATTGAAATCTTACGATCATATGTTGGTGGATAAATCTGCTGAAAAGATTGTGAAAACAGTAAAAACTACTGGTGCTGTGGTAACTGGTCCAATTCCATTGCCAACACACAAAAAATTATTTACAGTATTGCGTTCTCCGCACGTAAATAAGAAAGCAAGAGAGCAGTTTGAAGTAATGTCATATAAGAGATTAATTGATATTTATTCTTCTTCATCTAAAACAATTGATGCTTTAATGAAATTAGAATTGCCTAGTGGAGTTGAAGTTGAAATCAAAGTTTAAGTAGTTCTAGAGTATTTAAGAACGCTGTTTTTAGGCAAAAAAATATTTTTTGGATTGTGTGTAAATAAGTTATACCTTTGCACCCACAAAAAAAATAGAATTTGCTTAAAAGCTGCGTTCTATATTTATATTTAATAATTAATAATTAATATTTATGTCTGGGTTAATTGGTAGAAAAATCGGCATGACTAGTATTTTCGATGAAAACGGGAAAAATATTCCTTGTACAGTAATCGAAGCTGGACCATGTGTTGTTACCCAAGTCAGAACCAAAGAGGTTGACGGGTATGAAGCGTTGCAACTTGGTTTCGATGACAAAAACGAGAAACATTCCACGAAAGCGGCTTTAGGTCACTTTAAAAAAGCGGGAACTGTTGCTAAGAAAAAAGTCGTTGAATTTCAAGATTTTGCAACTGAACAAAAATTAGGAGATCTTATTGATGTTTCTATTTTTGAAGAAGGAGAATTTGTGGATGTACAAGGTGTGTCTAAAGGTAAAGGTTTTCAAGGGGTTGTGAAACGTCACGGTTTTGGTGGTGTTGGTCAAGCAACTCATGGTCAACATAACCGTTTAAGAGCGCCAGGTTCTGTAGGAGCTTCTTCTTATCCATCTAGAGTATTCAAAGGAATGCGTATGGCTGGAAGAATGGGAGGAGAAAATGTAAAAGTTCAAAACCTTAGAGTTTTAAAAGTAGTTTCTGATAAGAACTTACTAGTTATTAAAGGATGTGTTCCTGGGCATAACAACTCTTATGTAATCATTCAGAAGTAATGGAAGTAAAAGTATTAGATTTCAACGGAAAAGATACTGGAAGAAAAGTTCAACTTTCTGATTCAGTATTCGCAATTGAACCAAATAATCACGCAGTATATCTTGATGTTAAGCAATATCTTGCTAATCAAAGACAAGGTACGCACAAAGCTAAAGAAAGAGCTGAAGTAGCAGGAAGTACTCGTAAGATTAAAAAACAAAAAGGAACTGGTACTGCTCGTGCGGGTAGTGCAAAAAATCCATTGTTTAAAGGTGGTGGAACTGTTTTTGGGCCAAGACCAAGAAGTTATTCATTCAAATTGAATAAAAACTTAAAAAGATTGGCTAGAAAATCTGCTTTCTCTATAAAAGCTAAAGAATCAAACATCATTGTTTTGGAAGACTTTAATTTTGAAACGCCAAGCACTAAAAATTTCATTAATGTTTTGAAAGCTTTAGAGTTAGAAAATAAAAAATCACTATTTATATTGGGTGATACCAATAAAAATGTATATTTGTCGTCACGTAATTTAAAGGCTTCTAATGTTGTAAGTAGTTCAGAATTAAGCACTTACGCTATTTTAAATGCTAATAATTTAGTGCTTTTGGAGAGTTCTTTGGAAGTAATTGAAGATAATTTAAGTAAATAATAGGATATGAGCATCATAATTAAACCTATAGTAACGGAAAAAGTAACCAAAGAAAGTGAAGTTTTGAACCGTTTTGGATTCGAAGTTAACAGAAAAGCAAACAAAGTTGAAATTAAGAAAGCTGTTGAGGCTGCTTACGGAGTAAACGTTGTTAGTGTTAATACTATGAATGTAAGACCAGACAGAACTACAAAATACACTAAAAGTGGTTTAATCAGTGGAAAGACAAATGCAATTAAAAAAGCAATTGTTCAAGTACAAGAAGGAGAAACAATTGATTTTTACAACAATATCTAAGATAAAATGTCAGTAAGAAAATTAAAACCTATTACCCCAGGTCAGCGATTTAGAGTTGTGAATGGTTATGACGCTATTACAACTGATAAGCCGGAACGCTCTTTGATAGCGCCGATAAAAAACTCTGGAGGTAGAAATAGTCAAGGAAAGATGACCATGCGTTATACGGGTGGTGGTCACAAGCAGAGATATCGTATTATCGATTTTAAACGTACAAAAGAAGGAATTCCTGCTACGGTAAAATCAATTGAATACGATCCAAATCGTACTGCTTTTATCGCTTTATTAGCTTATGCTGATGGTGAGAAAACTTATGTTATCGCTCAAAATGGTTTGAAAGTGGGTCAGAAAGTAGTTTCTGGTGCAGAATCTCAACCTGAAATTGGTAACACTTTACCTTTAAGTAGAGTTCCACTTGGAACTGTAATTTCTTGTATCGAATTGAGACCAGGTCAAGGAGCTGTAATTGCTCGTTCTGCTGGAACATTTGCTCAATTAATGGCAAGAGATGGAAAATACGCAACTATAAAAATGCCATCAGGTGAAACAAGATTAATTTTGTTAACGTGTTCGGCTACTATAGGAGCAGTTTCTAATTCAGATCATCAATTAGTTGTATCAGGAAAAGCTGGTAGAACTAGATGGTTAGGAAGAAGACCTAGAACAAGACCTGTTGCAATGAACCCTGTTGATCACCCAATGGGTGGTGGAGAAGGACGTTCTTCTGGTGGACATCCACGTTCAAGAAATGGAATACCAGCTAAAGGTTATAGAACACGTTCTAAGAAAAACCCGAGTAACAAGTATATCGTAGAACGTAGAAAGAAATAATAAGATATGGCACGTTCATTAAAAAAAGGACCTTTCGTTCATTATAAGTTAGAAAAGAAAGTTGAAGAAAACATCGCAGGTGGTAATAAAGGAGTTGTAAAGACTTGGTCTAGAGCTTCTATGATTACTCCAGACTTTGTTGGACAAACTATCGCAGTTCATAACGGTCGTCAGTTTGTACCTGTTTACGTTACAGAAAACATGGTAGGACATAAATTAGGAGAATTTTCACCAACTAGATCTTTTAGAGGTCATGCTGGAGCAAAAAATAAAGGTAAAAAATAAGAAGCAATGGGAGTTCGTAAAAGAGAAACAGCAGATGCGAGAAAAGAGGCTAATAAGTCTATTGCTTTCGCGAAGTTAAATAACTGCCCTACTTCACCTAGAAAAATGCGCTTAGTAGCAGATCTAGTAAGAGGTCAGAAGGTAGAAAGAGCACTTAACATATTAAGATTCAGTTCTAAAGAAGCTTCAAGAAAATTAGAAAAACTATTATTATCTGCAATCAACAACTGGGAGCAAAAAAATAGTGAAGCTAGTTTAGAAGAAGCTGGTTTATTTGTTAAGGAAATCCGTGTAGATGGTGGAATGATGTTGAAAAGACTTCGTCCAGCTCCACAAGGAAGAGCACACAGAATAAGAAAACGTTCTAATCACGTAACAATCGTGTTGGGAGCTATCAATAACACACAAAGCAATTCTTAAGCAGCATGGGACAAAAGACAAATCCAATTGGAAATAGACTTGGTATCATCAGAGGATGGGACTCAAACTGGTATGGTGGAAATGATTACGGTGATAAATTAGCCGAAGATCACAAAATCAGAAAGTATGTTCATGCTCGTTTATCAAAAGCTAGTGTATCAAAAGTAATCATTGAGAGAACTTTGAAACTTGTAACCGTTACTATCACTACTGCTAGACCTGGTATCATTATCGGTAAAGGTGGACAAGAGGTAGACAAGTTGAAAGAAGAACTTAAGAAAATTACTGACAAAGAGGTTCAAATCAACATCTTTGAAATCAAAAGACCTGAACTTGACGCGTATCTAGTTGCTACAAGCATCTGTCGTCAAATTGAAAGTCGTATTTCTTACAGACGTGCTATTAAAATGGCGATCGCAGCCTCTATGCGTATGAACGCTGAAGGAATTAAAGTTTTGATTTCTGGTCGTTTGAATGGTGCTGAGATGGCACGTTCAGAAGGTTTCAAAGAAGGTAGAATTCCTCTATCAACTTTCAGAGCTGATATTGATTATGCGCTTGCTGAGGCTCATACTACGTATGGTAGAATGGGAATTAAAGTGTGGATCATGAAAGGTGAAGTTTACGGAAAGAGAGATCTTTCTCCACTTGCTGGCATGGATAAAAAACAAGCTGGTGGTAAAGGGGGAGATTCTTCTAGAGGAGACAGAAAACCTTTTAATAAAGGTGGAAAACCAGACGCTCGTAAAAGAAAGTAAATTTTTAAACTAAAAAAAAATGTTACAGCCTAAAAGAACAAAGTATCGTAAGGTACAAAAGGGTAAAATGAAAGGGAATTCTCAAAGAGGACATGAACTTTCAAATGGAATGTTTGGTATTAAATCTGTACATGAAGATGGAATGTTCTTAACCTCTCGTCAAATCGAAGCTGCGCGTATCGCTGCAACTCGTTACATGAAAAGAGAAGGACAATTATGGATTAAAATATTTCCAGACAAACCAATCACTAAGAAGCCTCTTGAGGTACGTATGGGTAAAGGTAAAGGTGCCGTAGAATATTGGGCAGCTGTAGTTAAACCCGGAAGAATTATGTTCGAAGTTGGAGGAGTACCTTTGTCAGTTGCTAAAGAGGCGTTACGTCTTGCAGCTCAAAAGCTTCCAGTAAAAACTAAATTCGTTGTTGCAAGAGATTTTGAAGCATAATCTATATTATTATGAAACAATCAGAAATAAAAGATCTTTCTGCAGCGGAGTTGCAAGAAAAACTAAGTCAAACTAAAAAGGTTTATGCCGATTTAAAAATGGCTCACGCTATTTCTCCGATCGAAAATCCACTTCAAATTAGAAGTGTACGTAGAACGGTTGCTAGATTAGCTACAGAACTTACTAAAAGAGAGTTACAATAATTGTAATCTGCTGAAAGATGGAAAAAAGAAATTTAAGAAAAGAAAGAATTGGTGTGGTTACTTCAAACAAAATGGATAAGTCTATTGTTGTTGCGCAAGTAACTAAAGTAAAGCACCCTTTATACGGTAAGTTCGTGTTGAAAACAAAGAAATTTGTTGCACACGACGAAACAAACGACTGTAACATTGGAGATACTGTAAGAATCAGCGAAACGCGTCCTTTGAGTAAATCAAAATGTTGGAGATTAGTTGAAATCTTAGAAAGAGCTAAATAATTATGGTACAACAAGAATCAAGACTAAAAGTAGCAGATAACACAGGAGCTAAAGAAGTTTTAACTATCCGTGTTTTAGGAGGTACCAAAAGAAGGTATGCCTCTGTTGGTGACAAGATTGTAGTTTCTATCAAAGATGCAACTCCAAACGGAAACGTAAAAAAAGGAGCTGTTTCAACTGCAGTGGTTGTACGTACCAAAAAAGAAGTAAGAAGAGCCGATGGTTCATACATCAGATTTGATGACAATGCATGTGTATTGTTAAATGCAGCTGGTGAGATGAGAGGAACTCGTGTTTTTGGTCCGGTAGCAAGAGAACTTCGTGAAAAACAATTCATGAAAATTGTATCATTAGCACCAGAAGTGCTTTAATTCGTTATAAGATGATAAAGCTAAAAATAAAATCAGGAGATATCGTAAGAGTAATTGCTGGAGACCATAAAGGTGCTGAAGGTAAAGTATTACGTGTTTACCGTGAGAAAAACAAAGCGATTGTTGAAGGTGTAAACATGGTTTCTAAACACACGAAGCCAAGTGCTAAAAACCCTCAAGGTGGTATTGTAAAAAAGGAAGCTTCTATACAAATTTCTAACATTGCTCTTATAGATCCTAAAACAAAGGAAACTACAAGAGTAGGTATTAGAGTAGAAGGAGATAAGAAAGTAAGATTTTCAAAAAAATCTAATCAAGTACTATAGTAATGGCATATATACCTAGACTAAAAGAAGAATATAAGAGCAGAGTTATTGCTGCTCTTAAAGAAGAGTTCGGTTACTCAAATATAATGGAAGTTCCAAAATTGGAAAAAATTGTATTGAGTAAAGGAGTTGGTGCAGCAGTATCTGATAAAAAACTAATTGACTATGCAGTTGAAGAGTTAACTAAGATTACTGGACAAAAAGCAATAGCTACAATTTCTAAGAAAGACGTTGCGTCTTTTAAACTTAGAAAAGGAATGCCAATTGGTGCAAAAGTGACTTTACGTGGAGAAAGAATGTATGAGTTTTTAGATAGACTTATTACTTCATCTTTACCTCGTGTAAGAGACTTCAGTGGTATTAAATCTACTGGTTTTGACGGAAGAGGAAATTATAACTTAGGAGTTTTAGAACAAATCATTTTCCCTGAAATTGATATTGATAAAGTAAACAAAATATCTGGTATGGATATTTCCTTCGTTACTTCTGCAAAAACTGACAAAGAAGCAAAGTCATTGTTGGCTGAATTAGGTTTACCTTTTAAAAAGAATTAAGATATGGCTAAAGAATCAATGAAAGCCCGTGAGGTGAAAAGAGAAAAAACGGTAGCTAAGTATGCTGAGAAAAGAAAAGCTTTGTTAGAAGCTGGAGATTTTGTAGGTTTGCAAAAATTACCGAAAAATGCTTCGCCAGTTCGTTTGCACAATCGTTGTAAATTAACAGGTAGACCAAGAGGGTATATGCGTCAATTCGGTATTTCACGTGTTACATTCCGTGAAATGGCTAACAATGGATTGATACCAGGTGTTAAAAAAGCATCTTGGTAGAAAAATAATATTCAGACGTGAGTAATCACGTCTGTTTTTTCACATTTATAAACTGGTTTCAGGTTCGAATAGTTCGAAAACCGTTACCGCAAATTAATACATATGTATACAGATCCAATTGCAGATTATTTGACGAGAGTTAGAAACGCTGTGGCTGCAAACCACAAAGTTGTTGAAATTCCGGCTTCTAATCTAAAAAAAGAAATAACTAAGATCTTATTCGATCAAGGTTACATCTTAAGTTACAAATTTGAGAACAACACTGTTCAGGGTTCTATCAAAATTGCTTTGAAGTACGATAAAGTTACTAAAGAGCCTGTAATTAAAGATATCCAAAGAATTAGTAAACCAGGTTTACGTAAATACGCAGGTGCTTCTAAATTGCCTAGAATCCTTAATGGATTAGGAATTGCTATTGTTTCTACATCAAAAGGTTTGATGACAGGAAAACAAGCTAAGCAATTGAATGTTGGAGGAGAAGTAATTTGTTACGTATACTAATTTTTAAAGACTAGATAAGATGTCAAGAATAGGTAAAAGTCCAATTGTAATCCCTGCCGGAGTAACTGTTGAAGTTAAAGATGGTATTATTACTGTAAAAGGAAAAAATGGTCAACTAACACAGGAATTCTCAGATGTTACTGTAAAAGTTGAAGACGGTCAAGTTACAATTGAAAGATCGTCTGATCACAAAGACCAAAGAGCAAAGCACGGTTTGTATCGTTCTTTAATCAATAATATGATTGTTGGTGTAAGTGAAGGTTTTACTAAATCTTTAGAATTGGTTGGAGTTGGTTATAGAGCTTCAAATCAAGGACAAAAACTAGATTTAGCCTTAGGTTTTTCTCACAATATTATTTTAGAAATTGCTCCAGAGGTGACTTTGGAAACTATTTCTGAAAAAGGAAAGAACCCAATTGTTAAGTTAACTTCTTTTGATAAACAACTTTTAGGACAAGTTGCTGCAAAAATTAGAGGTTTCCGTAAACCAGAGCCTTACAAAGGTAAAGGGGTTAAATTTGTAGGTGAAGTATTAAGAAGAAAAGCAGGTAAATCAGCTTAAAAAATAAGATTATGTCATTAACAAAACCTGAAAGAAGACAGAGAATTAGATTCAGAATTAGAAAAACGATTAGTGGTTCAGCTACTAAACCAAGACTATCTGTTTTTAGAAGTAACAAAGAAATTTATGCTCAATTAATTGATGATGTAAATGGTGTTACTTTGTTAGCTGCCTCTTCAAGAGAAAAAGAAATAGGAAAAGGTACGAATATTGAAGTTGCAACTGCAGTTGGTAAATTAGTTGCAGAAAAAGCTTTGAAAGCTGGTATTGAAACAGTAACTTTCGACAGAGGAGGTTATTTATATCATGGTCGTATTAAATCATTAGCAGAAGGCGCAAGAGCGGCTGGGCTTAAATTCTAATATAGTATGTCTAATAAGTACAAGAATATAGAGTTAGTAAAACCAAGTGGTCTTGAATTAAAAGATCGTTTGGTAAGTGTGAATCGTGTTACTAAAGTTACAAAAGGTGGTAGAGCGTTTGGTTTTTCTGCGATTGTAGTGGTTGGTGATGAAAATGGAGTGGTTGGACACGGATTAGGTAAATCTAAAGATGTTTCTGAAGCTATTGCTAAAGCAGTAGAAGATGCTAAGAAAAATTTAGTTAGAATTCCTTTGAACGGTCAATCTGTTCCTCACGAACAAAAAGGTAAATTTGGTGGTGCACGTGTATTTTTAATTCCTGCCTCTCATGGTACTGGAGTTATTGCTGGTGGAGCTGTTCGTTCAGTTCTTGAATCAGTAGGAATTCATGATGTATTATCAAAATCTCAAGGATCTTCTAATCCTCATAATGTGGTTAAAGCAACTTTTGACGCTTTATTACAAATGAGAAGCGCTCATACTGTTGCAAAACAAAGAGGGGTTTCATTAGAGAAAGTTTTTAAAGGTTAATTCAAGGAAATTATGGCTAAATTATTAGTAAAACAAGTACGTAGTAAAATCAACTGTCCTCTTACTCAAAAAAGAGGTTTAGAGGCTTTAGGTCTACGTAAAATGGGACAAGTTGTAGAGCATGATTCAAATCCTGCTATCCTTGGGATGATAAATAAAGTTAAACACTTAGTTTCTGTTGAAGAAATTAAATAACAAATACTGGTATGAATTTAAGTAATTTACAACCTGCTGAGGGTTCTACACACAATCAAAATAAAAGATTAGGTAGAGGAGAAGGTTCTGGTAAAGGTGGTACTTCTGCAAGAGGTCACAAAGGAGCTAAATCTCGTTCTGGTTATTCTAAAAAGATTGGTTTTGAAGGTGGGCAAATGCCGCTTCAAAGACGTGTTCCTAAGTTTGGTTTCACAAACATCAATCGTAAAGAATACGAAGGTGTTAATTTAGATACCCTTCAATTATTGGTTGATAATGGTGTTGTAACTGATACTGTTGATATGACAGTTTTTGTTGCAAATCGTTTGGCTACAAAAAATGAAATCGTTAAGATTTTAGGAAGAGGAGAATTGAAAGCAAAATTAAAGGTATCTGCTCACAAATTTACTGCTACTGCAAAAGCCGCTATCGAAGCTGCTGGAGGTGAAGCCGTAACATTATAATTTTTCAACTAATATGAAGAAATTTTTTGAATCATTAAGTAATGTTTGGAAGATTGAGGAACTAAAAAATAGAATTCTTATTACTTTAGGACTTCTTTTAGTTTATCGTTTTGGTGCACATGTTACATTACCTGGAATTGATGCTACTCAATTAACAGGTTTAGCTGGTCAAACTAAAGAGGGTATCGGATCGATATTGGATATGTTTACTGGGGGTGCATTTTCTAAGGCGTCGGTTTTTGCTTTAGGTATCATGCCTTATATTTCGGCTTCTATTGTAGTTCAGTTAATGGGAATTGCGATTCCTTATTTGCAAAAATTACAAAGTGATGGTGAAAGTGGCAGAAAGAAAATCAATCAGATTACTCGTTGGTTAACTATCGGAATTACTTTAGTTCAAGGGCCAACTTATATCTACAATCTTTACAGAACATTACCAAGTAGTGCCTTTTTGTTAGGTTTTAATTCTTTTGAATTCTTATTTTCTTCAGTTGTTATTCTGGTAACAGGAACAATTTTTGCAATGTGGTTAGGTGAAAAAATCACCGATAAAGGGATTGGAAATGGTATTTCACTGTTAATAATGGTAGGTATCTTAGCTAGATTCCCACAGGCCTTTATTCAAGAGTTTACTACAAGAGTGACAAACAATAATGGTGGGCCAATGTTATTGGTTATCGAAGTTATTATTTGGTTGTTGGTAATTATTTCTTGTGTATTACTTGTAATGGCAGTTAGAAAAATACCTGTACAATATGCACGTCGTACGACTTCAGGTGATTTTGAACAAGATATGATGGGCGGTAATAGACAATGGATTCCTTTGAAGTTAAATGCTTCTGGAGTTATGCCGATTATTTTTGCTCAAGCTATTATGTTTATTCCAGCTGCTGTAGCTGGTTTGTCAAAATCTGAAACTTCTCAAACAATTGTTAGTGCTTTTAGTGATATCTTTGGTTTTTGGTATAATTTTGTATTTGCTAGCTTAATAGTTATCTTTACATTCTTTTACACAGCAATCACTGTTCCTACTAACAAAATGTCTGACGATTTGAAAAGAAGCGGTGGTTTCATCCCAGGTGTTAGACCAGGTGCTGAAACATCTGATTATCTTGATAAAGTGATGTCACTAATTACTTTTCCAGGGTCTCTATTTCTTGCTTTAATAGCTGTGTTCCCAGCAATTGTTGTGAGTCTAATGGATGTACAGCAATCTTGGGCAATGTTTTTTGGAGGTACTTCATTAATCATTATGGTTGGTGTTGCTATTGACACAATGCAGCAAATTAATTCATACTTGTTGAATAAGCACTATGATGGTTTGATGAAAAGTGGTAAAAATAGAAAAGCAGTAGCTTAATTTATGGCAAAACAATCAGCAATAGAACAAGACGGATCAATTATAGAAGCATTATCTAATGCAATGTTCCGTGTAGAGTTAGAAAATGGACATATTGTAATTGCTCACATTTCTGGTAAAATGCGTATGCATTATATCAAATTATTACCTGGTGATAAAGTGAAACTAGAGATGAGCCCTTACGATTTGTCAAAAGCAAGAATTACTTATAGATATTAAAGATATTCAAAATGAAAGTAAGAGCATCAGTTAAAAAAAGAAGCGCCGAGTGCATTATTGTGCGTAGAAAAGGCAGATTATACGTAATCAACAAAAAGAATCCTAGATTTAAACAAAGACAAGGATAATTATGGCAAGAATAGCAGGGGTAGATATCCCAAAAAACAAGAGAGGTGTTATAGCACTTACCTATATCTTCGGATTAGGAAAAAGTAGAGCAATTGAGATTTTAGAGAAAGCTCAAGTAAGCCAAGATAAAAAAGTTCAAGATTGGAATGATGATGAAATCGGAGCAATTCGTGAAGCGGTTTCTGCTTTCAAAATTGAAGGTGAATTACGTTCTGAGGTTTCTTTGAACATCAAACGTTTGATGGATATTGGTTGTTACAGAGGTATTCGTCATAGATCTGGACTTCCATTAAGAGGTCAAAGAACTAAAAACAACTCTAGAACTAGAAAAGGTAAAAGAAAAACTGTTGCTAACAAGAAAAAAGCAACTAAATAATAAGTAATATGGCTAAAGCAACTGCAAAAAAACGTAAAGTTATCGTTGAATCAACGGGTGAGGCTCATATTTCTGCTACCTTCAATAACATCATCATTTCGTTAACAAACAAAAAAGGTGAAGTTATTTCTTGGTCTTCAGCTGGTAAAATGGGTTTTAGAGGTTCTAAAAAGAACACTCCATATGCAGCTCAAATGGCGGCAGAAGATTGTAGTAAAGTAGCTCTTGAGGCTGGACTTAAAAAAGTGAAAGTATATGTAAAAGGACCAGGAAACGGACGTGAGTCTGCTATCCGTTCTTTGCATAATGGTGGAATTGAGGTTACTGAAATTATTGATGTAACTCCAATGCCTCACAACGGATGTCGTCCTCCTAAAAGACGTAGAGTTTAATACTCAAAATTTTTATAGTATAACCTAGATAGGAAATAGATTATCGAAGGATAAGACCTGAATTCATAATCTCTATCTTAAACAAATTAAAATGGCAAGATATACTGGTCCAAGTACAAGAATCGCTCGTAAATTCGGCGAAGCAATTTTCGGAGACGATAAAGCTTTCGAAAAAAGAAATTACCCTCCTGGACAACACGGGATGGCTAAAAAAAGAGGAAAAAAATCTGAGTATGCTGTTCAGTTAATGGAAAAGCAAAAAGCTAAATATTCTTACGGAATTTTAGAAAAACAATTCAGAAATTTATTTGAAAAAGCATCAGCTACTAAAGGTGTTACTGGTGAAGTTTTATTACAATTGTGTGAAGCAAGATTAGACAATGTTGTTTTTAGAATGGGGATTGCTCCATCTAGAAGAGGAGCACGTCAAATCGTATCACACAGACACATTACTGTAAATGGTGAAGTTGTTAATATTCCTTCTTACCACCTTAAACCTGGTGATAAAGTTGCTGTTCGTGAAAAGTCTAAATCATTAGAAGCTATCGAACGTTCTTTGTCTAATTCAAGTCATGTTTATGAATGGATTACTTGGAATAATGATCTTAAAGAAGGAACTTTTGTTTCTGTACCTGCAAGACTTCAGATTCCTGAAAACATTAAAGAACAATTAATCGTAGAGTTGTACAACAAATAATAATTGACTTAGTCGAAATTTATGGCAATATTTAATTTTCAGAAGCCCGATAAAGTTATCATGATCGATTCAACCGATTTTGAAGGTAAATTTGAATTTAGACCTTTAGAACCTGGTTACGGATTGACTGTTGGTAATGCACTTAGAAGAGTTTTGCTTTCAGCATTAGAAGGATATGCAATAACATCTGTTCGTATCGAAGGTGTAGATCATGAGTTTTCCACTATTTCAGGAGTTGTTGAAGATGTTACCGAAATTATTTTAAATCTTAAACAAGTACGTTTTAAACGTCAAATTGAAGATATAGATAATGAATCAGTTACTATTTCTGTTTCTGGTAAAGATCAATTAACAGCTGGTGATTTTCAAAAATTTATTTCAGGTTTTCAAGTTTTGAATCCAGAACTTGTAATCTGTAATCTTGACAGTAAAATCAAATTAAGTTTTGATTTGACTATTGAAAAAGGTAGAGGATATGTTCCTGCAGAAGAGAACAAAAAACAGAATGCTGCAATTGGTACTATTTTTACAGATTCAATTTTTACTCCGGTAAAAAATGTAAAATATGCTATTGAAAACTTCCGTGTTGAGCAAAAAACAGATTATGAAAAATTAGTTTTTGAAATTAAAACTGATGGTTCAATTAATCCAAAAGATGCTCTTACTGAAGCTGCAAAAGTTTTAATTCACCATTTCATGTTGTTTTCTGATGAAAGAATTACACTTGAGGCTGACGAAATTGCACAAACGGAATCTTATGATGAAGAGTCATTGCATATGAGACAATTGCTTAAAACTAAGCTTGTTGATATGGACTTATCTGTTAGAGCTTTAAATTGTTTGAAAGCGGCTGAAGTTGATACACTTGGTGATTTAGTATCTTTTAATAAAAATGACTTAATGAAGTTCCGTAATTTCGGTAAAAAATCTTTGACTGAACTAGATGAATTAGTGGCAGTTAAGAATCTTACTTTTGGAATGGATTTAACAAAATACAAACTAGATAAAGAATAATCTAATCCACCTTAAGGTGTGATTAAATTCATAAAGCAATGAGACACGGAAAAAAAAATAATCACTTAAGCAGACAGACTGCACATAGAAAATCTATGCTAGCTAATATGGCTTGTTCTCTTATTGAGCACAAACGTATTAACACTACTGTTGCTAAGGCTAAAGCGCTTAAACAATTTGTTGAGCCGCTTATAACAAAATCTAAAGCTGATACAACTCACAATCGTCGTATCGTTTTCTCTTATTTACGTAGCAAGTATGCTGTAACTGACTTGTTCAGAGACGTAGCTGCAAAAGTTGGAGACCGACCAGGTGGATATACTCGTATTATTAAAGTTGGGAATCGTTTAGGAGATAACGCTGATATGGCGATGATCGAATTGGTTGATTTTAACGAACTTTATAACGGAGGTAAAAAAGAAGTTAAAAAAGCAAAAAGCCGTCGTGGTGGTAAAGCTAAAAAGACAGAAGAAGCTGTTGAAGCTCCTGCTGAAAGTGCTGAGCCAGCCGCAGAAGCTGCTGAATAATTATGAAAATAATCATTCGATAAAAAATAAGGATAAGCTATTTATAGTTTATCCTTTTTTTTTGATTGTTAAATCGTAACATTTTAATTTACTTATTGTTCATTTAAATTGTTTCGCCTTCTTTTAAATTTTAAATTTGCAAAATTTTTAACTACATATGAAATATACAACTAGACAACAAGCTTTACTTTTACTTAGTGATGGGACAATTTTCTATGGTAAATCAATTGGTCTTAGCGGAGTCGCTTTTGGGGAAGTTTGTTTTAATACTGGGATGACAGGATATCAGGAGATTTTTACTGATCCGTCTTATTTTGGTCAATTAATGGTAGCTACTAATGCTCACATCGGAAATTATGGTGTTAATGATAAAGAAGTTGAATCGGATAGTATTAAGATTTCTGGCTTAATCTGTAAAAATTTCAGCTTTAATTATTCACGACCAGATGCCGATCAAAGCATTGAAAATTACTTTAGAAAGCAAAACTTAATTTGTATATCTGATGTTGATACTAGGGCACTTGTAGCATACATTAGAGAAAATGGGGCTATGAATGCAGTGATATGTACAGATGGCACGCCAGTTGAAGAATTAAAAGTGGCGTTATCTAAAGTTCCTGACATGAAGGGGTTAGAATTAGCTTCTAAAGTATCTACTAAAGCACCTTATTTTTATGGTAATGAAAATGCTAAATATAAAATAGCGGCATTAGACTTAGGTATTAAAACTAATATTTTACGAAATTTAGCTAAGAGGGATTGTTACATTAAAGTCTTTCCTTATAATGCTACTTTTGAAGATTTAAATTCTTTTGATCCTGATGGGTTCTTTTTGTCTAATGGGCCAGGTGATCCGGATCCTCTGCATAGTGCTATCAATGTGGCAAAACAAATTATTGCTATTGACAAACCTTTATTTGGTATCTGTTTAGGACATCAAGTTATTGCGCTTGCGAACGGTATTTCTACTTACAAAATGTTCAATGGTCATAGAGGAATAAATCATCCAGTGACCAATTTGATTAGTGGGAAAGGTGAAATTACCTCTCAAAATCATGGCTTTGCTGTGAACAAAGAAGAATTAGAGCAACATCCCGATATGGAAATTACACATTTACACTTAAATGATTCAACTGTAGCTGGTATGAGAATGAAAAATAAAAATTGTTTTTCTGTTCAATATCACCCGGAAGCTAGTCCAGGGCCGCATGATTCTTCTTACTTATTTGATCAGTTTGTTGAGAATATTGCAAAAGCGCAAAGCTAAAACGTTATCGTTAATAAATTAATAATGATAGTAGATTCTTTATTTACCATTGTCATTTTATTTGCGTAATTTTGAGTAAAATACAAATTAATAACAAAAAATATAAGAATAATGAGTATTATTGTTAAGATTTTCGCAAGACAAATTTTTGATTCAAGAGGTAATCCAACTATTGAAGTTGATGTGATTACAGAAAATGGAATTTTAGGTAGAGCAGCAGTTCCCTCAGGAGCATCAACTGGTGAACATGAAGCGGTAGAGTTAAGAGATGGTGGTAAGGCATTTTTGGGTAAAGGAGTTTTAACGGCTGTTAACAATGTGAATACTATTATTGCCGAGGAGTTAGTAGGAACTTCTATATTCGAACAAAATAAAATTGATCAAATGATGATTGATTTGGATGGTACTCCAAATAAATCAAAATTAGGTGCTAATGCTATTTTAGGTGTTTCTCTTGCTGCTGCAAAAGCAGCTGCTAATGAGTTAGGTCTTCCCTTGTATCGCTATGTCGGTGGCGTTTCAGCAAATACTTTGCCTTTGCCAATGATGAATATCATTAATGGAGGTTCTCATTCAGATGCTCCAATTGCTTTTCAAGAATTTATGATTATGCCCGTAAAAGCAACTTCTTTTTCGCATGCATTACAAATGGGAACTGAAATTTTCCATAACCTTAAGAAAGTATTGCACGATAGAGGGCTTTCTACGGCTGTTGGCGATGAAGGTGGATTTGCTCCAAATTTAGCAGGTGGTACTGAAGATGCTTTGGATACTATTAAAAAAGCGGTTGAGGCTGCAGGATATACTTTTGGTGACGAAGTAATGATTGCGTTAGATTGTGCTGCTTCAGAGTTTTATGTTGATGGTAAATATGATTACTCTAAATTTGAAGGACCAACAGGTAAAGTTAGAACATCAGCAGAACAGGTTGATTATTTAGCTGAATTGGCGGCTAAATATCCAATTATCTCTATTGAAGATGGGATGCAAGAAAATGATTGGGACGGATGGAAGTTATTGACTGAAAAAATTGGAGATAAAGTTCAATTGGTGGGAGATGATTTGTTTGTTACTAATGTGGAGCGTTTGTCTACTGGAATTGAAAAAGGGATCGCAAATTCTATTTTGGTAAAAGTGAATCAGATTGGTACTTTGACTGAGACAATAGCAGCTGTAAACATGGCGAAGAATGCAGGGTATACTTCGGTTATGTCTCACAGATCTGGTGAAACAGAAGATTATACAATTGCAGATTTAGCTGTTGCTTTAAACTGTGGACAAATCAAAACAGGTTCTGCTTCTCGTTCTGATCGTATGGCAAAATACAATCAGTTGTTGAGAATAGAAGAAGAGCTTGAAGCTACGGCTTATTTTCCTGGAAAAAATGCATTTAATATAAAATAAGAAATACTTTTTTTATTGCTTAAGCCATCTGTTTATTCAGATGGCTTTTTTTGTAAACATTTAACAAGTTGGTGAATGAATTCGTTTTTAAATTTGTTCTAAATTCATTAGATTTGGGAAATATTTAATCTAAATATATCCATATATAATATTATGTCAAAAATAGCAACGTTAGAAATTGATGGCAATAAATTTGAGCTTCCGTTTATAGTAGGAAGTGAAAATGAAGGCGCTGTTGATATTAGTAAATTAAGAGATTTATCAGGAGTGATTACCATTGATCCAGGGTATAAAAATTCTGGTTCATGTAAAAGTGAAGTTACTTTTCTAGATGGTGAATTAGGAATCCTTCGCTATAGAGGGTATTCAATTGAAGATTTAGCAGAAAAAGGACACTTTTTAGAAGTCTCCTATCTAGTGATTTTTGGTGAATTACCAACTCCAGAGCAATTAATCCAATTTGAAAATGATATTCGCAAGCATACTTTGGTGAACGAAGAAATGAAGAATATCATTGATGGATTTCCAAAAACTGCTCATCCAATGGGGGTTTTGTCTGCTTTGACTAGCGCTTTAACTGCTTTTAATCCTAAATCAGTTAATGTAGAAAATGAAAAAGAAATGTATGAGGCCGTATGTAAGACAATGGGTAAATTCCTTGTTATTGCAACTTGGACCTACAGAAAAAGCATGGGCTATCCATTGAACTATTATGATAATACGAAAGGATATGTAGAGAATTTCATGCGTCTTATGTTTGAATTGCCTACGGGCCCTTATAGTGCAGATTCTGTAGTAGTGAATGCATTAGATAAATTATTTATACTTCACGCGGATCATGAGCAAAACTGTTCTACATCAACTGTGCGTATGGTAGGTTCATCTCATGCTGGTTTATTTGCGTCTATTTCTGCTGGAGTTTCAGCTCTTTGGGGGCCATTGCATGGAGGAGCTAATCAAGCAGTTTTAGAAATGCTTGAAGAAATTCATAAAGATGGAGGTGATACCGAAAAGTATTTGTCAAAAGCTAAAGATAAAAACGACCCTTTCCGTTTAATGGGTTTTGGTCATAGAGTTTATAAGAATTTTGATCCTAGAGCCCGAATTATTAAGAAAGCAGCAGACGAAGTTTTAGCCACTTTGGGTGTTCAAGATCCTATTCTTGAAATTGCTAAAAAGTTAGAAGTTGCAGCTTTAGAAGATGATTACTTTAAATCAAGAAGTTTGTATCCTAATGTTGATTTCTATTCAGGGATTATATACAGAGCTTTAGGTATTCCTACTGATATGTTTACCGTGATGTTTGCTATTGGTCGTTTGCCAGGTTGGATTGCACAATGGAAAGAAATGAGAGAAAATAAAGAACCAATTGGTCGCCCAAGACAAGTTTATGTTGGTTATCCTTTACGGGAATTTTTGACTGTAGATAAAAGATAAAATAAAAGGCAAAAAGCTTCACGAACTTGTGAAGCTTTTTTGGTTCTAAAATAATTTGAAATTAGAATGTTAGATTTAAATGTAAGAAATGAAACTGCGCGATTAAGAAAGGTTATTTTAGGATTAGTAAATAGTAATGGATCAATTCCAACTGTAGATGAAGCTTATGATCCAAAATCATTAGAACATATCTTGGCAGGTACTTATCCTGTTGAACAAGATATGATTATTGAAATGGAGGCCTTTAATGCTGTTTTTCAAAAATATGATGTAGCCGTTCTCAGGCCAGAATTAATATCAGATTACAATCAAATATTTGCTAGAGATATTGGATTTGTTATTGATGATGTTTTTATCAAATCGAATATTTTGCCAGACAGAGAGAGAGAATTAGATGCGATTCAATATGTTATTGATCAAATCAACCCCTCAAAAGTTGTTAGGCCTCCAGAAGAAGTCCATATTGAAGGAGGTGATGTTATGCTTTGGAACGATTATATATTTATTGGAACCTATAAAGGAAGTGATTACAAAGATTATATAACTGCAAGAACAAATTGGCAAGGGGTTGAATTTATTAAACAATTGTTTCCAAACAAAATAGTAAAAGATTTTGATTTGGTTAAGTCAAAGTTGGAAGCTCGAGATAATGCATTACATTTAGATTGCTGTTTTCAACCTGTTGGAAACGACAAAGGAATCATTTATAAAAATGGGTTTAGAGAAGAATCAGATTATTTGTTTTTGGTTAATCTTTTTGGAAAAGAAAATCTATTTCATATAACAAGAGACGAAATGTATGATATGAATTCTAATGTATTCTCTATTGCTCCTAATGTTGTAGTTTCTGAAAGAAATTTTACTAGATTAAATAATTGGTTACGAAGTAACGATTTTATAGTCGAAGAAATTCCATATGCTGAGATAGCTAAACAAGAAGGATTATTGCGTTGCTCAACCTTACCATTAATTAGAGATTAAAAGTATAATTTAAAAAACAACCAGACTATTTTAGTCTATTTAGTACAACAAAAAGAAATGAAACAAACGACCAACTCTATTTTGATGATTCGCCCAGTTGCCTTCAGAATGAATGAGCAAACGGCTGTAAATAATTATTACCAAAAAGTTTTAGATGGACTTTTACCAGCTACTGTAAATGCCAAAGCGCAAGAAGAGTTTGATGCTTTTGTGAAAAAATTGCGTTCAGTAGGAGTGAATGTAATTGTGGTAGATGATACGCTTACTCCAGATACTCCGGATAGTATTTTTCCAAATAATTGGATTTCTTTTCACGAAAATGGAGATGTTGTTCTATATCCAATGTTTGCTGAAAATCGTCGTTTAGAACGAAGAGAGGAAATTTTGGATATTTTAGAAGATGAAGGTTTTGTTATTAATGAAATAATGGATTACACCGAAGCAGAAAGGGATAGCATATTTTTAGAAGGAACAGGCAGTTTGTTACTAGATCGTGCAAATGGTAAAGCTTATTGCGCGCTTTCGCCTAGAGCTGACGAAGAGTTATTTATTGAGTTTTGCGAAGATTTTGATTTTGCGCCAGTAATTTTTGAAGCCTTTCAAACCGTAAATGGAGAGCGTAAGTTGATTTATCACACCAATGTGATGATGTGTTTGGGAGAAACTTTTGCTGTACTTTGTGCTGATGCCATTGATGATAAAAAAGAGCGTAAAATGGTAATTGATAGCTTGAAAAATGATGACAAGCAAGTGATTTTGATTAGTGAAGAACAAGTGAATAATTTCGCAGGTAATATGCTCGAAGTAAAAGGGTCGGATGAGCGAAGATATTTAGTAATGAGTGCAGCAGCTCATCAATCATTAACTAAAAAGCAAATTACGCAGCTTGAGGAGCATGTTACTATTTTGAGCTCTAGTTTGGATACTATTGAGGCTTGTGGTGGAGGAAGTGCACGCTGCATGATGGCGGAGATTTTCTTGCCTAGAGTCTAAAGAGATTTGAGATTTTAGCCAAAAAAGCCAGTCAAAAATTATTTTTGACTGGCTTTTTTGGCTAAAAATTATCATTAATGATATTGATTAAGGCGCTAACAATATATTCTATACCAATGGCGATTACTATAAATCCTACAATACGAGAAATGGCAACAATTCCAGAGGCTCCAAGCGCTTTTGCTAAATAGTGTGCGCTCCTTAATATAACATAAATGGTTGCTGAAATAGCAAGAATAGCGGCTATAGAAATAATAATTTCATTGGTAGATTTGTGTTGATTATAGAACGCTATTAATAATGACATTGATCCCGGTCCAGCAAGCATTGGAATAGCTAAAGGTGTTAAGGCAATATCATTTCTTTGTTGGGCTTCATTTTCAATTTTTTTGTTAATCCCTCTTTTTTTATTAAATTTTCCAGACAATAGGGAGAATCCAGAACTTACGATAACTATTCCACCAGCGATTCTTAGAGAGTCTATACTTATTCCGAAAAAAGTAAGTACATATTGTCCAACTAAATACGAAACTACTAAAATGATAAATACATTAATTGCAGTCCAAAGCGAAAGTCTGTTGCGTTCTGATTGGGCATCATTTTGCGTTAATCCCACAAAAATTGGGACTGTTCCGATTGGGTTTAAAACGGAAAACAAAGCAGCAAAAAGATAAATGAATAATTCCATAGGTTTAATTTTAACACAAAGCTACAATTTTCGGAATGATAAATCTTACTCGTTTGTTAATTTATTGTTTTTTCTTTGCTACAATTTTCGAGAGTAAAAAGTGAAGCCGCTTCCTTATTTTTTGACTACTTTTGCGGTATATATTTTCATAAAATGACAAAAAATAAAAAGACAGTAGTTTTAGGAGCGACTTCTAAACCAGAAAAGTACGCCTACAAAGCAATAATGATGTTGGTAGATCATGGGCATTCTGTAATTGCAATAGGTCAAAATGCTGGTGAAGTTGCTGGCGTTAAAATACAAACCAAAGCGATACCGTTAAAAAATATCGATACCATTACATTATATTTAAACCCCGCCCGTCAAAGAGATTATTATAATTATATCGTTGAAGCTAAACCTAAACGAGTGATTTTTAATCCAGGCACAGAAAATCCAGAATTGTATCAATTGTTAACGTTAAATGGTATTCAAAAAGAAGTAGCTTGTACTTTAGTCTTATTGACTACAAATCAATATTAGAAAGCCTTGTTTGATTAATTGTTTTGAGATTGAATTATTTATAAATGTTCATTTGTTCATCATAAATTGGACTTTGTACACCTAGAAAGTTTAGTACACTATGAAAAACATGGTATTGGGTTAGTTTTTGTTGGGGTTTCAGTTGTTTTGATCCATTAGATACCCAAACAATAAAAGGGATTTCATATTGTTCCTTTGGCGCAATTTCTATAGGTATGCCGTGCATGTAAAGATTTTTTTCTCCAAGTGATTCTCCGTGGTCTGAAACAAAAATCATCGAGCTATTGTATTCTTTCAATTCTTTTAATTGTCCAATTACTTGAGATAAGATATAATCGGTATAAACAATAGTATTGTCATAAGCATTGATTAATTCTTTTTGGGTACAATTTCCTAATTCTACGCTATTACAAACAGGCTTGAAGGTTTCAAATGAAGCGGGGTATTTTTTGCTATAAGTTGGTCCATGACTTGTACTTGTATGAAGTACTACTAATATTTTATTTTTTTTGCTAGCTTTAATTTGTTCTTTTAGTCCTGTTAATAGGATTTCATCATAGTTGCATTGTTCACCTTTACAACGTGGTGCAAGAATTTCTCTGTTTTCATAGTTTTTGATATGAAGTGGAGGTTCGCCCCAATTGGTTGATTTCCATAGCACTTCTATATCATTTCTGAATAAATAGTTAGGCAAAATTTCATATAAATCGCCTGTATTTTTATAATCTAAAATTGCTTTTACACCAGCAGTCGTATACGTAGCAGTGGATGTAGCTTCAAAATGGTGTACATTCGGTATTTTGGAGAGTAATGGATTAGTGTTGTTTTTATATCCATATAACGAAAAATTTTGGCTTCTCGCAGATTCTCCAATTACTAAAACAATCACTGCTTTTGTGTTATCTTTTATGGTTGCATTGGGTAATAAAATTTCTTTTTTGTTCTTTTCTTTTTGATGTTTGTAAAAAAGAGAAATATTGACAGTGTATGACCAAGGCATGGCTAATCCGCCTAGTGTTTTTGAGTTTTTATCTATCCACATCCAATTACTTGCATTTGCAAATACTAAGGAGAGTATGAATACTAAAGTTAAACCAATAGTAATGAGAGTTTTCTTTTTGGATTCATTTATAATTTTAGCTTTAATTATGTAGAGACTTGGTAATATGCCTAGGAATACGAGATAAAAAATCAATTTTATCGAAAAATAACTATTAGACTCTTCTAAATTGGTGTTGAGTATATTACTAATCATGCTTTCATCAATAATAATACTATAGGTGTTTATGAAGTATACAGCAACCGAGTTGATTAAGAAGAATATCACTAAGACTAATTTAGTCATGTAATGCGACACAAAAAGCAACAATAAAAAAACCAAAGCATTTAAAACCAATACCGTAATAACTAAACTAATTATTAGAACAATGCCGTTAAAGCTTTTGTAATCAATATTGTTAAATACAAATTTAAAAAAAGGCAAATGGAAGAATGTAAAATTCAAAAAACTCATTAATAAGACAAAGTGAGTTGATTTTAAATTATTTTTTAATGTAAACATAAATTATTTTATAAAGTGAGAAAAGTAAACTGGCTAAGGCAAAATAAAAGATAGATAAATTTTTATCATTTATTTTAGTAATCAATATAACAGAACAAATAAGAAATAGTAAGATAAAAATAGGGTAGTATTTTTTATGGTTTATCCAAGTCCATGCCTTATATTTTACACTGATGAATATGCCTGAAAGTCCTGATATGTAACCAAGTATTCCGCCGGTGAAAACATCAATTGGGTGATGTGCGCCAACCCCAACCCTTGTTAATGAAAGTGCGGATCCTAGCAAAATAATCAAAGTAGTCCAAGCAATTTTCGTGTAAAATTTGTTAGGCACGAATGCGAATAATAGAACAGTTAGTGTGCAAAAAACGGTTATCGAATGTCCTGAAGGTAAACTGCTGTATCCAATTAATTTCTCGCCAACGATTTCAAAGCTGGTAACGTCATAGATTTATGCAGGTCTTGGAACAGAAAACATACCTTTTAAAACTCGTGATAGCATTAAGGATACAATTGAACCAGATAACAGCGCTTCCCAAATTTTAGGAATATAAAGTAGTAAAGGAGTCAACAGTGAAAAAAAGACTAAGGCATCTCCAAATTGAGTAAGATTGTAGATAAGATGTGGAAATTGTGATAATTGAGCATTAATTACGTAAAAATAATTCTTTTGTATCTCAACATAGTTTATAACACTTAATGCATTTTCACTATAAAGAAAAACCACAAGTGAAAGTAAAAGTAAAAAAGGAAAAACAAATAAAGATAATTTTAGTTTAGTATATTTTTCAAGAACTGCGGAGTTTAGCGTTTCTTTTGTTAAAGATTTAAAAATAAATGACATCTACTATATTTTTATTATTTATTGAATTTCGGATTGTTTTTTATAAAGCTACAAAACTTTCTATTACTGAGGTGCAAAAAGAACGACTTTCGTTTTAGTACTAATTTTATAATTAGGCGGAATCGATTAATGAATAGAATGCCTGATTATTATTTGTTTTTTTGCAAATATACTTTATTTGGAGAATTAAATTGACATCTTTTTCTTGGTCTATTATTTAACTTCTCAATTGCCATTTTTGTTTTTTGTTAGTTGTCAAATAGGAAGTTGAGTGTTTTGGAAAATACTGCCTGACTGAGGTTTTTACTCTTTTATCGGTGATTTTTTGTATTTTCGATTAGCAAAATCGGCCGTATAAATTGAACGCAGCTGGTCTGAATGGAGTTCATCTCTATGAAATTGAATTATGACTATTCGTAACTAGGACTATTTCATCGCGTAAATTAGTTTTCCACTATTTTTAAGCTTGATTCATTCTTTTCTTCGCGACTCTGCGACTTTGCGAGTTCAATTTCACGCAAAGGCGCAGAGACGCAAAGTGAATTAAATACTTTGACTATTTTGTATAAGTTACGGACAGTCATAAATTCAAATAGCTTTTTATCACTGGTGCTTTTTGTGTTTTGCAAACGTTTTGTTGCAATAGAAATTCTAATTTGTATCTTTGGGCAATGGTAAAATGACTCATTTTTTTTGTGCATTTAAGGATATGAAGATGTAAGATATTTTTCTTATTTCAGCAAAAAGTTAGTGTTATCTTCTTTGTCCTGATAGAATAGTTAATTTTCCTATGCTATTTCTAAAATTCGTGTTTCTAAATAGGAGGTAAGATGTTGTAAAATGTAATTTGTTGCTATGCATAATAAAAGAATATTTCTTTCGGAATCACATCCAAGTGGTCGTGAACTAGAGTATGTTCAAAATGCATTACAAGCAAATGTGATTACTTCCGGAGGAAATATTGTTCAGGATTTTGAGAATGATTTGGTTCGTTTTTTGAATCAAAATACATTTATTGCTGCCACAAATTCTGGAACGGCGGCCATACATTTGGCGCTATTGTTATTAGGGGTTGAGCCTGGTGATGAAGTTTTATGCCAAACCCTCACTTTTTCGGCTTCCGTCAATCCTATTCTTTACATTGGAGCAACGCCAGTTTTTATTGATAGTGAAGACACAACTTGGAACATGTGCCCGATAGCTTTAGAAGCGGCAATTCAAGATAGAATGCGAAAAGGCAAAAAGCCAAAATGCATGGTCGTTGTCGATCTGTATGGCATGCCTTTTCAAGTTGAAAAAATTCAAGCTATAGCGAATAAATACTCCATTCCAATTTTGGAAGATAGTGCTGAGGCATTAGGGAGTCGTTATAAAGAAAAACCTTGTGGTACCTTGGGCGATATAGGCGTTTTTTCCTTTAATGGGAATAAAATTATCACGACTTCTAGTGGTGGAGCCTTGTTGCTTTCCGATCTATTGCAAAAAGAAAGAGCTACTTTTTTGGCGACTCAAGCTCGTGATGTAGCGCCGTATTATCAGCATAGTGAAGTTGGGTATAATTATGCTATGAGTTCCATAGCGGCGGCTGTTGGAAGAGGTCAATTGGAAGTTCTCGAAGAACGGATTGCAGCACGTCGTTTTAATCATGCATTTTACAGTGATTTGTTTGCTAATTTCAAAGGAATTACTGTTTTTTCTGAGCCCAACAGTGACTTTTTTTCTAATTATTGGTTAACAACTATTTTGATAGACAAGGAAAAAATGAACGGACTGACTCCAGAAATTTTTCGGTTGTATTTAGAAGAATTCAACATTGAAGCTCGACCTTTATGGAAACCAATGCATTTGCAGCCTGTATTCGAAAAGTATTCTTTTTATGGTGGTAAGTTAGCAGCATCTTTATTTGAAAGCGGGTTATGCCTTCCGTCCAGTTCCAATTTAAATGCGCAAAGTCGGGCAAGAATACAAGAACGTATAATTAGTTTGTTGCAAAAATACAATTGTCATTAGGTTTGATTCAAAAGCTAGTTTCTCTTTAAAACTAGGGTTTTTTCAATTTTAAACGTATTTTTGTGGCTATGGAATTTTCTTCAAAATTATTAGAAAAAGCAGTAAGCGAAATGGCTCAATTGCCAGGAATAGGTAAAAGAACGGCTTTGCGCTTAGTATTGCATTTGCTCAAACAACCTTCGGATCAGACGCAATTTTTAGCCGAGTCGTTAACCAATATGCGAAATGACATTCGGTTTTGTTCCAATTGTCATAACATTTCGGATACAGCATTATGCCAGATTTGTGCAAATTCAGCAAGAAATCATTTATTAATTTGTGTTGTAGAGGATATTCGAGATGTAATGGCGATTGAAAATACAGGTCAATACAAAGGAATCTATCATGTTTTGGGAGGTAAAATTTCTCCAATTGATGGCGTGGGACCTAGCCAATTGAATATTAACTCATTGTTAGAAAAAGTGAATTCGGGACACGTTAAAGAATTAATTTTTGCACTGAGTTCTACTATGGAAGGCGATACGACCAATTTTTATATTTATAAACAAATCGCAAATTCAGAAGTAATAGTTTCTACAATAGCGCGAGGAATTGCAGTTGGTGACGAGTTAGAATACGCAGACGAAGTCACGCTTGGAAGAAGTATTTTGCAACGCGTTCCTTTTGAATCTTCATTTAAAACCACGGGTTCCAATTAATAGTTTTTGTTTTCTGTTAATTGTGAATGATGCACTATATTTGTAGCAAATTTAATAGCATGAATAAATCGATATTCTTTTTGATCCTAATAAGTGGTCTACTTTTAACTTCTTGTATACCAACAAAAGATTTAACTTATTTGCAACAAAAAGAGTCGGAGTCTCCTGAAAAAGCGATTGCAGTCATTGAATCTAAGCCCTATCGATTGCAAACCAATGATATTTTGAGTATCAACCTCAAAGCCATTGACCCGAAATTGGTAGCTATTTTTAATACCAATGCCAATGCGAACGATAACATGTTGCAAAATTCGGAAAGCGGATTGTATTTTAATGGTTTTCGAGTAGATGATCATGGCAATATCCGAATTCCTATTCTAGGAGAGATAAACGTTTTAGGTTATACCTTAGAGGAAGTTCGATTGAAAATTGAAAAACAGTTGTTGGAAGAATATTTTAACAAGGAGGCGAATCTTTTTGTAAATGTAAAACTTTCAGGTTTTCGTTATACTATTAATGGCGAAGTGAATAGTACGGGTACTAAAACACTCTTTCAAGATACCGTAAACATATTGGAAGCAATAGCAAATGCAGGCGATATTACTATGGTAGGTAATAGAAAAGAAGTGACTATTATGCGAAAAACGCCTACAGGTGTTGAAATGCATGATTTGGATTTAACCGATCGAAAGGTCATCAACTCGCCATATTATTATTTGCAACCTAATGACTATATCTACGTAAAACCACTCAAACAAAAGTCTTGGGGAACGGGTAAAACAGGAATAGAATCCTTAGGAACAATCATTACCTTGCTTTCCTTGGTAACTACCACTTATTTGTTATTAAAAAATTAAATCCTTTTTCTAGAAAATGCTTGACCTAAAAGATTTTTCCGTTTTTGAAAATCAAACCACATTTGATTTTAAAGGCTTTTTGATAAAAATCGCAGGATACTGGAAGTGGTTTTTGATAAGCTTGGCTATTGCCTTCTTTATTGCTTACCAAGTAAACATTCGAAAAGAAAAAATTTATGGTTTAGAAACGCTAATTTCTGTAAAGGAAGAGAGTAATCCTCTATTTACCTCAAATACTAGTTTGACATTCAACTGGGGTGGTGTCTCGGATGAAGTACAGTCTATTACTACTATTTTGCAATCGCGTTCACATAATGAATTGGTGGTAGATAAATTACAATTTTATATCGATTATTTAGTTCAAGGTAAATACAACTTGATCGATGCCTATGGTGCTATCCCTTTTAAATTAGAGTTGGATAAAAAGAAAGGACAGTTGGCCGGCACCTTAATTAGTATTACTTTTTTGTCAGCATCAGAATATGAAATAAAAATACCTTTTGAGAATAGTACCGTTCCACTAATTCATTATTCGGATCATTCAACTTCTACTACAGCTGTGGTAGTGGGTGAATTTAAAAAGCGATGTAAAGTAAGTGAAGTTGTGGTATTCCCTTTTTTAAATTGGCGCTTGCAAATAAATGACAATCCAGGTTTTTATGTAGGTAACGAGTATTTTGTTCGTTTCAATGACTTTGACGGAACAGTTTCAAATTATAAAGGAATTGGCGTAAAAGCAGATGACCAAGGAGGTGCTATTCTGACGTTAAGTTTGCAAGGCACAAACAAAGCGCGTTTGGTAGATTATTTGAATGCTACGGTAAAAATGTTAATCAAAAGACAATTGGACAGCAAAAACCAATTTGCAACAAACACCATTGCCTTTATTGACAGTACGTTGATTGCTATGGAGTCGCAATTGAAAGAAACAGGCAACGAATTGAAAATATTTAGAAAAGACAAAAATATTGTCGATATCGAAGATGGTGGAGTGAAGTTCTCGGATAAAATGCTTCAGTTTGACCTAGAGAGAGACGAGATAACAAGAAAAATGGCTTACTGTAATTCTTTAAAGGCCTATTTGAAAAGTAGCGTCGATTATTCAAAACTTCCCGCGCCATCGGTGGCAGGAATTGAAGACCCAAATATTGTAGTTAATGTTTCAAAATTAATAGCATTGTCAACACAACGTTCAGAAATGGCGTATGCTGTTAAAAGCGAAAAAATATTTAAAGATTTTGACAATCAAATGATGGCAATCAAAAATGTTTTGTTAGAAAACATAACTACGGCGAAACAAACCCTTCAATACGATTTGGCTACAATAAACAGTAAAATTGGAGCTTCCGAAAGTGCGATCAAGCAATTGCCCGAAGACCAACAAGAATTGATAAAAATCAAACGTAAATATGATTTAAACGATAATATTTACAATACATTTTTACAAAAGCGTAGCGAGGCTGATATCGTTAAAGCAGCTAGTTTGTCTGATATTCATTTTATTGATCCTGCAAAAGATGTTGGGGGAGGACTAATTGGTCCCAAAACATCGGTCAATTATGTGTTAGCTTTGTTTTTAGGAATTCTAATGCCGCTTATTGTGGTTTTGATTATTTTCTTCATTAATAATTCCATCCAAAATACGGATGAGCTGAGTAATCTAACTAAGATTCCATTGATAGGTGTTGTGGGCGTGAATAAAGATAAATCTGAATTGGCTGTTTTTAATAAACCAAAATCAGCCTTATCAGAATCCTTCCGTGCCATTCGTTCCTCTTTGCAATTTTTGTATAAAAAACAAAAGGTAGATGGAGCGAAAACACTCATGATTACCTCTTCGGTAAGTGGCGAAGGAAAGACATTTTGTTCTATTAACATTGCTACAGTTTTTGCTTTAAGCGAGAAAAAAACGGTAATTGTAGGCTTGGATTTACGTAAACCAAAACTCTTTGAAGAATTTAATTTGAACAATGATAAAGGGGTTGTTAATTATTTAATTAATCAAAATACGATTGAGGAAATTAGTAATACTACCAAAGTTCCTTTTTTGGATGTTATTCTGTCAGGTCCCATACCGCCCAATCCAGGCGAATTAATTATTAGTGAAGGAATGGGCGAAATGATTGCTGAATTAAAACAAAGATACGATTACATTATTCTAGACACTCCTCCTGTAGGTTTGGTTTCGGATGCGCTGGAGCTGGATCAGTATTGTGATGCAACGCTTTATGTTGTTCGTCAGAATTTCTCTAAGAAAGATATGATTACTTTGCTAAATAACAGAGTGCAAAGAGGAGAATTAAAGAATACGAGTATTGTTTTAAACGGTTTCGAAAATAAAGCAAAGTACGGAACAGGTTATGGCTATGGCTATGGATACGGATATGGGAATAATACCTATGCTAATGGATATCATGAAGTTGAGCCGGTAAAAAATCGTTTGTCTAAAATTATTGATTGGTTAAAAAAGGATAGAAAAGTGTAATGGAAGCAACGATTTTAATTACGGGAGGAGCTGGTTTTATAGGTTCTAATCTAGCGGAATATTTTTTAGCTAAAGGGTATAAAGTGGTGGTTTTGGATAATTTTGCCACCGGTCACCGGCATAACCTTTTTGCAGTAGAAGCAAATCCTAATTTCAAATTAATTGAAGGGGATATACGTAATGCGGATGATTGTGCTTTGGCGGTTGAAGGGGTAGATTATGTATTGCATCAAGCAGCTTTGGGTTCTGTGCCTCGTTCTATTGGGGATCCAGTTACGACTAATGAGGTAAATGTTTCTGGTTTTTTGAATATGTTGGTCGCTGCAAGAGACGCTAAAGTAAAACGGTTTGTATATGCTGCTAGTTCATCAACTTATGGGGATTCGCAGGGGCTACCAAAGGTGGAGGATGTAATCGGGAAGCCTTTATCTCCTTATGCGATTACCAAATATGTCAATGAATTGTACGCCGAAATCTTCGGGAAGACGTATGGGATGGAGGCAATCGGTTTGCGCTACTTTAATGTTTTTGGGCGCAAGCAAGATCCGCAAGGGGCTTATGCAGCAGTGATTCCGAAGTTTGTAAAACAATTAATGGCGCTTGAAAGTCCAAAGATTAATGGCGACGGGAATTATTCTAGGGATTTTACCTACATCGATAATGTGATTCAGATGAATGAATTGGCGATAACGACCACTAATTCAGAAGCCATAAATACAGTTTTTAATACTGCCTTTGGCGATCGCAATACACTAAATGATCTTGTGGGGTATTTGAAAACGTATTTAGGGGAATTCGATGAAAGAATAAAAACCATTCCAATTGAATATGGTCCGAATCGGGCAGGGGATATTCCTCATTCGTTAGCCAGTATTGAAAAAGCCAAGCGATTATTGGGATATGATCCTAAGTTCTCTTTACAAGAAGGGTTAAAAGAAGCAGTTCAGTGGTATTGGAACAACTTAAAATAGTTCTGTAGGAACGACCAATGGTGTAGCAACGGATTTCAATCCGTTGATTTAGGAACGACCAATTGTAGCAACGGATTGAAATCCGTTGATTTAGGAACAATCAATTGTAGCAACGGATTGAAATCCGTTGATTTAGGAACAATCAATAGTATAGCAATAGATTTAAACCTTGATAAAAGGGCAAGTAGGTTTAAGTTAAGAATTAAAAGATAAATAGTAAAAGATGACCATTACAAAAATATGTTGCATAGGTGCTGGATATGTTGGGGGACCAACAATGGCGGTTATTGCACAAAAATGTCCCCATATCCAAGTGACGGTGGTGGATTTGAATCAAGAAAGAATTGCAGCATGGAATGATGCGGATGTGAATAATATTCCAATTTATGAGCCTGGTTTGGACGAAGTAGTGCAAGAAGCAAGAGGGCGTAATTTGTTTTTTTCTACCGATGTGGAAAAGGCGATAGACGAAGCAGAAGTCATTTTTATCTCTGTAAATACGCCGACCAAAACCTACGGAAAAGGAAAAGGGATGGCGGCCGATTTAAAGTACATTGAATTGTGCGCGCGTCAGATTGCTAAAATTGCCAAAGACAATAAAATTGTCGTGGAAAAATCAACCTTGCCAGTACGTACTGCCGAAGCGATTAAAAGCATTTTAGATCATACGGGTAATGGGGTGCAATTTCAAATTTTATCCAATCCTGAGTTTTTAGCGGAAGGTACCGCTGTAAACGATTTGTTGTTTCCTGATCGAATCTTGATTGGAGGAGATACTGCTGTAGAAGGGCAAAAAGCGATCCAAGCATTAGTAGATGTATATGCTAATTGGGTGGCACCCGAAAAGATTTTGACTACCAATGTTTGGTCTTCTGAATTGTCAAAATTAACGGCTAACGCTTTTTTAGCTCAACGTATTTCTTCCATCAATGCGATGTCGGAATTGTGTGAGCAAACAGGTGCCGATGTGAATGAAGTAGCTAGAGCTATTGGTATGGATAGTAGAATTGGTCCCAAATTCTTGAAAGCATCCGTAGGGTTTGGAGGTTCTTGTTTTCAAAAAGATATTTTGAATTTGGTGTATATTGCTAAATCTTATGGCTTGCAAGAAGTGGCCGATTATTGGGAGCAAGTCATTATTATGAATGACCATCAAAAAAGACGGTTCTCTAGCAAAATAGTGCAAACCTTGTACAACACGGTAGCCGATAAAAAAATTGCTTTTTTAGGTTGGGCATTTAAGAAAGATACGAATGATACTCGAGAATCAGCTGCGATTTATGTGGCCGATGATTTGATTAATGAGGAAGCCCAACTTTCGGTGTTTGATCCTAAAGTTCCGTTTAAAAAAGTGCTCGCCGATTTGGACTACTTAGAGTCAAGAGCCCCCTCGCAAAATCAACAACATATTCGTGCAACGGCTTCTGCCTATGAAGCCTGTGAAAAAGCACATGCTATTGCTATACTGACAGAATGGGATGAATTTACAACTTACGATTGGCAAAGCATTTACAATAGCATGCAAAAACCTGCTTTTGTTTTTGATGGTCGAAATATTTTAGATGCCGATCATATGAAGGCGATTGGATTTGTGTATCATAGGATAGGGATGTAGGGGCGGTTTGTACTTCCCTAATTAGAGTTGACCGTTTTTTAATTGTTTAGAGCTGTAAAGTTATCTACTTGTTTTAATTGTTTGTAAACCAATAGGCTTTTGATTAATCATTCTTTTAATTAGATTGTCAAATATGGTTTGCTTGTGTATTGACCTGTTTAATCGATAGCTGTACTCG
>NZ_JAPZSU010000072.1 GCF_027531905.1 Flavobacterium sp. | reverse complement strand
GACCTAGTTTGTAGTTAACTAAGATGGTTAGCTAAAAACTGTATTTGATTCTTTAACTTGTCCTTGTTATACTCGAAAAAGCTCGGAAGTATAAAAGTTTATGCTGCTATTTTTTTTTCGGAAAAATAGGTTGTAATGGGAAACTCTTTGTTTTCCTAGACAAAAATAATTACTTTTTCAAAAAAACACTTTTCTATTTTTTTGTTGGGTATTTTATTCTCTGGAAGTCCCTAGGAATATCGGCTTTAAATTCTCTGCCTAATTCTTCTTGAAGGATAAATTCATCCGTAAATGGCATTTGAGGCAAAGTGAGAATTTTCTTTAAATTCTCTGATTGACAGATTCGGCAGTGATTTTTTAAGTGAATTTTAGCTTTCATAAATTTGCGATGTTCAGGTATAAATTAAAGGATTCTGAGTAGGCAATGCCCACAGTTTCTCAAGATCAGCTCTCGGTTTTCCCAGTTGTAAGACAACTTTGATAATATTCGATTTGTTGGCGGGTAAGGTCTTGGGATTGTACCTTATCCTACCGTAGCTGTTTTTTGTCCTCATATTTGGATAATTGGGAGTAAAAAATATCATAACCTTTCTGACTTACTTTTGTATCAGCATAGACGAAACTACAGCGATTACAACATAGTATATCACATCCAGTTGAGATGGGATGACCTTCAGGTAAAACAGAATTTTGTGTGTGAAGAATTTCATCCTTTTCTTCTTGACAAATCGGACAATTTTGCAGTGATTTTTTCTAATTCATGGTGTAAATTCTAAAATATAGATTTTTATTACATTCACTCTATCCAATGGGATAAGAAAAGGGTAACTTAAAAAAGAGATAACAAACAAGTCCATTATATTGTCTAATTGACGAGATTGACTAAAATTTCTGGTCAGAAAAAACATCCAAAAAAATAAAAAGGTTCCCAAAAATGCGAACAATGCAAATTTACCTACGTTCCAGCAAAACTCTCGGATAATCGCTGTTATCTACTCTAACATCTTCCCCGTTAATCCTAGAAATACCCCAATCCAGAAGATCCCTTCTATGATTTTATCAGCATTTGACAAGTATGCTACAAGGTTTCTGGTTCAACGCCTAATTCCCTTAATTTTTCAACTAATTTTTGCCGTAACACTCGCTCCTGTTCGAGTTGATATTCAGTTTGTGCGACTCGTTCACTCCCCCATAATAACAGATTGCCCGACAGATACCACCAACGTAACCAATAGGCTGTCACTTCAGCTTTTTTTCCCTGCCAGACTCCCAAAAATAAGTTAATCTCTGCTATCCAATAACGATTGTTTTCATCAGGTTTTTGCTGTCCATACCTTCCTTGATTTAATCGATAAACATCTAATTCTCCTGTTTTTGGCTGAAAAATTCCATAGACAGGTACTTGTAAGATTTGCTCGTAAAAATACCATTTTCCATAGGGATAGTGAGGGTTGATGGAATATTCA
>NZ_JAPZSU010000070.1 GCF_027531905.1 Flavobacterium sp. | reverse complement strand
TAGTCATTAGTTAACACAAACTTTACAAAAACAAAATAATACCCAAAATCCAAAATAACCTAATCGTAATGGCTAAATACGCTTTTCATACTCTATCTATACTCTATCTATACTCTATCTATACTCTATCTATACTCTATCCATACCTTATATATAGTATAGACTACAGAATAGAGAAGGCAGATTATATATACCTAGCATAAAACCTATAAATACATTATACATATGGTATACATAAGGTATCTATTTTAACAGTTACGTTTATTTGGAATAATGTCGGTAATTCCTATATCTTAAATCGCTTGGGTTGATGATAAACTATTCCTCTCCAGAAGCAGCCTGATGCAAAATGTCTTTGGCGTTGCCACTAAAATAAAAGAAAAGACGAAGCGTGTGATTGGAATCGTATTGATAGCCGCTGTATTTTTGCTGTATTACATTCATGTATCCAAAATCATAACTCCATTTCGGATTAATGTTTTGACGAATTCCTATAAATATTCGGTTTTGATCCATTGAATTGTAGACTACTTCTTTGCCAAAATGCATCAAAAGTTCATCAGCAATTACAAGAGAAGGTAATTTTTCATTCTTAAAAATTGGAATTGTAAAACTTAGCAAATACCTAATACGATTAGTAAATCGAATATCTTCAGCGCTATCATTTACCATTTTATCTTGCCAACGCTGTTCATTACGAATGCGTTGCAACATACTAATCTTGCCGATTTTAGAAGCATAAATTGCTTGTTGAAAAATTCTGTTCTCATCCGCAAAATTTGACCATTCTGGTTTAGATGGAGCAAGCCATAAATGGGCATAGCCTGCTGCTAGTGTGAGCTTTGGATAAGGGCTATAGGTAATCCCTGTTCTCACAAAATAAAAGTTTTCTTTGTTGGCAAAATCAGTACGCCTAATATGAACATCATTCATTGTCCCCCAACACTCATTAAATTTAACCACAGTATTAAGACTTATCCATGTTTGGGCTTGATGATTGACTTCTTTGCTTGTGTTGGTTTGAGCGTAATTTGTATACCCGCAACTTAGTACCAGAAAAAAAACTATGATTCGAAACATAATGTAACCTTTAACTATAAAAATGAATTATTTTACCTAAATAAAAGACAGTCGCTTTTATTTATCCTCTCGATAAAATTAAGCATTTCTGGCGCAAAACTCGTTGCTCATCTTGTATTTTAAGCTTTTGTTAGCAAATAGAAACCATTTTAACATCGTTTTGATAAGCACTTTCAATTGGTATTAGCTTTAGCTGGCGTTATGGGGATTGATTGCTTAGGTTTAAAGTTGTTTAAAGTTGTTTAAGGTTTAAAGTTGTTTAAGGTTTAAAGTTTAAAGTTGTTTAAAGTTTAAGGTTGTTTAAAGTTTAAGGTTGTTTAAAGTTTAAAGTTGTTTAAAGGTTGGAAAAGCCTATCTATAAGATATAGCGTACTTATTTTTGTCTCCTTTCATCTTGAAAATACTATACCTATGAGAAAAATTATTTTTAGTAACCATATGTATAACCATTGGGTATGTTTCTACGTACGATAGCGGAATTGCATTCCGTGCCCACAAAGTGCATCAACAATCTAAAATAAATCCAACATTACGACCTCATAAATCATTTTCTAAGCCCGGATAATTTTTAGCAGAACTAAAAAAAACGTTGTGGGCACGGATTGCAAATCCGCTATCGGGGAGTACATAGTATTAAACTCTATTTGAGACCAATAAAGGATTTATACCCTATAATAATCTGCGTTTTCTGCATTAACAATATCAATAGGTAAAAGAATTCTTTCCGAAAATTCTTTTTGAAAAAGAAAATATTCTACCAATGACGTTACCCCCAAATAAGCTTGCCTTTTGGGATTTTGATGAATCACATAATCAATTATTCCTTGCTCTAGAAAGGCTACATTTTCATCAATCAAATCATAACCCACAACATTAATTTTTTTTCCTTTCGTTTCGCTAATCATTTTAGCAATTTGGTATGCTTTAGAGGTAGTAACAAAGATTCCTGATAAATTGGGATTCTCAGAAAGGAACGTCTTGAAATTAAGTTCGACATTTGGATTTTTTAACTTTAAGGTAGTGATTGTACCCCTTGAAATTTTCTTTTCTTCGAAATACTTTCTAAATCCTCTTTCTTTTTCCTGCATGTGGCTTGCATTTTTAAAGTTTTCATCAATATGAATGATTGCTATTTCACCTTTGGCTACCACCGTATCTAGCAATTTTGCAGCTACACGCCCACTTCTAAATAAATCCTGACCTACAAAACTTTTTACTAAACTGGATTCGACTTGGCTATTAAAAGTATTAACTACGATATTATTAGCATCGTATTTTTGAATGACTTCAACTGTTTCTTTTTGAAATAAAGGAGCTAACAAAACGGTATCAGGGTTTACTTCTAATATCGTTTCAGCAGTTTTCAAAAAGGACTTCTTTTTTTCGGGGTTAAAATAAAAAATTTCAATATTTAAATTATAGGCCTTAAATTCTTTGATAGCCTCTTCTATTCCCCAAATACAGGCTTGCCAATACGGGTCGATGTTTGGATCTGGAAGAAGTATGCTAATACGATACATCTTATTATTCTTTAAATTTCTCGCAATATGATTTGGTTCATAGTCTATTACTTTTAAAACTTCATTGACTTTTTCAAAAGCAGCGGTAGACACCTTTCCTCTTTTATGTAATACCCTGTCAACGGTTCCTTTAGAAACGCCAGCTAATTTAGCAATATCTTTAATTGTGAGCTTTTTATCCATAAGAACAATTTTTAAAACTTTGGCTTATTTTACTTTGGTAAAATACAAACTAAAATCAATTTAAGGAAGAAAATCATTGTTTTTACCTATCCAAAACCATAATCTTATTTCTTTAGTACTATTTTACTAGCCCCTCAATTTCATTTTAAGCTGAATTTGATCGCTTATTACTTAGCGTCATCGATATACCTTTCTTCTAACCCAGAATCCCGCATGGGACATCTACACCACCTAAATCACTTTACCCTTTTTATGTTTCTTGTCGAAACTCCTAAGCTATTGATTTCTACCATAGCTTGCTTTTTCTAAAAAAAACGGCTAGCTAATCGCTAACCGTTCTTGAATACATCTTTACTCATTTTCACCCGTTGGGTGCAATTATTTTTTATCACACTTCGATACCTCAATGCAGGCTTGAATCATAGCATTTAGGTTTAAGGTTTAAAAGTTGTTTAAAGTTTAAGGTTGTTTAAAATTGTTTAAGGTTGTTTAAAATTGTTTAAGGTTGAAAAAGCCTAGCTATAAGATATACCGTACTTATTTTTGTTTCCTTTCATCTTGAAAATATTATACCTATGAGAAAATTATTTTTAGTAACCATATAGTATTTGTAGTTCTTTAAGAGAAACTAATAGACGTTTTACTATTCACATAGCTCATCTATTGTGAAAAATAGTGCTATTTCTGTTTGTTTCTATGTCCATTTGCAATTCATCTATGGCTCTAGCCTGCACTGAGGCATCGAAGTGTGGTGAGGTTTTTATTTTTTTTTTTGCATTTCGCCCAACGGGTTCATTTCCTTATTTTTTCATTAACTCTTGTAAGGGTTTCAACTGATCCAAATCAATTTTTGATTGCTGCAACACAGACATCATGTTCATGATATGGGTAGGATTCATGTCTTTACCTAACACCCGAACTACCGCAAAACCTGTTTCTTTTTGGTTGGCAAACAAAACAAACTCTTCGATATGCTCATCGGTTCCTACAAAGCTTACCGAAGCTCCTTCTTTTCCAGAACCAAACTTCATCAGTTGTTGGTATTTTGGGTTTTTCAAGATTTCGTTTAATTTGGCGCGTTCTGTTTCGAATTCAGCCGTATTATTTGGGTTCCGCTTAAAGGCCAAAATATTCATTTTTTCAAATGATTGTAAGGCTTGTTGCTGCTCTAAAGAGAGTTTAGCTTGATCCAAATTCAAAATCGAAGAAGAAACATCAAGTGCTATGAAATTTTTATTTTCTGTATTTTCCACAAAATACTTTTGTAAACTCGGTTCAGAGTTACAACTTACTAACCAAAGGCTAAGAAAAAGAGCCCAACCAACTACTACTTTCATTTTTTTATTTTTTTATTTATTATTTATCTTCCATTTTTGAATATTCTAACCCTAGTTTATTCTATATCCTTTTCGTTCCGTTTTTTGTTTTCGTTCTTTTAGCTTCTAAAGACATACCTACAAGGTTCTGAAAACCTTGCAGGAAGTAAAAAATGCTATTCTCTTGCAAGGACTTGTTTCTGACCATAGGTATATGAATTCAAGAAAAATACCTACAAGATTTTGAAAACCTTGCAGGAATTGGAATCCCATTTTTGAATATTCTAACACTGGTTTATTCCATTTCCTTTTCGTTCTTTTAGCTTCTAAAGAGATACCTACAAGGTTTTGAAAACCTTGCAGGAAGTAAAAAATGCTATTCTCTTGCAAGGACTTGTTTCTGACCATAGGTATATGAATTCAAGAAAAATACCTACAAGGTTTTGAAAACCTTGCAGGAATTGGAAACCTAATATTTACTATTCCCTTTCTACTAAGTACCAGTTACTACTTCTTCCCTTTGGTAGCTTTTTTCAAATCGTCTCCACCAGGAAAACGCATTTTATCGGTCAATACTGAGATTTCATTCAAATCAAAATCGCCCGTCAAAGACATCAAGACACTGTCTTCTCCTCTTCCGCCATCGATAAACATCAACAGTTCTTTGATTTGCGTGTCTTTGGCTCCTGATTTAACTAAAATTTTAATGCTTCTGCCGCTGTCGTTGACACGCATAAGCTCTTCTAAGTTGGCCGTTTTTACATAACGCTCAGCTGTAGCTTTCATTTCGGCTTCTACGCGAGCACTTTTGGTTGTAAACACCTTTAAATTGTCTAATTTTTTGATCAAATTAAAGTACTGTTGCATCTCTTTATCGGAAGCATCTACTTTGACTTTGCTCATCATGTCGAACATTTTCTTGTTGACAATTACAGACTTCACATCGTCTTGCCCATCGAATTTATCGAAAGCACCTTGTGCAAAAATGGGGCTAGCCATTAGTAAAAATACCAAAGCTAAAACTACTTTTTTCATTATTGACGTAAAACGAGTTTCGTTACTGATTATACCTGTTGATTTCATGATTTTTTGATTTATTGATTAAAAACTTTTCCTTTTGATTTATCATATTCCTGAATGACCTGCACACTTTCAATGCCGGTGTTTACGTGACCTGATAACAGGGCTAGTGCTTTTTGGGTCTCTTTAAACGCTTCTTCAGGCGAATCACAAGTCCCCAATTCGTTGGAAGCTACACTAGTCTTTGTCTCATTGGTCGAATAAACATACATTCCTATTCCGAGCAAAATCACTACCGAAGCCGCTAATGACCACCAGACGGGTTTTGAAGTCGTCTCCTTTTGGGTAGGCCATTCTGTTACTTCTTTAGGGTTCATTCGCTCTTTTGCTAAAGAGAAATAGCCAAATAATGGCTGGTATTGCTCTAAATGCTGCGCAACATTCGATGAAGAAAAATAATTCGTCAACTCTTTTTCCTCGGCAATACTGGTTTCTCCTTGAAAGTATTTTTCTAAAAGCTCTTCTATTTTATACAGTTCCATAACGGTGTGTTTTTAACATATGCTCTCTAATGGTTTTTCTTGCTCTAGAGAGTGCCACGCGAATGGCGGTTTCATTCATTTCTACTACTTTGGCAATTTCTTCAAACTCATATTGCTCTACTTCTCGCAATTGAATAATTATGCGCTGTTGTTCTGGCAATTGATCGATTATTTTAGCCGCCCAATTCAAGCTATCATTGTCTTCTACTTTTTGTTGTAAGCTTGGTTCTCTGTCCGTGTAATTGTTATGTACTATTCTCAAATTACCCGCACGTTTCGCTTTCAACTGATCCAAGCAATGATTCTTAGTCATGGTCATGGCCAAGGCTTCAACGCTAGCATAACCGGATAAACTTTCATTTTTATTCCACAACTTTACCAAAACCTCTTGTGTAGCATCTTCTGCCTCCTCGGTGCTCACGAGTAATCGTTTGGCCAATCGAAAGACCTTGTCTTTGAAAGGAGTAATCAATTGTACAAACTCATTTTGGTTCATTCTCATGGTAGTTTCTAGCGGTTCTTATAAGCAAGACGAACGACAATTATTTTTGTTACAAACAATAAAAAAATAATTTTAAAGTTAGTATTTTTACGAAAACTAATTCCACATAACCTTCACTTTATGAAAACGACTTCTAAAATTGCCTTCCTTTTATTTACAAGCCTTTTCCTTTTACAAAGCTGCCAAAAGGATGAAGATGATATTGCAGCACCAAAATCCTTAGAAATTCAGAACTTTGTCTGGAAAGGAATGAATCAATATTATTTATGGCAAAGCGATGTGCCTAATTTGGCCGATGACAAATTTAAAAATCAAACAGAATTAAATGCCTTCCTAAATGGCTACACTCCTGAGAGTCTATTCGAAGCCTTGCGCGTAGACAAATCCATCGATCGTTTTAGCTGGATTGTGAATGATTATGTTGCGCTAGAACAATCCTTTCAAGGGACTACTAAAAACGACGGCGTTGATTTTGGATTAAGCTACAAACCGGGTAGTACCACCGAAATTTTTGGTTATGTTCGCTACATTATTCCTGGTTCAGATGCTTCGACCAAAGCTATTAAACGAGGAGATTATTTTACAGGAGTAAATGGCACTCAATTGACCGCCAGCAACTACCAAACCTTATTATTAAATGCTGAAAGCTACACTTTGAATTTGGCTGATTATAACGGAACTACCATTGTGAGCAATGGAAAATCAGTCGCTTTAACCAAAACTACTTTGAATGAAAACCCGATTTTCATTACTAAAGTAATCGAAACCGGAGGAAAAAAAATAGGGTATTTGATGTACAACGGCTTTTTTGCTAATTATGACACCCAACTCAACGACGCTTTTGGCAGTTTGAAGTCTCAAGGTATTACCGATTTAGTTTTGGACTTGCGTTACAACGGTGGAGGTTCTGTACAAACCGCTACCCGATTGGCGAGTATGATTACGGGTCAGTTCAAAGGAAAAGTATTTGCTAAACAACAATGGAATAAAAAGGTGGAAGCCTACTTTAGCACCAATAATCCAGATGCGCTTAAGAACTTTTTCACTGATAAAATTGAAAGCACGCCCATCAACAGTTTGAATTTGACCAAAGTCTATATTATTACTACAAAAAGTACCGCATCTGCGAGTGAGTTAGTCATTAATGGCTTAAAACCTTTTATCAATGTTGTTCAAATTGGAGATGTTACTACAGGTAAAAACGTAGGATCCATTACTTTGTATGATTCTCCAACTTTCCAAAAAGAGAACGTGAACCCTTCTCACAAATATGCCATGCAACCTTTAGTACTCAAAATTGTTAACGCTGACGGCTTTGGTGATTATCAAAGTGGTTTGACGCCAACTTTTGAACTCAAAGAAACCATCAGCACTTTTGGTGTTTTGGGTGATGTTAATGAACCTTTGTTAAAGCTAGCTATCGGTAAGATTACAGGTACTGCCAAAGGAATCCCTGCAACAAAAGGCAAAACCTTTGACTATTTCAAAGATAGCAAATCCATTAGAGGCTTTAGAAACGACATGTATTTAGAAACGATACCTGAGGGATTGTTACAATCTTTATAGGAATTATACTAAAATCAGAAAAATAACGTTATCCCTATAGCTTTGAAAAGCAATGCTTTTTGAAACTTCAATAGTAACTTTTACCCGTTGGGTGAAATTGTTTTTTACCACATAGAATCATAGTATTTGTAGTTTTTTAATAGCAACCAATAGACGTTTTACTATTCACATAGCTCATCCATTGTGAAAAATAGTGCTATTTCTGTTTGTTTCTATGTCCATTTGCCATTAATCTATGGCTCTATGTGGTGAGTTTTTTTTTATTTCACCCAACGGGTTAACTTTTAAAACATTATCGTATGAAATTGTATTCTAAAATTGGTATCCTATTCTTAGCCTGTGCTTCCTTAGCATTTATTTCGCCTGCATTGAAACCTTCCAAAACCATACACGTGGTGATTGACGCAGGACATGGAGGACATGATTTTGGCGCAAAAAATAACGCTGTCCTCGAGAAAGAAATCGTTTCCCAAATTGCTAGTAAAATCAAAGCGTTGAATACCAATCAAGCTATTGTTTTACATTTTACTAGAACTGCCGATGAATTCGTAGCCTTGCATTCTCGTGCAGCCCTTATCAACAACATACAACCTGATTTATTCATTTCGTTGCATGTTAACGCCAATGCTACCGCTAAAAAATCAGGTTTGGAATTTTTCATCAACGAACAAAATCCCACCACGGTTGAACGATCTAAAGAAATAGCGACACAACTTAACGCAAGATTGACACAGCAAACTGCTTTAAAAGGCAATACTATCATAAAAAACGCCCCTTTTATGATACTAAAAAAAGCAACAGTTCCCGGTGTTTTGATTGAATTAGGGTATTTGAGTAACGAAAACGACAAACGCACCTTGACCAATGAAACAGAACAAACAAAAATTGCCAACACCATTTTAGATGTTGTTTCAACTCTAAACTAAACCACTATGGATTGAGGTGAAATTGTTTTTTACCACCCTTCGATACCTTATTGCAAGCTTGAATTATAGCATTTAGGTTTAAGGTTTAAAAGTTGTTTAAGGTTGTTTAAAGTTGTTTAAAGGTTGGAAAAGCCTGGCTATACTCAGCTATAAGATAAACCATACTTATTTTTGTCTCCTTTAATCTTGGAAATACTATACCTAGAGAAAAATTATTTTTAGTAACCATTGGGGAGATTTTTATTTTTTTTGAATTTTATCCAACGGGTTTATTCTAGAATAAGAAACACTAATGTTGTTTTTTTTATTTTGTGAAAACGATACCTATCGAAAACCTCGAAGTGTTATCTAGTCCTAATACACCTGACAGGTTTCAAAAACCTGTCAGGTGTGAGACGCAATTGAGTTTACCCTAACCGTTGGGTTAAATTGTTTTTTACCACCCTTCGATACCTTATTGCAAGCTTGAATCATAGCATTTAGGTTTAAGGTTTAAGGTTGTTTAAAGGTTGAAAAAGGTTAGCTATACTCAGCTATAAGATATACCGTACTTATTTTTATCTCCTTTCATCTTGGAAATACTATACCTAGAGAAAAATTATTTTTAGTAACCATTGGGGAGATTTTTATTTTTTTTTGAATTTCACCCAACGGGTTTATTAATCTTTTAAAAGCTGCGGTGTAAAAATTTTCAGAAGCTAAAGCGAGATGCACTGAAAGTGTATAGTTTTAAACTCTATTTGAAACCAATAAAAACAACAACTATCCAAACAAAAAAAGGCGTTTTCGAAATGAAAACGCCTTTATAGTTTTAAGCTACTTCTTTTAGTTATTAAAATAGAATCCGTTAGGTCCCACTCCTACTGTTACTTCTTTTTGCAAAGCGCCAGTTAATGAATACACATAAGCCTTACTATTTGAAGCGAAGTCTCCTCCATCAGCAATGTAAATTTTATCATTCTCTACCGCAAAACCATACATTACTCCATATTGAGAAGTCGATGAGTAGTTAAATATAGGTTTGTCTGAAGGTTGTGTTGCCGTGATATCCATACTATACACTCCAGTATCTTTAGTGAAATAGATTTTAGAACCATAAATATCCAAATTCCCTGCCTCTGTCAAAGTCGTTGGAAACACCACTTCAGTAACCGATTTATCCGACAACTTCACTTTCACAATTTTGCTTGCACTTCCGTAAGGAGCCGCTAACACATACAAAACTCCGTCTTTCACTTCCATTGTATTGGCGCTTGACCCTACGGTTATTGGTGTTTCTAAAGCTTTAGTTACTGTATTTACAACCAAAACTTTGTCGCTATTATAAGGTTCTGTGATGTACAACTTATCACCTTCTAAAATAATACGATTGGCTGTTGCATTCAAATTAATTTTAGATTCCACTTTATTCGTGGCCAAATCGATAACGGCTACGAAATCATCTGTATTACCAGTGGCTGGATTTGCATACGAATACGTATTAGCATTGGTTACATAAGCTTTGCCATTTCTCACTACTCCATATCTTGGCGTGATTAAACCTGTTTCGATTTTAGCTAATAACTTAAAAGAATAACGGTTCACCACATTAATCACGTTAGAGCCACCAGCAATAATATACGCTTTATCGCCATCAAAAAAGATGTTTTGTAAATACTTACCCGCTAAGTCACCTGGATTTTCTGCTCCATACACATCTTGTTTAAAAATAGTCAAATCATCTCCCAAAAACGACACCGAACTTCCAGAAGAATTGCCTTCATTCAGAATAAATAAGCCCTTGTCATAACTCCCTTTGGATACATTTTCGTTGTCATCGTTAGTACAAGACGCCAAAAAGGCAAAAGCAAAGGCCACCAATAAAACTCTAGTTAACTTCATTATATTAAAATTTAAAGATTAGATACAAATTAAAATTGCGTCCGGGCATCATTCTATTTTCCAGACTTTGATATTTTTCATTCCAAAGATTAAGCACTTGAGCACCTATTTTTATGGGATTACGTTTAAAAAATTCATAATCCACGCCCAAATTAGCAACCCAATACGAAGGAATGATAGCGCTAGGATTGTTATCGGATTGGGTAAAAACAAAACCATTAAACAGGAATTGATAATTGGCGTTCCATTTTTTATAATTGTAGGCCAAAGCAGCGGTAGCTTTGTGATAAGGCACAAAAAACAATTGTTTTTGGGTTTCCTCATTTTTGGAAATGGTATAGGCATACGTCCCGTTGAGTTGCCAAATACTTTTCCCAAATTGTTGTTTCCAGTCCAATAAGGTTTCTATACCATACGCGGCTACGCGGTTCGTATTTTGAGGCGACCAAATGCCATTATGTCCGGGAATCCAACGCAACAAATCTTTAATTTTATTGTAATAAGCCGTTTGCGTCAAGCTGAAATTTTTATAAGTAAAAACATTGGCCAGTTCGCCTTGGTACGCACTTTCGGGTTTTAAATTAGGATTACCACCTTCTTCCCAATACAAATCATTGTAGGTAGGAATTCGGAAATTATGCGAAACATTGACTTTCAATTGGTACCAAGGTGCGATGCGCAAAGCACTTCCAGCCGAAAAAAGAACAGGCGATTTATAAGTATTGGTAAACTCCTTACGAATCCCCAATTCATTTTGCCATTTTGAATCCATCTCATATTTGAACAACACTGATGCAGCACCAATCTGTCTTTCGTGGTATCCAAAACCAGAGCCTTCACCTCGGGTTGTATTGTATTCTAGAATTGTGTTTACCAAAAATGAGGGCGTCGCCTGAAAACTGACATCCGCTTTGGTAATCCAAGTCTTGGTATCCCCAAAACTGTATTGTTGTAGCGACTTGTTCGGATAATACTGATATCCTTCCGTGAGGTAAGCCATCTTAGTATTCATCGTCCATTGGTCGAAAACACCATTGTATTCCAACAAATTTCTACTAAAATCATTCTTGTATTTCGTTCTAGACTCCGAGGGCGAAAGCAAAGAAATATTCCTATCGGTGTTCGATGACTGACTATAAGCCTTAAGCAATTGCTTGTCAGATATTTTAAAACCAATGACTGCATTGAATCCAATTACTTCATACTCCCCATTTTCATTGAACCGCTGCTTGCCTTTCCAATCAAAACGGCCAGGATAATCGTAATCGTTATCAGAATAATTTCTAGAAAAACCAATTTGAGCCGACCATTTTGTGTTCGAAAAATGGCTATTAAAATGCATCCCCTGCGTATTGAAACTTCCATAATCCAATCGCAATTGGTTTGAAAAAGAACGCTCAAATCGCAAGTCATTGTTCAAATGCACCGTACCACCAATAGCGCCACTGCCATAAATCACACTTCCTCCACCACCTTTGACAGCAATCGCATTATAATCCGTTCCTGAAATTGTATTAAAATCGGTACTCCCATTCATTTGAGAATTGATGTTGATGCCGTTCCAAATCACCGCAGTTTGGGACGCAGTGGTCCCCCTAAAAGCCACCGTCGAAAGCATCCCACGACCGTATTCTTTAAAGTATAAAACCGAATTATAATTGAGTAAATTGGTCAACAACGCACTATTTTTAGACAAAACAGCATCATTCAAACTCAAAATCGTTTGAGAACTAGAAAATTTGCGCAGCTTCGCATCAGCAATGACGACCTCTTTCAAGCGAGTAATCGAATCCTTCTGCGCAAAAGTCAGTTGACTTGCCAGCAAGCAAAAACAAAGAAAAGATTTAAAATGTGTCATAATTTCCTGAACCTTTTTTCCCGAAAGTTCGTTATTGGTTAAGAAAAAAGGCAGGTCTCCTGGCTTGCGTCTTGTTGTTGACCTTCCCATTCCAAGGTAGAAGTTAAAAGTTATAGGTTAGAAGATATACTTCCAATTCTAATTTCTAATTTCCTACTTTCAAAACAGTGGCTTTGTAGATAACAACAAGCTTGATAGCATACAGTTGCGGGTACAGCTTAGGTTTTGAACCTAATTCCCTTTTAATGCGTTTTCGAAAAAAGTAAAACGCAACCTTAATTCGGATGCAAATATAGCCTTAAAAAAATGGAATACTAAAACTAAAATTCAAAAAACAAGTAAAAAATTATAGTTCAACCACATTGGTGCCCTTCGAATAAACTAAACCACTATCATAGATTTGGTTTGGCAGAGTGAAAGTCTGCAAGGTTGGAATATAATTTAACCGCTGATTCGCAAATTATTATAGTTATTAATAACCCTCGAAGTGTTGTCTAGCTCTATACACCTGACAGGTTTCAAAAACCTGTTAGGTGTGAGACCCAATTGAATTTATCCTAACCTGTTAGTTGCATTGTTTTTTACCACACTTCGATACCTCATGCATGCTTGAATTATAGCATTTAGGTTTAAGGTTTAAAAGTTGTTTAAGGTTTAAAAGTTGTTTAAGGTTGTTTAAAGTTTAAAGTTTAAGGTTGTTTAAAGGTTTAAGGTTGTTTAAAAAGTTTAAGGTTGTTTAAAGTTTAAGGTTGTTTAAAGTTTAAGGTTGTTTAAAGGTTTAATGTTGTTTAAAAGGTTTAATGTTGTTTAAAAGGTTTAAAGTTGTTTAAAGTTTAAGGTTGTTTAAAGGTTTAATTGTTGAATCGGTTAATCGATGAATTGTTTAAGGTTTAGGTTGTTTAAAGGTTTAATTGTTGAATCGGTTAATCGTTGAATTGTTTAAGGTTGAAAAGCCTAGCTATACTCAACTATAAGTTGTACCGTACCGGTAGTGTCTCACTAACTGTGTAAGTTGAAAAGTTATTCTGAAAATTTGAGCTAATTCAAAAAGCTCAAAAATTTTCGGAAATAACTTTTTAACTTTTTAACCTTTTATATATTTACATAGTTATGATTGACAAAGACGAC
>NZ_JAPZSU010000064.1 GCF_027531905.1 Flavobacterium sp. | reverse complement strand
TATGTTAAAAGTAAAAATGAGAATGCTACTTAGAGGAACTGCTTTGAATTTTAGAAAAGTAGTTTCTAATTTAGAAGAACAATTCTTTAACTTTTTATTTCTAAGATTCGCATATCTGTAATTTTTGCAGGAGCGCCATCTATACAATCATCCATTGGTTTCCCAGTAACAGAATTCATTCCTTTTAACGTTATTTTGTTTTTATAATTTAGTTCCTTAAGAACATCATTCCAGGCTTTTGTACAACTTTTATTTGCATCCCAAAGTGTTCCATCTAAATCAAAAATAATTGCTTCATAATTCATAATTCAATTCCTTGTTAATAACTATCTGCAAAAAATATGGCGCACAACGTTCGCCGCTATGCGACGTTTTTTCTGCGCCGAATAAGCGACCGCAGGGAGCAGGCGCAGAAAAAATGTGGCGAAGCCCGAGCACCGCAGCGACCGAAGGGAGTGAGGAGCGGAGCGTATAGCGGCTGTTGTGTGATCGTGCCGAGGTGGACATTGTACTAAAAACTGTTTCATTCTTCATCTTAAAAACTCGCCCGTCTTTTATTCGCCGAAGCACACGGATGTGCGTAGGCGTTATTTATTCATCATCAGAGTTATTTAACTCATCTTCAATTTCAATTCCAGTTGCTTCTTTAATAATATTTTCAATATCTTTCATTTCCTTTGTCAAAGTCATATTTGCCCATGCTCGTTTTTTTTCTGCCTCTCTGACTTTATCCGCAATTTCCTTTTCTTTTTCTGGCTTTAGTCTCGGTATAGGTATGGTTCTAACAAATTGTGGAGAAATATGGTCTACAACGGACGCATAAATTCCTTTTTCCATTAATACTTTACCAATTTTTTCGGATGCCAAATATGCATAAACATAATATGGATCTATTAATTCTTCATTTATAATTACTCTAATAACATGTTCAGAAATCATTGTTCCTGCCATAATTTCATTAACAATAACGACTCTTCCGGTAGAACCAGACCTAGTAATTAAAATCCAATTCTTTTCAACAATATGGTTTTTAGCAGGTTTGTAATCTCGCGGTTGATATTTTAAATTAAATGACCTTATTTGAAGTATTTGAGAGCCAGAATAAAAGGGCAAGCTGTTTTCGTTATTTACAACATAATTTCTTTTATGCCTTCCAGGATAATAAACCCCTCCGTCAACTACCAAATCGCCTAAATTAATTATTTCAGTAATCTCATCACTATCACAATCCATCATTTTCTTTGCTAAGTCATTTTTATTTGGATCATGATACCAAGCATCAAGTCGACAAGACGGATCGTTTTTAATTTGAGACGAACTTATTGAGAAACAACTTGGAACTCCTGAATTAATTTTTTTACCACCTAAGAACAGTTTCCATTGTTCAAATATTTCAGGCAAATCATTCCAAATAATTTCCTCTCCTTTTTCATTTTTTAATGTTTTTCCATTATCATCTTTTTTATAAATTGGATTTCCTCTTCTGTCGTGACCCACCGCTTCTGATACAGCCATAAAAACAGGATATTCCTTTTCGGGATGTCGAACCTTTTGAATAAAGACTAACGATGTTTTAGTGCCTGTGTGTGGTTGAAATGCTTCACGTGGCAAATCAATAATTGCATAAACTTTTGCTTGCTTTAAAAGCCATTTTCTCAATTCAACACTTGCTGTTTCTGTCCCAGATAAATTTTGACGAGGAAGAACAATAACCATTCTTCCACCATCATCTTTTGATGTAGCATTTTTTAAGAATTGCAAGTCTCGTTCGAGAAATAATTTATCAGGGTCTTGTCCTTCAAGTAGTTCGTTGGTTTTTACTCCATCAACAAGTCTGTGACCTAAATCAAATTTCTCTAAAACAAATTTTCTAACATCATCAATTTTTGTGCCAAAAGGAGGGTTAGTAGTAATTACATCAACAGAACCAGGCTTGATTTTGGAAATAAACCCCTTCGGAAACTGTTCAAGCGGTAGCAGAGAATCAAAATTATAAATATTGCTTTTCCCATCGCCAATTATTGCCATATACGATTTTGCAATTTTATATAAAAAAGGGCTCTATGTCCATGCCATGAATATATTTCCCCGCATGGTCTTTTAATATCAAGTAAATTTTATCTTTTGTAAAACCTCTTTTTGAATAAGCAATGATTATCTGTTTTCGTAAATGCTCTATTGCAACAGTTAAAAAACCACCACTTCCACAAGCCGTATCTAAAACAATTTCCTTATTTATAAAAGACGGGTTAATCACATCAATTGCAAAACGTACAACTTCTCTTGGCGTAAAAAACTGCCCACTCTCGCCTTTTAAGGTAGAAGGAAGAAATATTTCATAAGCATCACCGAGTGCGTCGGTATTTGTTTCTTCATGCAATAAGCCAACGCTTTGCAATTCAGAAACAATATACGTCACCCATTCATCATTATATTCAATGTTCTCACCTCGAAACAACTCCCCGAAATCAGGATCAAGTAAGAGTTCGTGATATAATGCTTCAATTCTTTTTTTAACTTTTTTTTGACCCTCTGGCGAGGTTAGCTCAGATGGGGTTGCCCTAAACTCACATGTTTCATTTGGAGAAAGCTCATCCAATATTTTGCAAAAAATAATTTTAATTACTTCTTTTGCAACGTCCTCCTCTCTTTTAATTGGACCTGAGCCATACAATTTATGATGAATTCTTTTAAATAGGGTTCTGAGTGCTTTCGCTGGTTTTAAGTCTGCCTTTTTATACTTTCCAATAGAATCAAACTCTTCTCCGTATCTTGGTAAAGTCGGAATATCAATGAATGTAGTTGGATCTTTTTTTAAATCTCGATACAGATAAAATGGACCAGAACTATTTTTCTCAAAACCCGCAAACCAAACACACAACGGTGCAGTTGTCGCAGTAACATAAGAAATTGCTTGTCGATCATAAGTTTTTTTAGGCGTTTCGATTTCAATTACGATGTATGCATTTTCTTGTGTTTTTTTTTCAGATTTAAAAACAACAATGTCTGCTTCTTCTGCGTTTCTATTCGCACCTCTTTGAATTATAAATTCAATTTCAATATGTGATTTAGGATACCCCAAGTCATCAATAAGAATATGCTCAAATAGTTGTCTAAAATGTTCTTCGGGTGTTTCACGAAGTTCTTTGCCTGTTGCATAATCAGTTATCATCATATCCTCTTTCGTTTTTTTGCGAGCCAAGGATGGCGAGCATTCTTGACGGGCGAGTTTTTATTTCTTTAATCTTTATACTCATAACAGTTTTGTCCACCTCGGCATGTCACATAACGCATTAGGATTGTCGACGTTGGTCGTAGGTGAGTGTCCGCAGGACACGTTACCGTTGGCACGAGATTGCTTAGCAATCGAAGTGACTAAGACCAATGTGGCGTAGCCCGAAGTGAGGGCTTGACCCGAACGAAGCGTCAATCCGAAGTTAATCGAAGTTGAGCTTTCGTGTTTGAGTAGGATGAATTTTAACAGGTAAACGAAAACTAAAATCCATGATTAAAACACCACTCGACGAAATCCAGAGTAGCATGAAATTCCGAATTATTAACACAAATTTCCGAATAAAACAAAGTTCATTGGAAAACTTGCAACCTATGAAAAACGAAAAAATCCAAGTAGAGGAAAATATTCCAAACTAAGAAACCTTTTCGGAATTTCATAGATCCTGAACTTAGCATACTCGCATAGATGACATTCGCTTATGTTCCAACTACCTGTTAAAATTGTTACTCACCAACCTAGTCAACAAAACTTCAAACGACCCGAAAGCTACAATTTCGATTAACGCACGAGGGTTACCGACGTTCCTGTAATGGCACGAAATTGCTCTGCAATTGCAGTGACATGAAAGGAATGTGTCGCAGACCGAGGCTGTATTCAGCCGAAGTGGTAACCCGATGTTAACCGCCGTCACACAAAATCG
>NZ_JAPZSU010000044.1 GCF_027531905.1 Flavobacterium sp. | reverse complement strand
ATTTAGACGAGTACAGCTATCGATTAAACAGGTCAATACACAAGCAAACCATATTTGACAATCTAATTAAAAGAATGATTAATCAAAAGCCTATTGGTTTACAAACAATTAAAACAAGTAGATAACTTTACAGCTCTAAATGTTAATATAATTCACGAGTGACTCTATGTCTTCAAATTTATTAGCTTCAGTATTTTTGTTTAGACTTTTACTAGAGTATGGAAGCTCAAGTTCTTTTGAAACAATAGGGTCAAAACAAGTGTATTGAACAGTACCATTGTTGTTTAAGATTATTTCAAAAGCTTTGTCAAAAGTATAGATGACACTTTTAATCTTATCATTTTTTATCGGATTAGTATTTTTTTCAATGAATTCATTGAATTTATAAATCAGTGTATCCGTGTAGGTTATAAATTCATCGTTTTGGATTGTTTTTGCATCTGTTTTATATGTGTGGATCAATAATTCATTTTTATTGTTAGTAATTATTGGTTTTACAATTTTGCATTTGTCTTTTATATTTGAAGTCAATAATTTGATTTCATATCCTTTAGTTTTTGTATATAATACTGCATATTGATGGTAATTACTATACCAAAATGCTGTCACTAATAAGTCAGAATGATGATCGTTATTTAGATCTATTTTTGTCCAGTTTTTAATGCCCCACTTTTGATATAGTTCGCATTGGTTTAATTCGTTAATTATTTGAATGTCTGATTTAATTGTTAGAGTTCCGAGGTTCCCACTAATGAATTTTTTGTCCAGAGATTGAATAAAACGTATAACATCCATCGTGTTTTTTAAGTGATCAATTTGATTATCACTTAATAAATTTGATTTGTTATTAGAACTGTAGGCATTGGTTCTTATTACCATTAAAACGGTAAAACTCCAAAGTAAGATATAGAAAGTATTTTTCATAATTTTTGTTTATTTGCAAGGTTCCCCCGCTGGTTTTTGTTCCGTTACAGTTCCTTCGTCAGCAATGCTACCGTTTGATTCAATGCGATATCTGTCTTCAATTCTTTTTCTCTCGGGACTGTTTATTGGGAATTTAGCATCATATACGGGGGTGTCTTTTAGTCCACCCCAAGCTACCTCTTAATGAAATGCATCACTTGGCTCTTCGCTATAATACGTTTTATAATTGTTGTTGTTTTTAGTGAGAATCTCTTTGTGCAATGCTTTAAGAAACAACAAACTCATTCCATAGTTAATCTTCAATGACAAATTGAGCTTGTGCCCTTAGAAATTCAAGTTTATCTTTGTTTTTCCGAACAAAAATAATTACATAACTATTAATGAAAAGAGTTAATTCATAACACGACAGTTCTTTCTCTTTTGAGTAGTAAAACCTTGACGAATGAATGTATTTTTTTAAGTCTAAAAGCTGTATTGATTTATCGACATCGATAAGCTCTTTTACTTCAAAATGAAAAGCTCCTCCTCCAGAACATTTACTAGCATTGATCAAAATATCATTTTTGTTGTATTTCGATGGATAAACATACTCGTTGTCTAGATCGAAATAGAGTGTGTCTCTTTTTGTCAATGGGTTAGCTATAAAGTCACCTTTATTATTTCTTCTTGTATAAAACGATTTGTACTCTAAATGCCTTGGCTGGATAAATTCATTGCCATTTACAAAAAAAACAGTGTATTTATCAATTAATGAGTCTTGTATTTTATAATTATCTACGATATTATTGTATCTTCCGTCTAGATAAAACGATCTGTTTTCTATAAAATCTTTTATCGAGAGTATTTTTTTAGGTTTTAAACCAGTGGTCAAAAAACCATTACCTATAAAATAAATATAACCATTTGTGCTTACATATTTCATTTGCTCTTCAGTAGCTTTGTGCCATTCGGTATATTTTTGATCAGAAATATTTGGCGTTATTGTAGGTGATATAGTATAATATTTATCTACTGCAAAATAGAGAGTATCTTTGGTTTTTTCTTGGGATTGTACTTTTGTCAATGGCCCAATTGTTATGAGCAGTACAAGAATGATTTTTTTCATAATGGTATTTTCTTCTAGTTTGCACAAGGACTAATTTTACCTAACTTACCAATTCTTTCGCTTAATTTTATTATTTCTTGTTTTTTTGTTGCATCTAGTTTAACCCAAGCCTCTGGATTTGCCTCTGCAAGCCCACCCCATGCTACCGCTTCATAAAATGCATCACTAGGTTCTTCGCTATAATACGTTTTATAATTATTGTCGTTTTCAGTATAAATCTCTTTGTGCAATGCTTTAAGAAACAACAAACTTATTCTGTAGTTAATCTTCAATAGTATGGTATGCTTCCACTTTTGTTTTTAAAAAAGCTACTTTTCCATCTTTTTTTTGCACAAAAATCAATACGTAATTATCCATAAAATAGGCTAGAGAAAAACATTCAGGACTTTTATTTTTTGAGTCATAAAATCTTGAGGTGTGTATGTACTTTTTTAAATCTAAGATTATTTCTGGCTTGAAACTTTCTTTAAATTCTTTGAATTCCAAATCAAAGGAAAAAGCGGTTCCTCCTAAACAATTCTCTCCATTTAAAGAATACTTTCCTTTGTCATGTTTTGATGGGATTATGTATTTCTCATCAAAGTTAAAAAAGAGGGTGTCTTTTTTTGTTAATGGATGAGGGATGCGATTACCTAAGGTATCACGATTAGTGTGGTATTTTTTATATTCAATATGTCTAGGTTCAATAAATTCTTTACCATTGACAAAAAGGATAGTGTATTTGCCAAATAATGAGTCGTTTAATTTATAAATATCTACGACATTGTTGTATTTTCCCTCCATATAAAATTTCTTGTTTTCTATATAATCTTTGATGGATAAAATCTTTTTAGGCTTCAATCCTGTGTTCAAATAACCATTTCCGATAAAATAAATATATCCCAGAGTGTTAGTGTTTTTTAATTCATCTTCTGTTGCGGGAATTAAATCTGGATTTCTTAACCGACCCATATTAGGAATCAATGTGGGTGATATGGTGTAGTTTTTTTCCAATGCAAAAAAAAGAGTGTCCTTAGGTTTTTCTTGTGCTTGCATTGTTGAGATTATAACTACAATTAACATTTTAATTAGAATGATTTTTTTCATAATGGTATTTTTTTTTAGTTTGCACAAGGACTAATTTTACTTAACATACCAATTCTTGCCATTAAAGTTGTTATTTCTTGTTTTTTAGCCTCATCTAGTTTTACCCAGGCTTCTGGATTTACCTCTGAAAGCCCACCCCAAGCTACCGCTTCATAAAATGCATCACTTGGCTCGCCGTAATAATCTTTATATTTGTTGTAATCCGAACTCAATACATCTTTGTGGAATGCTTTTAATGCGTCTTTCATACTGTTAAGATACAATTCAGCCATATTGTTGTGATGGTAAACATCACCATAGGTTTCATATGTTTTTTTAAAATCTGGTATACCATTTGAATTATGAAGTATTGGGGTTTTTCTATAAATATCAGCATGGATGTATTCGTGTAAAATACTTCTGGCTACAACCAGGTTAGGATGGTCATTGGCTCTAGTTGAGCTTATTTTAATTAGAATAGTCTTGTTAATGTCTGGTTGTGTTGTAGATCCGTTTATCTGTTTTGACCCGTCATTGGATAAAACTTCATCAACAGACGTAATATTAATGTTAAAATCTGAATTATCTCCCTCGAAATTTTCAAGTAGTTTTTGTACAAAAGAGTTTCCTTCGTCGTCTAGAAGATTGTTAATACATAAAGGTTTTCCTGTAAGGTTTTTGAAAATCCTTAAATTGTTTGGGTCTTCTTCATTATTATTTCCTCCACCTAAAGAATACCACAAAATATCTGCTATAGGTAGTTCTTTGCCTAATTCGTTTATAGAAACATAGGGATGTGGGTTTTTGAAATTGTTGATTACGGTTACTTCGTTCAATTCCTGCACTGCAAAGACATCTTTTTAAGAAAATAGTTTGTTAGTTTTATTCCCTTTGGTAGGAGCTAACTCTACATCATATTCATTGTTTTTTAATCGGTAGGCTCTAATGAAATCACCATTCAATTTCGTAATTAGAATAACGCCGTTAAAATTATTTTTTGTTGATGATGCATCTGGGCATTCGTTATAGAGGATGGTTTCAATAGAATTTTCAACCTTTAATAATAGCGCACGGATTCGTTGGTTTTTAGCTTTAGCGATTACCGGCACTACTGTTAGCAATTCGGAGGTATTGGTTAGTTTTTCTTGGGTTATTTTGCCAAAAATAAAGTTCAAAGTAGCCTTTTTATCGCTAATACTGACCGTTGTTTCATGTTTTTTTAGGAATTGTATGGCTTCTTCTTTGGTAACGGTTTTAATGGCAGCATTGTTTTCTAGTAAAGATTCTTCGGTAGAGCAACTTTGAATACATCCTATAAATAGTAAAGTCAATAGGATTAGAACACTAGCTTTTAGTTTGTTTGTTTTCATAAAATGGTTGTTAGTTAATGGATTGTAAAAATAGGCATTCCATGTCTATTCACAATACCTACATTAAATGATTTTGAGTCACAAAAAAACCGCCTCTTTTTTGGAAAAGAGACGGTTAAGTTAGACACTAGTGTAGCGGTATTATTTCTTTAATAAATCTCTAATTTGAGTCAATAATTCTTCTTGAGTTGGTCCAGCTGGAGCTGCAGGGGCAGGCGCTTCTTCTTTTTTCTTCATACTGTTAATCGCTTTTACCATCAAAAAAATCACAAAAGCAATCACCAAGAAACTGATTACCGCAGCTAAAAATTTACCATATAAAATACCTCCATCGGTTTTTAGATCCGCTAAATTTTCTACTTGAGCTGCTTTTAACGCTGGATTTAATAAAGCTGGTGTGATAACATCTGCCACCAATGAATTCACAATAGCACCAAAAGCACCACCTATAATAACTCCAACTGCTAAATCCATCGCATTGCCTTTAGCAATAAAATCTTTAAATTCTGAAATCATTCCCATAATAATTCTAAGTTTAGTTTATACAAACAAATGTAAACAAAATAAGTTGTACTTTATTCTCTGTAAAACACCCTTTTAACGCGTTGGGAAATACTGGTCAAGATTTCATAAGGAATAGTATGTAGTTTCTCGGCCATTTCGTTTACCGTTGGGCTTTCGCCAAAAATGATTACCGCATCGCCTTCTTGACAGTCAATTGCGGTAACATCTACCATTAGCATATCCATACAAACGCTTCCAATAATGGTGGCTTTTTGCTGATGAATCGATACATATCCTACTCCATTTCCCCAAAGTCGTGCTATTCCATCGGCATAGCCAATAGGAATTGTAGCTACTTTAGTTGGCTTTTCTGCCATAAAACGACGCCCATAACCTACAGAATCTCCAGCTGGAATCGTTCGGATTTGTGAAATAACGGATTTGAGCGTACTCACATTTTCTAATTCTTTTTGTTCTTCGGCATCATTAGAAACACCATACAAACCAATTCCCAAACGAACCATATCGTATTGCGCTTTCGGAAAATTACTAATGCCCGAAGTATTCAAAATATGGCGAATGGGCTGAATATTCAACTCGGTCATCAAACGGCTGGATAAATTTTCGAACAACTCAATTTGAGATGCAACAAAAGCTTGATGATTTAGGTCATCACTTGTGGCCAAATGCGACAATATACTTTTTACTCGTACCAAAGTAGTATCTTTGAGTATCGCGATTAATTCCTCGATGGTATCTTTTTCAAAGCCCAATCGGTGCATACCTGTATCGAGTTTGATATGAATAGGAAAGTGTTTTAGGTTCTTTTGTTCAGCAATTTTCAAAAAGGAACGCAAGCCTTTCAAACTATAGATTTCGGGTTCTAATTGATGTTGAATAATCGCTGAAAAACTGGTCGACTCGGGATTCAAAACCATAATCGGCAGATGAATTCCTGCTGTTTTCAAAGCAATTCCCTCATCGGCGAAAGCCACACCTAAATAATCAACTTGGTGATGTTCTAGTAATTTGGCAATTTCAAAACCGCCATTTCCGTAGCCAAAAGCTTTGACCATTACCATCATTTTGGTAGAAGGTTGCAATTTCGATCGGAAAAAATTAAGATTATGACTAATGGCATTAAGGTTGATTTCCAGCACCGTTTCATGTGTTTTTTCCTCTAGCACTGCAACAATAGCTTCAAAATGGAAACTTCGTGCGCCTTTGATTAAAATGGTTTCGTTGCCAAAAGTAGTGCTATCCAACTGTGCTAAAAAATCGGCAGTAGTGGCATACGTAGTACAATTGACAAACTTGTTTTTAAAAGCAGTAATGGTCGTTCCAATACCAATCACACGGTTAATTTTATTCGAAATAACAAGCTGCGAGACTTTAGCATACAATTCTTCGTTAGCCAATCCGCTTTGAAAAATATCCGACAAAATCACTGTCTTTTTCTTGTATTGTTTTTGACTTTCTAAAAAATCCAATGCAATTTTTAAAGACTGAAAATCGGAACTGTAACTATCGTCAATAATTGTAGTGCTATTGATACCATCTTTCACCTTTAGTCGCATTTCAACGGGATACAACAAATACATCCGATGTTCGATAGTCACTCTATCATAGCCCAAATGCAACAACACCATCAAACAATGAATCGCATTTTCGATAGAAGCATCATCTTGAAAAGGAATGATGATATCAAAAGCATACGACTGTAGTTGAAGATGCAACTTGGTTTTATCTAAAATGCTTGTTTTTTGAATAAAAACATCCGCAGTGGCATCTTTAAAACTCCAAGAAAAAGTTTTTAATGACGGTTTCAAAAAAGCATCGATGGTTTTATTTTTATTATAAATCAACAAATCACAGTGCTTAAACAGCTGTAATTTTTCTTTTATTTTTTCGCTAATAGAAGAAAATCCTTCGTCATGAGCCGAACCAATATTTGTCAAAATCCCAAGCGTGGGGCGAATGATTTTTTCCAAATGCACCATCTCATTTACGGTAGAAATTCCGGCTTCGAAAATTCCGAAATTATGTTGTTTGGCAATCGCCAAAACAGACAAAGGAACCCCTACTTGTGAATTGTAACTTTTGGGACTACGAATAATCGAATAATCAGGGCTTAGCAAGAAATTGAGCCACTCTTTTACGATGGTTTTTCCGTTACTTCCCGTGACTCCAATTACTGGAAAATGAAATAAACTACGATGATAACTCGCCAATTCTTGTAAGGCTGTTAACGTATTTTGTACCATCAAGAACTGTGCTTTTCCTTCACAATGCTCAGGAATGTATTGCACTACGAAATGAGTAACGCCTTGTTGAATCAAATCATTGATATACAAATGAGCATCGTTGTTGGGGCCAATCAAAGCAAAAAACAAAGTATGCGGTCCGTTTTGTAACGAACGGCTATCGATAGAAATCGCATCAATAAGTACTGAATCGTCGCCTTCGAACGAGGCGTTTATTTGTTTTGAAATCGTAGCAATTGTAAGATTCATCAGGCATTGGGTTTGCAAGTAAAATTAGTAAAACACAACCAATCCGAACCTTGGTTTTAATTTTATTTAACGAGGTGCGCTACTATTTCTTACTACGTTAAAAAAAAACACGCAAATGGCAATTTTAAATATATTTGTAACTGAAAACTCAAACGCTTTGAAAAAAATACTTCCTTTCTTTTCGTACGTATTCCATCCTGTATTTATTCCGTTGATGGCTACCTTATTTTATTTCTATTATAACGAAACACTATTTCAACTAAAAGAAAAAGGATTTGTTTTGTTGCAAATTACCATTTTGACCATTATAGTTCCTATTCTTATTTATTTTTTATTAAAAGCCCTTAATAAGATTGACTCTGTGATGGCTTATGACTTAGGACAACGAAAAATCCCTTTGGTGCTTCAGAGTTTTTTATTCATAGTATTGGTAAAAAGAAGCATCACTATTGATCGCTATCTTGAACTGCATTTCTTCTTTTTGGCCGCCTTATTGAGTACTGTTATTGCGCTTTTGTTGCTTTTTGCAAAAATAAAAGCGAGTATTCACATGCTTAGTTTTAGTTCGCTGACGGTTTTTGTAACGGGATTGCATTTGCATCATCCGGAACATTTTTTGTTGATTGTTCCTATTTTGATTTTTATGAATGGGGTTATCGCCACCTCGCGATTAGTCATGCAAGCGCACACTCCAAAGGAATTGATTATTGGTTTTTTGTGTGGATGTATTCCGCAGGTGTTGCTCTTGCTCGTTTGGTTATAAAATATAGAAAAGCAATCCAATAGTAAGACTTCGTAGTTGTACTTTTTCAGTACCCACTTGCCCGGTTTGAAATAAAGAATTCAACCCATAATGGACGTAAACATTGAAGGTATTGTATCCTGAAGCTAAATATACGCCATAGCCTACTTTATTCAAATTGGTATTGTTTTTAATCGTAACATGCCCCGAATCACCTTCGTACACATTGCGATCATACACCAAATAACTCAACTTAAAACCTGTATAAATACGCCAAAACTTAGTACTTTCAAAAGTTGAAGAACGCCATCTGAATTCAATAGGCAAATCTGCCGTTAGCGTAGTAAACCTATTTTTACTATAGGCTTCGGCTCCCAAAATAGCGTAATTGGGTTGCTGACCGGTTCCTGATACACCGAAATTATTATTGTAATTATTGTATGTACATCCAAGTCCTGCGGCAATCGCGAACGTTCTATTTTTGTTCACGGGCATATCGCGCAAAAAACCACCTGTAAAACCAATAGAAATCTTATCTTTTGAATACCCTTTTGGACCATTTATCAAATTATTATATGTAATTCCAACATAAAACTGATCTTCTCGATACAAAGAATCGATTTTTGCTTTAGGCCGTTCTTCATTATCAATACTATCTTGAGCCAAAGCTAGACTCCCAGAGAACAACACAAAAAGAAAGGTAAAAACACGCATACTACAAGAAATTAAAATGAATGACCAACATTATTCGTTGGCTTTGCCGAAGAACAAAGATACTACTTTGGATTGAAAAGGAATGCGATACAAATTCATCACCTTTTAGTGGCTTTCAGTACATTTCTTTTTTTGGTGCTACCCTCAACTGTGTGGGTAAACAGACAAGCAAAAAAACCATATAAGGTATGTAAGGCCATATAAGAATTGAGAAAATGTACCATTTTATAAATGTAAGTCTATTAATTTGTTGTAGTAGGGATGAGTTGTATAAGAAATAAGAGCGGTATGTTTATCAAACTTACATGACCTTAAATGCCTTAAATGGTTCAAAAATAGAAGTTTCTCGTGTTAGAATAACACTATTAAAATAGTAAAACCCACACAATTCAGGGTAGAACCTTTTTTTTTGAATACATAATGTACCAAGAATCTGCATTAGACCGCTTAGCGTATTTTACTTATTCCGAAAAAACAACTACTCACGGACGATTTTTTGAAGAAGGAAACAGGGTTAAATAGCTTATACTTTTATGATCCAGTTCTTCTTAAATAGAAAATAAAGGATGCCATGAAAAAAAACAATAAACACCAACGCATGCGCTAAAGATGCATTCATTGGAGAATTAAATAGCGGTTCTAAAAAAGTAGTATAGCAATATTTTTGAAGACCAATTGTAACGGTTTTATTTTGAAGACTTTCTATTGGAATCATCGCTAAAGTTCTTGGAATAACACCCGAAAGAAAAAAAACAATCATTGGATTAATCCCCCATAGTACTAATGGAAAAAACATTTTTTTTAGCTCTTTATAATCGGCTAGGTAATACAATACGTTAAATAGTATAATAGCTATTCCGGAGGTAAATAAAACATAAGAACTTGTCCAAATGGATTTGTTAATTGGGAAATAAACAGACATGTTAACCCCTAGAAAAACTAAGACCAATCCAATGACCCATAGTTTTTTCATCAGTTGGATCGCATTTGCGCTATTTAAAAGCAATTGGCCAATCAAAGCGCCCATAATTCCTTGCGCTATTGCAGGTAAAGTAGCAAGAATTCCCTCAGGGTCCCATGGTTTTGTTCCTGCATACACATGCTCTTTTAAAATAATTTGGTCAACCCATGCTGCTAAATTGGTTCCAATTTCAAAATTTGCAACCCCAACACCAGGAATAGGAATGAGACTCATCATCGCCCAATATCCTAATAGTAAACTTATCACTACTCCTATTTGCACTCTTGTTGAAAAAAATGTATAGGTTAAAGAAGCTAAGAAATATACAATACCGATGCGTTGTAGTACACCAAGGAGACGAACTTCTTGAAATTGAACGGTTCCAAATGCCAAAACCATAAAGCAACAGAACAACAGGATCGTTGTATATTTTTTTGTCCAGAAATTATAATTTCCCAGTAAGGCAAAACCAATGATCAGGGTTAGTAGCACTCTGAAAACAACCAAACTAGTTCCTTCTAAATTGAAGATTTTAATAGAATTAAAGAAGTTTAAAAACAAGCCTAAGCAAATGATTCTTAAGGAACGTATTAAATATTTAGTCCCATTTTTAATTGATTTTTCTTTGTTGGGATTAGCCAATGGAATCGCCATTCCTAAAATAAAAATGAAGAATGGAAAAACAAAATCAGCAAGTTTACAACCATTCCACTCGGCGTGAAGTAACGCAGGGTACACATTATCCCAATCTCCAGGATTATTGACCAAAACCATTGTCAAAATTGTAATTCCACGAAGTAGGTCTAAAGAAATAAGCCGTTTATTTTGCATAACTCGCTATATAAATTTTGAACTGTTTTAATCCGGGAAAGATATTTTGCCCATTGTTACCGATGGAATTCCGTTGTTTATGCCAAAATTAGTAGTGCCGCCAGATACGGTTTCATTAGCCAATACTGCAAAAAGAATGGCTTCCTTGGCGTCGCCCGAAATACCAATTTCATCAGTATTCTTAAACGAGCAAGGCACTAGTTCTTTTAAATTATCCATCAAAAGTGGATTGTGCATGCCTCCACCAGAAACATAAACCGTAAAATCAGTAGTCGCTGTTTCTGTTTGTTGGATGGCAACTACTAGTGCTTCGGCCACAGTTTCGGCACTAAAGCGAGTAAGTGTTGCCAAAACATCTTCGGTTGAAAGCTGTTCGGTTTGACTTTCAGTAATCGCTTTTTGAACATACTCTAAATTAAAAAGTTCCGGTCCTGTAGATTTTGGAAAAGGGGCTTCAAAAAAAGGATTGTTTTTTAAAGCTTGTAACAAATCAGGATGTACCGTTCCTTTACGAGCAATTTCGGCATCTTTGTCATAACATTTTTCAGGAAAATGCCATTGTACAAACGCATCTATCAAGGTGTTTCCGGTGCCTGTATCGGTAACAAAAACGCCTTCTGGATTTTGATTTTTTGGTAAAAAAGTAAAATTCCCAATACCGCCTAAATTCAACATGATTCGATTTTCTGTCTCACTTCCAAAGAGAAAATAATCACCATAAATAGCCAAAGGAGCTCCTTCGCCACCAGCCGCCAGATGTTTTTGTCTAAAATCTGAAACAGTAATAATTCCGGTACGAACCGCAATATGATCACCGTCGCCGATTTGTAAAGTAGCGTTTGGAAATTGGGCTTGTTGGTGCAGTATTTTGGGAGCGTGCATAACCGTTTGCCCATGTGAAGCTATCAAATCAACTTCAGTAGCCTTACAATTCCATTCGTTTAGGCAATCCAAAATGAGATCCGCATGTAAATTTCCAATCCATTCGTTTAACAAAGCTAAATGTTGAAAATCGATGTTTTTTTTGGCAAATACTTTTCGGATTTCAGCTTTTATCGCTTCCGAATAGGGTACCGTTGTAAACTGTTCAAGAGAAACAACGGTCTTTTTTCCTGAACCCGAAATGTTGCAAAGTGCTATATCTAATCCGTCTAACGAAGTTCCCGACATTAACCCGATAATAGTTCGTGTTGGTTTTTGTGCCAATTCATATAAGGATTTGATATTCTTATGCATCATGTAGGAATTTAAAAATTGTATTCTTCAGCAACGTTTTTGCTCGTCAACCACAACCCAATAAAAGTAAGTATCGTATTCAAAATAATTAATTCGTTATCAAAAACATACCCGCCCAAAAGAGTTGCTGCGTTTTCATTAATAAGTAAGGTTAACGCAGGAGAAAGTACGCAAATAAAAGGCACTAACTTGTCGTTTACTTTTTTGGATTTCATAAACAATCCAAAAGCATACAGTCCTAAAAGTGGCCCGTAAGTATACGATGCGACCTTAAAAATCATTCCAACTACAGAGCTATCATTGATTGTATTGAAAACCAAAATTACTAAAAAAATAAGGGCGGAAAACCCAAAATGAACAAGATGTCTTGTCATCACCAAATTCTTTTTTTGACTATTTTCAACCTTATCCATGCCTAAAAAATCTACACAAAAAGAAGTGGTAAGTGCTGTTAGTGCCGAATCAGTGGTGGCAAAAGTGGCCGCAATTAATCCTAATAAGAATACAACTGCTGGAATAGTAGCCAAATGATGTAAGGCAATTTCAGGAAAAAGCAAATCCGTTCGCGGTTTATTCGTAGCCAAGTCCAGTGGAATTTGAATGTTATTTTTGGCCGCAAAAATATAAAGTAAAGCGCCTACGCTCAAGAAAAATATGTTAATGATTACGAAAATCGTGGTAAAACTGAACATGTTTTTTTGGGCTTCGCCAATGTTTTTACAACTTAGGTTTTTTTGCATTAAATCTTGATCTAAACCTACCATGGCTATGGTGACAAACATTCCTCCTAAAATTTGTTTTACAAAATGAAATTTACTTCCCATAAAATCATCAAAGAAAAATATTTTGGAATAATTACTGTTCTTTACTTCTTCAAATGCACCAACCATACTCAAATCCAAACTATTGCATATAAAATAAATGGTCATAAAAACCGAAGCGACCAAGAAGAACGTTTGTAAAGTATCGGTAATGATAATTGTTTTTAATCCGCCTTTGTAGGTGTATGAAAAAATCAGTAAAAGCGAAATTAAAACGGTGGCTGCAAACGGGATATTATAATAATCAAAAACATAGCGTTGCAATACGATTACTACAAGATACAATCTGAAGGCTGAGGAAATGGTTCGACTTATTAAAAATATGGAAGCCGCCGTTCGGTAACTGTAAAACCCCATGCGCTGTTCGATATAACTGTAAATCGAAGTAAGATTCATGCGGTAATAAAGGGGCAAAAGCAATTTGGCTACAATTATAAAACCAATCGCATTTCCAATTATAAACTGGAAATATTTGAATTGCTCCCCATTAGGCGAGCCTACTTCACCGGGTACCGAAATAAACGTAACTCCAGAAAGCGCAGTTCCTATCATCCCAAAAGCTACCAAGTACCATTTGGAATTTTTATTGGCGGTAAAAAAGACATCGTTACCGCTGTCATTTTTGCTTACAGTATACGAAATAAAGAATAAAATTCCGAAATAGGTAAAAATTAAAAGTAGTATTATACTTGGAGTCATTGTGTGTTTTTAAAGGTTAAAGGGCAAAAAGGATGTCTTATTTCATTTTAGTAAGTACAGCGCGTACACTTTTGTATTTTTTAAGCAAATCAACCGCTTGTTGTTCGTCGATAGCTAATTCGTCCATAATCATTTTGATGCCTCTGTTCACAAGTTTTTCGTTCGACAATTGCATGTCAACCATTTTATTTCCTTGTACTTTACCAAGTTGGATCATTACAGCAGTAGAAATCATGTTGAGCACTAATTTTTGAGACGTTCCTGCTTTCATTCGGGTACTACCGGTCAAGAATTCAGGTCCTACTACTAATTCAATGGGATAATCCGCTTCTTTGGAAATTAAACAATCACTATTGCATGAAATACTTCCTGTAATACAATTGTTTTCTCTAGCTTTTTTAAGACCTCCAATCACATAAGGCGTATTTCCGGAGGCAGCTATTCCTATGACTACATCAGCACTTGTGATGTTGTGTTTTTTTAAGTCTTCCCATGCTTGATTCGCATCGTCTTCGGCATTTTCAACGGCTTTTCTAATGGCTATATCTCCACCAGCAATAATACCAATAATTACATTGTCAGAAACTCCAAAAGTAGGCGGGCATTCAGACGCATCCAAAACTCCTATTCTACCAGAAGTTCCTGCGCCGATGTAAAACAAACGCCCTCCTGATTTCAGTTGTTGAACAATTGCATTGATTAAGGGTTCAATTTTAGGAATTTGTTGTTCAACAACATCAGCCACTTTTTTATCCTCTGCGTTAATTCCTGTAAGAATTTCTTCGGTGGACATTTGATCCAAATTGGAATAATGAGATTCTTTTTCTGTATCTGGATTATCTTTTTTCATTTGATTGAATTTAGATGAATAAAATTAAAGTCAGTTGTAGCTATTCTGTCTAACAAAATTTAACACAAATCAATACTAATTTTTATAGTAGTAAAGTACTCCTTTTTTTCGCGCAAATTTGTGCCAATTTATTTGTCCTTTTAAATCAGAACGGACTAGATAGTTACAATGAGTTAAAAAAAAACAAGGAAGATAAATGCATACCTTCCTCGTTTTTAAGATAATTATTAATTTGCGGGGTCAGTAGGTGTATTAGGATTGTTGAACCTTTCAGAATCTGGATAAGGATACCAATTTCTATTTCTTTCTGTCGCAGGGCGATTAAAACGCCTGCTGTCCTCTAATTTTAAACCTGACATGTATAATTCAATACAACGATTTTTGTAAATTTCGGTTAAAATACTTGCCTGATCCAACGTTCCTGTATAAGCAGGTAAGTTAGCCCCAACGCCAAAAGCATCGCTACTAGCCGTTTTGGTCAACACTTTGTTGAGTTCAGTTACTGCACCTGTCAAATCGTTTTTACGCGCTAAAACTTCTGCTTTTATCAAGGTAATTTCACCCGGAAGGTAAAAAGGAATTGATTTTAAACTCGTATCAAAAAAACCTAAAGCTTTATTATCTGCTGTTACATAAAAATTGATTCTCGCATCTGCTGAAGCTGGTGTAAGCGCAGAAGACAATCCTAAGTTTCTGTCTCTAGGCTGATAGTTATTATTTGTTGCAATAGAGTTAAAGGCGATAGGATTGTTTGTTAAGGCGTCAAATCTAAACTCTGATTTTACGGTTACATTAACCAAGTTTGCATACGCCAAGGCGTTGTCATTATCTCCAAGCATTAAATAATAACGGGCTAATAATGCATTAACCGTATTTTTGTAACTAATTCCTGCTACCAATCCAGTAAAACCGTTTGCCGTATTTAAATAAGGTTCGGTTGCTTTTAAAGTACTAATAACTTTGGCTAATACCTCTGCTCTAGATTTGAATTCAGCATTTTTACTGGTTTCTGTTGGCACTTTTTCATAAAATTGAATCAGGGTTCCTAACGCCATTGCTTTGAAAATAGAAGCGTGAGTAAATACACTTGCTTTTTCATTTTCAACTGTCAAAACATTGATGTTATCCAATATTTTTTGAGCCTCAGAATTGATTACCATACCATAAGCCCATAGGTTTTTTGCTACTGCATTGTTGGCGGTCAAAGAAGTTCCACCAGCCTCAAGAAAACCTTCGTCAACATTACCAGCATTAACTACTCTTAATTCCCTTGTAGTCAAACCATTTGCTGTTATTGAGGTATAAAGAACACTTGCTCTTCCATTTGACCATAATTGTTGTAACCCATTTGTTGCACCAATTAATCCTGATCTAGTTGATAAAACCTCTTCTTGAGAAGGCTTTGTTGGGTCGAGAAATTCTTCGTTGCAAGACACTAAAAAGGCGCCTGCCACTACGATTGATAAAAGTATTTTTTTCATATTCGTTTTATTTATTAAAATTGAAATTTCACCGCCAAAGAATAAGTTCTTGGGATTGGCACCGTACCAAAATTATACTTCGCTACAGAAGACTGTCCACCTGAGTTGGTTTCTGGATCAAAACTTGGGAATTTATCCCATGAATACAAGTTTCTACCGCTAGCGGTTACGGTCATATTAGTAAAGAAACTATTTAATTTACCAAAATCATAGCTCATAGAAACTTCTCTTAATTTCAAATAACTACCATCAACTACTCTAAATTCTTCAATATTGTAAATAGACCAAATATATCCTCTTGGTAATTCTCCGTTTAATTCTTTGGCAACAAGCTCTCCATTACCAACACCTTGACGCGTTCTGTAATCCGCATCAAAAACATCAACACCTTGAACTCCGTCAAATAAAACAGACATTCCGAATTTTTTGTAGTTAAAATTAGCTCCAAAAGCAATGATATAATCTGGATTTGGATCTCCAATTTTTTTGCTTAACACCGATCCCGTTGGTTGCCCGTTTGCATCTCTCGAAGGTGTTCCAGTTGCTGCATCTCCTCTTTCGGTTTGTGGGTATCCTGCTGGAGTTAACAACAAACTACCATCTGCATTTCTTGCAAAGTAAGTTCCATAATAAATTCCTATTGGCTGATCCTTTTCTGCAAATACTGGAGCTCCCGCAGGATTATTATCTAACTGAAAACGTTGTTGAGGAAGGTCTGTCACTTTATTTCTGTTTCGGCTATAATTTACAAATACATCTAAATTTAATCCTTCTTTTTTGATGACATCATAGCGTAATCCTATTTCAATTCCTTTATTGTTCATTAAACCGACATTCTGTATGGTATTCGTTGCTCCAGAGGAAGGCGCTAATTGAACTGGCAATAATAAATCTTTGATATCAGCATTGTAATAATTGAAGGACAAATTGATTCTATCCTTTAAGAAACCAAAATCAGCACCAACTTCGTAAGTAGAACTTCTTTCTGGTTTTAAATCTAAATTCCCTTGTTTTAGTCCTTCTAAAGTAAAGGCAGAATTTCCAATTAATGTTCCTGATGCATAATTAGTAAAACGTGCGTAAGGAGTAATTGCAGTTAAGCTTCCTGATTCTCCCCAAGATGCTCTTAATCGAGCAGAGCTTACAAAAGAATCCTTCATGAATTTTTCGTCAGACAAAACGTAACTTGCGCTTACTTTTGGAAAAAATTGAGAACGGTTAGCTTTGGCAAAAATAGTAGAGGCATCATTTCTTGCTGCTACTGTCACAAACAATTTGTTCTTAAATGCAATAGTTTCTTGCAAGTAAAAACCCCATAGATTGTAACTCGCCTTACTAGCAAGTGGAGAACCTGGAACCAAAGTATTAAAGGCATTAATTGTTTCAACAAAAGGTTTTAAATCTCTTCCTTCTAAGGCAAATAAATTATCTCTGTACGTTTGGATATTATATCCTGCATAAGAGGTTAATTTTAGATTTGAGTTAATATCCCAAACATAACGTAAATTCAAATCATTATTTAATTGCACCACTCTATTGGTCGCTTCAGAAACATAACCATCATTAAAATAGGCCGTATTTACTCCTGCATAAGGATATCTTGGTATAAAAACATTACCGCGTTGATTGTAATTATCCAATCCAAAAATAAAATCTGCATTGAAATTTTTGAAAGGTTTGTAGTTCAATTGCAAATCAGCAATCATACGATCTGTTTTTTGAGTGATGTTAAACGTTTCAATTACAGATAAAGGATTAACCCTAACTGGATCTACTGCCATCAAGTTACCATTTGAATCTCTTTTATTCAAATCATATATGTTATTGGTAATGGTAACTGAGTTGATTGGACTCCAAAAAACATTCCCATCTGGTTTTTCATTAGAACTAGAGTTAATATAATTTAACCCAACAGATGCTGATAGTTTATCATTAAATTCATGTTGCAATCTCAATTTTGCCCCAATACGGGTAAAATCAGTATTTTTGATAATCCCTTCATTTTTCAAATACCCCACAGAGGTAAAATACTTCGTTTTATCATCACCGCCTCGCATAGAGAAATAGGTATCATTTCCTATACCAGTAGTAAAAATATCATCTTGGTAATCATAGCGCTGAATACCAGATATTGTTCGTGTTTCAAGATTTCGGCCAGCTACACTTACAGTAGTTGCACTAGCTGGTTGATTTTGTATTGGGAATAAAGCTGCTGAGCTATTTACAAATTGCTTATCAGACATATTCACATACACTTTTTTACGTAATGAATTAGATGTTATACTTGTTGAAAAATTAAATGTTGGCTCACCAGATTTTCCTTTTTTGGTAGAAATTAAAACAACACCATTTGCAGCACGAGATCCATAAATTGCAGCTGCTGCGCCTCCACTAAGGATTTCAATACTTTCAACGTCATTAGGATTGATGTCAGAAGATCTGTTTTGACCAATTTGTAAATTTGAATTTCCTTTACTAACATTTAAATTGGTAACATTGGTTGTAGCATTATTCAATACTACTCCGTCAATAACATATAACGGATCAGACGAACCCAATATAGAAGAAGTTCCTCTAAGTTTGATAGTGAATCCTCCAGCGGGGTCTCCAGAATTCTGAGAAACTTGCGCTCCAGCAATTTTTCCCTGAATGGCCGAGGATAAATCTACAGGCTTTGCCTTATTCAATCCTTCGGATTTTATGGTTGTTACAGCGTTTCCTAATTCTTTTCTGGTAACGCGGACTGTTGAACCAAGAACAACTACTTCATTTAATGTTCTCACCTCTTCAACAAGAACAATATTGAATGAGTTTTTGTCGCCTACATTTACGGATTGCGATGTAAATCCAACAGAACTAAAAGTAAGAACGTCTTTTTCAGAAGCACTAATACTAAAACTTCCGTCAAAATCAGTAACACTGCTTTTAGTTGTTCCTTTTATAATTACAGATACTCCGGGCAAAGGAAGCCCATCTGTTTTGCTTTTAACAATTCCACTTACTGTTTTGTTTTGAGCGAGTGCAAATTGCACAAACAATAACATTAAAAATGGAATTAATTTGGTTTTTTTCATTTTCATAATTTGTTTTTTTATGATTAAGTCGCTAATATAAAAATAATTTTGAAACACACACCACTTTATGCGTTTTTTTTAATAAAAATAGTTAAATAACGCATAATAACGCATTTAATTTAACGTTAATGGCTACAAATTGAAAATTAAACCATACAATTATAGTTATATCTATCTAATTAGCATAATAATGCATCTTGTTGTATCTTTGTTTCAATTACAAATAACTACAAACATGCTAAAAGCCGAAAGACATACGTATATACTGAAAAAAATTCATGAGGAATTAAAAATAAACACCATTGATTTAGCCAAAGAACTACAAATATCCGAAGATACTGTTCGAAGAGATCTAAACGAACTACACAATAAAGGGAAACTTGTTAAGGTTTATGGAGGCGCTTTTCTAGAAGAAGAGAAATCAACCAATATATTTGATATTCAAATCTTAAATGAGGATAAAAAAATCGCTATTGGAACAAAAGCCCTAACTCTTTTATCTGATGGTCAAGTTATTATAATGAGTGGAGGAACAAGCAACTTGGCCTTTTCAAAACTAATTCCTTCCGAATTAAAGGCTACTATTTACACGTATAGTTTGCCCATTGCCATGCAATTATCTCAGCATCCTAATATAGATTTAATTTTTATCGGGGGTAAACTGCAAAAAAACGCGATGGTCACCATTGGCATGGATGTAGTGCAGGTTTTGTCTAACATTAAAGCCGACATTTGTTTTATGGGCGTGAGTAGTATTAATGTTAAATCTGGCTTAACCGAAAAAGGATATGAAGTTTCGATTGTAAAAAAAGCAATGATTCAAGTTTCTGATAAAGTGGTAGCTATGGTTGATTCAAGTAAATTAGACACTAAAATGCCTCACGCGGTCTGCGAATTAAATCAACTGCACAGCATCATTACCGATCTTTCACCAAAAGACCAAAAACTAAAAGAATATAGTACTTCAGGAGCTAATTTAATTTAATAACTGCGTTTTGTTGCGTTTTTTGATTTTATTTTGTTAAATTATTGCATAAAAAAGCATTTCGTTTTTTCGTTTTTATATATTTGTGATATAATTTACCATAATCTCAAAACTATATGACCGCACAACACAATATATCTTACGAAAAACCAGGAAAATATGAATCCTCTAGATTAGAAAAGATACACAATGTAATTTTTGAAAATTCTATCTCAGGCTCTATTGCTGTAGCAAATGAAATTGCGGCTTTGATTAAAGCAAAGCAAAAAACCAACTCTTTTTGTGTACTAGGGCTGGCCACTGGCTCTTCACCTATTAAGGTATATGAAGAATTAATTCGTTTGCACAAGTCTGAAAATCTAAGTTTTAAAAATGTTATTACATTTAATTTAGACGAATATTTCCCTATGAAACATGATGACATTCAAAGTTATCATCATTTCATGAACGAACATTTATTCAAACATATTGACATTTTACCAGAAAACATCAATATTCCAAACGGAGATTGCACTATTGAAGAAAGCCTCATTGAATGTGCTCAATATGAAGAAAAAATAAAGCGTTTAGGAGGCTTAGACTTCCAATTATTAGGAATAGGCAGAACGGCTCATATTGGTTTTAACGAGCCTGGTTCGCATCAAAATTCATCCACACGCATGGTCACTTTAGATCACCTTACTCGATCTGATGCCGCAAGTTCTTTTTTAGGATTAGAAAATGTACCAAAAAAAGCGGTTACCATGGGTATCGCAACCGTGTTGGAAGCGAAAAGAATTGTATTATTAGCTTGGGGACATCACAAAGCAAAAGTTATTCAAGAAACGATCGAAGGATGGATCACGACTAAAAAACCAGCTACCTATTTGCAACACCATCCAAATGTTACTTTTATTTTAGATCAAGAAGCGGCCTCTTTATTGACACGAGTGAATACGCCTTGGATCGTTGATAGTTGCGAATGGAATTCAGAATTAATTAGTAAAGCCATTGTTTGGCTTTGCGAACAAACACAAAAATCCATTTTGCACCTTACCGATAAAGATTATTTTGAACACGGGATGGAAAGTTTGCTAGCCATTGAAGGCACTGCGTATGATCTGAATATCAAAATGTTCAACAAGTTACAACACGCTATAACGGGTTGGCCTGGCGGAAAACCCAATTCTGACTTTCAAAAACGACCTGAGCGTTCGACTCCTGAGAAAAAAAGAGTTATTATTTTTAGCCCACACCCAGATGATGATGTGATTTCTATGGGAGGTACATTTGATCGACTAGTGGAGCAAGGGCATGAAGTTCATATCGTCTATCAAACCTCAGGAAATATTGCAGTTTCCAATGATGAAGCTTTAAAATTTGCCGAAATTGGACGCGTTTTTAATCCTGAAAATGAAACATATTCTAAAATAATTGAATTCGTTAATCAAAAAAATAATGCCCATGCGGATATTATTGAACTCCGAAATTTAAAAGGGCAAATCCGTCAAAAGGAATCCTTAGGTGCGACTCGCTTTTTGGGGTTACCGGACCACCAAGTTCACTTTTTAAATCTTCCATTCTACGAAACGGGCACGATTAAAAAAAGCCCTTTATCGCAAACAGACATTGATCTGATGATTGCTAAAATTGAAGAAATTCAGCCGCACCAAATTTTTGCAGCAGGTGATTTAGCAGACCCACATGGCACCCATAAAGTATGTTTGGATTCATTATTTATGGCCATAGAGCAGATAAAACATCAACCTTTTATGAACGATTGTTGGGTGTGGTTATATCGTGGCGCATGGCATGAGTGGGAAATTCATGAAATTGAAATGGCAGTTCCCATGAGTCCCAATCAAGTATTAAAGAAACGAACTGCCATTTTTTATCATCAGTCACAAAAAGACGGCGTGATGTTTCAAGGAGATGATTCCCGTGAATTTTGGGTTCGCGTTGAAGAACGCAATAAAGACACGGCAGAAAAATTCAAAGCTTTAGGCTTAGCAAGTTATGCAGCAATGGAGGCTTTTAAACGCTACCATTATTAAAAAAAATTGTTAGTTGGTTTTAGTTTTTTTTACACCCTTCTAGCGCTTTTTAAATTGAATATTTTTCAATTTAAAGCGCTAGATTTTTTTAAATTGTAGACCAAATACTTAAATTTCAGAAATTACATCTCTTAATATGTCACAAATACTCCCCTTAGAACAATTATCCAAAGCGCTTGAAGGCGATCTTTTTTATGATGAATTGCATAGAGTAATTTATGCAACGGATGCTTCGGTGTACCAAATTAAACCACTGGCCGTCGCACAACCAAAAACAGTAGCCGATATTCAAACCCTTGTACGTTTTGCCAATGAACACCAAATTCCGTTAACCCCCAGAACGGCTGGCACATCATTAGCTGGACAAACCGTGGGTAGTGGCATTATTGTAGATGTTTCAAAATATTTTACCCAAATTATTTCTTTGGATCAAGAAAATAAAACCGTTACCGTTCAGCCCGGTGTGATTCGCGACGAACTTAATTTGTTTTTGAAACCGTTTGGTTTGTTTTTTAGTCCCACTACTTCGACCTCCAATCGGTGCATGATTGGCGGAATGGTTGGAAATAATTCTTCAGGAACTACCTCCATTCGCTATGGAGTAACAAGAGATAAAATTGTAGCGCTTCAAGCCATTCTGAGTGATGGTTCGGCTACGGTTTTTAAATCACTTACCTCGGAAGCATTTATTGAAAAAACCAAAGGATCTTCTTTAGAAAATCAGATTTACAGAACGCTGTATGAAGAGCTATCAAATACTAAAACGCAAAATGAAATTGTAAAAGAATTTCCAAAACCAGAAATCCACCGAAGAAATACAGGTTATGCCGTGGATTTGTTGTTAAAATCTGATCTGTTTTCTGGTGCTGAACCCACAATAAATCTAGGCACCTTGCTTTGTGGAAGCGAAGGAACTTTGGCCTTTACTACAGAAATAACTCTCAAAGTAGATGATTTGCCTCCCGCTTACAATATTATGGTGGCAGCACATTTCCACAGCATTCAAGAAAGCCTAGAGGCCGTAATGATTGCCATGAAACATCATTTGTACACCTGTGAAATGATGGATGACACTATCTTAAACTGTACCAAAACCAACAGGGAACAAGCCAAAAACCGATTCTTTATTCAAGGAGAACCCAAAGCCATTATCATGCTAGAAGTTGCGGCCGATACTATCGAAGACGCTGAACGTCAAGCCGAAGCTTTAATCGATGACTTAAAACAAAACAACTTTGGCTATGCTTTACCTAAATTATATGGCGAAGACATTGATAAAATTAATGCTTTACGAAAAGCTGGTTTAGGTCTTTTGGGAAGCATTGTTGGCGATGATAAAGCCGCTGATTCAATAGAAGATACCGCGGTAGAATTGAGTGATTTGCCAAATTATATTGCAGAATTTGCCGCAATGATGAAAAAGTACGGACAAGAGGCAATTTATTATGCCCACGCAGGGGCAGGTGAATTGCATTTACGCCCAATTCTGAATTTAAAAAAGAAAGAAGATTTACAATTATTTAGAACCATTGCGACCGAAGTTGCTGTTTTGGTGAAAAAATATAGAGGTTCACTTAGCGGTGAGCATGGAGACGGCATTGTTCGAGGTGAGTTTTTACCCTATATGATTGGCGAAAGCAATTATGAATTACTAAAACGTATCAAAAAAGCATTTGATCCCAACTCTATTTTCAACAAAGGACGCATCACGGATACCCCAAAAATGGACGAAAATCTCAGGATCGTATCAGGCAGAGAAGAACCTACGATTCAAACCATTCAGGATTTCTCTGATAGTATGGGAATTTTACGCCTAGCAGAAAAATGCAACGGCTCAGGTGATTGTAGAAAATTACCTTCTGCCGGGGGTACTTTATGCCCAAGCTATCGCGCCACACGAAATGAAAAAGATACCACAAGGGCTCGCGCCAATAGTTTAAGACAATTTCTAACAAATTCTGATAAAGACAACAAGTTTGATCATGAAGAGCTGTACCAAGTTTTTGATTTGTGCGTAAGTTGTAAAGCTTGTGCAAGTGAATGTCCTAGCAACGTTGATATTGCTTCGCTCAAAGCAGAGTTTTTGTACCAATACCAAAAGGCTAACGGTTTTTCGAAGCGAAATAAAATTTTTGCCTACAATGCAACATTGAATACTTTAGGAAGTTTAACGCCTACATTTACCAATTGGGTTTCGAATTTAGCTTTGGTTAAAAAAACCATGGGAATTGCCCCTCAACGCGTAGTACCACATTTAGCCCCCACAACCTTTCGAAATTGGGTAAAGAAAAATCGTAAAGACGCAGCAACTACTTTATATCCAAATGGACAAGTCTATCTATTTTGCGATGAATTCACTAATTTTTACGATGTTGGCGTAGGCGTTGACACTTATGAATTATTGACCCAATTAGGCTACCAAGTTGTAATAATTGATCATCAAGAAAGTGGTAGAGCTTTTATTTCGAAGGGATTTTTGGAACAAGCCAAAACTATCGCGACACGCAACGTAGCGATTTTCAAAGACATTGTTTCGGCAGAAACACCTTTACTTGGTATCGAACCTTCGGCTATCTTAACGTTTAGAGACGAATACCTTCGACTTGCAGAAGACAAAGCTGGGGCAGAGCAATTAGCCAAGCATGTTTTTACCATTGAGGAGTTCTTCAAACGAGAAATCGAGAAAGGCGCCATACGAGCCGAACATTTTTCGGATCAGGCCCAATCAATTAAAATTCACGGTCATTGTCATCAAAAAGCATTAAGTGCCGTTGAAGCCACTTTTGTAATGCTGAATTTACCCAAAAACAATACCGTTACCATCTATAATTCTGGTTGTTGCGGAATGGCGGGTTCTTTTGGATACGAAAAAGAGCATTATGAAATTAGTATGCAAATGGGAGAAGATACTTTGTTTCCAAAAGTCAGGGCGACTGATTTACATACTATTATTTCCGCGGCAGGTACAAGTTGTCGCCATCAGATTTTGGATGGAACAGGAAGAGAAGTCCATCATCCTGTTACGATTTTAAAAAGCTGTTTAAAGCAATAAAATATTCCATGACGCATAGGAAAAACCTTAAGTATTGAAACATTCACTACTTCTCGATTTCTAAATGCACATTCAGCAGAAACATTGAGAATTGAAAAAAAAGCTTGCAAAAACACTATACCACTTGGATACCTCAACAAACACAACGTTATAGTATAGCAAGCTAGAATAATCTTGAAAATAAAAATTTGAAAGAATACTAATTAATAAAACCCTTTACATCCTGATGATTCAAAGGGTTTTATTTGGAATTGTGAATGAATCAGCAGAGAGGAAGGGATTCGAACCCTCGATACAGTTACCCATATACTAGCTTTCCAGGCTAGCTCCTTCAACCACTCGGACACCTCTCTAATTGGGATTGCAAATAACATAAAAAAAAATGAGTTAGAAAAGGAAAAAGTAATTATTATCCCATTTCTCCTCGGATTGCATTTTCGAAGCTATTTTTAAAATCAGAAGCTGGAATGTTCTGCCCCAAAAGATGCATTAATTTAGTAATGGCGGCCTCTGTGGTACAGTCTTTTCCAGAAATAACACCAATTTTTTTGAGTTCTGAACTCGTTTCGTATTTCCCCATATTGACACTTCCGCCAGAACATTGTGTAACGTTTACAATAGGTATCCCAGAAATGATGGCTTGTTGTAACAATTCAATAAACCATTCCTCTGTAGGCGCATTTCCAGAACCATAAGTCTCTAGAACAATGCCTTTTAGATCTGGAATATTTATTAGCGTTTCCAATACTTTTCGATTGATCCCTGGAAACATTTTTAGAATCATCACATGAGTATCAAACGCTTTGTGAACACGAAAAGGTTGGTTTTCATCCAAAGGCAGCAATAAATCTTTATTCACCTTTAAATGCACGCCTGATTCAATTAAAAAAGGGTAATTGGGAGAAGTAAAAGCATTAAAATGTTCTGCACTTATCTTCGTTGTACGATTACCACGGTACAATTTGTATTCAAAATACAAACCGACTTCTGTAATCACTGGTTTTCCATTTTCTTGTAAGGAGGCAATTTGTATGGCGGTAATCAGGTTTTCTTTGGCATCGGTTCTCAAATCTCCAATAGGCAATTGAGAGCCTGTAAAAATCACTGGTTTTCCTAAGTTCTCCAACATAAAACTCAAGGCAGAGGCAGAATACGACATCGTGTCTGAACCGTGTAATACCACAAAACCATCAAAAGCAGTATAATTTTGCTCAATTACTTCGGCAATAGCCACCCAGCTTTCTGGACTTATGTTTGAGGAATCGATAGGATTTTCAAAAGAAATCGTTTCAATGGCACAATCCAATAACTTCAACTCAGGAACGCGTTGCAAAAGCTTGCTAAAATTGAAGGCTTTGAGCGCACCTGTCTCAAAATCTTTTTGCATACCAATGGTACCTCCGGTGTAAATCAAAAGTATTTTGGTACTAGAGCGCATCAGTGTATTTTAATTTATTAACTACAGGATTCGCATACATCGCCAAAAATCCTTCTAAAAGCTTTGGATTATCATGATCGATTCGCAATTCTAGACGACGTTCGAATAACGACTTTTCATTTTCGGTGTACTTGTGTGCATATTGATTGGTTTTGTGCAATAGATCATAGGCAATAAAATTAGTCGGCCATAATTTATAGTTGGTCAAAACCGCATCGTCTATGGTTTGCGCCAAGGCCAAAACTTGTTTATTGGCGTTTTCTTCCTCGGCAACAATCGTATCAATTTCGGAATCGATGACTTTACCCACATGAATATGAATGCGCTTTTTTTGTCCCAAAACACCACTCAAAATGTTTTGAAAATCTTCATTTTTCTCTTTAATGTAAATCTCGTTATTGGCCTCAGCCATCAATTGCGGCATCTTGAGAACATCGGTCGGATCGTATTCATACGAAATAGAAACGGGTACAATTTTAATTTTCTTAAAATAATCCATGACTTTTTTCTCATCTGAAGCCATGCCTAACATTTTTAGCACCCCCGGATTCGTAGCATCATTGCCGTCTTTGGTTCTCCCTTCACGTTGTGCAATCCAAACCGAACGATTTTCATGCATCAACAGCTGCCCTATATATTCAGAAAGCAACTTAGAACTTTGCAACATTTCTCTTGGAGAAAGTCCTCGAAGCACTAAGAAATTTCGATTGAGTTTCGCTAATATTTTCAGAAAAGATTTCTTAACGAGATTATCTCCAATAGCCGATGCTGTCATGACTAATCCGTGTTCGAACAAGGTAGCATTGAGCAAAGTGGTATCTAATAAAATGTCTCGGTGGTTAGAAATAAACAAATACGAGGTGTTTTTTTCTAACTGTTCAAAGCCAGAAGTCGTTAATCCTTCGGAGCTTTTTTCTAAAATTTTGCGTGCGGATTGGTAAATAAAATTACATTGAAAATCACGAATAGAATGCGTTTTCATCAGTTGGCTTTTCCATACTTCATCAGGAACATCTGGAGCAGAAAAATTCATTAATGCCTTCATCATCGGATGCTGAATCACATCGGATAGCGCATCGTTTACTTCGGAATCATAAAATGGCCGAATGGAGTCAAATTTTTGCATTTTGATTTTCATTTTTAATGGGAACAAAAGAACAAAAAAAAAACGGAAACTTAAGGTACTTTTCGGCTTAAATCCCAAATACCCGTTTGGAATTCTCAGTTGTAATTTGCGCTATTTCTGCCACACTTTTATTGTAAATTGCAGCCAACTTTGCGGCGACATTCACCACATAACTGCTCTCGTTTCTCTTGCCACGAAAGGGAATCGGGGCCAAATAAGGCGAGTCGGTTTCGAGTACAATGTGGCGTAAATCAATGCGGTCTAAGAACTGGTCAATTTTTCCGTTCTTAAACGTTACTACCCCTCCAATTCCTAACAACATATTATAAGAAATCGCCTGTAATGCTTGTTCATAGGTTCCCGAAAAACAGTGGAATATTCCAAACAATTCTGGACTTTTCTCTTCTTCTAGAATTTCGAAAATTTCATCAAAAGCCTCACGACAATGAATCACAATCGGCAATTTGTACTGCTTTGCCCACTGAATTTGTTGCCTAAAAGCAATTTGTTGCTCCTTAAGATGCGTTTTGTCCCAATACAAATCGATGCCTATTTCACCAATGGCGTAGAACTTTCGCTTGGCTAGTTCGGAAGCAACATGCGCTAACTCGGCTTCGTAATTGTCTTTCACATAAGTTGGGTGCAAGCCCATCATCAAAAAAACATTCTCTGGAAAATCCTGCTCCAAATCATACATTGCTTGCGTACAAGTCGAGTCGATAGCTGGAATAAAAAAACGAGAAACGCCAGCATTGATGGCACGTTGTATCATTTCGCTTCGGTCTTGGTCAAATTCTTCAGCATATAAATGGGTATGCGTATCGGTAAGTATCATTGTATCATTTTTGCGGGACAAAGTTAGCGTTTTGCCCTAGTAGTTTTAAAATTTTTAGGCTACTTTTGAAAAGGCACTTTTATTATGGAAAATCTACACGCACTCTTACAAACCGAAAACTATCAAAAAATCCGATTCAAAATCATCAAAACCCAGCATTTATTGGTCAAAGCCAAAATCAATGGTATTGCGGGCAATTTCATACTCGACACAGGCGCTTCAAGTAGTTGTGTAGGTTTTGAAGGCATCGATTTCTTTCAGTTAAAGGCCAAAAAATCCAAAACCAAAGCCGCAGGCGCAGGCGCCACTGGAATGTTTACGCAAATTGCCACAAAAAACCTATTGCAACTGGGTTCTTGGAAAGACAGCAGTTTTGATATTGTAATTTTTGATTTGTCTCACGTTAATGAGGCTTTATTGCAACACAAAGCAAAACCTGTACATGGAATTATAGGTGCTGATATCTTGATAAAAGGAAAAGCGATTATAGATTATTACAATCATTATTTGTATTTAACCCAGATTCCGCATTAGAAATCTACTACAACTAAATTCTTCTTCAAAAGCAAGAACTTACTCCCATTTTTAAATTCAAAATACAAAAGTATTCCTTCTTCAAAAATAGTCCGTGAGCTCTTGCTTTTATTGAATAA
>NZ_JAPZSU010000055.1 GCF_027531905.1 Flavobacterium sp. | reverse complement strand
TAGTCATTAGTTAACACAAACTTTACAAAAACAAAATAATACCCAAAATCCAAAATAACCTAATCGTAATGGCTAAATACGCTTTTCATACTCTATCTATACTCTATCTATACTCTATCTATACTCTATCTATACTCTATCTATACCTTATATATATAGTATAGACTACAGAATAGAGAAGGCAGAATAGAGAAGGCAGAATAGAGAAGGCAGATATAGAAAACAGATTATAGAATATAGAGCAAAACCATTCTTTACTCATCTCTTATACCTATACAATCAAATTTACGATTGGTGCTTATGAGTGATATTACCTAGCCCGGATGGTAGTGGCATCCTCTTGAGGCGGGGTTCGCCCTAAGAGATAGAGCAGACAGCCGGAAATAGCTCCCAAAAAAGAAACAAGTCCTTTATATTGTATGTGTTTTGGTAAACGTTTATATTTGCATTCCTAAAATATAAAGAACAATGATTAATATTACTTTACCCGATGGGTCGATTAGAGCGTTTGCGCCAGGCATTACTCCAATGGAGGTTGCCAAAAACATTAGTGAGGGATTTGCAAGAAATGTCATTTCGGCATCTTTTGAAGGAACCACTATTGAAACGAGCACGCCCTTGACCACTGACGGTAGTCTGATATTATACACATGGAATGACGCCGAAGGTAAAAAAGCATTTTGGCACTCGACTTCGCACGTAATGGCGCAGGTGCTAGAAGAAATGTATCCCGGCATACAACTAACCTTGGGTCCAGCTATCGCGAATGGGTTCTATTATGACGTAGATTTTGGTGATCAAAGAATCACAGAAGCCGATTTCAAAGCTATCGAGAGTCGTATCTTAGAAATATCTAAAGAGAAACACGAATTTAAAATGCGAGCGGTCACTAAAACCGAAGCGTTAGAAGCTTACAAAAACAACGTTTATAAAACCGAATTAATTAGCAATCTAGAAGACGGCACTATTACTTTTTGTGACCATGCCACTTTTACTGATTTGTGCAGAGGCGGACATATTCCTAACACAGGTATCATAAAAGCGGTAAAGATTATGAGTGTTGCCGGCGCATATTGGAGAGGTGATGAAAAAAATAAACAACTAACTAGAGTATACGGCACTTCGTTTCCTAAACAAAAAGACCTAACTGAATACCTAGAATTACTAGAAGAAGCCAAACGACGTGACCACCGAAAACTTGGTAAGGAATTAGAGTTGTTCGCTTTTTCACAAAAGGTAGGGCAAGGTTTGCCATTGTGGTTGCCAAAAGGTGCCGCATTAAGAGATCGTTTGGAGCAATTTTTGAAAAAAGCCCAAAAGAAAGCAGGTTACGAGCAAGTGGTAACTCCACACATTGGACAAAAAGAATTGTATGTAACCTCTGGTCATTATGCTAAATACGGAGCAGATAGCTTCCAACCCATAAATACTCCAGCAGAAGGCGAAGAGTTTTTACTAAAACCGATGAACTGTCCTCATCACTGTGAGATTTACAATGTTCGTCCGTGGTCTTATAAAGACTTACCGAAGCGTTATGCAGAATTTGGAACCGTTTACCGTTACGAACAAAGTGGGGAATTGCATGGATTGACTCGTGTTCGAGGGTTTACTCAGGATGATGCTCATATCTTTTGTACACCAGAACAATTGGACGAAGAGTTCAAGAAAGTAATTGATTTGGTTCTTTACGTATTTGGCTCGTTAGGATTCGAAAACTTTACTGCTCAAGTGTCTTTGCGCGATAAAGAAAATAGAGAGAAGTACATTGGTAGTGACGAAAACTGGGAAAAAGCAGAAAATGCCATCATCAATGCTGCCAAAGACAAAGGACTGAACACTGTTGTAGAATATGGCGAAGCCGCTTTTTATGGTCCAAAATTGGATTTCATGGTAAAAGATGCTTTGGGTAGACAATGGCAATTAGGAACAATTCAAGTAGATTATAACTTACCAGAGCGTTTTGAATTGACCTACAAAGGCTCTGATAACGAATTACATAGACCTGTAATGATTCACAGAGCCCCCTTTGGTTCTATGGAACGATTTATTGCAATTTTGCTTGAGCACACTGCAGGAAATTTCCCTCTATGGCTGATGCCAGAACAAGCTATAATCTTGTGTTTGAGTGAGAAATATGAAAATTATGCTAAAAAAGTTTTAAATCTGCTAGAAAATCACGAAATTCGCGCCCTAATTGACAATAGAAACGAGACTATTGGAAAGAAAATCAGGGATGCCGAAATGCAGAAAACCCCATTTATGTTAATCGTAGGTGAGGAAGAGGAGAAAAACGGCACCGTTTCTATCCGTAGACATGGTCAAGAAGGCAAAGGAAATATAAGCGTAACGATAGATGAATTTGCGGCTATTGTTGAAGAAGAAATTAGCAAAACATTGAAAGTATTTACAGTTTAACTTAAATTATAAAGTCATAGCAATAAGAAGCAACAGAGGTTACCAACCTCGAGTAGAAAAAAAGGATGCTCACAGAATAAACAACAATATTCGTGGGTTACAAGAAGTAAGACTAGTAGGAGAAAATATAGAACCTGGTGTTTTTAAATTATCCGAAGCATTGCGTCTTGCAGATGAGTTTGAATTGGATTTGGTTGAAATTTCTCCAAATGCAGAGCCTCCGGTTTGTAAGATCATGGATTATAAGAAGTTTATCTACGAGCAAAAAAAGCGTGATAAAATTCTTAAAGCTAAATCTTCTCAAGTCGTGGTGAAAGAAATTCGTTTTGGTCCTCAAACTGATGAGCACGATTATGAATTTAAAAGAAAAAATGCTGAGAAATTCTTAAAAGAAGGTGCGAAATTAAAAGCATTTGTATTCTTTAAAGGGCGTTCGATCATTTACAAAGACCAAGGGCAAATTTTATTATTGCGTTTGGCCACAGACTTAGAAGAACACGGTAAGGTAGAAGCCATGCCTGTTTTAGAAGGAAAGCGAATGATTATGTTCATTGCTCCGAAGAAGAAAAAGTAAAGCCTCCCCTAGCCCCTCCAAAAGAGGGGAATAAAAGAGGACTAACGATATAAACTTCTTAGCACTCTCCCCTTCGGGGAGAACTAAGAAGAGAAAAATAAGTAAGTAAGAATAAATTAAAAATCTAGGAAAAAATGCCTAAAATGAAAACCAAATCTAGCGCCAAAAAACGTTTCAAAGTTACTGGTTCTGGAAAGATTAAAAGAAAGCATGCTTTTAAAAGTCACATCTTGACTAAAAAATCTAAAAAACGTAAATTAGCTTTGACACACTCAGCGCTAGTTCACACAACAGATATGAAAAGCATCAAACAACAATTAAGAATTATCTAATAAAAGTATCAAGTCTTGAGAATTGAGTATTAAGACTATTACTATACAGAATTCTTTAGGTTAAAAAACATTTAATAACCTTGGAGTATGGCCATAAGTTCCTTTGATTTAATTCAGGACGCCTGCTACAAAAAAACAGTAAAATTATGCCAAGATCGGTAAATTCAGTTGCTAAAAGAGCAAGAAGAAAAAAAATAATGAAGCAAGCCAAAGGTTTCTTTGGTAGACGTAAAAACGTTTGGACAGTTGCTAAGAATGCGGTTGAGAAAGCAATGTGCTACGCTTACCGCGATAGAAAAGTGAACAAAAGAAATTTCCGCGCTTTGTGGATTCAACGTATTAACGCTGGAGCTAGATTAGAAGGAATGTCTTATTCACAATTCATGGGGAAAGTTAAAGCTAACGGAATCGAATTGAACCGTAAAGTTCTTGCAGATCTAGCTATGAATCACCCAGAAGCATTCAAAGCCATACTTAATAAAGTAAAATAAACGTTTTATCAACTCAATTTAGCTTACTTACTTATATAGAAAAACCCGAACATTCGTTCGGGTTTTTTTTATGTCTTTTTTTTGAGGGATTGTCTTCCTATTGTTGACCGACTACCGTTTCACATCAAAGTTGAGATTTTGGCTAAAGCCGAATACGAAACTCATTTTAAAGAATGGGCTAAAGCCCATCCCTATTCAAATTTGACAAACATTAGAGAATGGGTTAAAGCACATTCCTATTCAAATTTGACAAACAATAAAGAAAGGGCTAAAGCACATTCCTATTCAAACATGACAAACATTAAAGAATGAGCTAAAGCACATTCCTATTCAAATTTGAAAACACTAAAGAAAGGGCTAAAGTACATTCCTATTCATATTTGACAAACCATAGCATACGTAACTCATTATAAAAAATGAGCTAAAGCCCTTTATAGTAAAACTTCTTTTACTTACAACACTAAAAGTAGTGCAATAAATCCAAAACTTACGAGTCCTGTTGTATAATCTTTGACACCGAAAGTAGTTTCAGCATACTTAGTAAAATCATATTTTCTAGCCGTATATGCCCTATAAAATTTCAAATTTAAATCTTTAAAAGGCATGCATTGTATCGTTGGAATAAGCCCGCAGCTAGATCCTAATTTTGAAGTAGCCTTTGGATCGGTATTGCCTTTCCAAGAATGATTGCTATTCATAACCGTCAAAAGTAAAATTATTTTTGGCGTTACTAGATATTCAGCACGTAACCAATTTTCAAGATAAACAGCAGCTTGTGCAGCATCATAAAATATCAAGTCTTGAGAATTATCTAAAAAATGGGTATTGGGTGTTGGGTGTTGGGTGTTGGGGGTTGGGGGTTGGGTGTTGGGTGTTGGGTGTTGGGGGTTGGGTGTTGGGTGTTGGGTATTGGGTGCTGGGTGTTGGGTGTTGGGGGTTGGGTTTTGGGTATTGGGTGCTGGGTGTTGGGTGTTGGGGGTTGGGTGTTGGGTGTTGGGGGTTGGGGGTTGGGTTTTGGGTATTGGGTGTTGGGGGTTGGGGGTTGGGTTTTGGGTGTTGGGTATTGGGTGTTGGGTATTGTGTACTTCCCTAATTAGAGTTGACCGTTTTTTAATTGTTTATCTTTCATTTTAGTCTTTTGGCTAAAACGGGAAATAACTTTTGGGCTTAATTAAAAAGCCGAAAAAAGTTATTCTCGTTTTATGCCACGTTATATTTTCT
>NZ_JAPZSU010000057.1 GCF_027531905.1 Flavobacterium sp. | reverse complement strand
CAATTTTAATCGATTAGACAATCGCACCGATGTTGGTGCATTATGGGAAAATTATTTGGCTTCGGAACGTATAAAACACCAAAATTATACTCAAAAAGTAGTAACCAATTATTTTTGGCGTACGTATGACCAACAAGAATTAGATTGGTTGGAAGAAGAAAATGGCCAGCTACGAGGATACGAATTCAAATGGAATGAAAATAGAAAAGCGAAAGCCCCCACGGCTTTTGCAAAAGCCTATCCTGAAGCTAGTTTTCAAGTAATCAACAAACAGAATTATTTAGATTTTATAGTCTAATGAAACAAAACAAATGGCCATAATTTGCAATATCACTATCAACCAAAACTTCAAAAGATAACTAGTTTTACTTGTTTTATGTCTGAACAAAAGCATCGCTAATCCACTACCAACAGTTCCTCCGAAGCACACGATGGTTAAAAGGATTGTTTCGGGGATTCTTCTTCTATTTTTTTGAGCTACTATTTTGTCATAGCCTACTAAAACAAAAGCTAATACATTAACCAGTAAAAGAAAGTAAAAAATCAAGTTCATTTGGGTAAAAATTGAAGTCAAAGATAAAAGAAGTAAGTTGTTTTTCTTATATTTAAAATTCTTATGTATGTCTAAAAATCCCTTAATTATGAGCCCAATTAAATTATTCGAAGCCAAAAAAGTACGTAGCCATTACGATGCTGAAAAAGAAATTTGGTATTTCTCAGTTATTGATGTTATTCAGATTTTAACAGATAGTACTATCCCTAAACGTTATTGGACTGATTTAAAGAAGAAGCTAAATAATGAAGGAAGTGAAGCGTACGATAAAATCGTACAGTTGAAAATGCTTGCCGAAGATGGTAAAAATAGATTGACAGATACCGCCGATACTGAAACTTTATTGCGCTTAATTCAATCCATTCCTTCTCCAAAAGCAGAGCCGTTCAAGCAATGGTTAGCAAAAGTGGGCTATGAACGAATGCAAGAATTGGCAGATCCCGCCCAAAGTTTAGACCGTGCCCGTGAAAATTGGAAAAAATTGGGACGTAGCGAAAAATGGATTCAGCAACGAATGACTGGACAAGAGACTCGCAATAAATTAACCGATTATTGGAAAGAATCGGGTGTTGAAAAACAGGATGAATTTGCAATGTTGACCAATATCATTCATCAGGAATGGACAGGATTATCTGTTAAAAATCATAAAGAAATAAAAGGACTGAAAACTCAAAATTTAAGAGATCACATGACGGAAGCTGAATTAATTTTTACAGCTCTAGCAGAACTTTCTACCCGACAAATTGCCGAAACAGACGAAGCCAAGGGACTTTTAGAAAATGCAAAAGCCAGTAAGAAAGGAGGAGCAATTGCCAAAAACGCCCGATTAGCTTTAGAAGAGAAAACTGGAAAAAGCGTAGTAACAGGAGAAAATTTTCTGCCTCCAAGTCAAAAAGAACTAGAGTAAATTTAGCTATTTTAGCCCTCCGAAAAATTCAAAAAATGACCAACTTACAATTCATCGCCCAAAAGGTAGCTACCGCAGCCATCAATATTCAAAAAACGGTTCAATTACTACAGGAAGATTGCACCATACCTTTCATTTCGCGTTACCGAAAAGACACCACAGGTAATCTAGACGAAACACAAATCGAACAAATTGCCAAACTCCAAAAAGAGTACGAGGCCATCCTGAAGCGAAAAGAAGCCATCGTAAAATCCATCGAAGAACAAAACGCTTTGACGCCCGAATTGGATAAAAAAATCCAACAAAGTTTTGACCTACAAGAGTTGGAGGATTTGTACTTGCCGTACAAAAAGAAAAAAAGAACCAAAGCCGATGTCGCTCGTGAAAATGGACTGGAACCTTTGGCCAAAATTATAATGGCACAGAAAAATGACGATGTCGATTTCTTGGCTACGCAATACCTAAACGATGCTATTGTCAATGAAGAAGCGGCTTTACAAGGCGCCAGAGAAATTATTGCCGAATGGATCAACGAAAATATTTATGTTCGTAAACAATTGCGTCGTTTGTACGAACGCAAAGCCGCCATCACCACCAAAGTGGTCAAAACCAAAAAAGACGAAGCCGATGCGCAAAAGTTTTCGCAATATTTCGATTGGTCTGAACCGTTGACCAAAGCGCCTTCGCACCGACTTTTGGCGATGCTACGTGCCGAAAATGAAGGGTTCATCAAGTTCAAAGTAGAAGCAGATATTGACGAGGCCTATGACGTAATCGACGAATTGGTGTTGAAAGGTCAAAGTCCAAGCACCTCACACGTACAATTGGCCATTGAGGATTCTTATAAAAGATTGCTACAACCTGCCATTGCGAACGAAACCTTGCAAGAAGCCAAAGCCAAAGCTGATGCCAATTCCATTCAGGTTTTTGCGAATAATTTAGGGCAATTATTATTGGCTCCACCTTTGGGCGAAAAACGAATTTTAGCCATCGACCCAGGATTTCGTTCGGGTTGTAAAGTGGTTTGTTTGGACGAAAAAGGCGACTTGCTCTACAACGAAACCATCTATCCGCACGCGCCACAAAATGAAACGGCGATGGCGATGAAAAAAATCAAATCGATGGTAAACGCCTATAATATTGATGCCATATCCATTGGGAACGGAACCGCCTCAAGAGAAACCGAATTCTTCATCAAGAAAATCGCTTTCGATAAGCCTGTTCAAGTATTTATTGTTTCGGAGGCAGGTGCTTCTGTGTATTCCGCTTCAAAAATTGCCCGTGAAGAATTCCCCAATTATGACGTAACCGTTCGTGGTTCGGTGTCTATCGGACGTCGTTTGTCGGATCCTTTGGCCGAATTGGTGAAAATCGACCCAAAAGCTATTGGTGTAGGACAATACCAACACGATGTGGACCAAACCAAACTCAAAGAAGAATTGGATGCAACGGTAATTCGTTGCGTGAATTCGGTAGGAATCAACATCAATACGGCCAGTAAACATTTGTTGAGTTATGTGAGTGGTATTGGAGAAAAGCTGGCCGAAAATATAGTGACGTATCGTTCTGAAAATGGTCCTTTTGACGATAGAAAACAACTCAAAAAAGTACCGCGTTTGGGAGATAAAGCCTTCCAACAAGGCGCAGCATTTATCAGAATTGCCAATGGTAAAAATCCATTAGACAATTCGGCAGTACATCCCGAAGCTTATGCCATAGTAGAAAAAATGGCCAAAGATTTGAAAACTTCCGTTACTGATTTGATTGCCAACAAAGAAAAAATTGCCCTCATCAAACCCGAAAACTACGTAACGCCCGAAATTGGGATTTTGGGTATCAAAGATATCCTCAAAGAGCTCGAAAAACCAGGATTAGACCCAAGAAAATCCGCCAAAATCTTTGAATTCGACCCGAATGTCAAATCCATCAAAGATTTGAAAACAGGGATGATTTTGCCCGGGATCGTAAACAACATCACCAATTTTGGCTGTTTTGTCGATATCGGAATCAAAGAAAGTGGCTTGGTACACATTTCCCAACTCAAAGCTGGTTTCGTAAGCGATGTCAACGAAGTGGTCAAACTCCACCAACACGTTGAAGTAAAAGTAACCGAAGTTGATGAAGACCGTAAACGCATTCAGTTGACGATGGTATTGTAAAAATAAAAATTCCAAAATACTTCGACAAGCTCAGTATGACATTGGAATTTGGGATTTTACATATTGAAATTTAAAGAAACTTTTTCTTTAATAAACTTCTTGGTTACTTCTCCTTCTTTGGTAGTAAGTTTTACAATTTAAACATGGTTAGTGTTGTTTTTATTATTTTTTGTAAATTTCATTTTTTTCATTCTATAATTACTTTTTTAGAGGTAATTAAGCCTTCGTTTTGCATTACCTAGGTGAATAATCTGTTTTACAAATAGTTTGAAATCAGTATAAAAAAGCAAACCACCCTAAGGTGGCTTGCTTTTACATGAAGTACCTATTTTTTATGGTTACTCTATTGTTTAATTAATCGAACAGTTTTAGTTCGATTAATTTCGTTAGTTATTGTTAAGAAATACACACCCGAATTATAATTAGTTAAATCTATTTGAGATGTCCCTAAATTAATTTCACTTGTTTTCACTTGTTTTCCTAAGATGTCAAAAAGTTTCAACGAAGCATTTTGATCAATTTCGATATTAAAAATAGCGTTAGATGGGTTAGGGTAAACCAATAATTTTGTAGTTGCATCAAAATTACCTGTTGATAAAACAGCATTTACAGCTGTTACCATAGCCTGTACTTCTGCAACAGTAGCAGGAGAGGCAAACAATGCTGGATTAGCATCTATATACGCTTGGTATGCCGCTTCGTTAGCCGCTACAATGTCTGTAATAGCCGGTACAATTTGACCTAACTGTGAAGTAGTTACAGTAGATGTTACAGTATTTGGAGCATCGCCTTCATTACCAATTTGAGTAAGAACAGCAGCAGATGCAACTTGAGCATTTACAGCTGTAACCATAGCTTGTACTTCTGCTGCAGTAGCAGGAGAGGCAAACAATGCTGGATTAGCATCTATATACGCTCGGTATGCCGCTTCGTTAGCCGCTACAATGTCTGTAATAGCCGGTACAATTTGACCTAACTGTGCAGTAGTTACAGTAGATGTCACAGTATTTGGAGCATCACCTTCGTTACCAATTTGAGTAAGAACAGCAGCAGATGCTGCTTGAGCAACAACTTCTGCATTTACAGCCGTTACCATAGCTTGAACTTCTGCAACAGTAGCAGGAGAAGCAAACAACGCTGGATTAGCATCTATATACGCTCGGTATGCCGCTTGGTTAGCCGCTACAATGCCTGTAATAGCCGGTACAATTTGACCTAACTGTGCAGTAGTTACAGTAGATGTTACAGTATTTGGAGCATCACCTTCGTTACCAATTTGAGTAAGAACAGCAGTATTAGATATACTTGTTTCAGTGTGTAATTTAATTAAAAAAGCAGAGCTATTATCCCCGTTGTAGGTAGTGTACCAACCACCTACAAGAATTTTACCATCGGCTTGTTGTTCTATTGTGTAAACAGTGTTATTAAACCCTGCTCCTGTATTAAAACTAGTGTCTTTTGTGCCATTACTATTCAAAAGGATAATCAGGTTTTCTGCACTTCCGTTGTAAGAACTGAAAAATCCACCTACAAGAATTTTACCATCGGCTTGTTGTTCTATTGTGTAAACAGAGCCGTCAAACCCAGTTCCTGTTACAAAAGAAGTGTCTTTGACTCCATCGCTATTCAAACGGATGATGCTTCTTTCATTAATATCATTATATTGTGAGAAATTTCCACCTACAAGAATTTTTCCATCGGTTTGTTGTGCTATGGTCCAAACAGCGTTATCAAACCCTGTTACTGTGTTAAAAGAAGTGTCTTTTGTGCCATCGCCATTAAGTCGTATGATTCCTTTTGGTGTAAATCCGTTGTTGTAGAAAGTAAATTCTCCACCTACTAAAATTTTACCATCCGCTTGTTGAACTATTACGTTTACAAATGCGTCAAACCCTGTTCCTGTTACAAAAGTAGCGTCTTTTGTACCATCGCTATTTAAACGTATAATAAAGTTTTCTATAGCTCCGTTGTAGTTAGCGAATTCTCCACCTACAAGAATTTTTCCATCAGCTTGTATTACTATTGTTTTAACTACTCCATCAAAACCTGTTCCTGTGTTAAAAGTAGCATCTTTTGTGCCATCGCTATTCAAACGTATAATAAAGTTTTCTGAAGCTCCGTTGTAGGTGGAGAATTCTCCACCTACAAGAATTTTTCCATCTGTTTGTAATGCTATTGAGTAAACACGACCATAATTAATACCAAATCCTGTAGTTCTAAACCCTGTTCCAGTAGTAAAGGTTGTGTCTTTGCTACCATCACTATTTAAACGGATAATGCTGTTTTCTGTTACTCCGTTGTAGGAAGAGAAATTTCCACCGATAAGAATTTTTCCATCTGCTTGTTGTACTATTTCGTACACATATCCATTAAACCCAGTTCCGTTTCCCGTGTTAAAAGTAGCGTCTTTGCTGCCATCGCTATTCAAACGAATCATTTTGTATTCGGTAAATGCGTTGAAGATATAGAAGGATCCACCTACTAATATTTTACCATCAACTTGTTGTGCTATTGTATAAATAGTGGTATAAAAAGTGCTTTCAAACCCCACTCCTGCTGTAAAAGTAACATCTTTGGAACCATCGGTATTTAAGCGAATGATTTTGTTTTCGCTAGTATCTTTGTAAGTAGCAAATTCTCCGCCAACTAATATTTGACCATCTGCTTGTTCTTCTATTGACCAAACAGTACGATTAAAACCTGTTCCTGTGTTAAATGTAGTGTCTTTGCTGCCATCGGCATTTAAACGGATGATTTTATTTGTACTAGTTGTGTCGTACTCTGAGAAATCTCCACCTACAAGAATTTTACCATCTGCAAGTTGTTTAATTATAAAGACATCTAAATCAAACCCCGATCCTGTATCAAAAGTTGCGTCTTTACTGCCATCATTATTCAAGCGGATAATATAGCCTTCGCTAGTTCCATTATAGGAAGTAAACATTCCTCCTACAAGGATTTTACCATCTATTTGTTGTTCTATTGTTAAAACGCGGTCATTAAATCCTGTACCTGTGTTAAAAGAAGTATCTTTTGTACCATCACTATTCAAACGGATGATTCTATTTTCAGTAAGTCCTTTGTAGGAAGTGAAAAATCCACCTACTAATATTTTTCCATCGGCTTGCAGTTTTATTGAATGAACACTCCCTTGAAAACCTGTTCCTGTATCAAAAGTTGCGTCTTTGGTGCCGTCGTTATTCAATCGGATGATTTTGTTTTCAGTAACTGCGTTATAGGTAGAGAAGCTTCCTCCTACAAGAATTTTTCCATCAGCTTGTGTTGCGATAGCATAAACATCGTCATTAAACCCAGTTCCTGTGCTAAAAGCAGTGTCTTTAGAACCATCGCTATTCAAACGGATAATTTTGTTTTCTGTTTCACCTTTGTATGAATTGAAATCTCCACCTGCAAGAATTTTCCCATCTACTTGCTGTTCAATTGTACGAACATTTCCAATAAATCCAGGATATGCTCCAAAACTTTGCGCTATATCGCCTGCTGTTTGTGCTTGTGTTCCCATAGTAACTAAGGCAAATAAAAAAAGTAAGATTTTTTTCATATATTTTTTAAAATTTTTTTGGCAAATGTGCAATTAATTTTTAGAAAGTTTGCAAGAGAAATGTGAATAAATTGAAAAGTTTTTAAAAAAGTATATTTTAAAATAGCAGTAACTTATTTAAAAAAAAGAGTTGAAGTAGACGAAGCCCAAAAAAGGAATCAGTTGACGATGGTATTATTAAACAAAAAACGATAATATAAAGAATAATTTTTTAGGATAAAAATTGAACTGAAGAGTTTCAGCTCAAACCTGCAGTAAGTCCTTGAATTTTATGGATTCAATTTATTCCATAAAAAAAGCCCGACATAGCTGTCAGGCTTTTAAGCTCCCCCTCTTGGGCTCGAACCAAGGACCCTCTGATTAACAGTCAGATGCTCTAACCAACTGAGCTAAGGAGGAAACTGTGTATTATAATGCGTAGTAGGAACGTTTTCTGTGGCTTTGACTGACATTGTTTGTTTGTCTAAGCGGTTGCAAAGATACACCTAATTTCAAGTTTTGCAAACAAAAAATAAATTTTTTTTAATTTTTTTTACTTGCCAACAATCGCCTTGTAAATGTCGTTCCCGTTAGCAAATAAAAGCAACGAGATAAGTAAAACAAAACCAACCATTTGAGCATTCTCTAGGAATTTGTCGCTTGGTTTTTTGCCGCTAATGATTTCATACAACAAAAACATTACGTGGCCACCATCCAACGCTGGAATCGGCAATAAATTCATTACTCCCAACATAATCGATAACAAAGCCGTGATGTTCCAGAATACTTCCCAGCTCCAAGAACTAGGGAAAATATTAAAAATAGCCGCAAATCCACCCACTTGTTTGTACGCTTTGGTCTCTGGATTGAAAATCATTTTCAATTGTTTGCCATAGCTCAACAATTGGTCTTTCCCTTTTTCAATCCCCACCGGAATCGATTCGAAGAAACTGTATTCTTGTTTGCTGATTTTGTAGTAGCCTAGTTTTTCTAAAGATTCTAATCCTAAACTACCCGTTTGTATCCCCAATTTGGCGTCTTGGTTAACGATTACTTGAACAGGTACTTCTTTTTCGTTACGAATTACAACCGCTGGAAGGGTTTTGCCATTGTTCGCTTTTAGTATAGCCTTAACTTGATCGTAATATTTGGCAGGTTGGCCATTCATAGAAACAATAACGTCTTTAGGCTGTAATTGTTTATTCAAAGATTCTTCAGGAATAGCGGTAACTGCAAACGGCATACGAATATTCACTAAAGGCCCTTTTTCTAATTTTGACAATTGGTCCACTAAATCAACAGGCATTTGAATGGTTTGAGTAGCGCCATTTCTTTCGATTTGGACTTCTTTCCCCATAATCAATTTCATATTGATTTCGTTGTCGTATTTTTCGATTTTTTCGCCATCAACAGCAAAGATTTTATCACCAGTTTGGAAACCAATTTTATTCATCACTGGATTTTCAATTAGCAATCCGTCTTTCATATCGGCCATAGTTACAAAAGCATCACCATAAGCAAAAGCCATTCCTATATAAATAATGAACGCCAAAATGAAGTTTACCGTAACCCCTCCCAACATAATAATCAAACGTTGCCAAGCGGGTTTCGAACGAAATTCCCAAGGTTGTGGTGGTAACGCCATTTGTTCCTTGTCCATACTCTCATCGATCATCCCAGAGATTTTCACATAACCGCCAAGTGGCAACCAACCAATACCGTATTCGGTTTCGCCTATTTTCTTTTTGAGTAACGAAAACTTAAGGTCAAAAAACAAGTAAAATTTCTCTACTCTAGTTTTGAATAATTTGGCAGGAATAAAATGTCCCAATTCGTGAAGAATAATTAATAAGGACAAACTCAATAAAAATTGAGCAAACTTGATAACGATTTCCATTGTTTACTTTTAGTTCTTAAATAACGCACAAAAGTAGCGTTTCTATTTTAATTTGATAGCGCAATATACTACATACCGATTTAAATGTTTGTTAAATCGCTTGTCTCCTTTCAACTAAAGCTATTTTTTTTATCTCGTGGTTTTTGGAAACCCTTTTCAAAGTTGTATTGTTATAATTTGCTTATAATGTCGGGGAAATAAAATGAAGCTGAGTATTTCTTCCTAAATTTGTCCGGAGGATTTTTTTTGTTTCAATCATTCAATCTTTCAATCTATGCAAAAAATAAAAACGGCACTACTCTCCTACGGAATGTCTGGAAAAGTATTCCACGCTCCTTTTCTCGATTTACATCCCGGTTTTGAAATAACAGGCGCTTGGGAACGCAGCAAAAAGCTCATACAAACGGATTTCCCTAAAGTAAAAAGCTACCCCACTTTAGAAACTTTACTCCAAGACGATTGCGATTTGGTAATTGTGAATACGCCTGTGGGTACGCATTATGAATATGCCAAACAAGTCTTGCTCGCTGGAAAACACGCCATCGTAGAAAAAGCCTTTACCACCACCGTTGCCGAAGCCCAAGAACTAGCCGCTTTGGCCAACGAAAAAGGACTGCAACTGGCCGTTTTTCAAAACCGAAGATGGGACAGCGACTTCAAAACCGTTCAAAAAATACTTCAGGACAAAATCCTTGGCGATATCGTGGAGGCCGAAATTCATTTTGACCGCTACAATCCTAATTTGAGTCCAAAAGTCCACAAAGAAACCCAAAATGCCGGTGCTGGAATTCTGAAAGATTTAGGACCTCACATCATCGACCAAGCCTTATGCTTGTTTGGTTTTCCAGATGCCGTAAACGGAGACATTCGAATTACTAGAGCCCATTCTTTAGTTGACGATTGGATTGATATCACCCTATTTTATCCCGAGCTAAGAGTCCGACTCAAAGCTGGTTTCTTTGTGCGTGAACCGCATCCATCGTATACGCTTCACGGCAAAAAGGGTTCGTTTCTAAAAGCCCGTGGCGATGTGCAAGAAGACGAATTAAAATTAGGTAAAAAACCCAATACCACAGATTGGGGCACCGAACCCGAACACCTAAAAGGACTGCTCCACACCGAAAACAACGGAACGATTATCAAAGAATTCGTGTCCACAGAACAAGGCAATTACTATGCTTTTTTTGAGGGAATGTACCAAGCCATTCTTCACGGAAAAAAAGTACCAGTTTCCGCTACAGAAGGTGTTCAAGTGATGCAAATCATAGAGGCGGCAATCGCTAGTCATCAACAACAGCAAAGAATCAAGGTAAGTAGTTTTGATTAAAGTTCAAATAAAATTTAACCACACTTCGATGCCTCATTGCAGGCTAGAGCCATAGATTAATAGTACAAGGTATAAAGAGAAAATAGAAATAGTGCTATTTCTCACATAGTATTATGTAGCTATGTGAATAGTAAAACGTCTATACCTTTCTATGTAAAACTATAAATTCTATGATTCTATGTGGTAAAAAAATAAACACAACGTATTTAAATTATAAACAATATCGTTGTAAATCATTAAAATGTGTTATTATGACACAATAAGCCGTTCTTTTTTGTAATTTTGGCACTTAAAACACTAAAAACCAATCCTTTGATTTACCTCAACTTCTTAGGGCGGCTTAAACCCAAAGGGAAATACAAAAAAGCCTACGCCGAAGCCAAAGTCTCTTACCTCAACAGAATACGTTGGGCAGTGGCAATGTTTTATTTCGGAATGGGACTTACTTTTGCCACTTGGGCGAGTCGCATTCCAACCATCAAAACAGCTTTGCAACTTAGTGAAGGTACCTTGGGAACCATCTTATTTGCGCTTCCTGTGGGGCAACTTACTATGATGTTTTTCTCTGGAAAATTGGTCACACGTTATGGAAGTCACAGAGTATTGCCCGTCTCAATTTTATTATATGCTGTTAGTTTGACCAACTTAGCTTTGGCACAAAACGCTTGGCAATTGGCTCTTGGACTTTTTGCCTTTGGACTTACCGCCAACTTAACCAATATTTCGGTAAACACCCAAGGCGTCTATACCGAAGGTCTTTTTAAGCGCAACATTATGCTGTCTTTTCACGGAATGTGGAGTTTGGCTGGTTTTACTGGAGCCTTAATCGGTCTCGGAATTTTAGCTTTAGAATTAACGACCTACACCCATTTTATTATTGTCGCTTGCATCGTTTTAGGACTCGTAGCCTTCAATTACAAATTGCTCATCCGCGCCAAAGAAACCCAAAAAACCGAAAAGAAAAAACCTTTTTTCAAACCCGACCCCACCTTAATTTGGCTAGGTGTAATTGGTTTTTGTTGTATGGCTAGCGAAGGCGTAATGTTCGATTGGAGTGGCGTATATTTCAAAGACGTAGTCAAAGTTCCAGGTCCTTTAGTCGTTTTGGGCTACACTTCCTTTATGATTATGATGGCTAGCGGCCGTTTTTTCGGCGACCGTCTTACCCAAAAATGGGGACGCAAAAAAGTAATGCAAATCAGTGGGTGTGTCATTTCTACAGGTTTATTCACCGCCGTATTTTTTCCCTACATCATTCCCGCAACCATCGCCTTTATGTTTGTTGGACTAGGCGTTTCGACTATCATTCCAACTTTGTATAGCATTGCAGGAAAACAACCAACCATCCCAACAGGCGAAGCGCTCACCGCTGTCTCAAGCGTAAGTTTTCTAGGGTTTTTGATAGGACCACCTGTTATTGGCCATATTGCTCAAGCTTTTGGTTTGCAATTTTCATTCGCATTTATTGGCATTTTCGGATTTTTAATCGCCTTAATGGTATCCAAAATAAAAATTGATGCCTAATTGTAAGGAGCACACGACCCTGCTTTTCCAGACGAGTTGTCCTGCTGTACGCTATATCTTTTTTCCCTAGCTCACCGTTTGTAAAACGGCCAGCTAGGAAAAAAAGGATGCCGCTCCCATCCTACCGTCTGGACACAAATATTTTTATGTTAAAATGGCACGCAGATTAGGCAGATTATCGCCGATTTTTGGTTGTATATTAAAAATATTATTTATAAACTTAATGTTTTTTCAACACATTTTTTCAAAAGACAACA
>NZ_JAPZSU010000015.1 GCF_027531905.1 Flavobacterium sp. | reverse complement strand
TAGAAATTTAGATAACTATACGCAAAACACCCTTGAAATTTATAACCGATGGGGAGTATTAGTTTTTGAAACTAAAGGATATGGACAAAGCCAAAACTTCTTCACAGGCGAGTCAAATGGTCGAGTTACAATTGCTAAAGAGTCTCAATTACCAGTAGGCACTTACTTCTATGTGTTTAAGTATACCCACAACACTACAGGTGTAACAAAATCTAAATCTGGATATTTATACATAAATAGATAAATAATTTAATATCAGGGAGTAACAATAACTCCCTGTATTAATAAAAAGTTGTACAAATGAAAAAATTAATTATAATTCTGTTGTTTGCGTTAAGCTCTATCTCTGGATTTTCGCAACAAGATGCACAATATACTCAGTATATGTACAATACAATAAATATTAACCCTGCGTATGCTGGAACTCGTGAAGTATTAAGTATCTTCGGATTGCATAGAACACAGTGGGTTGGTCTTGATGGAGCACCTGTAACCAATGCATTTTCATTAAATACGCCCATTAGAAATTCGAATATTGGGTTAGGTTTATCTGTTATAAATGATAGAATTGGGCCTTCAGACGAAAATTCAATTTCTCTAGATGTGTCTTATACTATTAATACTTCTGAAAAATTTAAGTTATCATTTGGTATAAAAACCACCGTAAACCTTTTAAACGTTGATTTCACAAAATTAAATATTTATAACCCAGGGGATGTTTTGGCACAATATAATATAGATAATAGGTTTTCACCAAATATTGGCGCCGGGGTTTATTACCATTCGGACAAGACTTATCTTGGTTTGTCTGTTCCTAATTTTTTAGAAACAAAGCATTTTGATAAAGGACAGTCAACGTTTACCTCTAGTTCGGTAGCTTCAGAGCGAATGCATTTATATTTAATAGGGGGGCATGTGTTTGACCTATCAAGCGAGATTCAATTCAAGCCCGCATTGTTAACTAAATTAGTCCAAGGCGCTCCATTGCAAGTTGATGTTTCTGCCAACTTTATGTTTGTAGAGAAAGTTGTAGTTGGTCTGGCGTATCGATGGAGTGCCGCCATGAGTGCGATGGTAGGATTTCAAGTCACAAAAGGTATGTACATTGGTTATGGATATGATTTAGAAACCACCAATTTAGAGAACTACAATTCAGGATCGCATGAGGTTTTCTTGCGTTATGAAATCTTCAAAAACAACGAAAAAATTACTTCACCAAGATTTTTCTAAAAAAATTAGATCATGAAAAAACAGTTCCTTCTTTGTCTAGTTATTAGCTCCTTTTTTTGGAGTTCCAGTTTTGCTCAAAAAGCCAAATTAGCTTACGCAGATAAACAATACGATAATTACGCTTTTGTTGATGCCATTCAAACCTATGAACGCCTCGCTGCCAAAGGCTACGAATCGGCGGATATGTATATGAAATTGGGCAATGCGTATTATTTTAATTCTGATTTTGAAATGGCAGCCCATTCCTATGAAAAGTTGTATCAACTACAACCAGAGTTAGCATCGGAATATTATTACCGCTATGCTCAATCGCTAAAATCCATTGGAAAAGAGAAGGAAGCGGCAACTGTGCTCGCTAAATTTGAAAGTAAATCAAGTGGCGATAGTCGTGGAAAGCGCTTAAAAAAGAATACAAGTTATTTAGAAGGCATCAAAGCCAATGTTGGTAGCTATACCATTGAAAACGCAGGTATCAACTCCAAGTATTCTGATTACGGCAGTGCCATTGTAGATGATAAATTAATTTTTACTTCAGCAAGAGACATTGGTGGAGTAGTAGAGAGCAAAGACGCTTGGACAGGCGAACATTTTACCAATTTATATGATGCTGTAGTCAACCAAGAGCTTATTCCAAGTAATCCGAAACGTTACGATGCCAACATCAATTCTAAATTTCATGAAGCTACACCAGTTTTTACCAAAGATGGCAATACCATGTATTTTACCAGAAACAACTATTTGGATGGCAAGAAAGGAAAAGACGTCAACAAAGTTATGCTATTGAAAATCTACAAAGCAACTTTAGTGGACAAGAGATGGACCAACGTAACCGAATTGCCATTCAATAGCGATAATTTCAGTTCGGCGCACCCAGCCTTGAGTCCCGACGAGCAAACCTTGTATTTTTCTTCAGATAGACCAGGAACTATTGGGCAATCGGACTTGTATAAAGTGAGTATCAATAGCAACGGAACTTATGGAAAACCCGTTAATCTAGGCGCAGAAATCAACACCGAAGGAAGAGAAACGTTTCCATTTGTAACCAAAGACAATCAATTGTATTTTGCCTCAGATGGACATCCTGGACTAGGAGGTTTGGATATTTTTACGACCAAAATCAATAATGACGGTACTTTTGATGAAGTTGAAAATGAAGGAGCCGAAGTGAATTCTCCTAAAGATGACTTTGGATATTATCGAGATAGTGAAACCAACAAAGGTTTCTTCTCCTCGAATCGCGATGGCGGATTGGGTTCGGATGATATTTACAGGTTTAACCGTAAAGATAAATGCAAACAAATCTTGAAAGGAACCATAACTGACAAGGCATCAGGAGCTGTTTTGGCAGGCGTACAAATGGTGCTTTTGAACAAAAAATACGAAGTTATTGGCGAGACCACAACCGATACGTCAGGGAAATATAACTTCAAGGTCGATTGTAGAAAAACCTACAGCGTTAGAGCGACCAAAGAAGGTTACATTTCAAAAGAAGTAACAATTAAAATGCCAGAAATCACAGGCGAAACTACAGTGGATTTACAACTAGAAGCTAGCATTTGCAAAGTAACCGTAGGCGATGATTTAGGCAAATGTTTTGGCATCAAAATGATTTATTTTGATTTGGGTAAATCTAATATCCGCAAGGAAGCAGCTATGGACTTGGACAAAATACTAGATGTATTACAACAAATCCCAACGATGAAAATCGACATTCGTTCCCATACCGATTGTAGACAAACTGCTGTATACAACTTGGCTTTATCCGAAAGAAGAGCAAAGGCTACTATTGCTTGGTTAGTTTCTAAAGGCATCGATAAATCAAGACTCACAGGAAAAGGCTATGGCGAATCGCAACTCATCAACGATTGCGGTTGTGAACCAACCAACCAATCCAATTGCACCGAAGAACAACACCAAATGAACCGAAGAAGCGAGTTTATTATTACTGCGCTTTAATAGTTTTTCTAAATCAAAAAAAATGCCCTCTGAATTTTTTTACGAGGGCATTTTTTTATGAGGGTATTTGGGGTATGAAGAAAAAAAACTAATTGCTTTGAAAAACAAGAATATAGTACTTTTTTTTAGTTTCCACTTGCTCCAAAATCTGTTAACATAATGATAGTTCATGTTAGGGAGGGCAACTTGGAATTTCATCTTTTTTTTAGAGCATAATCTGATTAAGAAAAGCAAGAAGTAGGAGACGTTCGCAGCATACTTTAACGGCTTGTATGCTTCAATCAGGGGATGTTGTTTTATTGATTTATTTTTTCAAGGATGCTATGTGCTTCTTCATGACTCAACCAATCAACTATTCTGATAGTTTCTCTACCTTTTTGAATCGTAATCGAGTAGTTAGAATTTGAAAATAAATAATTTAATCGTGTATAATATCTTGTCTGCTCAACTCCAAAATCTACAATACTAATTTTTTGTATTTCAGATTTCAGATATTCTTTTGGTTTATTGAAAAGTTTGTTTTTATTCGTGACATTTATTTTTTCAGGCGAGATTTCCAAAATCACTTTGCCAAAAGTATTCCATAACCAAATGTAAAGGAAGAGAATAAAAAATCCTAGAAACGGTATCAATGAAAAAACGTAATCCAAAGCAGAAAGCAAGTACGTATTACTTGCAGAAACAATAGGTAAAAAAACAAGCATTATTAAGATCAAAAGTAATAACACAAAAGGAAATGTTAAGGCAATAACCCAATTCGGTTTGTTTTTTATGACTAGGATTTCGGTCATTTAATTTTATTGGTCTCAAATAGAGTTTAAAATCGCTTTAGCTTGTAAAAAAAATACACCGCAGATTCGCAGATTTTAAAAGATTAATAATTATAATAATTTGCGAATCTGCGGTTAAATTATATTCTAACCTTGCAGACTTTCAGTCTGCCAAAACAAATCTATGGACTTTCAGCCCATAGTGGCTTAGTCATTTTTTATTTAATCAGCTTTAGTTTTTTAAATGCTTCTTTAGTTGCATTTAAACGAATTAAAGGAAATTCATCCATAGTTGTTGCTTCTTTTTCTACGTTTGTTGCAAAAAAGTAAACAGCATTATCCGTTTCTAAGTATCCAACAAGCCAACCATTATTGATTTCATTTCGCATTCCCCAACCTGATTTACCGCTTAAAACATAACTTTCAGTTTTTTCAAGCAGCATGATGTCCTTCATTATAGTTTCAGTTCTTTTTGAAATTGGTAATTTTGAGAAATACAGTCTTTTTAAAAAGTCAATTTGTTGCATTTGTGAAAATTTCGATTTTCCTTGTAACCAAAAAGTATCAATCGTTAAGGTGTCGAAAACCATACCTATGTACTCCAATTTTTTCAAATAAGATTTCATTCTCTTTACCCCAATCTTTCTAGCAATTTCTTGATAACAAGGAACGCAAGAAACTTGAAACGCTTTTTTGAACGTTAAATCTTCTTCCCATTTTTTAAATTTTCGTGGTTCACCATTCCATTTAAATAGTGCGGAATCATTTTTGATTACTCCAGTTTCTAAGGCAATAATTGAGTTTGGAATTTTGAAAGTTGATGCCGGAATTACTCCAGTTTTTGCCCAAGTGAAATCGTTGGAAAAAAATGTTTTGTTTTTTACGTCATAAATTAAAATTGAGCCTTTCACTTTTAAACTATCTAGTATGGATCCAAATTCGGTTTTAACGACTTCTTTTGGTTGTACTATTTTAGTTTGGCAATTTCCTTTAAGATGTACGAATAGCATCAGATGTAAAAGTATAATTATTTTTCTCATTTTTAATTTTGTTTCTTTTAGGTTGCTGTTGCTCGAAGATGAGTTACAAGTTTCAGTTATCGCAGCGGGGTGTTTTTACAGTTTTTAAAAGCTTATTATTCTAAAGGTATTTAGGCTAAAAAGTCGTGAGACTTTTATCGTATTTACGGATTACAACCTGATTAAAAATGGCGCGAAGTCGGAGACATTCGGGTAGCATACTTCAGCGGGATGTATGCTTCGAGGAGCAGGAGGTGAGCAATAGTACTTAATTTTTACTGTTTAGTTGTTAGTTCACGAAGGCTATTATATGTTTTTTCAAAAGATGTCAATCCTTTACTAATTACAGATTTAGTAACCTCATTTTTGTCTATTAAAATAAGACTAGGCAATGCATTTGTCTGATATTTATTTTTGAAAAAATCATAATCTTTATAGACTTTTGAACTCATATTTATGTGTCTATCTAAATTTATCTCAAGAATTATTAACCTGTCTTCTGCAAGTTTTATAAACGCTGTATTTTGAAAGACATTTTTTTTTATTTTTATACAAGGTTTACACCATTCAGAACCCGTAAGAACAATCAATATATCTTTATTTTGCTTTAAAGCTTCACTTTTTGCAACCTCATAATCTGTGTACTTAATAATTTGGGCTTCACTGTAATTTGATATTAAAAGAATAACTATAACTATTAAACTTGTTCCGAGTTTTTTCATTTTTCTGTTGTTAAGGTTTTTTTGTGGTATTACTGAATAATATTCTGGTACTACAGTGGGTTCGCGCAGCAAGACGCTGAAAATCATGTAATTTTTTACTCACTTGCTCCAAATGTACTTCCCTAATTAGAGTTGACCGTTTTTTAATTGTTTATCTTTCATTTTAGTCTTTTGGCTAAAACGGGAAATAACTTTTGGGCTTAATTAAAAAGCCGAAAAAAGTTATTCTCGTTTTATGCCACGTTATATTTTCT
>NZ_JAPZSU010000059.1 GCF_027531905.1 Flavobacterium sp. | reverse complement strand
GAACACTTAATTTGCCACTTTCAAAAACAGAAACAATCTCTCGTTTAAAATCTTCTGAATAATGCCGTACTTTTCGAACATTCTTTAAATTTGCTTTCATATAAATTGACTTTTGTGGTCAACCTATATCAGGGACGTACACATCTTATACATCCGCAATCAAAAATCGTTAATCAAAAATCAACAATCATTTAATCCTTAACTTAATGGCATTGATTCCTATCCCTCTCGCAAAAAAACTATATAAAATGAAAAAATACACCTTACAAAAATCCCCTTTTATCGTCCCTACAACAGACGGAAAACTAATCGAAGAACATCACGGCATCCCAACTACTCAAAATAGAGATGTTTCTATTGCACACATGATTGCCCCACCACAATGGAGCGAACCCTTTCAAACCCCAGAGTTTGACGAATACACCTACATCATCAAAGGGAAAAAGCAATTTATAATCGAAGGAGAAACGGTAATTCTAGAAGCTGGTCAATCGATACATATTCAAAAAAACACCCGTGTTCAATATTCGAATCCATTTGAGGAGCCTTGTGAATATATCGCTATTTGCACGCCTGCCTTTGATTTTAATAAAGTCCACCGCGAGTAACAACCTTTTTATTGAACCATATTAGGAACTGAAGAACATTGAAGTATTTAACTTTGTGAACGTTGTGACGTACTTTACTCACTTTGTGGTTAAACTTTTTAAACCATTAATGGAATTGAATAAAATTGAAGCTTTTTCCTTTGTGAACTTTGCGTAAATCTTTGTTTTCCTTGCGGTTAAACTTTTTAAACCATGTAAGGCATTGAAGGACATTTAAGTTTGGTGTGGGAAATTTTAAATCATTGTAGACCTCAAAGGACATTTAAGAAAAAGAACAAAATTGGCACACCTATAGTATTTACAATTTAAGCCTGACTACCATTTATTTTTAAATCGTAAAAAATCCCAAATCTAAACTTGATGCTAGATTTGGGATTCTTTTTATTTCACCTTCAATAACTGAATAATTTTTTCTTCCACTTCTGGGCTGTCCCATTTATGGGCAATATCAGGAAACTGCATGATTTCCTCCATGATTTTATTTTGAAAATCCCCAATGGCCAAAGCTTCGGAATAAGGTTGTAAACTAAACGTTACGCGGCTGTATAAAGGCATCCATTTGTCTGGATGTTTATCTGAAAACCATTTCTCTATTTTCTTTTGCAATAAAAATTTCGGGTCGGCAGTTTTGGAGCTCATTTCTTCAAAATTTCGTCTCGAAAGTTCGGCAATAGCATCTGCATTAGGCTTTCTTGATTTTTGATATTCTGAAAAAATAGTTTTCCAATCGTCGCCATATTTCAAAATCATTTCATTTAGCGTGGTAATATCTTCAAAACCAGCATTCATTCCATGACCATAAAAAGGGACTATCGCATGAGCAGAATCTCCAATTAACGCCACTTTATCGCTGTGCGTCCATGGAAAACATTTGGTCATTACCAAATAGCTTGTTGGGTTTTTGAAAAAATCTTCGACCAAATCTGGAATTACATCTTTGGTATCTGGAAAGTATTCTGCAAAAAAATCAACTAAAGCCGTTTCGTCTTTTAAATTTTCAAACGAATTTTCCCCTTCAAAAGGCATGAACAACGTACAAGTAAAACTTCCATCCAAATTGGCCAAGCCCATCAACATAAAATTGCCACGAGGCCAAATGTGCAGTGAGTTTTTATCGATTTTATGGGTTCCGTCTTCATTGGCTGGAATATGCAATTCCTTATAACCGATTTTCATGAACTCTTGAGCATAATCAAATTGAGATTGACGCTGCATACGATGACGTACTCTTGAAAAAGCGCCATCGGCTCCAAAAACTATATCATACTTTAATTCCTTCCACTCCCCTTGCTCGGTTTCTCCTTCATAAAGAGAGGCATTCGCCAAAGAAACATCCCAAATTTTTCTATTAAAAAAGAATTCAGCTCCTGCTTCTTCCGCTAAATCAATCATTCTTCTGTTGAGTACTCCTCTAGAAAGCGAGAAGATAGACTCCCCTTCTTTTCCGTAAAACTGTGTGGTGAAAGTTCCATCTTTAAGATGAATTCCTCTTTTGTCTACTTGAATACCAATTTTTTTTATTTCTTCTTCAAGACCAATATCCTGAAGTGTTTTCCAACCGCGATTAGACATCACTAAATTAATAGAACGTCCAGAAAACTCAACAGTTCTAATGTCTGGACTTCTGTCGTAGACATGCACTGTGTGCCCTAATTTTTTCAGGTAAATTGCCAATAAAGTTCCAACTAAACCAGAACCTACAACGGCTATTTTTTGAGGTGTTTGCATTCAAAGGGGATAAAAAGTTAAGCAAAATTAGGGATTAATACGGGTATCCCCTTTATAAAAATCTATTTTTTAATGGGATTAAAGATTAATTTTGTTGAAGTTGTAACGATTTCGGCTTTATTCATTTTCATTTTTCTGAATTTGCCTTCGTTATACAATTGCGTTTGGTCGTCATAATGAGCACTCATTGGATTACCAGATTGGCCAGTAGGAATGATACTCCAACTATTTTCTACATCCGAAAAATCGATAACTCTTCTGGTGGAAGGTCCTCCAGTTACTTTATAATTCCCTGAAGCATTCAGTCCAAACATCAAATTGTTTATCACCTCATTTGTCCCCGCAATTTCAAAAGGCCCCACATTGAAAATTGGTTTCAATGCACTGACCTTACCTAATGGATGTTGGTGTTCTACTGTATGTACTTTGTTCCAAGTCCAAGATGCGACGTTAGTACCTAATTGCTTTTCGAGAGCCACTACGGCTTCTTTGTATGACTTTTTCAAAATAAAAGCTTGCGTTTCTTTGGTTCCTTTTGTAGTGCTATCATCCCACCAAATCGAATTAGGATTCGCAATTAACTTTGTAGCTACTTGTTTCCCGATATGTGTTCCTAAAAACTGCTCGAATTTATCTTTACCTAATTCGTCTTCAAACGTATTTTTTAAATATAAATAAAGCCATTTGTTGTAAATTGTTGGAGCCACTTGGTTAAGATTACTATCCCCTTTCCAATCCTTCAAGATAGTAAATGCTTGTTTTTGATTTTCTGAAAGTGATTCGGAAGCAATAAAAGCCATCATCACTTTAAGCGTCACATTTACTGTTGAAGAAGTATTATCAACTATCATCTGGCTTACCGCTTGTTTATTCCATTTTTGTTTGGCGTCTAAAAGCGTTGTAATTCGCTTAGCTCTATCTTCTGGAAGATAATAGCCTGGATAAAGAAAACCATCAACAGCTTCGGGTTGGTTGTTGGCCGAATAGACATAATTCCAAGATGGATTTACGGCCGATGGGTTTTTAGAAAAGTCCAAATACTCAGCAATATCTTCTTTACCTGATGCCCCATTCAAAATAAAATTTGGATTCACCCCAGGCTGATGTTTGTACAGTTTACCCGTTGCCCACCAAGCCACATTTCCTTTGGCATCACCATACATAACGTTCAATCCAGGAGCAGCTATTAATGCTACACCTTTCTGAAAATCTGCTATATTTTGGGCATGAGACAATCGATACACTGCATCTAAAATCTGAATAGGTTGTTGTGTATAAATCCAAGAAAGCGCTACGGGTTGCTTAGTATTCAAACCTTTGATTAAATCATTTACAATAGGCCCATGACGGCTAATTTTCACTTTCAAATTGACCGAAGATGAATCTTTGACTTTGATAATTTTGTTCTGAATGGTATATTTTTGATACCCTTTTGGAGTCAAATAACTATTGGCATCATCAACTTTGTTTTCTTCTTTGTACAAATCCAAATCATCATTTTCGAACATCGTCAATCCATAAGCGTACTTCCTGTTGTGCCCCAAAAGCGGATAAGGTGTTCCTGCTAAATAATATCCGTACAATTCAAAATCAGGCGTGACGATATGGGCTTCATACCAAGTAGCTGGTTGAGAAAATCCAATATGAGGGTCGTTGGCAAAAATAACTTTACCATTCTCTGTTTTTGGCGGAGCAATAACCCAACTGTTACTTCCAATAAAAGGCGGAATTGGGGATTGGTCAAGGAATGCTGTAACTGATTTTGCTATTGCCGAATATTCTTTTGTATCCACTTTCGCATTTTTGATTCTAGTAGTTCCCAAAGAACCGTCCAAACCAAAATCTTTCAGGTATTCTGGTCCTAATTGGTCACGAATATCAGTCAATAAAGGGTCTGTTTTTTGCGCCATTGCAAAGCTGAATGACATGTATCCAAAAATATTATAGACATCTTTGAGGGTGTATTTTTCTTTTTTAACCCCAACTAAATGAAACTCAACAGGTGTTTTACCTTCTTCCAAATATTGATTAATTCCATCTAAATATGCCATAGCTAATTGATAATCTTTACCATTTTTATCCAATTTGGCAATTGCCATCTCAGAAGCTTCTTCGATACCTAAACCCGCAAAAAACATGTCATTTTTCAAAGCAACAGAACCGAAAATCTCTGATAATCTTCCGGGAGCAATGCGTCGCATCAATTCCATTTGCCATAAACGGTCTTGCGCATGCACATAACCCAAAGCTACCATCGCATCTTTTTGACTATTAGCATAAATATGAGGCACTCCAAAATCATCAAAATAAACCGTGGTGGCCTTCTCTATATTTTTCAAAGCAAGTTCACCCTCATATTTAGGTTTGGTGTAAAAAGCATAGCCTACTAAAGCCAATACTAAAACAATTAAAAACAAAAAAAGAAATAGGGCAATTTTTTTAACTACTCTCATGGTGTGACTGTTATTTTAGGCTAATGACTTACTTGTAAAATCTTTATTGGCATCCATCATCAACAAAGAAATTTACAATCCATTTTTATTAAATAGAAAAACAAATATAAACGAATCCTGATGACATTTATCAAAGAAAGTTAAAGACAAAGACATTTATTATCAAAAAACCATAACATAATTTTTTTTTTGTTTAAATAATATTCAAAATAACTAAACAAAAATTTATCTTTGATAAAAAAACATGAAGCATTTAACGAGAGAGACCATTATACAAATGGATAAGATTTCTAAACTAAATCTTATTAACTCATGCACGGGATATAAATCTGCCAATTTAATTGCCACCAAATCAATAGATGGAGCTACTAATGTAGCCATATTTAGCAGCATCACCCATTTAGGGAGTAGCCCAGCTCTACTTGGTTTCATCATGCGCCCTACAACCGTTCCAAGAGATACCTACAAAAATATCATGGAGACTGGTTATTTTACCGTAAACCATATTACTGTAGATATGATTGCCGATGCGCACCATACATCAGCCAACTACGATGCTGGGGTTTCAGAATTTGACAAAACCAATTTAATTGAAGAATACAAAGACAACTTCCCTATTCCATTTGTAAAAGGAAGCCCTGTTCAATTGTATTGCAAATATGTAAATGAATATTTCATTAAAGAAAACGATACCATTCATGTCATTGCTTCCATAGAAGATCTATTTTTTAATGAAGAATTACAGCACAAAGACAGTTGGTTGCAATTAGACAAGGCCAATGTTGTTTCATTGAATGGGTTAGACGGATATAGTCTACCAAAATTAGTAGACCGTTTTCAATACGCAAGAAAAGACCAACCAACGATTTCCTTTTTTGACGAAAAAAGCAATTCGAAATCAAATCTTTAAAGAAGTATAATACTTCCGCTCTACCGATTTAAAATCTAATTACGTCCATGATATTTATCAGTTTTTTAACCAATGCAATTCACAATATTTGCAGGGAATAAAATGCTATAAATAGATGACCAATAAAAAATCACCACATACTTTTCACATCCCCGTGATGGGATTGGCTTATACTATAGACAGTCCTATTCGCGTAGCTCATTATGGAATTTCCTCGGTAATTTCAATTGCGGATGATGAATTAATCGAAAAAATGAATGCTTTTTACAGCGAAAAATTTGAGATTCCTTACCAAGAAATCACTCAGAAAATTCACGACTATAGAGCCGAACGAATCACATCCTATCTCAATCTTGTTGACCGTATTGTAAAGAAAAAATTCGAAGACTTCAAAACTGAATTGGTTGAGAGCAAACAGGCTTTAGACAATTACATCGCGCAGCTACCCAATACGTCTGATTTAAAAAAAGGTTTTTTACAATTGATGGATGAAGGTATCGCTTTTAAAGAAAACCTAAAACATTATATTGAGAATCAGCTATCACCTGGTGCCATTGATGTAAATATCATGACCAAACTAGACAAGGACAATTATGTAGGCAAAGAACAATTACCAGTAGAATTCAATGACGCTCATGCAGCACTAAGAGGATTTGCAAATAGCAATTTAGCTTCTTCAGTTGTTTTAAGTGCCGGAATGAATCCAAGATTGTACAGCTATTTCGAGAACTTTTCTTGTTTCTTTCCTGATTTGAATAACTCCCTAAAGAAGAAGATCACGCTAAAAGTTAGCGATTTCCGTTCGGCGATGATACAAGGTAATTTTTTAGCTAAAAAAGGCCTTTGGGTTTCAGAATATCGTATTGAATCTGGATTAAATTGTGGAGGTCATGCTTTTGCCACCGATGGTTTTTTACTAGGTCCCATTTTGGAAGAATTCAAACAAAAGAAAGAGCAACTCATCCAATCAGCACACGATTTAATGGTTAAAGCATTGGGACAAAAAGAACTTCCCGTTCCAGAATCCCCATTAGAATTAAAAATTACGGTTCAAGGTGGTGTAGGAACAGCTTCCGAACATACCTTTTTATTAGAGCATTATCAAGTAGACTCTGTTGGATGGGGTTCCCCATTTTTATTGATTCCCGAAGCTACTTCTGTAGACAACAATACCCGAAAATTATTGGCGGAAGCCAAAGAAAATGATTTTTATTTGAGTCACATTTCCCCTCTAGGCGTACCGTTCAATACTTTAAGAGGAACCACCAATGAAATTATAAGAGAAAAACGAATTCAAGCCAATAAAGCTGGCAGTTCGTGTCCAAAGAAATTCTTGGCTTTGCATAAAGACGCAGAGGGCAATGGTATTTGTACCGCTTCGAAAAAATTTCAAGACGAGCAATTGGCTACTCTTGAAGAGAAAAAGCAAACGCTCAGCCTAGAACAATATGAAAGTTGCAAAAACAGCATTACCGAAAAATCTTGCCTTTGTGTTGGATTAGCCAATGCTTCTTACTTGGAGAACAATATTCCAATAAAAGGGCAAGACCAAGGAATTGTAGTGTGTCCTGGACCGAATTTAGCTTATTTTGACCAAGAGGTTTCGTTGAAAAAAATGATTCAACACATTTATGGAAATGATACCGTACTTCGAGTGACTAATCGTCCAAACGTATTTATCAAAGAACTAAAGATGTACTTGGATTATTTCAAAAATGAATGCCAAACTGTTGCTTCAGCATCAACTGCGGCACAAGTAAAAAAACTGCAAGCTTTCAAGAAAAATATGTTAGAAGGCATTGAATATTATCAAAATGTATTACTGAATACCAACCGTTTTACTGCTATCGCAAAAGAATTAGAAATGCAATTGAATGCTTTTCAAAAAGAGTTGCTATTAATTGAAGTAAAATAAAAATGTTAATGACGTTCAGAAGAAGATAAATTCTACCTTTTTCGAAACCTACGCTATAAGCTTTCTATCTGTTAGTTACATTTCTAAAAAAAAGTCGGTTAAATTTCTCTAACCGACTTTTTTATTTAGGCGTATTCTATTTTTGAAGAATCCCTTGTTTCAGTATTTGTCCGAAACGAAACATGTCTTCATAGGAAGTATACAGAGGCACTGGCGCTAAACGAATCACGTTGGGCTCTCTCCAATCTGTGATTACACCATTTTTCATCAAATAATCGAACAAGCTGCGTCCTTCACCGTGTAAAAAAACAGACAATTGCGAAGCTCGTTCCTCAGGATTACTTGGAGTAATAATCTCAAAAGTGCTGTCTACTTCTTTATCTATTTCGTGTAAAATAAATTCTAAATAAGAAGTAATATGGTCACGTTTTGCAATCAATGCCTCCATCCCAACTTCGTCAAATAAATGCACCGAAGCCAAATAAGGCGCTAAGGATAAAATAGGTAAATTACTAATTTGCCAACCGTCAGCACCGTGAACAGGGTCAAATTGAGGTTCCATTTTGAAACGTCTCTCTTTGTTGTGTCCCCACCAACCTGCGAACCTCGACAAAGTACTATCGTTATGATGCTTTTGATGTACAAAACAACCCGAAGCATTTCCGGGACCTGAGTTCATATATTTGTAACTGCACCAAGCGGCAAAATCTACCTCCCAATCGTGTAGTTCTAGTTTGATATTTCCAGCAGCGTGTGCTAAATCCCATCCTACTTTTGCGCCTACGCGATGCCCTGCAGCAGTGATGGTTTTAATATCAAAAACTTGGCCGGTGTAATAGTTCACTCCTCCAATTAAAACCAACGCTAGCTCATCGCCTACTTCGTTTATTTTACTAATAATGTCTTCGAGGCGAATATTATGTTCTCCTTCTCGACGCTTGATTTCAACTATGGCATCGTTTGCGTTGATGCCGCTGTTTTGAGCGTGAAATTGCACTTGACTCTGAAACATGTATTGGTCTGAAGGAAAGGCTTTTTCTTCGCAAATGATTTTATACCTTTTAGCCGTAGGCTTATAAAAAGAAACCATCAACAAGTGAAGATTGACTGTTAGGGTATTCATCACCGTTACTTCGCTAGGCAAAGCACCTACAATTTTACTCAATGGTGCTGCAAAACGTTCGTGATAATCCCACCAAGGTTTGTCGGCATAGAAATGACCTTCAACGGCAAGATTGGCCCAATCGTTCATTACTTCATCAACATAGGTTTTGGTTCTTTTGGGCTGTAGTCCAAGAGAGTTTCCTGTAAAATAAATTACTTTTTGGTTATTGACTTGCGGAAAAATAAATTCGTTTTGATAGCTTCTCAACGAATCTTGTGCATCTAATTGCTGTGCAAATTCGAGCGTATTTTTGAAATTCATAAGTGTTGTTTTGAGGGGTAAATGTAGTAAAAACCTAAATTCTATTACTAATTTGTGCAAAAATCTATATGTTTAATTTTAGCTAAAATTGATTGTGCCTTTAGATCGGTGAAATTTAAACATATGAGCCATAGAAGTTTTTAACTGAATGGTTATGGAACCATAGAAGGCATTAAAGCACATATAAGTTTGGAGTGAAAAATATTTTAATCGTTGCAATTTATATTGATGATTTAAACATATGAGCCATAGAAGTTTTTTAACTGGATAGTTATGAAACCATATAAAGCATTAAAGGACATATAAGTTTGGAGTGAAAAATATTTTAACCGTTATAATTTATATTGAAGATTTAAACATATGAGCCATAGAAGTTTTTTAACTGAATGGTTATGGAACCATAGAAGGCATTAAAGCACATATAAGTTTGGAGTGAAAAATATTTTAATCGTTGCAATTTATATTGATGATTTAAACATATGAGCCATAGAAGTTTTTTAACTGGATAGTTATGA